>JAJYBU010000044.1 GCA_021778845.1 Acidobacteriota bacterium
GTATGGAGAAGTGGAAAGCAAACAACGCTTCCCACTTCCCCACACCCCCGACGACCGCTACTTGAAATCAAAAGAAGCTGCGCTAAACTAACATGCTAACTGGTACAAAACATCGGGCAATCCACTCCCTCCAAGTGAGATCTTGGGTGTGCTGTTGTAATTCGCGTGCATCACATCTAAAAGTTCATCGAGATGTTCCACCTGCATCTGATACTTGTGAGCTGCCTGATCCGGTTTGGACCTGCGAGAATCCGTCGGACTGCTCCCTGTGGTGTTTGGCAGACGATGAAATCCATTTTGTTCGAGGAGTCCAAAGAAACACTCGATAAATGGACGATCGTTGGGATTCCGGCGCGCGAGTGTGTTAACGTCACATCCTACTACGGCTTTCAGCTTCAACTTCAACCGCTTACCAATCTCCGCCAACGCGCCGTCTACACTAGTTTCATCCCAACATGCTCCAATAAATCTAGGATCGATTGAGGAAGGGTACGCTGCTCCTTTCCCATATCTTAGGGTTGGAATTCGAAGTTCTCGCGGCTCCCAAAGCCGCAAAGCCCTGGCAACCGCCTGGAGGACATCGTCAGAATTGATTTCTGCGCGGCAACTACGATAGTGCGAAAGGATGACCCCGCTCGCGACCTCCTCGACCGTTATGTCCCAAAGACGGTCCACAGTCTTTACAACTACGCCCCCGAAAATTGACGGGATGAGAAGGACAAATATTCCGTCGATTTTGTGCGCATCAACCTCTACTCTTTCAAAAGGACGAAAGATAGGCCGGTTCGTCCCGTCTCCAGTTGAGAGAGTTTTGACTGCAGAAGATCCGAAGTTCGCGGCCGTTGCACGGGTGATATTTTCCTTTATTATCTTGTGGATATAGGGTGAAAGGGATCGGTGTCCCATCGTGACTGTATTGAATGGATACTGTTGAGCCTCATCGAGTTTCAACTCGCGGCACTTGTCCATAAATCGCTTGTGCAGGCTTTTTAGCTGAACTCTGGCTTCATAGATATGGTTTCGACCCCCGAGTTTTAGGATGTGCCTATCAAGCAGCTCCTGCAGTTCTGGGTGTTCGCGCAAGAGCTTACTGAAGGCGCCCGACAATCCGAAGTTAGTGAAGTGCCAACCAGAGGGAATATCCGCAGTGCGCCGATATGGTTCGCTCCTAAAATATGGCATTAGGATGCGGTAGCCATAGATTCTTCCATCCGGGTGAACTTGCAGACAGCGCTTCAGCAAATACACGGCCATCTGACGCGACAAGTTACACCCGGATCTAATCTGATCGTCTGGCACTCCTTCTACCAGCAATTCGAGTGCTCGCTGTCGGGCCTGCACCAGATTTTGATCGCTTTCGTCCAGCCGATCCAAATCGATTGTCGGCCATGTACGCATGTTGAGAAGATCAGGATCTAATGACGCCAGTGAAAAACGTTCCATAGTCTTCCCCCAATGAGAAGGCTCAGAACCCACGCAGGCGAAAGCTGCGATTTGGTCAGCGCAGTTTCGGAAACAAACAACCTGCATGGGAAGCAGGCATGTGTTGGTGCGGACAATGAAGCACCAAGGGAGTCATTTTATATGAGCAGTGCCCGAATGGGTTGGCCGTTTTGATTGGTCGAGGGTCAAAGTTACATCATCAACATAAAGTTTCTCTAGAATTGCCTACACGGATAAACTTTCGCTAGATAATTCTTCTAGGAAAAGCTTGTCCCATGGATGATCTAACCGCTTAGAATGAACAAGTTACGCTGTTGTCAAAATAAAGGAATTACTAGAACCCACGGCAACGACACGTCGCGGGCCGCGCGGCCGAAGACGTAACCCGCTTCACTCTGCATCACGGCTGCGTGTTGCTACCTTCAGTTTGGCTCAGATTGTCGGTGCCCTGGAGTGGGTTCGTCTCTGTGAGGCGAGACCCCAGCCTTGTCGTCAGGTTGGGAATGTCGTAATGCAACAGGACGCCAGGAATGATATCTTCCGGCGCTCCCATCGGTAGCGGCGCATCGAGCAGACTACGGTAGCTGGAAAGAACGTGGTCCACCGTTACGTGCCGGAGACGCTTATCGAGCGATGCTGCATGAAGCAGTACAAGTCCCAAGTGCCCACTCCCTATTGCGGTGATTCGCGTTGGGTCAACATCGCGTCGGCGAGCAAGATGGTCGGTGATCTGAAGGACGTCCTCCACGCGCATGCCGATGAGCGTCTTGCCGACCAGATCAGCCCGGAGGCTGAGCAGGTAAAACGGACCGAGGATAGGAGACTTCATGTCGTCCGAGCCAGGAGGCGAGGGCCGCGGCGTGATAGCGAGAACGAGGTTTCCGTCAGCCGCAAGGTGCTCGAACTGCGCTCTATTGGCACGCGCGATAGCGTTGTCACCATGGATTGAGTCCGGTACCAGAAGCATCACAGCGGAGTGGCGCCCAGCAGACCGCGGTACTGCGATTTCGCCTTGAAGATCAATCCCCGCACCGCAATGGAACACGACGTGGCCCACATGTTGAACAACCGGGCCAACATCTGCTCCACATTCGCCAGCGCCGGTCACTATACCTGTTGCCTTACGGATCTCCGCAGAGAGTTCATCGCCGGACAGAGGTGGACGGTTGGCCGGGACGAGATTGGCTGCCCGCTTTCGATTGAGAGTGAATACGGTCTCGGAACCGGGATAGCTGGTGGCAACCTGGCCAGTCGGAGTCACTTGCAGCGCGTCCTTTGGCAGTCCCGCCATCGCATCCCCTGCCCCATCGGAACGCGGTGGTGGGAGGACGGGATGCATGGGATCAGCACCCGGCTCAAGATTCTGGATAAAGAAGCCGACAATATTTCCGAGGATGGGAGCAAGGGCCCCATGTCGCCCAGGCCCGGTGATGAACTGCAATGGCGCAGAGCTCGCGACGATGTTGGATGTATCTACATTGAGCGCAGGTCCCGTGGGCATGGGTGGCGCAGAGGGATGTGCACCGCTCGCGGGCGACCCCGCAGCCGCTGGATCGAACAGCGCGTAGAAGCGGCGCGCCTCCATAACCGTAGAGCGGGCGCCGGCAAATGGGAACATATCGGAATAGGTAGCGATGACTGCGTAGGGACGAGGCGCGGCGAGTTCGATCCAGTCCGGGAAATCAAGGCCCGAGGCAATAAAATTGGGGATAGACTGCTCTCCATCCTGCGGCCCAAGAGCAGGCAGGAGTGTGTCAAATGACGTGGTGTAGCAAGCTACGGCGATGGCAGCGACGCGTGGATCGAGAGCGCCAGTGAGAGCGCTGACAGCCCCTCCACCGGAACACCCAAGAGCCCCAATACGTCTCGGATCAACCTCCGGCCTCGTGGTCAGATAGTCGATGCCGCGCATTGCAT
This sequence comes from Acidobacteriota bacterium, assembly GCA_021778845.1. Classification (GTDB taxonomy): domain Bacteria; phylum Acidobacteriota; class Terriglobia; order Terriglobales; family Acidobacteriaceae; genus Granulicella. The sequence goes on from JAJYBU010000044.1 coordinate 3,361, forward strand.
CCCACACAAAATAGCGGGCAATGGCATCGCCTGTCAGCATCGGCTGAAGGCTGGCCTCACCGTGCTCCCCAGTCGGCCGAGTCGCGAGAGAGCTATTCGCATTGGCCGGGTCAGGATATTGGAGGCGCTCCCCCTGCCCTATCGGATCGTAGGACAACACGACAAAACCATTTCTCGCAAAGGTGGCAGCAGTAACGTAATCGGCAGCTTTACCAGGCGGATAATGCCCTGGCGTCATCAGAATCGCTGGGAACTTTTGCCCGGTTGCTCCTCCATCAGGGATGTAAAGGAGAGCGGTGACGTGGAACCCGGGCTGGCTGTCGAACAGGACTTTCTCGATGCGAAAGCCGTCTGCCTTTGTGATGCCTAACGATTGAGCGTGCAACGGCGTTCGTTCGGGCAACCCTCCAATCAGAGATAGCACCTTCTTGTGCACCTCTCGCTGACGAGCTTCGGCCTCGGCATAGTTTGAGATAACGGTGATCGATGTGCGGCGGGGGGCGGTGTCTCGGGCAGCAAGCGTGTCGAGATACAACACGACCTCGGTACGTCCTTTACTTGTCGGACTATTTGGATCGGGTCTTATCACTGGGGCAGCAGGAGCTGGTCGTGCTGGAGCCTGGCAAAGCGCCACATTGCCGAACAGCGCCGTGGCCGCTAAGCTACAAAATATTCGAGACGAGAATCGACGCATAATGACCTTCAAACTTTAGTGCAACACGTAGGGTTGCGCCGGAACTGGAATTGGATCGGGGATCTTTGGTGCCGCTAACGGAGCGGCCCCCGCAAGGCCGGCTCCCGTCACGTTGCTTGTGCTGAGCAGTGGGCCGGCATATCCAGTCACGTTAATATTGCGCAGGACAGCATGATGAATATTCGCGAGCGAAATACCGCTGCCACACGTACCACTTAGATTGACAAGCGAAAACTCCTTCAGTGGCTTATTAGGATGGATACCCACCGCATTGACTAGCACTGGAACATCCGTGACATGGATATTGCTGAAATTGAAGTTTCGAATAGTAGGAATACCATCATCCCCTGCAACCGAAAACTCATCTTGCTTACCGCTATTGAGCATATTAATGCGCAGGAAGCCCGCCTTCGCACCAGACACATCAAGATCGTTCACGTAAATGTCTTCAATGAAAGCACCGCGTCCTGGGCGGCTTTTGATATAGATGGAAAAAGTCCCCGCACCTATACATTTGCAATGGTCCACATGAATATTACGAATACCACCGGAAGTCTCGCTTCCAATACCGATGCACGCCCATCGGATATCGTCAAATGTGCAATTTGAAATGCGAACATCTTCAGTAGGACGATGAATGAAATATCCTTCCTCGCCGCGACCGGACTTCAGCGAGATACAGTCGTCGCCAGTAAGAAAGGTGCAGCCATCAATCACAACATGCTTGCACGAATCTACGTCGATACCATCGGCGCCACCATGGACCGTCACATTCTGGAAAGTAATATTTTCACAGTAGGTTGGATGGATCGACCACATATCGTTCTGGTTTGTAACACAATCTTCCACGCGTACATTCTTGCAGTGGGTGAATTCAATCAGTGCAGGATGTCTAAGTCCGGTGATCCGGTCGACGCGTCCTTTGATCTCATTATTACCGACAATTCTTCCCTTTCCCGTAATACTGATGTTCTCAGCATCCATTGCCGAAATGAATCCGATATGCCCCTTGGTCCAATGCCCTTCCCAGCGTACCTCCGTGAGCGGATAGTCAGCCAGGTCGGGCGACCCCAGCAGGGCTGCGCCAGCATCAAGGCGTAGAACTGTGTTCGATCGAAGTGCAATGGCGCCGGACAAGTAATCGCCGGCCGGCACGAGCACTTCACCACCCCCCAGTACACTGCACCGATCCAGCGCCTGTTGGATGGCGGCTGTATCCTTCGCTTTACCGTCACCCAGAGCATTGAAGTCCCGCACGTTGAGATGCACGGATGTGCGGTTCTGCGTTGACACAGCCTTCCGCTCGGGCTGTTCCTCTGCGGGCATCTGCGCCTCGATGCCCGCAGAGTGTGAAGACAGAAACGGAATACTGATGAGCCCCATCGCGGCCTTCGCCATGAATGTTCGGCGCGTAGCTTCAATGTATTTCATTGGTCCTCTTCAACCGCAACCTACTGCGGGCTTAATTGCTTCGGTGTCATCGGGCCTCGGTTATCGGCCGACGGCGCTGCGGAAGCGGTCACTCCAATCACATCGGGTCCCAGTTCGACGCGGGTACGAATCAATTGGTCAGCCACTATGCGACCGAAAACCTTCTTGCCGCGATCATTCAGGTGGGTGCGGTCAAGCTTCGCCGTTGGGTTCTCCGCGTTTTCATCGGGATGGCCTGTCGCATCGAAATCGTCGGCCTGAGCCTGTGTCATGCCGTCAAGCACTGCGTCAGACAGAGACAGTAGATCGATAAAGGTTACATCTTCCTCTTCGGCGACGTGACGCGCGGCATCGGCGTATCGCTGCAGATCTTCGTTGTACGGCTTGCCATCGCGGAAGGTGCGGCGCGCAAGTGGTGAAATCAGCACAGGCACAGCGCCGATTGCGCGCACGTCGGCGATATAGACGCGGAGGTTCGCATCATAGGTTGTGCCTGGGTCGGTATGGCGCGCAGAATCCGGCTTTTCATCGTTATGTCCAAACTGAATGAGGTAGTAATCGCCACGTTGTGCGAGCGCCCGTTTCCACGCACCTTCGGCTATGAGACTCTTCGTGCTGCGACCATTCAGCGCGTCATCGATGCAGGTAACATTGCGGGTCATGTCCGCGCAGAATGCTGGCCCCCAGCCCCCTTGCGGTGCCACCGTCGAATCGCCCACAAGAACGATCGTCACAGCAGCCCCGTTCAGAATGCGCATGTCCTTTTCACCCTCTGGCGGGAGCTTCGCTGCCCTCGAGCGCACATAGTGTTTGAGGCTCGGAACGGCATTTCCGAGCCCGACTGCCACCATGCGACCGAAGACAAAGCTCCCTGCCCAGTTGAGGTGTGTCTTATCAAAAACAGTCTTCCCAGCGGCATCTTTTTTGGTGATCGCTAATGTATTCCCCACAGCCTCCCCCTCGCGGTCAAGCCATGCAATACTCTCAGATTGCAGGTCGATGAGAGGAACTTTCAACTCGCGCGCAACCGAGCGCATAGCATCGGAGTAGGCACTCAGATCGGAGTGAATCTTGCCATCGCTGCCGAAGTAACGGCGCGTCACAGGTGTCACCAACACCGGCGTAATGCCATCTGCGCGCGCCTCCAGGACATAGCGCTTTAAATTCTCGGCATACTGCTCCAGAGGAACCTGCCGGCTGAGATGTTCTTTGCTGACGAGATCGTTGTGTCCGAACTGGATGACCATGTAGTCCGGCTTGGTCTGGAGAGCCCGGGCCCACAGTCCCTCTTCGCGGTAGGTACTCGTGCTTGCGCCTCCCTTGGCCATGTTTAGACAATCCACTTGAGCCGTAAGGTTTGCACAAAAGCCACGTCCATAACCCGCGTGGTCCGTTTGGGTCGAGTCGCCGATTAGATCGATGCGTATTCGTGTTCCTGGCTTCCTGAGAGCCGCACTCTGACCGTCGAATTGCCTGGCCGGATCTCCCTGTGCCTGAGTGAGAGCCGTTGTACTCAACAGCATCGCAATTACTACAGTCCAACTCACCGGCTTCGAGGACTTCATTTTGTTCCTTCCGCAAACGGCACAAATTTCGTAGCACAGTTCTGGGTCTCGCCTGCGGATGCTTTGCCTGTGACGGTCGTATCGGATCCCTTTAGTTGCAGGTTCATCGGTCCCGGTCCAACGTGAAAGTCAGCGTGCCGGATGGAATAGCTGTAAGGCTGCGCATCAGTAATCACAACGCCTTCAAGCGTCACTCCGATTCGATGGTCAGACGAATATCCGTTGAACGTGATCGCTCCACCTCCGGATAGGTTGACGTCTTTGAAGGTGATGTCTTTATACGTCGGCAATCGATTCCCTTGCAGTACCCCAGCCGCGGTATAGCCTGTGTCGAAGAAGATGGGGTTTGGCGAGTTGCGGATACACACCCCGTCATAGACCACATCCTGCACGAGCCCTCCACGCGAGGCATTCGACTTAATGCGCACTCCATTGTCCGGTCCATCCAGCGAGAGATCCTCCACGCGTATTGCGCTCACACTGCCGAAGGTCTCACTGCCAATGGACATGCCGTGGCCCCAGTAGAAGTGGTTGTGGACGATGCTTACGTTGCGAATCCCGCCTTCGCCTCCCTTGATCGCGACATTGTCGTCTCCAGTTCGAATGTAGCTATGTGCAATAGTGACATTTCTGGAACCATTGCCCGGATCCACCCCATCGGTGTTACGGGCTCCACGTTGCGGTGTGTCTATCCTCAGGCCCCACGCGGTGAAGCCATCGCCGTGGTTATACACCACGTGGAAATTAGGAGAGTTCTTCAGCGTGATGCGGTACAGCGTGAAGTCGTTCGCATAGTTCGCGACGAGAATGCGCGGAACCTGCTGCCGTCCTCCGGCGCGCGCCTTCTCGGCGAGTTGCCACCAGGTCACGCTCTGGCCAAGCAGATCCTCGCCCCCACGGCCATCGATGACCCCATCACCCATAACGCCTGCACCTGTAACGTGATCAGCGCCGATGAGCGGCCTGCATCCGGGTAGAGCCTGGTTGACGAGGCCGCAGCTCCCAGGTGAGATCTCATACTGTGCAGGATCGCGCGAGGCAAAGAGCGTCGTTCCACTGTCGATAACGAGGCTCACCCCATCGCGTAGATGCAGTGGTCCGCTCAGAAAGGCATTCGCCACTCCTGCAGCGCGAAGGATCACAGCGTGGCCCTTGGCACACGCGTCCAAAGCATGCTGGATGCGCTCGCTGTCGAGCTTCCGCTCGTCCGACGGAGCGAGCTTCCCGGAGGTGGCCTGGAGTTGAGCGTCGAGCGAGACGCATGCCGGAGGCAGCGTTGGCTCCGTGACATGGCGCGTGTCCTGAGCGCTCAGCGAAAGCGTGCTGACGAGTATCAACCCGACAGCCAGTAGCGTGTGCTTCAGCATGATAAAGGTGTAGCCTCCATAAATGGTCAAGCTATCTGGTCAGACCGCAGGCTGTCAATTCGAGAAGGAACTGCGCGCCTCTGACCCATGCGTCGCTCCCATGCAAGTGAGGATAAGCAGCCGATCCTAACGAAGAGATTCTGACGAGTCCCATTCTGCGGAATCCCATTCTGCGGGATCATCGATCAGCACATCGGTCGGTAGCCGTAACTTCCTGACGATTGCCAACCAGACCAATAATCCGGCATAATTCCGTTTCGCTGAAGATAGCAACTTCCAAGATACTGAAGCATTTGCATCGTCTCTCGCGAGAAGCTGACGCTAACTTAATTCAATGGGCAAGGTAGCCGCTCATCTACGGCCGAGAGAAATTCCATAAAGATATCAACTCTGCCCTGCTTCTAACGGCAGAATAGAAACGAAGACTGATACTGCCAAATAAGGGTAAGATTGCGGTCAGACCAGTGACGTCTCGGAGAGGATCGACGATGCAGAATTATTACTTGGTCAGAAAAGGATTCTCAGGTCATTTCATCATGGGCTCCAATCAATTGATTCGAGTGGTTCCGCTCCTTCTTCTTCTCTTCCCTATTGCCCTGCGACAACAGTCTGTCTATGCACAGAATTCATCTATAACGACGTCGTCGGGAAAGCCTGCTGCGATCAACCCAGCATTGCCACACGGGGAGATCGTCTATCTCTGGCCCTCAGGAGCACCCGGTGCAATGGGCAATGAAGAGCAAGATAAGCCGCACCTTGAGATCTTTAGTGCAAGCGGGCCCGGACAACACACCGCTGTCATCGTCTGCCCAGGCGGCGGATACTCACACCTTGCCTACGACAAGGAAGGGACTCGCATCGCCGAGTGGCTCAATCTCCGCGGCATCACCGCCTTCCTCCTAACCTACCGACTTACTCCCCGCTATCACTATCCGTCACCCATTCTGGACGGCGAACGTGCCGTACGCTGGGCACGTAGCCACGCGGAGGAATACGACATTGCCACCGATCGTATTGGCATGTGGGGATTCTCTGCTGGAGGGCATCTCGTCGGTATCGTGGGCACGCACTTCGACTCGGGAAATCCTTCCGCAGTTGATCCCGTCGACCGGGTGAGTGATCGTCCGGACTTTGTGATCAGCTCCTACGGCGGCCTTTCGTTGCAGCCCGGCATCGCCAGACCTGGAGCGATGAAGACTTTTCTCGGTCAGAATGCCTCGCCAGCCCTCATCGACGACATGTCGCCCGACAAGCACGTCACCGCACAGACGCCACCATTTTTTCTCTATGCCACGACCACCGATCAGGCGGTTCCTGTTCTGAGTAGCGTTGCGTTTTACACGGCTATGGTTCATGCAGGAGCTCCGGTCGAGCTTCACCTCTTCCAAAACGGTCCGCACGGAACAGCGCTGGCACAGGGCTATCCGGCACTCTCGGCGTGGACCAATCTGCTGGAAAACTGGCTGCGACTGAATCACTGGATTCCAGAACGAACCGCTGGTGAGACACGATAATCTTCTGATTTGGAGAAGTCGATTGCAACAAAGTTTCGCCCGCAAGATATCTCGCACTCGTCACCGCTCCTCCTGGTGCGCAGCCGTTCTGCTGTTCGCAGCGCTGCCGATGTCTGCCACCGTTATCGGCACCAATCCTCCGGCGCGGTCGGTCTCAAGAGCGACCATCGAGCAGCTGCCTGCACGCGAGCGTAGCATGTGGCTCGCGTATCTGGATCGATCCATGCACAAGCGCCAGGCCGACAAGGATTACTTCGCCGCAGAACTGAAACGCAGCGGGCTTGCCGTTCCGCTGGAGCCTCCGCACGGCAATTCCGCGCGCAGTATTCCCCTTGATCGCGAGCCTTCGTGGTACGCGGGCGCTGAAGCCCAGCACATCGCGGCTGTAATTGTTTCGTTCCAGACGCCCGCAGGCGGATGGGGCAAGAACATGGACATGACAGGAGGCGTACGCCAACCAGGTGAGAAATTTGCACCCAACAACCTCTCGCACTTTCTAGCGTCCGGTGATTTCGACACTCCGCGCGAGCCAGACTGGAACTACATCGGCACCATCGATAACGATGGCACTACGACAGAATTGCAATATCTGGCCAAGGTCATCACGGCAGTGGGGCCGCAACGGAGCGAGTCGTACCGCGCAGCCTTTCTGCGTGGCATTCAATATCTGCTTGATGCCCAGTTCCCGAACGGCGGCTGGCCGCAGGTATGGCCCCTCGAAGGCGGTTATCACGATGCCATCACCTACAACGACGATGCAATGATCGAGACTATGGAATTGCTGCGCGACACAGCCAAAGGTCAAAAAGATTTCGTATTCGTTGCGCAGCAGATTCGCGATCGCGCAGCACTCAGCTTTGCGCGCGGCATTCAGTGCATCCTGGCCACGCAAATTCGCTCGCACGGGGTTCTGACCGTCTGGCCGCAGCAGGCTGACCCGCTCACCCTCCAACCGGAATCCGGCAGAAACTTTGAGCCACCGGCGGAGAGCGCCAGCGAGAGCGCAGACGTTTTACGCCTGCTGATGAACGATCTTCCTCATCCCGATAAAGCAGAGCGGCAGTCTATCCGCGTGGCTGCAGCATGGTTCAGGAAGACCGCCATCTTCGGAGAGCTATGGCAACACATGCCGAACGGGCGCGAATTAGTGCCTGCTCCCGGCGCCGGCCCCATCTGGGCGCGCTACTACCAGATCGGCACAGACCGCCCCATCTTCGTCGACCGCGACAAGACGATCCACGACACTGTCGCGGACCTGTCCCTCGAGCGGCGCAATGGCTACGCCTGGTACAGCGCCAGCGAGCAGAAAGCCCTCGACCTCTTCGCCCAATGGAACCAGGAGCATCCCCCGTCCCGATGAATACACGTCTGCGATACCTGGCCGTACTGCTCCTCTGCGGCTTATGCTGCGGAGCTACCAACTTTGCGCTTGCACAGCAGGCAAACTGTGCCGCGAACGAGTTCTGCAACGAGGGCCCTGCGCTTTCGACCATCCCCGCAGACCCGCGATCGCTCATGCTGCAATTCTCGAACGCGACCATAGAGCGCTGGCCCAGTGGACGGTTCGTCGCTCCCGGCTCTCCCTGGAGATGGAACTACGAATTAGGTGTGTTGCTGGACGGAATAGATGCAGTGTGGGAAGACACTGGCAATCCCAAGGATTACAGCTACATTCGCGACTCTATCGATCCATTCCTCGGACCTGACGGAACCCTTGTGACGTACAAGGCGGCAGAAAATCAGTTGGATAACATTCTTCTCGGGCGCCAACTCCTGCTCCTGTATCGCACCACGCACGATCCTCGTTATGCCGAGGCCGCCGCAGTGTTGTATCGCCAGATCATGCACCAACCACGCACGCCCTCAGGGGGCTTCTGGCATAAGCAAAGTTACCCCAACCAGATGTGGCTCGACGGCCTGTACATGGCGGAGCCGTTCTACGCCGAATACGCTTCGCTGTTCCACCATCCAGAGGCGTTTCGCGATATCACTCACCAGTTCGCGCTCATGCAGCAACACGCGCTCGATCCGGCAACCGGCCTTCTCTATCACGGGTGGGACGAGTCGAAGCAGCAACGCTGGGCCAATCCGCAGACCGGTACATCATCGCAAATCTGGGCCCGAGCCATGGGATGGTATCTGATGGCGCTCGTGGACACGCTCCCCTACTATCCTCCGCACGATCCAGGCAGAAAGACGTTGCTCACGATCCTGCGTAGCGAGGCATCTGCAGTTGTTCGTTATCAGGATGCAGACCACGGACTGTGGTTTCAGGTGATGGATAAAGCCGATGCCCCGGGCAATTATCCGGAGTCCTCTGCCAGTTGCATGTTCGTTTACGCGCTCGCAAAAGGAGTGCGGCTCGGTTATCTTCCGCACGCCTATTTGGCCGCGAGCCAGCGTGGCTACCGCGGTATTGTGAGCCGCTTCGTGCGGCACGGTCCCGGCCAGTCCCTTGACCTTACGGGAACCGTGAAGGCTGCCGGTCTCGGCGGCGACCCCTATCGCGACGGAAGCTATTCGTACTACCTCAGCGAGAAGGTCGTCACCAACGATCCCAAGGGCATCGGAGCCTTCCTACTCGCAAGTGCAGAATTAGCAAAGATCCAAACTGTGTCGGCCCCAACTCATCAACACCACCGCTAACACTGCATCTCGTTCGAGTCTCAATCGTGTCGCCACGCTGTCCCAATCCCCAGTGTGCTACAGTGACACGAAGTACGAGAGGCAGTTCTTATGCGGCGTTCGTTTCTGCGACGGTCGTTGCCGCCTTAAATATGCTCAACATCGAGCCCGCAGCGAGCCATCTCTCCGCTGAGCCTACAGGCACAACTACGACATCTACAAGTACAACCTGGTCCGTGGTCAAGTGGGTCTTTGCTGGTCTGGCTGTGGCAGCAGCCATCTGCATGGTGATAGCCGGGTCACAATTAAGCACGCCCGCCCCTCCATCTCCGCCAGCACCACTGGTAACGTTGACGTCCCCTGCAATCTTGCCGGACAGCAAGCCTGTCACGCTGCCCCACATCAAGAAGAAACCGGCATCGACGCGGTCCGATCGATAAGAACTCGACGAGACGATGGCGGTTCACTACCTCGCCCGCTTGCCCAAGCCGTAATGGCTCACATTGGGCACGCTTCCCTATTTCTTTATGCCGGATAAAAGGGCCTGCTGGACGCGGTTGAAGGTCCGTCCGCGCAGAACTGCGGCCACGATGGTGCGCGTGGCACTCGCGTCGCTGAGGCGTATGTACCGGCAGGGGATGTTGCGATCCACGGCCATTTCAGGCACAAGTGAAACCCCGACTCCGGCGGCGACCATGCCGAGCAGGCTGCTGAACTGACCACTCTCAAAAGCAATACGCGGCGTGATGCGGGCGCGGGAGCAGGTGGCGATGCTGAGATCGCGGAAACAGTGGCCATCGCGTAGCATGACGAACGGCTCGCCACGAAGATCTTTGAGGGCGATGGATTTTGCGCCAGCGCGAGGATGATCTTTCGGCAGGACGGCGAACAGCGGCTCGGTGAGCAGAGGAAACCGCTCGAACTCCTTGTGGCGCAAAGGAAGGGCGAGGATGGCGAGATCAATAGATAGATTGCGTAGGCTTTCGACGAGGACCGGTGTGGTTTCCTCGACAAGGCGGAGCTTCGCTTCAGGATGTTTTCTGGCAAACGCTACGACGTAGCGAGGCATGAGGTACGGCGCGATGGTGGGAATCACTCCAGCGGCCACGCTTCCGCGCACGTCGGTGCGCTTATCTTCGACACCGGCGCGGGCGGCTTCCATCTGATGCAGGATGGAGCGTGCATGCGGAAGAAAGCCGCGGCCTGCTTCGGTGAGCCGGACGCTGCGTCCGAGCCGATCGAAGAGCTTTGCTCCCAGATCTTCTTCAAGCTTGAGGACCTGTTGCGAGAGCGAAGGCTGCGCCACGTGGCAGCGCTCGGCAGCGCGGCTGAAGCTGCCCGTGTCAACGATGGCACACACATATCGAAGTTGATTAATTTCCATAGGCACTGTCTATGCTCCGGATGCGAACTATGTATTGGAGCAATACATCTCCATGGTGCTACATTGACTGTGTTGAGACAAGCGCGGATAGGTGCGCTGTGAGATTCCGATCCATCTGTGACGGTTGCGATCCGTCACACAAACTGAGGAGAGATATGACAGACGAGAAGAAAGTTCCAACCGAAGCCAAGTGCCCGTTCCACCCCGCCGCCGGCGAGGGCCCATCGAACCGCGATTGGTGGCCAAACCAGTTGAACCTGAAGATCCTGCGCCAGAACTCGCCTCAGTCCGACCCCATGGGCGAGGACTTCGACTACGCCGAGGAGTTCAAGAGCCTCGATCTTGCGGCCGTGAAGCAGGACCTGCGAAAACTGATGACCGACTCGCAGGACTGGTGGCCAGCGGACTTCGGCCACTATGGGCCTTTCTTCATTCGCATGGCGTGGCACAGCGCGGGCACCTATCGCATTGCTGACGGACGTGGCGGAGCGGGAGCCGGCCAGCAGCGTTTCGCGCCCATCAACAGTTGGCCCGACAACGTCAGCCTTGACAAGGCGCGTCGGCTGATCTGGCCCATCAAGCAGAAGTATGGACGAAAACTCTCCTGGGCTGATCTGATCATTCTCACAGGCAACGTTGCGCTTGAATCGATGGGCTTCAAGACCTTCGGTTTCGGCGGCGGGCGCCACGACGTATGGGAGCCGGACGAGTCCGTCTACTGGGGCCCCGAAGCCACCTGGTTGGGCGGCGACAAGCGCTATGGCAAGGGAATGACCAGCAGCGAGAAAGTTCACACTGACGCCCAGGAGAGCAATCAAGAGCGCAATCTGGAGAATCCGCTCGCTGCAGTGCAGATGGGCCTGATCTACGTGAACCCGGAGGGACCGGACGGCAATCCCGATCCGATCGCCTCAGCCATCGATATCCGTGAGACCTTCGCCCGCATGGCGATGAATGACGAAGAGACTGTTGCGCTGATTGCCGGCGGCCACACCTTCGGCAAGACTCACGGTGCCGGGCCTGCATCCCATGTGGGGCCTGAGCCTGAAGCCGCCAGCATCGAGCAGCAGGGACTCGGCTGGAAGAATACGTTTGGCACCGGCAAAGGCGACGACACCATTACCAGCGGCCTCGAAGTCATCTGGACGACCAAGCCGACAACATGGACCAACGAGTACTTTGAACACCTGTTCGGCTATGAATGGGAACTCACCAAGAGCCCGGCCGGCGCGCACCAGTGGAAGCCGAAGGGCGACGCTGCTGTCGGCACTGCGCCAGACCCTCACGACACGTCAAAGCGTCGCACCCCATCCATGTTGACCACCGATCTCGCCCTGCGCATGGATCCTGCCTATGAAAAAGTTTCAAGAAGGTTCTATGAGCATCCGGATGAGTTCGCCGACGCGTTTGCCCGTGCGTGGTTCAAGCTGACGCACCGCGACATGGGGCCACGCGAACGCTATCTCGGCCCGGAGGTTCCGGCCGAGGAACTCATCTGGCAGGACCCCGTTCCCGCCATCGATCACAAGCTGATCGACAAGCAGGACATTGCCAGCCTCAAGGGAAAGATTCTTGCGTCCGGCTTGTCCGTCTCTCAACTGATTTCGACCGCCTGGGCGTCGGCGTCCACCTTCCGTGGCTCCGACAAGCGCGGCGGCGCAAACGGTGCCCGTATCCGCCTGGCGCCGCAGAAAGATTGGCAAGTAAACCAGCCGGATCAACTAGCGAAAGTGCTGAAGACACTCGAAGGCATCCAGAGCGAATTCAACAGCACGCAGTCCGGCGGCAAGAAGGTTTCGCTTGCTGACCTGATCGTTCTGGCCGGTTGCGCAGGTGTCGAGCAGGCAGCAAAGAACGCCGGCCATAGTGTGACAGTTCCCTTCTCCCCGGGCCGCACGGACGCTTCGCAGGAGCAGACCGACACGGCTTCCTTTGCCGTGCTCGAACCCTTCGCCGACGGCTTCCGCAACTACATCCAAGGCAAATGCCCCGTATCGGCTGAAGCTTTGCTGATCGATAGGGCGCAACTGCTGACGCTGACCGCGCCGGAGTTGACGGTGCTCGTGGGCGGCCTACGTGTCCTGAATACCAACGTCGGACACGCCAGGCATGGTGTCTTCACCAAGCGGCCCGAGGCGCTGACCAACGACTTCTTCCTCAACCTGCTCGATATGGGTACGGAGTGGAAGGCAGTCTCGGACGCCCAGGACGTGTTTGAAGGGCACGATCGTAAAACAGGTGAACTCAAGTGGACCGGCACGCGTGTCGATCTCGTTTTCGGTTCAAATTCCGAGCTTCGGGCACTTGCTGAAGTCTACGGAAGTTCGGACGCGCACGAGAAGTTTGTCCACGACTTTGTAGCAGCTTGGAATAAGGTAATGAACCTCGATCGTTTCGACCTTGCCTGATCTCAATCTCGGAAGTTAGGCCTTGGATCCTTGCACCGCTCAAACTTCGACCGAACGCCGGGGTTATCCCCGAACCGGTCGAGGTTTGAGCGGTTCCTGCTTCTGACATGTTGTCCCTCCGAAGAGTTCCACCGTGACACCCAACAATCCCGCAACGCGACACTTTCTACTTTCTGAAGTAACTTGTCAGGCTTGTAATCCATTGTCCTAAATGGCTCCTGAGGCAAAAGCCAAGGATATGTCCATAGACATCCAAGCACGTCCATCGCAGTCCGCACTAACTTGTTAGTTATAAATTGTTTACGTCGCTTATTAGTCCAAAGAGATGTTTTGACTTCCAAGGGAAGCCACGCAATTGTTCTGGTATTTTTGATGGTATTTCCTCACGACCCACTGCTATGCTCGCTATAGGGATCGGGAGGGCTGCAATGGCGCTCACAGATGTAAAAATCCGCAGCGCAAAACCGAAGGCCACGGCTTATAGACTGGCGGACGCTGCCGGATTGTATTTGCTCATTTCACCATCAGGCGGAAAATTGTGGCGCTGGAATTACCGCTATGACGGGAAACAAAAAACCATATCCCTTGGCAAATACCCCGATATTTCGCTTGCTGATGCTCGGAGCGCCCACCAAACAGCGCGCACGGACCTAGCCAAAGGCAACGATCCAATGGCACAACGTAAAGTCGAGAAAGCTGCCGTCACAGCTCAGGTCGAAAAGGAGAGGGCCAGTGACGCGCACTCATTGAAAGCCATAGCTCTCAAATGGCATAAATGGTGGGCACCTGGCGTAGATGGGGATACGGCAGCTTATATCCTCAGGCGCTTGGAATCCGATGTGTTCCCTGTACTTGGGCAAAAGCCGATTAATGACATCAAACCGGCAGACATTCGCCACCTGATCATTGCGATTGAGCAAGGGACCGCCGGAGGGCGGCGATTCAAGGGAAAGGGTGCGCGGGACGTTGCACAGCGCCAGCATGGGACAATCAGTCAGATTTTTCGATATGCCGTGGTACATGACTTGGCTGAAGTCAATCCTGCTGCGGCATTTAAGCCAAGCGACGTTCTCAGCCCCCGCAAGCCACAGAATCGCGCACACATCGAACCACATCAACTCCCCACCCTGATAGCAGCAATGGAAAATTACAGCGGCCACCCGGTTGTTAAGCTCGCACTCAAACTCATGGCGCTAACCTTCGTTCGCACTCAGGAACTATTGCGTGCGCCATGGTCGGAGTTTGACCTTGATAACGCGGTTTGGAAGATTGATGCGGCGCGCATGAAGAAAGACAGGCCGCACATTGTTCCTCTGTCCCGTCAAGCCATCACCATCCTGCGGCAATTGAAACAAATGGCAGGTGAAAAGGCATTTGTCTTCCCAGGCTTGAACGCTCAAACCGCTAACGGAACCATTAACCTCAATTCCATATTGGATGCGCTTGCCGATCTCGGCTACAAGGGCGTCATGACTGGACACGGCTATAGGGGCCTAGCTCGTACGATCCTTGCGGATAATGGCTTTGAGAAACCGCACGTAGAATTGCAGCTCGCCCACGCGAATGACGACAAAACCGACGCTGCATATAACCATGCGCTTTACCTGCCACAGCGCACAGAGCTAATGCAATGGTGGGCCGATTACCTAGACACTGGACCTGGCATCGCAGCCCACGCTGTCGCGCTTTGAGAACGCGGCCGGAGCCAAGGATCTCTACCGCATGGGCGAGACGTTGCCAACCAGCGTGGTTTCGTGCGCCATGCCAAGCGCTTCGGCAACCGTGCCCGGCTGGTCACCATCGACCTCGACCCGACCGATAATCCCACGCACGGCGCGCAGCAGATGTCGTTCTTCAACGGCCACTACGATACCTGGTGCTATCCCATCAAGCATTGAAGGAACCGCCACAGGCATAGTGACTTACTAATCGGTAAACCAGAGCGATAGATCTAAAAGCCCCCAGTGCATATTCCCTGGGGGCTTTCTTGTGCTCGTTGAACGGCCATAACAATGCGGCCGCCGAACTGAGATGCTTATGAAGATAGAGGCATGAACATTTAATAACACGCTCCGCTGGCTTAGGCATAGCGTCTGAGCCAACTATCGCGATAGTTTCACTATTAATGAAACTAAAGTTTCACGAAAAGTAAAACTATGCAAATAGTTAAAAATAATTTGCTGCAACTCTTCCCCCTCGCTTAAATGTTTTCTAGGCTACGGACTGCGAAAAAGAAACTAATTCTTTTCCGACATCTTTGAAGGGTAACACCCACCATGAAGAATCTTATCGCTCTGCACAACGTGTTCGACCAGATATTAAGATTGCCTGCAGTTGTCGCCATGACCGGCAAATGCCGCTCGACTATCTACGCGGAGATTAAGGTAGGTAGATTTCCGCGCCAGAAAAAAATTTCGAGTAGGTCAGTCGGCTGGTCATATTGCGAGATCCAAGACTACATCCAAATTACGCTCGCGGGCGGCGAATACTACGCCGCCTGAAAGCTGATACGCCACACCATCCGGGGGCACAAACGTAAGACGCGATTGACACTGATTAAACGGCACTCTGAGCGGTATGCGGCAATATGGGTGGCCGTCATCGCAATGCTTAAATCTCAGCCCCATCAACAGATCCCGCTAAAGGACACAGCGTATTACATGCATGGCACCAAGAGCGAGATGGCAAAAGCACGCCAAAAATCGGTAAGAGCGACTGGCAACAATGCTGGCGCATCCGCCTCTCAGTGCTTGTTTGAAGTCGATCCCCTACAAAAGCCCAATTGCGCTGAGCAATCTCAGAATATGCTCAGAACGAAGCAGGGCGTTAAGAGGCGCACTAAATCTCGAGCTACTCATGCAAGCGATGCACTGAGTCTTTTCGCAGCCGAAGTGTCCGCCTCTAGCTCTGAGCCAGTCGAGAATAATGCCGTTGTTGCGATACCTCTCGCATTCCGTGTCCCTATCGGCCGCGTTTCTGTGGTCAGCACCAAGAGACAGCGCATCAGCGGTATCCATCCCATCACGGATGCCGCGGAGACCGTATGCGCCTCGGCGAATGCGATTTTGAAAGCCCTCAATGGGCACGCCTATCCACATATGGAGGTAACTGCAGCGGGAGTGCAGGTGGAGTACCTGCTTACGAGCCTAGGCCGCTCGGAATTGATTAGGATAACGGGGCTGGATCGTAAGACTGTGCGCCTAGCAATGCGCGATCTGAGACAACGGCATCTGATCGCACTCCACGCACCGTCGGAGCCTTACCAGCACACGCGCGAGATTTACCGGCTCCTCGATCCACGTGCCGCTGCGGAGACGATGCGAACTAAAGATGGCCACTCTGGATGGAGGCAGAGAGGGCGTGGGCGTGTCATGTATTCGGCCGGGGATAAGGTGCTCAATCGTGAGTGAGCATGTCTTCCCTATCGAGCAGGTCTTCTCTTGCCGATAGAGAAGGAGACGCATGTCTATATTGGAAGACCAGCAAAGTCGAGGTTCCACTCCCCTCACGCACCTCAACGCTGCTGAGAGGCTGCTTATGCAGGCACAACTCCCAGGCAATTGCGCAGAGGTTCTGTACGATATGGCCTGGAAGGCCAATCTGCACCCGGAGTTGTATGGATATGCCAAGACTCTGGCTGTGATTCAGAACATCCTTCAAACCGTATGCTCGAAGAAGTGGAACCTGACTGGATCGAAGGACTCTGACGAAGCCTTGGCCCTGGCGATCCGTGATGTGCTTGGCAGTTTGAAAGCAGAGATCGCGAACCTGACAAGCGACGAAGACCATAGGGAACGCGTATTCAGGATGGTGGGGACTAATCCGCTCTACGGCTACGGTGCGAAAGAGCACGGGCTCAACTACATTTTGTGGGATGATCTGCCCGAAGGCGCTGATGAGACCATGCAAGCTAGGTGGCTTGCACTCAAAGCACATCTGCTTCACGCGCATATGCGCATCATGGCCCACGACTCAACTCTAGAGAGTTGGCTGATCGGCAATCAACCACGGGTAAAATTCTGGCAATCACTCTACGATGTATGCGGCCGATTCGCCCGTCACTTTCTGGGATCCGAGCCTGAGTGGCTGGCAGCTCTGAGCCTCATGCCGGACCTTGTCTGCCCCTCAGACTACATCCTCGGAATTAGGAATCTGCGTCTGCTCGTGAAAGCAAGAAATCCAGAGGATGCAGGTAAGACGGCAAGCCTTCTCTTGCCGATCAAAGCAAATCTGCTAAAAGTGCTGACCAGTATCGCTGGATTCATCGAGTGGGGAAGGCATCCAGAAACGCACACACCCAAGAGCTCGCCGCGGACGCCGGGTGAGGCGGACGGGGATGATGAGGGGAATGAGGACGGAAATGAGGGCGAAAACGAAGGCATAACCGCACCGCGGCAGCATCTGCCAACCCGTTGGCGGATGCGGAAGTCCCGCCGACAAAAGCTACTCAATCTCGACGACAATCCCGATGAGGAACTACTGTCGACCGGCACCGCCCAGGCAGAGGCGGAAGCAGCCGCGGCTCGCTTGTGCGGCGGTTCCGTTGAGGCCGCCAACCAACTACTGCCATTTTCCGTCGATGAGCCTACGGCCATCGAACTGTCGCGACTTCTTGCATATCTTGACCGTATGATCGCCCGTCCAGCCGATCCCGAGGAGGTGCTTTTCGCCGCGATGATCTCGACAATCATCTGGGCGAGCGCCTCACCCAAAGAAGCCGGATCGCTAATGGCATACTGTCAGCCAGGGGCTGAGCCAGATGCGGATCTTGCGATCCGGTTCAGTCTGGATGAACAGGGACGGCCATGTCTGCCGGGCGTATGGCGATTACGAGCGCTCCAACCGAAATACCTCACAGTTCAGCCGGGAATTCCCGGAAAAGTTAGGCCGAGAGTCTCGCACTTCGAACTTCCGGACTTCGGAGGTGCTTCAAGATTTCTGATCAAGCAGTTGCAGGCGCCAGCCACAACAGCAGACCATCCATCTGCTCTCGTGGCCCTCAGCAAAGGCGAGGCTGTACGGGTCTTTCCCGAGGACGCGAAGAAGTACCGCAAGTTGCTGCGCGTTCAGCTACTCAAAGTCGACTCATCCGGCCGCCTGACCGCCATTCGGCTGAGCAGAATCGTCTTCCGGCGCATGGTGGAAACCAGCGGCGGAGATATTGCATCTGCGGCCATTGCCACCAGAAACGACCACTACCTGGCTTCGGTTCGGCGGTTTTACGCCACACCCACAGTCAAACATCTGCGCCGCCTCCATGCTGACGCGTCTAACTGCATCCTGGCAGAACTGGCAACTTGCGGATGGACGCCTCCCTCGCTGCCGACTCCTCAGCTTTCCCAAAGTGAGGAGGCTGTCGGCAGTCGGTTGTGTGCGACGGTTCCAGCAATGCGCGACGCATTTGACTGGCTACGAAACACCGTCGAGCGACAGTTGCCCCTTTCGGATTCAGCCGATTTGAAACGCGAGTTTGCAATCAAACATAATGCCTACACCCTATGGACCGTTTGGGCATTTTGTCTGTCGGTTGGCATGAGGGGAATTCGAACTCCCTACGTCCATCCCCGCCTTATCGACCCTGAGACTCGGCTGGTTACGATCGCCGACAAGGACAACGGCACAGATTACAAACGCCGGTTGTCCATTGTGCTTGAGGCGGTATATTGCCAGATGAAGTTTTACGACCGGTATCTGGAATCCCTCGAATATCTTGGTCTGCCAAAGGGCACGACCAAGATGCCCTGTTATTTTCTCAAGCTGCGTGGCACGCAGTTCGTTCCGGTCATTGTCCGGCCCGCGACGATCAAGTTGCTGTCTAACGAGTTCTTCCCGTTTCCGCCAAACTTTGGGCGACGACTGATCCGCACCGAATTGAGCGAGCAGGGGATCGCGCCCGAGTATCTGGACGCCTGGATGGGACACTGGTTTCGCGGAGAGGAACCGTTCGGGCCGTACTCCACCTTTTCCTATAGTGACTACATTGCTTGCTTGCAGGCTTCCGACTCCATGCTGTCGCAACTCTTCACGGAGTTTTGTTTTGAGCCCTTTGCTTTGGAGGCCAGGTGAAACGGAAAAGAATTGCAGTACAGACTGGGCTGAGCGTGCTGGATCACCCGGAGTTGCTAGGCGCTTCGAAGGATCAAGCGGAACGAGTCTTGCCGATACTGCGAGAAATTCTTGCACGCCAGGAATCAAAGGTGGCAGATCTGTTGTTCGGGCGTTCAGGTGATCGCTGGAATCGCGGGGAAATGCAATCGCTGGAGAACAGCATCATTGATGGCCCGGAAGATCCGAAGCTCGCGTACGATTGCCTGCGGCTGCTTCACAAAGCGGTGACTGCATGGGTTATACGAAACCAGCAGGAGATTCCGTTTCCTCGTCTGTACACCCTTCCGAAATATTCTCTGAATCCTTTGCCCGCTAATCTCAGGCGCGTGTTCAATACCTACGATGCATGGAAGGAGCTCTTGACCCAGCAACTGGCTCACTTTCAATCCCGTCTCACGCGGAACGCTGCTCGAGACGATCATGCTGCGCCTCCCCTGGAGATCGTCATTGCCTCCGCGATCATCTACGGCGGGATTCACGACATGCGGACCCTGCTCGGAATTGTCCGCGCCATGCCGACAGTCGTGGTCTCTACGGCGATATCCGAGCGCCGCATTCATGTCGGAGTGTGGATTGATCGCGCGGGCATCCGCCAGTTCCGGGCCTGGCATCCAGATCCTCTCACGTCGACGCTGCTGTTTCGCTGCGACCCAGCATCCGCATCTGATCTCCTCGTTCTGAAAAACGGTCCCGGCGGCGGTGTGCCTGATCCTATACTCATATCTCGATTGAGTAAGCAGTTCAATGCCTGGACCAAATCTGCATGTGGCACCGATAAGAAGAAACTGTATGCGCTGGGTGGACTCAGGAACCTTCTCCGAGTAGCGCAGAAGGTCGCGTACATCGAATTGCCGGTGATTGTCGCGGCATACGCGAGCGGGGTTATGAGATCGCAGTCGCTAGGCTTCGATGTTCTCGAGCGAGTCTCGAGGCGTAAGTGGGCAGGGTCTGGTCAGTCGGCTCTGCAAGAAGTTGAGAGTCCCGACTCTCCTCCGGTCACGCCGGAACAACCGGCACGTAGCCCGAATCTGAATGGAGAGTTGGCGCAACTTCGTGATGCGCTCTCGCCGGATGATCGAAAGGAGATCCGGATTAAGCTGCAAAGTTTTAAGCGCGGCGTTTCACCGAGTTCGCTCCAGTTCTCAATGGCGGACTTTGCGCTGTCTATTCTCTGCGTGCCGACAAAAGGTGATCGACGGGAGCCGGCCGCAGTGCGGGAGACTGTACTCGCCGTTGCGGACACGTTGCACGGCGTGATGGGCGGGGCTGATCCACTAACCATGCGGGCGGAGGAACTCGACCCTCTCATCAAAGAGGCGGTCGAGAATTTGAAAAAGCGGCAGAGCTCGCCGACATTTGCGAGTACCATTCGGGCATTCATTCTCTTCAACACCTTCCTGATTGCTCGCGGGATCGAAGATAAAGGCCGCTCATCTGTTCTAATTCCGCTGGGACAACAGGGGCGCGTGGATCCAAATCTGGTCTCATTTGAGGAGTATCTGGCAATTCTGGAAGAGATCCGGGTACGCTGGCCGGTCACGCAGCCAGAATCCCGGCAGCAACTTGCGTTGGTTCTTGTGATTCTTGGATTCCGCTGCGGGCTCCGGCGAGAGGAGGCGCGAAAGATAAAAATTGACGACGTGCTTCTGGGCGGGATCCCAGAGTTGCTGATTCGATGCTCCGAAGACAGAACGCTGAAGAGCGATAACGCACTGCGAAGGGCGCTTCTTGACATCTTCCTGGAGCCGGAAGAACTCGAACTTATCCAACGGTGGTGGAAGACCCGAATCGGAAAGCAGTACGAGCCGGGAGAATTCCTCTTCGGAGGTGAAACGGAAGACCTCAAGGTGGTGCCTGCAACGATCTTCGATACGATTAACGAGATCATGCGCCGGGTAACCGGCGATCCTAACATCACATTTCATCACCTACGCCATAGCTTCGGCACATGGGGATTTCTGCGCTTAATGTACGCAGTAGTGCGGCCACTTCCGGGGCTTCTGTTTGCGCCTTCTGAGACCGCAGTATGGCTCGAAAAAGGTGGGACATTTCGCCCGGAACGTTTGTACCGACACAACCGTCCGACGCGAAAGCATGCGTATCTGCTTGCTCGATTGATGGGGCATGGCAGCCCGGCCACCACTCTTGGTTCCTACATCCACTGTCTCGATTGGCTCCTCGCATCGGCACTTGCTCAATCTAAGCGAATGTCGCCGGATGAGTCCACGATCGAGATGGCGAGTGGCCTGACCGGAAAGACCTATCAGCGCTGGATAAAGGGCTCCGATCATTGGGAAGTTCCGCTGACTTTCTGGCGGCAAAGGGCCCGTGCCGTGGATCCGAATCTCATCACGGAAAGAGATCCAGCAATCGCGGCTCCGGCGGCACTCAACCTCAACGAGTTGGAGCGGACCTGGAACTTCCTTAAGAATGTTCATAAGCCCGAAGAGACGACGGAAACTGCAGGCGCGGCATGGGGCATCGACAGCCATCTCGCCGGCAAGATTCTCGAACGGGTCGCGATATTCAAAGATTCAGCAGGCCTCTGCGCAGCAGACCGGGCGCGGTCATTATCAGCAAGTGATCCAGAGATCGCGCTGATGGCAGCAAAGGGGATTCCGAATCTTCCTCATCACAAAGCCGATCGACATGTCCTGGCGGCGTTGGCTCCCTTCATGCAGTCAATGGACTCAGATCCATCGCGCAAGGTTGTGCTGGCTGCAGCCTTGTCAACGTACATGCATCGAGTCTGGCCGAGCAAAGGGTATGTTCTGTTTCACGATCCGGAATCGGATGGCGAGGAGGCGCGCCAGTTCATGGCGTTCATCGATACTCTGCCGCCTCCCTGTTCCAACGCGGAACTGATCTCCTTCGACCTCAGCGAGAGATCCACGAAGCGCTCGGCGTGGAGAGCGGTGCTTCAAATCAGCGCAAGTCGGGAGATCAAGAAAATGCCCCCACCGAACAGCCGCAGCGGAGCGCCAAAAAGCTGGCTGGCCATCCGGGCGGAATTCCGATTTGACAGCCAGATATTGAGCCTGGGCCCAGGGCAGGCGGGATTCCGATTCGCCTTGACCATGGGGTTCCTGCGATATGGACACTTATGAGTTCCTGACAGGCGCGGAGATTATTACGACGACCCGATCGCGCAGATCGAACATACTGATTCAGGCCAACCAATGCGACCGCTAAGAGCTTGTTGAAATAGGTTCCAGTATTTCTGCGGTTTTAAGACTTCCTTGTGCTGTTGATCGTCTATTGGGTATGCGTGGAGACGAGCGGGTACAGGACGGGATGTTCAGCTATGTGACGTTGG
>JAJYBU010000070.1 GCA_021778845.1 Acidobacteriota bacterium
AGCGCGCACCCGCGAAGCCCTCGATCAAGCCATTGCAGACCTGCTGCCACACATCACCGCCGAAGATGCTCAAGCCTGGTTCAGGCTCCGCCTCGGCACATTATAGTAACTATAATATTGCTCTAGTCGTCGCCATCCTTCTTCTTCGCATGGCGCACCAGCAGCACAGCCGGCGGTGCTTTCTCCCCCATCGCATCGTGCCACAGAATCAAATTCAGCTTGGTACTATCCGCGCGGTCCGCATGGCTGAAGTCCATCTTCATCGACGCAGCCGCTCCCGGAGCGGTCGCCGTGTTCGCCGTATAGATCAGCCCATTCACCCGGTTGGTCTGGTCCGCCGTAAACGAAGGCTGGTCGCCCGGCCCGGTAAACAGCGTAGAGATCAGCGGTGCAAACGCATCGTTTTGATTCATCGGAGGCACACCCAGCAGTGTCTCCATCGTCCGCAGCACGCTCACCGTCGAGTAGAACCGGCTGTCCACAAACGCCGCTTTTCCCGCCCCTGCATGCGGCGCATACTTGCTCACCACAATCGCCAGCGACCGGTGCGCGTCCACATGATCGGCTCCATTCTGTGCATCGTCCTCCAGAATAAAAAACGCCGTATCGTCCCAGTAAGCTGAGTGCGAAACAGCCTCCACCGCCCGACCAATCGCCAGGTCATTATCCGCCACCGAACTCTTCGGAGACGGCCCTCCCGGCCGCGTCCCCGCCGTATGATCATTTGGCAGCCGCAGTTGAATAAAGTTCGGCATCGTGTCCTTGCCCACCGCTCGGTCCTTCTCCCAAACCGCCAGATGTCTCAGGAAGACATTCACCCGAATCTGATCCGGCACCATCAAATTAAAGTCCGGCGACTCTGCCGCAAAGTGTCCCACCAACTCCGGCTTCGTGGCCACGTTATAGGCCAGCCGTGGTATCGCCCACGGCCACAGGTTCTTCCCGCCGCCCCACTCCTCAGGCAACTCTTCCCCGGGCAATATCACTGGCGTAGCACACCCCACCTCGCCGCCCGACATCGCACCCTGCTGCGGATTCACCTCCATCTTCTTCGCCGCTTTCTCCCCGCAGAACACCGACGAAACATACTCGGCAAAGTGATAGATCGTCTTTCCATGCGCGGTCATATCCGTCCAGATATAACCACTCCGCGGCTCCACCACATCCGGAATATGCTGCAGCAGCGGATACCCATCCGCAACCATTCCCTCGTAGTCATACGTGCGCTGCCGCCCACGATAGTTCTGCTGCCACGTGTCCTCTAGATAGTCCGTGCCAATCGCCGCATTCGACCACACATGTCCATCGCCCGACACCTCCGCCGAGTCATAGAAGTTATCCAGCACCCCAAACTGCAATGCCAGCGCATGCTGATTCGGTGTCACCGCCGCACCATACATCGTCAGCGCCGCATCGCCATTGCCCACTGTCTTCCCGTCCTTACTCAGGTCACCCAGCACCTGGTCGTACGTCCGGTTCTCCTTGATGATGTAGATCACATGCCTGATCGGGTTCTTCCCACCCGCAAACCCAATCGTCTCCTTCGCGGCCTTCATCCGGTTCGACTCCAGCACCACCTCCGTCGAAGCCTTCAACCCTCCATCCACAGCCTTCTCATCCAACGCCGCAAGCGACCCATACAGCAGCGTCGCAATATACGTCGAAGTCCCATGCACAGGTGCACCCGAAGCCCCTGCTGCCACTCTCTGCGGCGCGTCGTTCGGCCCCGTTCCCTTACCCTTATCGGTCGTCACATACAGCTTCCCGCCACTCGACAACACCGCAAGCGGCATCCACTCCGTCGGCACAAACCCCATCGGCTCCACAAACCCCTTGGCCTTCTCCACCCCGCGCAGCCTGCGCGGATCGAGCACCGCCACCGCATCCAACGCCATATCCGCCGCATACAGTCGCGTCCCGCCCGCATTCATCGCCAGCGCCACCGGCTCCGCACCAAAGTAGCTCTGCCCCGGCAGCCGCGTATCAAAGTACCCTCTCACCGCCAGCTCCGGCGCGCGCGCGGTCCCAATTGACACCGCCGCCACCGCATCGCGGTTCGACAGCGCCACATACATCACCCCCGCGCGTTCATCCAGCAGCAGCGCACAAGGATGCGTCCCCGGCGCAATCGCCGACCTTGGCTTCAGCAGCGCCAGCCTCCGCACCACCTTGCCGCTCGCCAGGTCCAACTCCACCACCTCGCTGGCATTCCACAGCGCCACAAACGCCCGCCGCCCATCCTTCGTCACCGCCAGCGCAATCGGATACGTCGACGGCACATCCACACTCTCGCTCACATCGAACGTCCGCTCAATCTCCCCCGTCTGCGCGTCCATCAACACCACCGAGTCCGACAGGTTCTCCGCCACCAGCAGCCGCTCATGTCCACCCGATTCCGCAGGCACCACAGCAATCGCCGCCGGATACGACACTCCCAGCGTTCCTCCATCCGCCTCGCGATACGCCGTATGCCTTCCCTCCGCCAGCTTCACCAGCGGCAGCTTCAGGAATCCCTGCGGCGTCAACTCCCCATCCGCAAACCCATACACCGCAATCCCATTGCCCGTCTTCTTCCCCCCATCGCCCACCGGATCGGTCGACGACGCCACGCTCACATACACCTTCGTTCCATCCGCGCCAAACGCCAGCCCGGAGAAGAACGTCTGCGCAGCCCCTTCACCTACGCGCTCATCCGGAAAGTCTCTCACAAGGCCCGTTTTCGTATCCATCACCGCCAGCGACTGCGCATAGTCCGACTCAACCGTCCCATAGCCCGCATTCAGGCTCACCACCCATCGCCCATCCGGCGACACGGCCAGCGACATCGGCAGACTGTTCAGCCGTTGCGGATCGCCCACCACAGGCAGCAGCAACTGCTTACTCGATGGCAGATTCACCACCGTCTGCGCCGTCGTCCGGGCCTGCAACACCCCCAGGCTCAGCGCCACCGCCACAGCCCCGAAACACCCACCCCGCCTGTTCAGAGCCCTCAATATTGCCATTACAAATGTCTTACACACGCGGCTTCATCCTCCGAGTATCGTCAGCTATAGGACTAGAACTTCACCATACTCCCAAGGACAAAGCCCTAAGATGAACTCCACGTTACCTGAAGTTGAACAGAGAGCCGCCACACCTGCCAGCCCTCTCCTCGCCGTCCAGCAAGTCACGCAGAAGATCAAGCAGGATCTGCGCATGGGCCGCGAGCATCAGCAGGGTCGCATCAACTGGATCACCACCATCGCCATGGGGCTCTTCCATGTCGGCGCCATCGCCGCGCTCTTCTTCTTCTCCTGGAAGAACCTCGCTGCCTTCTTCATCATGTACTTCTTCGCCATCAACGTCGGCATCGGCATGGCCTACCACCGCCTGCTCACGCATCGCGGCTATCGCGTGCCTAGGTGGCTGGAGTACTTCGTCACCGCCTGCGGCTGCCTCGCCCTCGAAGGTGGACCTATCTTCTGGGTGGCCACTCACCGCGTGCATCATCAGAACTCCGACCAGGAAGGCGATCCCCACACCCCGCACGACGGCACCTGGTGGGCCCACGCCGGCTGGATTCTCTCCGGTCGCGCACTCCACTCCGAGACCGCTCTCCTCGGCCGCTACGCTCCCGATCTCACCCGCGACCGCGTCCACGTCTGGCTCTCGAAGTACCACTACATTCCGTTGGTCGTCACCGGCCTCGCGCAGCTAGCCATCGGAGCCGCACTCTCGCCCGGCCATCGCCTCGTCGGCGCCATCGGCATGATGCTCTGGGGAACCTTCCTCCGCGTCACCATCGGCCTCCACGCCACGTGGCTGGTCAACTCCGCCACCCACCTCTGGGGCAAGCGCCGCTTCGAGACCAAGGATGACTCCCGCAACAACTGGTGGGTCGCCATCCTCACCGGCGGCGAAGGCTGGCACAACAACCACCACGCCCACCCCGTCAGCGCCCGTCACGGCCTCGCCTGGTACGAGTTCGACATCAACTACTACGGCATCTGGCTGCTCGAAAAAATCGGCCTCGCCAAAAAGGTTCAGGTCGCCCAGTTCGACAAGCACAACCCCAAGCCCGCCGGCGCATACATGGACTAACTTCCTCGTCGCTTGAGCCCAAAGGCCGTCTCCTCGGAGGCGGCCTTTCAGTTTTTCTCTATCCTCTACGCTCTATCCTCTATCCTCTTATTCATGAACCTCACACGCCGAGGCGGAGCGAAGGCCTTCTTCATCACGCTGGGCGTGTGTCTCACCATCCTCGCCATCGTCCTCAACATCACCTGGATCCACAACAACAGCCGCCGCCTTGCCATCGATCTCCTCGGCGTCGTACTCTTCGCCATCCTCATCGCCGGCGTCGTCATCAACACCGTCTTCCTGGTCCGCGAGGTCCGCCGCAACGAGCGCCAGGACTCCTTCCTCAAGGCCGTCACCCACGAACTCAAAACCCCCATCGCCAGCATCCGCCTCTACCTCGAAACCCTCCAGCGCCACCCCGTCGACGAACAGCAGCGCCAGCGCTTTTACACCATCATGCGCGAGGACAGCGACCGTCTCCTCGCCACCGTCGAAACCGTCCTCAAGGCCGGCGAACTCGGCCAGCGCCAGCGCGTCCAGCAGCGCATCCGCGTCGAACTCCACCCCCTCGTCGCCGAGTGCATCACCACCGTCCTCCTTCGCCACCACCTCCAGCCCGAAGACATCACCCTCGACGACATACCCGGCAGCGTCCGCCTCTTCGTCCTCGCCAACATCGAAGATCTCCGCACCGCCATCTTCAACCTCCTCGACAACGCCGTAAAATACTCCCCCAACGGCGTACACATCACCTGCCACATGGGCATCGAGCGTTACACCTGGGTCGTCCTCTCCATCACTGACACCGGCCTCGGCATGGCTCCCCGCGACCTCAAGCGCGTCTTCAAGCGCTTCTACCGCGCCCCCTCCAACGATCAGGTCAAGATCAAGGGCACCGGCCTCGGCCTCTTCCTCGTCCAAACCATCGCCCATCAACACGGCGGCAGCGTCCAGGCCCTCAGCGAAGGCCCAGGCAAAGGCTCCACCTTTCAACTCAAGCTCCCTCTGCTGGTAGGCAATCCCCCACGCAAAGTGCCCCTCCAATAGAAGCACCCCGCCATCTCACCCACGGCACAGACGTACAATCACCTCAAGCATCAACGCTGCAACGACATCTTCACCTCCTGGCACCCATGTATCTTGTCTGGAAATTCTTCGCTCTCGGTTTTAGCGCACTCCTCCCCCTGGTCAATCCTCTGGGCTCTGCGTTCGTCTTCCTGGGCCTGGTCGGGCTCGCCCCCATCGGAACCTATCGCTCCCTCGCCCGCAAAATTGCCGTTAACACCATCATCTTTCTGGTGGTCATCGCCCTGGTCGGCTCCTCTCTGCTCGCCTTCTTCGGAATCTCTCTGCCCATCATGCAGGTCTCCGGCGGCATCGTCATCGCCATGATCGGCTGGTCGCTGCTCAACCAGAAGGACAGCGCCCCCAGC
>JAJYBU010000045.1 GCA_021778845.1 Acidobacteriota bacterium
CCAACTCCATCGCCGCCACCCAGGCCCACGAGACCTTCTGCCTCTCCTACCCGCAGTGGTACACCGAGGACTACTGGGGCATCACCGCCTCCATGTCCATCAACGGCTACGTCGCCTGGGGTGGCCCGCCCGCGCAGGGTCCCATCGATGGCACCGTCGTCCCCTGCGCCGCCGCCGGTTCGCTCCCCTTCCTTCCTAACCAGTGCCTCACCGTCCTCGAATCCCTCAAGTCCAACTACGGCGCCCAGGCCTGGGGCCGCTACGGCTTCTGCGACGCCTTCCACCCCGCCGCCAACTGGTATCAGCCCACCAGCCTCGGCATCGACCTCGGCATCTCCGTCCTGATGGCCGAAAACCTCCGCACCAGCCTCATCTGGGACACCTTCGCCCTCAACCCCGAAGTCCCCGCCGCACTCTCCCTCGCCGGCTTCCACCCCTCCTGAAGCACATCGCAAGGAGACAAGGTTCGATGAGTCACTTGGCCTGCTGGCGTCAGTTGAGAAAACCTGGTCGGTCTGCTTCCGATAAGCCGACATATCAGGACTGATCCATTTACCATGAAGCAGCCGCGATCCTACCCGAGGAGAGGCCCCTATGGTCCGCTTGACTCCATTCCTGCTGTTCGACGGTAACTGCGCTGAAGCGATGGAGTTCTACCGCACATGCTTCGGTGGCTCGCTGAACCTGACACGACTGGGAGACACGCCTATGAAGGCACAGTTCCTGCCGGAGCAACATCACAAGATCAC
This sequence comes from Acidobacteriota bacterium, assembly GCA_021778845.1. Taxonomy (GTDB): domain Bacteria; phylum Acidobacteriota; class Terriglobia; order Terriglobales; family Acidobacteriaceae; genus Granulicella. The sequence continues at coordinate 750 of JAJYBU010000045.1, forward strand.
CTACGCTCTTCTTCAAAGTGAAGCGGTGGAGTTTTCAGCTACCGACTGGCTTCACCCGGTACATCAGCGACAGCAAGGCAATACGACTGCGATGTATGTCTTAGGAGACAGCTTAGAGGAGCTTCTGCCGATCTTCCACAAACTCCGCGAGGGTGCAGATCAACAGTTCTTGGTCGAACTACAGCAGATGCCGTTCGGCATCTACGGACGCTTCACAGACCGGTATGGAGTCGAATGGTTCTTTCGCGGAGCTTCATAGGTCCTCATAAACGCTCTTCTCGTCAGCGATGACTCTCGATGAGCGCAAAATCGCCAACGCACTCAGCGAATGTTCCTGAGGCTCGGTTGCAGAAACGAATGCCCTAACACCCCGTACAACTCATCCGCGTCTTATCCACGTACCCGTTCTGATAGAACCACGCACAAGCCGCCCGCAGCGCTCCCTCGACACTCCCCACCCGCAGCCCCAACTCACGCTCCGCCTTCGCCGAACTCGCAAACATCATCTTCCGCCCCATCCTCACCGCCTCCACGGTCGCGCGAGGCTCCTTCCCCCGCAACTTGCCCGTGATCGTCTCATCAAAAAACGCAAACGCCATCGCCACCGCATGCGGCACCTTCATCGTTGGAGACTTCAGCCCCGTAATCGCCGCCAGCCGATCCAGAATCTGCTTCAGCGTCAGATTCTCCCCACCCAGAATGTACCGCTCGCCCACGCGCCCACGCTCCAGCGCCACCAGATGCATCCGCGCAATCTCATCCACATCCACCAGGTTCAGGCCCGTATCCACATACGCCGGAAAGTTCCCATTCAGAAAGTCCATCACGATCCGCCCGGTAGGCGTAGGCTTCGTATCCAGCGCCCCAATCGGCGTCGTAGGATTCAGCACGATCACCTCCTGCCCCGCGCGCGCAGCCTCCAGCGCCACCTGCTCGGCCATCCACTTCGAACGCTTGTAGTGGCCAATCATATCGGCTTCACTCACCGGCGTCTCTTCATCGACGACCGTCCCATCCATCTTGAACCCCATCGTCGCTACGCTGCTCGTATACACCACGCGCCGCACGCCAGTCTCCCGCGCCAACCGCAGCAACTCCCTAGTCCCGTCGACATTAGCCTTATACATCTCCGCCGGGTCCGGCACCCACAGCCGGTAATCCGCGGCCACATGAATCAGCGCATCGCAACCCACCAGCGCCGCCCGAAACCCCTCCGGCGCGCGCAAATCCCCCACCACCACATCCGCACCCGCCGGCAGCCGCGAAGTATTCGAGCTAGTCCGCGTCAGCAGCCGCAACTCGGCTCCTTGCGCCGCCGCCATCTGCGCCACATGCGCCCCCACAAATCCGGTCGCACCCGTTACAAACAAACGCATGAGATCCTAGTCAAGCTTCTCGGGTTCAATCTGAATATTCGTCTCGCCCGCAGCCTTTTTCTCCCAGTACTTCTTCAGCCACGCGTCAAACGTCTTGCCCGCTGCCGTATCGCGTCCACTGAACCGCAGTGCCGCAATCTCCGAGTAGCGCACCATCACGCGTTCCACTGGCACACCTTCCTTGGGTGTCGGAATAATCCGTATCAGTGAAGCCTCAAGTGTCGGCTCACTGCGACGGTCATAAAGATACCCCTCGACCGTCGTTCCATCCTTGCGCGTTACCGTCACGTCGCCGCGATAGTCAAACGCCTTCTCCAGCGCCTCACGCACCTCGGCCTCTGTCGCCAGCTCCGGAATCCACCCCTCCAGATTCTCCCGCTCGCGTCCCTCAATATGCTCCAACTCATCCGCAGATGTCTGCTGCAGCTGCTTGATCTTCAAGTGTTCCTGCTCTAGAGTCGCCATTCCTGATCTCCGATCTTCAGTCGCCAGCCATGCTGGTCATGCTCTCGTCCACCGACGTAGTCACCACCACCGCCGCAGGCTTGTCGCCAATCTGCACCAGCGGCCCATGTCCCGCAGGCTTCCACTCATTCAGCAGCTTCTGCGCTCCCTCATCCTCATAGAGCGAAGGGAACATATACTTCTTCGCGGTCAGGAAAAACCCCTTCAGCGAGCTGAAATTATAGTCCACCGCCGAAGCCTCATGGCCCGAGTGCACCATGCAGTTCGCACACTGCGGATTCCCGCTCTTCGCGCCATACTTCGCCCAATCCACCGAATCCAGCAGCTCCTGGAACGTATCCGCATACCCATCCTGCAGCAGGTAGCAAGGCTTCTGCCACCCAAAGATCGAGTAAGTCGGCATGCCCCACGGCGTGCATTCAAAGTCCTGCTTGCCCATCAAATATTCTGAGAATAGAGGATGCGTATTGAACTGCCAGCTCTTCTTCCTGTTCGACAGAATCGCTCGAAACAGCTTCCGCGACCGAGCCTTTCCCAGAAAGTGATTCTGGTCCGGTGCCTTGTCGTACGTGTAGCCTGGCGACACCATCATGCTCTCCACTCCCGCACTCATCAGCTCATCGAAGTGCCTGCGCACCGAGTTCGGATCCGCCCCATCGAACAGCGTCGTATTCGTCGTCACGCGGAACCCCGCCGCCACCGCCGCCCGCACGCCCTCCATCGCAATCGCGTGCCCACCCTCGCGGCACACCGACATATCATGGTGCTCTTCCTGCCCATCCAGATGCACCGAAAAACTCAGGTACTTCGACGGCTTGAACAGGTGCAGCTTCTCCTTCAGCAGCAGCGCATTCGTACACAGGTAGATGTACTTCTTCCGCGCCACCAGCCCCTCAACAATCTCCGGCATATTCGGATGCAGCAGCGGCTCTCCGCCTGGAATCGACACCATCGGCGTCCCGCACTCTTCCACCGCCTTGAAGCACTGCTCCGGCGTCAACTGCGCCTTCAGAATATGCGCAGGATACTGGATCTTGCCACAGCCGGCGCACGCCAGGTTACAGCGAAACAGCGGCTCCAGCATCAGCACCAGCGGGTAACGCTTCCGCCCCGAAAGCTTCTGCTTCAGAACGTACGTCGTCACGGTGAACATCTGCGAGATGGGAATTCCCATGAGAAAAACTCCTTATGCTCCAAAAACCTTTGCCTTGCAAACTTGTAGACATTGCTACCTGCCGATTCGATGCTGCAGCCCAGCCCTACGCTTCCCGTTCCCCACGTTCCAGCGCCTTCCGATACGTCGTCAGCGCCAGCAGCGGGAAGTACTGCTTGTACAGGTGATATCCCAGGTAAAATACCCGCGGAAACCCTGTTCCAGTGTAGTAGCTTTCGCCGTTTCTCCCCGGCATTAGCTCCTCCCAGGAACCATCCTCGTGCTGGCGTTCCACCAGCCACCGAATGCCCTTGGCCACCGAATCCGACCGCGTATCATTCGCAGCCAGCAACCCCAGCAGCGCCCACGCCGTCTGGCTTGGGGTCGACGGCCCAACCCCGCGCTGGTTCGGATCATCGTACGTTCCGCACGTCTCTCCCCACCCGCCGTCGGCGTTCTGCACCATCCGAATCCACTCCGCCGCCTGCTGCACCGCCGGCTCCAGGTACGAGTACTCCATCGCCTCCAGCCCGCGCAGCACCAGGAACGTGCCATACAGATAATTCACACCCCAGCGCCCGAACCACGCACCGTCCGACTCCTGCTCCTTGAGGATGAACTGGATCGCCTTCTCCACCCGCTTGTCCCGGCGGCTATAGCCATACGACGCGAGCATCTCCAGAATTCGCCCCGTAATGTCCGCCGACGGCGGATCGATCATCGCATTATGATCAGCAAACGGAATCGACTCGAACATCTTCTTCGTGTTGTCCTTGTCAAACGAAGCCCACCCGCCGTTCTTGCACTGCATCGCGAAGACCCAATCAATAGACCGCTGCGTCACCTCATGCTGGTAACGCTCGCGCGGGTTATCGACGGCCTTCAGAGCCAGCAGCACCTCGCCCGTATCGTCCACATCGGGCTGATGGTCATTGTTGAAGAAGAAGCACCAGCAGCTCGCGTCCACGTTCTTCACGTTATGCGACCAGTCGCCCTTGTACCGAATCTCCTTGCTTAACAGCCAGTCCGCAGCCTTCACCAGTTGCGGATCGGTCCGCGGCACACCCACCTCGCCAAACGTAGACAGCACCTGCGCCGTATCCCACACTGGCGAAAAGCACGGCTGCATCCGGAAAGTCGGCGTCGGATACTCCAGCGTCCCGTTCGGGCAGTCGATCCCCAGCTTCTCAAACTCATCCATCGCCCGGATCACCTGCGGGTCGTCCTTCGAGTACCCCAGGTACACCAGTGCAACAATCGCGTTCAGCATAGCCGGATAGATCGCGCCCAAACCATCCGACCGCTCAAAGTGGTCCAGCATCCACTTCTCGGCCTTCTTGAGCGCCATCTTCCGCAGAGGCCGAATATGCACCCGCTCCGACCAATGCGCCAGCCGGTCCGTAAACAAAAAGAAGTTGCGCCAGGAGATCAAGCGCTTCTTGTCCAGCCGCAGGTGCAAATTCGCGTTCTCGCGCCCGCCCACAAACAACTCGTCAATCGTCTGTTCCGGAGCCAGCTTTTTGAACGGCTTCTTCGCGTAGATGATCGACAGCGGCACAAGAATCGCGCGCGACCACGCGCTGATCTCATAGATATTGAAGTAAAACCAGTTCGGAAATAAGATGATCTCCGGCGGAACCGCTGGCACCGCGTCGTAGTCGTACTGCCCCATCGAGCACAGATACATCTTCGTGAACGTGTTGCACTCCACCACGCCGCCCAGCGCCAGCACATTCTCCCGCGCCTTCACCATCAACGGATGGTCGGCCGTCCAGCCCATCAACTTCAGCGCCAGGTAGCACTTCACCCCATAGTTCACATTCGACGGCCCGCCCGGATACAGGCTCCACCCGCCATCTTCATTCTGGTGCCGCAGAATCTCGTTGATCGCGCGCTCCATCCGTCCGCGATCGCCCGTCCCGAGCAGCGCATGCATGTAGATGTAATCGGCCTCCAGCATCGAGTCCGCTTCCAGTTCACCGCACCAGTACCCCTGCTCGTGCTGCTCCCCCATCAGCCACGCCACGGACTTGGCGATACCCTCGCTCACCCGCTCCATCGCCAGGTCGAGTCGCCCAAACCGCGGCTGCTTCGGTGTTCCTTGCGGATTGGGTCGTTGTGTACTCATGGGTTCTTGATCGATATCGGCGTCACCCGACTTCAACTTTTCAGCAACTACTTCAGACAATAGCCTCAACCTACAAACTCACTGTTCGCGGTGGCGCCGCAGCAATCGCCTGCACAATCTCCGGCGGCAATCCGAAGCGCACATTCTCCGGCATCACCTCAACCTCTTCAACCGAACCATATCCCTTACCCTGCAGATATGACACGACCTCCTGCACCAGAATCTCCGGTGCCGACGCGCCCGCCGTAATCGCCACCGTCGTCACGCCTGCTAGCCAATCCAGCTTGATATCTTCAGCCTTGTCGATCAGGTAAGACTGCGTCCCGATATTCTGCGAAACCTCAACCAGCCTGTTCGAGTTCGAACTGTTCCGCGAACCCACCACCAGCACCAGATCCGCTCCATGTGCCACATTCTTCACTGCAGTCTGTCGATTCTCCGTCGCATAGCAAATATCCTGCGCATGCGGCCCCGCAATGTTCGGAAACTTCTTCTTCAGCGCCTCAATCATGTATCGCGCCTCATCCAGCGACAGCGTCGTCTGAGTCAGGTACGCCACCTTGTTCGGATCCGGCACCACCAGCGCCTCCACCTGCTCCACAGTCGACACGACCTGCGTCACATCCGGAGCCTCGCCCTGCGTCCCCTGCACCTCTTCATGATCCCGATGCCCCACCAGCACCAGCGAATATCCCTGTTTGGCGAACTTGATCGCCTCAATATGCACCTTCGTCACCAGCGGGCACGTCGCGTCGATGACCTTCAGCTTCCGCTCCCGCGCACTCTCCCACACCGCCGGCGACACCCCGTGGGCCGAGTAAATCACCCGCGCGCCCTCCGGCACCTCATCCAGCTCATTGACGAAGATCGCGCCCTTCTGCGCCAGATCATTCACCACATAGCTGTTGTGTACGATCTCTTTCCGCACGTAAATTGGCGCGCCAAATGTATCCAGCGCAATCTGGACGATGTCGATAGCGCGCACCACCCCCGCGCAGAAGCCTCGGGGCTTCAGCAGGAGAACTCGTTTTGTGGTGGTTTCGCCCTCAGGTTGTTTTACGTCGGCGGGAGATACAATCGGGTCAGTCACTCCCCAAGTATACCTTTTTCGGCCCCCAGCCGCACCGATTAGCCCCATTCCGGCGAACCAGAATCGGTGCAAATCTCCATGACTGATCTTCGCGCTTTCTTCCCCTAAGTCTCCACCAGGCACTCCCGAAAAGACTCATCTCCACCGGAACAACGTCCTCTCGACCCCAGCCGCGCGTCTTTTGCAAAACGCAGCGGAGAGCTGGGTCCCCGGCGAGTGCGTCCTTTGCTCGCTGGGGTGCAGAGCCCCCTGTCTCCTGCGGTTGTAGATGCTCGTTCGCCTGACATCAACCGCAACAGCACAACCCGCACACACTCGGCCCGCCTGGCTCCCCGAGCAGACGCTATGCTTGCAGTCGCACTTGATCTCCGTCATTCCCTACTGTCCGCAAACACCTGCGAGCAATACGTCTTTCCCTCGGGCACCCTGCAGCTACATATCGGGCGCACACTTCTTTCTTCCAGACATACTCAACCTTCCCTGGGCAATACCTCTTCAGAATCACCCAGCCCACCAGAGGTTATCCCCACAACCTGAAGCTCCCCCCGCTAGCCCTTGACTCCCGCCGTCCGCGCAGGATCGCAGGACGACTTCAGCATCTGCTCCGCGTGCCGCAGCGACGTCTCCGTCAGGCTCGCCCCCGACAGCATCCGCGCAATCTCCTCCACCCGCTCGCGTTGCTCCATCCGCCGCACGCCGGTCTGCGTCCGTCCTCCGCGTTCCGCCTTCTCAATCAAAAAGTGCTGGTCCGCGAACGCCGCAATCTGCGGCAGGTGCGTAATGCAGATCACCTGCTGCGCCACCGACAGCGTCTTTAGCTTCTGCCCCACAGCCTCCGCCGCACGTCCGCCAATGCCAATATCGATCTCATCAAACACCAGTGTCCGCGGCAGCGCGCTCTTCCGCCGCTTCGACACAGCCACCCCCTCCTCCACGCTCACCTTCAGAGCCAGCATCACCCGGCTCATCTCTCCCCCCGACGCAATCTCCGTCAGCGCCTTCAGCGGCTCCCCCGGATTCGTCGCAATCCTGCACTCCACCCTGTCCCATCCAAACGCCGTCCAGGCCTCCACCTCCTCGCGCGAAGCCACCACCACCTCAAACCGCGTCTGCATAGCCAACTCATTAATCTGCCGCTCCGCCACCTTCGCCAGCTTCTTCGCTGCCGCGCCTCTCTCCGCCGAGAGCTTCCGCGCCAGCACCATATACTTCGCCGCAGCCAGCGTCAGATCTTTCTCCAACTCCGCCAGCCGAGCATCCCGATTCTCCAGATCCGCCAACTTCCCCGCCACCTCCGCCCCAAACGCCACCACCTCCGCCAGACTGCTACCGTACTTTCGCTTCAGCCTGTCCAGCGCCGCCAGCCGGTCCTCAATCTCCCCCAGTCGCTCCGGCGATGCTGTCACCTTCCCCGCAAAATCCCTCAACGTCGCCGCCGCGTCCTCGACCCCCGCCTTGGCCGCAGCCAACTGCTGCGCTGTCTCCTTGAACTGCTCATCAAACCGCGCCAAGTCCTCCACGTGCCGCAGCGCTCCCCCCAGCAACGTCTCGGCTGAAACCTCTGCCTCATACAGCAACTCCTGCGCCGCCGTCGCCCCCGCAAACAGTCGCTCCGAGTTGGCTAGCACCCGCTTCTCGGCCTCCAGCCGCACATCCTCCTCTGCATCCACAATGCCCACAGATTGAATCTCTTTCGCCTGAAAGCTCCACAAATCCATCAATCTCAGTCGATCCTGCTCCGCGCTCCGCAATTCGGCAATCCGCCCTTCCACCTCACGCCACTGCGCATAGGCCGCCCCCACCTCCTCGCAGCCAATGTCCCCAAACCGGTCCAGCAGCATCCTTTGCTGCGCCGCATCAAACGCCACCAGCGTCTCCGACTGCGCATGCACCAGCGCCAGTTCCGGAGCCAGCAACCGCAGCACGGCCACCGTCGCCGGCTGATTATTCACAAACACCCGCCCCTTGCCACTGGAGCCAATCTCGCGGCGCAGCAGAATCTCATCTCCCTCCGGGTCAATCCCGTTTGCCTCAAGAATCTCCTCTGCTCCCGGCGTCGACTCAAACACGCACCCCAGCACAGCCTTCTCGGCTCCAAAGCGCACCACATCGCTCGACGCCTTTCCCCCCAGCATCAGCGCCAGCGCGTCAATCAATATCGACTTGCCCGCCCCCGTCTCCCCTGTCAACAGGTTCAACCCCGGTCCGAACACGGCCACCGCGTGGTCGATCACAGCATAATTCTCAGCGCGCAGTTCCAGCAGCATGCATTGGTCTCTTTCACGCAAGAGCATAGCAGGAGCCGAAGCCCGGCCGCGCATTTTTTTCTCCATCCCCCATGAAGGCCGTGCCCCGGCACGCCTCCCCCATGCATGCCGTCATCCAGAACGAAGCGAAGTATCTCCGTATTGGCCTTTGCTGTTGCCCTTGCTGTTGCCTTTGCTGTTGCCCTTGCTTTTGCCCTTGCTGTTGCCGTTGCCGTTGCCTTTCTGGTTGTCATTCCGCAGCGCAGCGGAGGAATCTGCTGTTGCCCTTGCTGTTGCTTCTGCTCTTGCCCTTCCGGATTAGCAGGGGGCTTCAGCCCCTTGCCCACCCTCCCCACCAACAGGGGCTTCAGCCCTGGGCCCTCGCCTCCCCCACCAAGCCCATCGAGGCCCGCATCCCCCAACGTACCATCCAAGGTTCGCATCCTCATCCCACCGCCAGTTACACTTGGTATTGACGCCTATGACACTGTTCGCTCTCGCTCTCTTCTTCCAGGACGCAGCCACCCAGGTCCCCACCGACGCTGCTCTGAGCCCCGCTCCTACCGGCCAATCCTCCAGCGCTCTCGTCGAGATGCTGCACAACAGCGGTCCCACCGCGCTCACCGTGCTCGCACTCTTGCTTGTCATGAGCATTCTCTCCTGGGCCGTCATGATCTCCAAGTGGCGCTCTTTCAAAGCCGCTGACACTCAGAATCGCCGCTTTCTCCGCGCCTTTCGCAAGTCTGGCCGCCTCTCGGAGATCGCAGCCGTCTCCGACCAGTTCAAGCCGAGCCCCCTCGTCGAAGTCTTCAACGAGATCCACGACGAGTACCAGCGCCAGAGCGGTGGCCGCGGCACTCCCCCGAACCCCCAGGGCCTCGAGCGCGCCGCCCAGACCGCCTCATCCGAAGCCCTCACCCTCATGGAAAGCCGCATGACGTGGCTGGCTACGATCGCGCAGGTTGGTCCCTTCGTCGGCCTCTTCGGCACCGTCATGGGTATCATCGACGCCTTCCATGGCCTCGGCACCGCCGGCGCCGCCACCCTCCGCGCAGTTGCTCCGGGCATCTCCGAGGCGCTCATCACTACCGCCGCCGGCCTCATCGTCGCCGTCCCCGCCGTCATGGGCTACAACCAACTCACCGCCCGTCTCCGCGAGTTTGCCGCACGCATGGACGACTTCGGCCGCGAACTCCTCAACGCCATCGAGAACGCTGCCCGCTTCCAGCCCGGCACCCAACCTCCGCCGCCTGAAGATCCTCGCCGGAGGCAATCCTAACCATGGCCTTCACTGCGCGAGGCAAAACCCAGACCGCACTGTCCGACATCAATATCACGCCACTGGTCGACGTCGTCCTGGTCTTGCTGCTCATTTTCATGCTCACCGCGCCCGTTCTCCAGAGCGGCGTTCAAGTTGCTGTCCCGCACACTCGCATGGTCAACCAGCTCACTGAAGTCCATCTCGTCGTCACCATCGACAAGGACCAGAACGTCTTCCTCCAGGACAAGCCCGTCAACATCCACGACCTCTCCTCGATCCTCGCGGCCAACCCCAAAAACGAGAAGAAAGTCATCTACGTCCGCGCCGACGAAGCAGTCCCCTTCGGTGCCTTTGCCTCCGTAATGGATGCCGTCAAGCAGGCCGGCATCAGCAACATCAGCATCGTCACCCAACCCCTGCAAAAATGATTCTCACAACCCCCAACGTTTCGTCACCCCGAGTTCCACGCCGTCATCCTGAGCGAAGCGAAGGACCCCTGTAGTTGTTGTTGTCCTTGCTTTTGTCGTTGCTGTTGTCGTTGCCCTTGCTTTTGTCGTTGCTGTTGTCGTTGCCCTTGCTTCTTTGGTTGTCATCCCGCAGGGATCTGCTTCTTCTTCCGCCGTCACCTGTTCCACGTCGCGAAACTTTGCTAACTTCGCGCCCATTGCGTCAAGGCACTTAGTCCCGCCCACACCCACGAACCCATGACCACCGAAGCCATCTCGCGACCCACCCCGGACGACCAATTCCGTCGCGGCGTCCTTGGTGCCATCGCGCTGCACGTCCTCATCGCCGCGGTCTTCATCGCCGTCGGCATCTTCCTCGACCACACCAGCAGCCACTGGGGCGAGGACGCCTCCTCCGTCGGAGCCATCCAGGCCTCAATGGTCTCCGCCATCCCCCTGCCGCAGAAGTATCAGCCCGTCGACAAGTCCGTCCTCGCCCCCGACCACGCCAGCGCCGCCCCCGTCCCTCCGCCCAAAGAGGCCGTCGCCCCGCCGCCCCGCGAGACCGACCTCCTCGTCAAGAGCAAGACCCAGCCCAAAAAGCTAGGCCCCGTTCCCACGCCCGCACCGCCCAAGCATCCTCAACCAACCCCCGCCACCGCCAAGGCCCAGACCGGCGAAAGCGCAACGCAACTCCCGCAGTCCATCACCCAGCTCAAGAACGGCACCGCCACCGCCACCGTACAGGACCGCACCTTCGGCAACCGCTACGCCTACTACGTCCAGATCGTCAGCCAGAAGGTCGCGCAGAACTGGTACACCACAGAAGCCGATCCCCGCGCCTCGCAGGGCAAGCGCACCACGCTCCTCTTCAACATCGAGCGTGACGGCACCCCCGCCAACGTCCACGTCCTCACCCCCAGCGGCTCGCCCACGCTCGACACCTCTGCTCTCCGCGCCCTGCAGCGCATCGACACCTTTGGCCCCCTGCCCGCCGGCAATCAAATCACCGTGGAGTACACCTTTGATTACCATCTCCAATGACCGGCCGTCTGCTCACTCCGAAATTGCACCTTCCCTGCGTCTACCATAAGTAGCGAAGCATTTTGAGCATCCAACCACCCAGCACCCGATCAAGCACCATCCACTGGAGAAAAGAATAGTGAATCGATTCGCACGACGTATGCAATCCTGGCCCACCCTCCCGCTGGTTGCATCCCTGTTTCTTCTGCTCTCCGCCTCCACCCTCCGCGCGCAGGACACCTTCCATCTTGAGACCAGCTCCGGCGCCTCAAGCATCCGTCTCGCCGCCGCTAATTTCAAGTCCGCCGCGCCCACCGCCGACGCTTACACGCACACCTTCGACGCCGTTCTCTTCTCCGACCTCAACTCTGCCGGCATCTTTGACGTCGTCTCCAAGAGCCTTCTCCCCCAGACTACCCCCGGCACTCCAGCCGAAATCAATCTTGCCCAGTGGTCCCAGGCCCCCACCAGCGCCGCCATGGTCGCCTTCGGCAATCTCTCCGTCCAGGGCCCCAACCTCGTAGCCAATGGCTTCCTCGACGACTCCAAGAACACACAATACCCGCAGGTCTTTGCCAAGCAATACCTTGGCACTGCCAGCGATGATACGGCCCGTCAACTCGCCCATCAGTTTGCCGATGACATCATCTTCCGGCTCAGCGGCGGCACTCCCGGCATCGCCGAATCCAAAATCTTCTACTCCAAACACACCAGCCCCGGCGTCAAGGAAATCTGGATGATGGACTACGACGGCGCCAACCAGCACGCCGTCACCCACCTCGGCGAGGACTCCATCTCGCCCCGCGTCTCCCCCGACAACTCCCTGCTCGCCTTCAGCGCGCTCGGCCGCGACGGCTTCCAGATCAAAATGTTCTCGCTTCTCCTCGGCCGCCTCGTGCGCTTCAACTCCGTCGGCGGCACCAACCTTTCGCCTGCATGGTCGCCCAGCGGGCAACAACTCGCCTTCTCCTCCTCCCGCACCGGCGATCCTGAAATATGGGTCTCCGATCCTCAGGGAGCCGTTGCTCACCGCATCACAAACTACAAGGGTCCCGACGTCTCGCCCGCATGGAATCCCAAGACCGGCGCGCAGATCGCCTGGATCAGCGGACGCACCGGCCTTCCCCAGCTCTACATCATGGACTCTGACGGCTCCGGCGTCACCCGCATGACCGACGGCGGCTATGCCACCTCGCCCTCATGGTCCCCCAACGGCCAGTTCATCACCTTCGCCTGGGACCGTCACTACGGACCCGGTGCTCCCGGCGGTCAAGACATCTACGTCATGGAGGTCGCCACCAAACGCTGGATTCAGCTCACCCACGACATCGGCCGCTGCGACTTCCCCACCTGGTCCCCCGACGGCCGCCACATCGCCTTCGCCAACTCCCCCGACGGCATCGACAGCCACAACCGCATCATGACCATGCTCGCCGACGGCACCCAGAAACGTGCCCTCACTGAGTCCGGAGCCGACATGCCTAACTGGAGTTGGAAGTAGGATAGTAGGTGAAGATTTCACAGATGAATCCCGGGCCACATTTTCCTACAACAGTCACGACTTTATAACTTGCTTCCCGTCCATCACATCGCCGTACAAAATCGAACCGAAGAGGATCTTATGCTAGCTCATCGCACGTCGTTCTTGAATAAGGCCGCACTCGTTGCAACTCTTGCTCTGTTGACCGCAGCAGGCTGCCACAAAAAGCAGGCCGCCCCTCCCCCCGCCGCTGCAACCGCTCCCGCAACCATCGCTCCGCCAACCGCCTCCATCACGGCTGACCCCATGGCCATTGATCTTGGCCAGTCCGTCGTCCTCAACTGGCGCACCTCAAATGCCACCAGTGTCAGCATCGACGGCATCGGCGAAGTCCCCGTCAACGGCACCCAGACCGTATCTCCCTCCAGCTCCACCAACTTCCACCTCGTAGCCAAGAACGACGGCGGCACCACCGAAGCCAACGTCCGCGTTACCGTCCGCGTCCCCGAGGTTCCCGCTGCTCCGGCCGATAACAACGGAGCCGCTGGCTCTGACGCTCAGTTCCAGGCCAACGTGCAGGACATCTTCTTCGCCTACGACAGCTACGACCTCAGCCCGCAGGCCGCCACCTCCATCACCTCTGCTGCCGCCTACCTCAACGCCCATCCCGCCATCAAGATCCTCATCGGCGGCTACTGCGACGACCGTGGCTCAGCCGAGTACAACATCACCCTCGGTGAAAATCGCGCCAACGCCGCCAAGACCGCACTCGTCGCAGCCGGCGTAGCCGGTGACCGCATCCGTGTCGTCAGCTACGGCAAGGAGAAGCAGTTCTGCACCGAACAGACCGAGAGCTGCTGGCAGCAAAATCGCCGCGACCAATTCTCCATCGACCGCTAGTGATGTATCACGGGGCCGCGTTACGCTAATCGCCTACTATTGGCGGTTAGCGCCGCGGCCCTTATTCTTGTAATGCACCCGTCTCATCCATGGGACGGCGAGGAGTTCAACTCGTATGACCCGCTCTCATTCTCTCCGCCCCTTGCTTCGCATCGCCGCACGCACGGCCGCAGCGACTGTCCTCTTCGCCGCGCTAGCCTCTTCTCCCGCCCGCGCCGTCAACAAGGACATGATCCAGCTCCAGACCCAGGTCCAGCAGCTTCAGGACGCGGTCGCCCGTCTCCAGCAGTCCAACGACGAGCGCATGGGCGTCCTCAAGGACCTCGTCCAGCAGACCGCCGACTCCATCAACAAGATGTCTGTCTCCGTCGACGGCCTCAAGCTCGGCATGCAGAACCTGCAATCCGCCGACGCCGCCAGCAATCAGCAACTCTCCGGCCAGGTTCAGTCCCTCAACGACTCCCTCGATGAGCTCAAGGCGCGCATGGACCGCATGGAAAAATCCCTCGGCAACATCCAGAGCCAGCAGCAGACCGCCAACGCCGTCCTCACCAATCTTCCCCAGGCCGGCATCCCCGCAGGCAATCCCGTCGCCGCGCCCAACTCCCCAGCCTCACCCTCCAACGCGCCCGCCCCCGCCGGCGACAGCACCGCCACACCTCTCCCCAACACCTCAGCCACCGAGCCCATCCCCGCTCCTGCCGTGCCCGTCAAGCCCGCCGCCGGCGACCTCTACCGCGGTGCCTACTCCGACTACATCTCTGCCCGCTACCCTCTCGCCACCTCCGAGTTCACCGACCTCATCAAGGCCTACCCCGACGACAACCTCTCCGGCAACGCCTACTTCTACCTCGGTGAGATGGCCATGCGCGCCCACAAGCCCTCGGTCGCCATCAAGAACTATGACCAGGTCATCACCCACTACCCCGACAACGCTAAAATTCCCCCCGCAGAACTCCACAAGGCTTACGCCCTGATCGACGCCAAGGAGGTCGCCGCTGGTGAGCACCAGCTCCGCACCCTCATCCAGCGTTTCCCGGTCTCCCCCGAAGCCTCCCAGGCCCGCGCCAAACTAAACGCCCTCCACTCCCACGAGTAACGAGTTTTCCCCAAGTCTAGCTAATGACGGGTGCCCCCGGTCTCACTTCTGAGACCGGGGTTTCCACTCCTCCGCGAAACGTGGCTAACTTCGTGCCCTCAGCGTCAAAGCCTTTGCCGTTGCTTCTTTGGTTGTCATTCCGCAGCGCAGCGCAGGAATCTGCTTCTGCACTTTCCCCAACGCTCCATCTCGGCGCTCTTCCGTCGCTCGCGCTAATTCCGCATCCCCGCCAGCACCCGTTCCACCACCGCTCTCCCCTCAGCATTCAACGGCAGCCGAGGCAATCGCGGCGAGCCACCATAAAATCCATTCCAGTCACACCCATATTTCACCGCGGAAATTCCCAACCCGAGAATCGCGGCATCAGCCTCCAGCAGCCGTTCGCCCTTCTCCGCAGCCAGCGCCGGATCACCATCCTTGAACGCCGCAAACGCCTCATAGCACCCCTGCGGCGCACACGCCGAAAGTGCCGGCATCGCACCCGGAACCCCCGCCGCCAGCAACTCCACCAACCCCCGCGCGCTCCCGGCCGACATAACCTGGAATCCCACCGTCTTCGTCCGCGTCTTCAGCACCTTTGCCTCCGCAGCCACCGCTGCCCCACCGACGAGCGCTTCGGCCGACACCAGCCCGCCCTCCGGCTGTCCACGGCGCAGCATCCGCCCAGTCACCGGAGCGAACACCGTCGTCACCGCCACCTCGCGCTTCACCTCGCGCGTTGTCCTGGCAATCGCCTGATACCGCTCCACCGTCAACTCGTCGTCATACATCCCATACACATTTGGATGCCGCGCCAGCACGCCAATCATCTCTACTGAAATCGGAAAACCCAACGCATCCATCTCGCTGCCCAGCAGCACCGGCAGCGGTGATGCATCCGCCACCGCCCGAAAGAACAGCAGCACATCCTTCTCGTTATTCAGCCGTGCCCACTGTGGGGGCGCATCCACCAGCACCGCATCGAACCCCGCCGCCTCAGCCTGCCTGGCAATCGCCAGCGCACCACGAACGCTGTCCTTCGCAATCGCCGCAACCAGCACCTTCTCCGGCGCGGCTGACGCTCCAATCACCTGCAGCGCCTCGCCAATCTCCTCATCCGACAGCGCCGCCCCCTCACACTCCGAGGTCAGCGCAACCAATCCCGCCGCCGGTCCCAGCGAGTAGCGTCCCACGTTATATTCCAGCTTGCGCAAATACATCTCGCCGTCGCGAGTAAACGGCACCGTCAGCGGTATATGGATCCCATCGAATAGCATCCCTACAAGTCTACCGCTACCCCAACCACAACGCATCCTTCTACCGCCCGGGCCCCCACCCGGCTGCGGCAGATCCCATCTGCCACAGCCCTGCCATTCATAGAGCTACATCCACGCGACTTCAGCACAGGAGAGATTCCTACACCGTCAAAGCACGCTCCGCATGCAACTCCTGTAAGGACTCCACGTGATATTCGCCCTTCTGCAGAGACTCGATCCCATCCGCCGCCGCCCTGGTCGCCGCCAGCGTCGTAATCGTAGCCACGCGCGCACTCACGGCCGCACGACGAATCGCCGCCTCATCGAATACGCTCATCTGCCCGCTCGGCGTATTCACAATCAACTGGATCCGATCACTCTTGATCAGGTCGACCACATTCGGCCGGCCTTCCTTCACGGCAAACACGCGCTCCACCTGCATCCCGGCCGCTTCCAAAATATCGGCAGTGCCATGCGTTGCAACCAGCTTGAAGCCCATCTCAACAAACCGCATCGCCAGCGGAGCCACGGCAAGTTTATCCCGCGCATTCACGCTGAAGAACACCGTCCCGGAGGTCGGCAGATGCAGCCCTGCCGCAGTCTGCGCCTTGGCAAACGCCTCGCCAAAGGTACGCGCCACACCCATGACTTCGCCGGTGGACCGCATCTCCGGCCCCAGCACCGGATCGACGCCCTGGAACTTGCCCCACGGAAACACCGGCGACTTCACAAAGAAATGTTCGCCCGTGCTCAGGTCTTTTCCGCTGGCCAACTCCTCCGGCAGCAACTCCTTCAGCGTCCGCCCGGTCATCAGCCGCGAAGCAATCTTCGCTAACTGCACGCCCGTAGCCTTCGACACATAGGGAACAGTCCTCGACGCTCTCGGGTTCACCTCGATCACAAACACCTTGCCGCGCTGCACCGCGAACTGCAGGTTCGCCAGCCCAATCACGTTCAGGCTCATCACCAGCTTCCGCGTATAGGTCCGAATCGTCTCCAGCACCTCCGAGGTCAAATCCACCGCAGGCAGCACGCAGCTCGAATCCCCCGAGTGCACACCCGCCTCCTCGATGTGCTGCATAATCCCGGCGATGATCACGTCCTTGCCGTCGCACAGCGCGTCTACATCCACCTCTGACGCGTCCTCCAGGAAGTGGTCAATCAGCACCGGCCGCTCCTGCGAGTACTCCATCGCCGTCGACATGTACCGCACCACATCCGCATCGTCGTACGCAATCACCATCGCTCGTCCGCCGAGCACATAGCTTGGCCTCACCAGCACCGGGTATGTCACACGCCGCGCGCCCGCCAGCGCCTCTTCGACGCTCGTCGCCATCGCTCCCTCGGGCTGCGGAATTCCCAGTTCCGTAATCAACTTCCCAAATCGCTTGCGATCCTCTGCCAGGTCAATCGACTCCGGCGACGTCCCAATAATCGGAACGCCCGCAGCCTTCAACGGCAGGCTCAAGTTCAGCGGAGTCTGCCCGCCAAACTGCACGATCATGCCAATCTCCGCGCCGCCCGACGCCTCGTGTTCATACACCGCGAGCACGTCCTCCAGCGTCAGCGGCTCAAAGTACAAGCGGTCGCTGGTGTCGTAGTCGGTCGAGACCGTCTCCGGATTGCAATTGACCATGATCGTCTCGTACCCGTCGTCTCTCAACGCGAAGGCCGCATGGCAGCAGCAGTAATCGAACTCAATCCCCTGCCCAATCCGGTTCGGCCCCGAGCCCAGAATGATCACCTTCTTCTTCGCCGTGGGCGCCGCCTCATCCTCCTCGTCGTAGCAGGAGTACATATAAGGCGTCAGGCTCTCGAACTCCGCCGCGCACGTGTCCACCAGCTTATACACCGGCTTCACGCCCAGCTTCTTCCGCAGCGTACGAATCTTCGCCGCCCCATCGGCCTCAATCCCCAGCGTCACCGCCAGCCGAGAATCGCTCAGCCCCATCCGCTTCGCAGTCAGCAGCGTGTCAGCATCCATCTTCTCCAGGCCAACGCTCGCAACCACCTTCAACTCTTCGGCAATCTGCTTCATCTGGTACAGAAACCACGGGTCCATCCCCGTATACCGTGCCGCATCGCGCACGCTCATCCCGATCTCAAACGCGTAGCGCAGATAGGCCAACCGCTCCGGGCTGGGCGTCACCAACCGCTGCCGCAGCCTGCGCGGATCGATCCCATCCTCGGTGCTCTTCTTGCCCGTCTCCAGCGACCGCACCGCCTTCATCAGCGCCTCTTTGAACGTGCGCCCGATGGCCATCACCTCGCCCACCGACTTCATCTGCGGCCCCAGCGTCTCATCCGACCCCGGAAACTTCTCAAACTGCCACTTCGGAATCTTCACCACCACATAATCAATCGTGGGCTCAAAGCAAGCCGGCGTCGCCTTCGTAATATCGTTCTGCAGCTCGTCGAGCGTATACCCCACCGCCAGCCGCGCAGCAATCTTCGCAATCGGAAATCCCGTAGCCTTCGACGCCAGCGCCGAACTGCGCGACACGCGCGGATTCATCTCGATCACGGTCATGCGCCCATTCTGCGGATTCACCGCGAACTGCACATTGCTCCCACCCGTCTCCACGCCAATCTCGCGAATCACCGCAATCGCCGCGTCCCTCATCCGCTGATACTCGCGGTCGGTCAGCGTCTGCGCAGGGGCCACCGTAATAGAGTCGCCCGTATGCACGCCCATCGCATCAAAATTTTCAATGGAGCAGATGATCACGACATTGTCCTTCAGGTCGCGGACCACCTCCAGCTCATACTCCTTCCACCCCAGCACGCTCTCTTCAATCAGGCACTCATGCACCGGCGAAAGATCCAGCCCACGCGCCAGGATCTCCATCAACTCCTCGCGGTTATACGCAATGCCGCCGCCCGATCCCCCCAGCGTAAAGCTCGGCCGAATCACCACCGGAAACCCCAGCTTGGCCGCAAACTCCAACCCGCTGCTCGTGTTATTCACCAGCATCGACTTCGGCATATCGAGGCCGATCTTGTTCATCGCATCCTTGAACAGCAGCCGGTCCTCAGCCTTCTTAATCGCCTCCAGCTTCGCGCCGATCAACTCCACGCCAAACCGATCCAGCACTCCTGCATCGGCCAGGTCCACCGCTAGGTTCAACGCGGTCTGCCCACCCACCGTCGGCAGCACCGCAAAGATGCCCTTGCACTTGTCGTTGCTTTTGCCGTTGCCTTTGCCCTTGCTTTTTTGGTTGTCATTCCGCAGCGCAGCGGAGGAATCTGCTTCTCCCGCCTCACCACCCCCCATCATCTCCGACTCCACCCGCAGAATCTCCGTCAGATACTCAATCGTCAACGGCTCAACATACGTCCGATCGGCCACCTCCGGATCAGTCATAATCGACGCCGGATTCGAGTTCACCAGCACGACCTCATAGCCCTCAGCCTTGAGCGCCTTACAAGCCTGCGTCCCCGAGTAATCGAACTCCGCCGACTGCCCAATCACAATCGGCCCCGAGCCGATCACCAGAATCTTCGCAATATCGTTTCTACGTGGCATTACTTCTTGAACTCCTCCATCATCTTCCGAAAGTCCCTGAACAGATAATGCGAATCATGCGGCCCCGGGCTAGCCTCCGGGTGATACTGCACGCTGAACATCGGGTCGGTCTTATGCCGCAAACCCGCCAGCGTGTCGTCATTCAAATTCGTGTGCGTCCGCACGACATCCTCCGGCAGGCTCTCCGGATCCACGTTGAAGTTATGATTCTGCGCAGTAATCTCCACCTTGCGCGTCTCAAGATTCATGATCGGATGGTTCCCGCCGTGGTGCCCGAACTTCAGCTTGTAGGTCTTGCCGCCCAGCGCAATCCCAAACACCTGATGCCCCAGGCATATCCCGAACAGCGGAACCTTTCCCTGCAGCTCCCGCACATTCGCAACGGCATACTCCAGCGGCTCCGGATCACCCGGCCCATTGGAAAAGAACACTCCATCCGGCGACATCGCCATCACATCGGCCGCCGGAGTCTTCGCCGGAACCACCGTCACGCGGCAGTTCTCCCGCGTCAGCATCCGCAGAATATTCTGCTTGATCCCGAAGTCATACGCGACCACATGCAGCGTCTCTTTCGCGCCCGCATCCGCCACCGGCAGCAACTTGTCGCCCGTCTCATTTCTGGGCTCGTTCGCGTCCCACGCATACACCGCTCGCGTCGTCACCACGCTGGCCAAGTCCGTCCCGACCATCTTCTTATGCGCCCGGGCCTTCGCCACCAGCGCATCCGTATCCTCAACGTTCGTCGAGATCACACCGCGCAAACAACCATTCGCCCGCAGGTGCCGCACCACGGCCCGCGTATCAATCTCCGCAATCACCGGAACGCCATTGCGCTCTAAATACTCATCCGCAACTTCAGTCGACCGCCAGTTCGAGCTCACCGGCGAAAACTCCCGCACCACCAGCCCCTCGATATACGGCCGCGCCGACTCCGCATCGCTCGGCGACGTCCCATAGTTTCCAATGTGAGGATTCGTCAGGACCACAATCTGTCCCGCATACGACGGGTCAGTAAAGATCTCCTGGTAGCCACTCAACGAAGTATTGAAGACCACCTCGCCAACGCGTTCGACTATAGCGCCGAAGGCCTTGCCGCGGAACAGCCGCCCATCTTCGAGGGCAAGAATTGCCTGCATAGCCTCTCCCTTGCAGTGAGATTTGATCATTCGCCTGAATATGGCTTTGCAGCGAGAGGATCACTTGATTCTATCAGCCCGGGCTGTCAAAATCCCATACTGCCGCGCCATAAGATATCAAAGCTCAGCCCTGGCGCCGTTCGCTTTCAGGTGTAGTCGCCCTCAATTTGATGGTTGTCATTCCGCAGCGAAGCGGAGGAATCTGCTTCTTGAACCGGCGACTACACCTGATTGCCAATCGGTGCTAGGCCCGCCACGCGCTACTCCAGCAGACCTCGCGGCTCCGGCTTCTCAATCTCCACCAGCACATCCTCCCCCTCCACCCTCACCGGAAACACATCCACCTTTCCCTTCTCCGGCGCCGCAGCCTCACCCGTCGTCACATCAAACGCCCACGCATGCCACGGACACAGCACCGCCTCGCCCTCAATCCACCCGCCACCCAGCGGCCCTTGCCGATGCGGGCAGACATTCCCCAGCGCACACAGCCGCCCATCCACATTCGCCAGGCAGATCGCCACCCCAAGCGCTTCAGTCTCCATCACCTCACCCGCCCTGGGAGCCTCCGCCGCGCCACACAACTTCACCCACTCCGCCACTATCGTCCTCCTCGATCAACCGCTCGCCATGAGATGCTGAAGACAGCGCGAAAGAACCATGCCCAACGACTCCCAGCCCTCCCGCCCCAAGCCATCCTCCCGTCAGCAACCCCGCCTGCAACCCCGCTACGACCCGCTCGCCCGGCTCACCCCCCAGCGCGCCTCCGCTCCCCCCGAGATGATCGAACTCATCGATCCCCGCTGGATTCTCAAAGCCCTCGGCATCATCTTCGCCGCCGCCTTCCTCTGCGCCTACGCCACCGTCTGCATTCTCTTCGCGCGCAGCCAGTGGCAACTCGTCCTGCACCCCTCACACACCGTCGCCACCACTCCCGCCTCGCTCAAGCTCCCCTTCACTGCGGTCCGCTTCGGCGTCGATAACACCGGCCAGCCCCAGCTCACCGGCTGGTGGATTCCCTCCGACTCCACCACCCCCAACACCGCCCTCATCCTCCACTCAGGAGATGGCAACCTCGCCGACGCACTCCCGTCCGCCCAAATCCTCCACTCCCAGCACCTCAACGTCCTGCTCTTCGACTACCGTGGCTACGGCCAGTCCCTCGGCCCTCACCCCACCCAGGCATCCATGCAGTCCGACGCTGCCACCGCCCTCACCTACCTCACCACCACCCGCTCCATCCCTGCCGACTCCATCGTCGTCTACGGCACCGGCCTCGGAGCATCGCTCGCGGTCCACCTCTGCGCGCACAATCCTCAACTCCCCGCCCTCATCCTCCAGGCCCCCGACGGCGACCTCACCGACCGAGCCCGCCATGACCCACGCTCTAAGATCGTCCCCTTCACGGTCCTCTTCGACCAGCCCTTCCCCCTGGCCACGCCGCTCAGCACCCTGCCCACCCCTCACCTCATCCTGAACCCGGGCACCACCACTCCCACCCCAACCCTCACCCAATTCCTGACCACCCATCTTCCCCACTAACCACCGGCCATCCTCGCCGTCATCCAGAGCGCAGCAAAGGATCTCCGTATTGGCCTTGGTTGTTGCCTTTGCTCTTTCCTAACACTCCATCTTCAGCCTTAAAGACGTGAGGCGCCCGATACTCAGGGCGCCTACCAATAGGAGGGAGGGTTTCTGCAGATAGGGGATGCCGGTAACCGTGGGGACTGCTGGCCCGACTACTTCATACCACACTTCTTTGGACGTCATAAATTCCCTTTAGTTGTGGCCTCTTGCAAGAATTTTCCAGTGCCGTTGTGCAAAAAACTTTGTAGCTGAATTTCGCCACGGAAGGAAAACCCGGCTGGCGTCTCCTGCATCTCATACAGCCCTCACGCGAGGTTCAAAAATCCCTCCGGCCCCACCCCCGCACCCGGAAACACAGCCTCCAGCCGAGTCGCCCCCAGCGTCTTATACACCGCCTCCCCCAGCACCCGGCGAAAGTCCGTCGTCACGGCGAGATCCCGCCCCTCGTACAACTGTTCCTCCGCCATGCCCGGCCACGTTCCGTAGACCTTTCCACCCCGCACGCCTCCACCCAGCACAAACATCACATTCGCATGACCATGGTCGGTCCCGCCGGACCCATTCTGCCGCGCCGTTCGTCCGAACTCGCTCATCGTCACTACCGTCACCTGCTCGGCCTCATCCCCCAAATCCCTCCAGAACGCCGCCAACGTCTCCGAAAAATCCCGCAGCCGCCCGGCCAACTGACCCTCCGCGCCTCCCTGATTCTGGTGCGTATCCCACCCGCCCACATCCGCAAACGCGACCTCCACGCCCAGCTTCGCCTTCAGCAACTGCGCCACCTGCTTCAAGCTATCGCCAAACGGACTCATCGGATACTCCACCCCAGCCACCGGCCTATACCGTGCCGGGTCGGTCGCCTTCAGCATCTTCACCGCCTCAAACGTATCCACGCCAGTCCCGCGCAGCAGCGCATCCGAGCTCTCGTCATACATCGTCTGAAATGCATCCGACACGCCCCCCGCCTGCGCTCCTCCCACCGAAAAATCCGCCAGCCTCGCCACAGCAATCGCCGGAACGCGTCCCTCCAGCGTCCGCGGAACCTCCGCCCCCAGCGCCACCGCCCTGAACGCCGAAGGCTTCCCGCGGAGCGCCTCCACCTGCAGCGCCCTGTTCAACCACCCATCCCGCGTAGCCTTCACCCCCGGCGTCCCCGACTCCATATAATCCTGCGCATCAAAGTGCGACCGCGAAGGGTCCGGCGACCCCGCCGCATGCACCACGGCCAGATGCCCCTGCTCATACAGCGGCTTCATCGCCCCCATCGCCGGATGCAGCCCAAAGAATCCATCGAGATCCAGCACATCCTTTTGCGCAATCCCAATCGTCGGCCGCATCGCATAGTAGTTCTTCTCCGCATGCGGCACCACGACATTCAACCCATCGCAAGCCCCACGCTGAAAGATGACGACCAGCTTCTTCCTGCTCACCGCAGCCGTCGTCGCCGCGGCAAACACGGCTCGCTCCAGAAACGCAGGAATCACGCTGGTCCCCACCAGCGCCATCGCTCCTCCGCGCATAAACCCGCGCCGCGTCACAGAGCGTCGCAACGCCGCATCCCTCCCACCCCAGTCACATCCCCAGTCTCCGCCATCCGCGAACAGCGTCTTCTTCGCCATCACAACACCCTCCAGCGTTTGCTGACCAGCACTGCACCGCCTAAACAGCGAACCTGATGCCTGTACTAACTCCACCCCACCCAAAAAGTCGTCCCACCCACTGCTACTATTGCCGCCAATTCATCCCGTCATCCTGAGCGCAGCGAAGGACCCCTGTAGTTGCCGTTGCCTTTGCACTTGCCGTTGTTTGTTTCTCGCCGTCATCCAGAGCGAAGCGAAGGATCTCCGTATTTGCCTTTGC
>JAJYBU010000046.1 GCA_021778845.1 Acidobacteriota bacterium
GGATCTCGGGCGCGGTGCAGGCGAGCATGTCCATGGAGTGGTGCTCGGAGTACCAGAGGCGGGTGTAGCCGAGGCGGTCGACGTGGCGGGCGAGGTCGAGGGAGTTAGCGAGCGCCTGCGAGGGTGTGGAGCCGGCAGGGACGGGGGATTGGTCGAGAACGGAGAGACGGAGCGCGAAACTGCGAGGGGAGGATGCCATGCATGTTCGATGATAGCGGTAGGATCAGCTTGAGAGATGTGATGTGCGGTACGGCGTTCGCGCGCGTGGGGCGTCCAAGATTGCAGGGGATAGACTGAAGGCGTTCGAGAGTGGAGGCAGCGGTGGTCAGGAGGCGGCGCGGGGCGGGAGTTTTGTCGGCGGCGCTGCTGGCCTGTGCGAGTGGGTTGCTGGCGCAGACTGGCGGACAGGGGGCACCGCTGTCCGCGTTGGGGCATGGTCGGCTGATTGTGTGGTTTGTGGGAGTACAGGCGAGTCCGCCGCAGTCGAATTTGAATGCGGTGGCGGCGTTGCATGATGCGGCGCCGCTGACGTATCAGCAGCAGACGGCAGGGACTTTCGGGCAGAACGCGGCCAGCTACGGCGAGGATGCGGGGAGCTATGGGGTGGATGCGGACAGCCGCAGCATTGCGGTGCCGTCGATACCGGCGGACAGGAATGCGACGACGGCGACGCCGAATGGGATTGGGTATCGGCAGCAGGAGGCAAGCACGTTTGGGCAGAACGCAGCCAGCGTTGGCACTGCGGCCGGCAACTATGGGACGGAGGGAAGCGCGCTGGGCCAGAACGCGGCGGGGTTTGGTACGGAGGCAAGCAAGTATGGCACGGAGGCAAGCAATGTGGGGGAAGACTCGTCCAACTTTGCGGAGGCGCAGAGCGCGGCTGCTCCGGCGGCTACGAGCGGCGGTGGACAGCAGACGTTGAGCAGCCCGGAGGCGGAGGCTATCCGGCTGAGCTTGCAGCAGGCGTTTCCAGACTTGCGGCTCAGGTTTGTTGCAGTGGATCCGAATCAGTTGAAGGACAGGCTGACGGCTGCGCGGGGGACGGGAGAGTATCCGGATGTGCTGGTGGGGACGATGCCCGCGGCGTGGTGGAACGGGATGGACGGCGAGTTTGGACTGACGATGCTGCGGCCAGCGGCGTTCTATCCGAATGGCGTGACGGACAACCCGCGCGATACGGAGGAGGTTGCGATTCTTGCGCGGGCGCAGCACATGGAGGCGGCGCGCGCGTTTGCGCTGTGGATGAGCGAGCCGTACTCGGGGTGCCCGGGGTGCGTGCAGGGAGGGCTGACGGGGAAAGACGCGACGGTGGCGGCGGTGGCGGTGAAGGCGGTGCAGCGGCTGGTGAGCGGCGAACCTCTGGGGGATGAGGCTGATCCGGAGCTGGCGCCGGACTCGTCGCAGGGCGTGCGGCGGATGCTGGCGACGATGGGCAATACGATGTCAGACGATGAAGGCGTGCGGGTGCAGGTGGTGGACGCTTCGACGAATGGGAGCCTGGCTGCGGTGGCGCTACGGGTGGTGGTGTCGTCGTCGGGGGTGTATGGTGTGGCGCATCCGCTGGTGGTGCTGCGCGCGACGCCGGATGGACGGTGGAGGGTGCTGCAACTGTCGCTGAACATGCCGCAGTTTGAACAGTCGAATGAGCGGCGGGCGCTGATGGAGACGAGCCCTCCAACGGCGGCGGAGCAGCGAGGTGGAGTGAAGGGCGTAGTGCTGGCGGCACCGCCGGATGGGCAGGCGGTGGTACAGATGCCGGAGTTGGTGTGGGACAACCGAGGGGGCGCTGGCCTGCAGGTGGTGGAGTGGCAGCGGAGCGTCGGCGGAGGGTGGTCCGAGGCACGGCTCTACCTGGTGGATGATCGCAACCCAACGCTGAGGACGCATATGCTGGCGGAGTTTGCCAATGGGCTGGGACGCTATCGGTGGCGCGTGTGGAGCGTGGGTATGCATGGTGAGGTGAAGATCAGCACGTGGCGTTCGTTCAATATTGTGCATTGATCAGGGTGACGCTTCGTGCGGCGACCTGGGACTGAACGGGCGCGATCGGCTATGCTCGGAGGGTGGATTGCATAGAAGAGGATGAGGTGTCGCCGCTGCTGTCGGTGCGTGATCTGCGGATTGCTTTCTCGGGGCAGGAGGCGGTGCGTGGCGTGTCGTTTGAGGTGGCAGCGGGTGAGACGCTGGGGCTGGTGGGCGAGTCGGGCTCCGGGAAGTCGGCGACGTCGCTGGCGCTGCTGCGACTGCTTCCGGCGAGTGCGGCGGTCAGCGGCAGCATGCGGTTTGCGCGCGCGGATGGTGTGACGGAAGAACTGCTGAGCCTGCCCGAAAAAGCGATGCGGCGGTACCGCGGACAGGCGATAGCGATGATCTTTCAGGAGCCGATGACGGCGCTGAATCCGGTGATGACGGTGGGGCGGCAGATTGGCGAGGCGCTGCTGGCGCATGCTCCGCGTATGCCACGACGCGAGGTGCGGGAGCGCGTGCTGGCAGCGATGCGGGAGGTCGCGCTGCCCGACCCCGAACGGCGGATGGAGGATTATCCGCATCAGTTCTCGGGCGGGCAACGGCAGCGCATCGTGATTGCGATGGCGCTGATCAACAAGCCGCGGCTGTTGATTGCGGATGAGCCGACGACGGCGCTCGACGTGACCGTGCAGGCGCAGATTCTGGAGTTGCTGAAGGACCTGAAGCGCGAGCATGGGCTTTCGATGCTGTTCATCTCGCATGACCTGGCGGTGGTGGCACAGGTGGCGGATCGCGTGGCGGTGATGCGCGATGGCGAGATTGTGGAGCAGGGTAGCGTGGCGCAGGTGCTGACGCGGCCGCAGCATGCGTACACGAGTAACCTTCTGGCTTCGGCGCCGACGATGACGACGCCACGGGATCGTCCGCTTGCTACGATGGTGCGGTCGGGCGTCTAATGCTCTTCAGACTGGCTGTTTATGCGCGCGCTTGTAATCTCGGACATCCACGGAAATTTGCAGGCTCTTGAGACGGTCCTGGGAGTGGCGCAGAGCCGCATCGGTGGAGGGTTCGATCAGCTCTGGAACCTGGGCGATGTGGTGGGATATGGAGCGCGACCCAACGAGGTGATCGACGCACTGCGCGCGTTGCCGACAGGGAGAACGATCCACGTGCGCGGCAATCATGACCGCGTGTGTTGCGGGCTGAGCAGCTCGATGGGCTTCAATCCGATTGCGGCGCAGGCTGCCGGATGGACGCGACAGCAGTTGCGGCCGGATAACCGGGAGTGGCTGCGCGCGCTGCCGATGGGGCCGATCCACGCTGCGGAGCGGGCGCTGTGTGCGCATGGTTCGCCGCTGCATGAGGACCAGTACATTGCGTCGATGCGCGATGCGTGGACTCCGCTGCAACGGATGGAGTTGGAGATTACTTTTTTTGGCCACACGCACTTGCAGGGTGGCTTCTCGCGGCGTGATGAGGAATGGGCGGAGGACCATCCGGCCTATGCTGAATCGCCGGGTGATAGCGTCGAACAATTCACGATGGAGGTGCCGGTGGGCTCGCGGCACCTGATCAATCCAGGTGCGGTGGGGCAGCCGCGTGATGGCGACTGGCGCGCGGCGTTTGCCATCTACGATGACTCGACCGAGGAGGTTACCTTCTTCCGCGCACCGTACGATGTTGCCGCGGCGCAGACGGCGATTCGTGAGGCGCAGTTGCCGGAACGACTGGCGGCGAGGCTCAGTACGGGGCGGTAAGTGCAGAGTGTAGAGGATAGCGAGTGGAAGGAGCGCTTTCTCTACACGCTATGCTGCTGTTCTTAAAAGAACTTGCCGATGGTGAAGACGAGTTTGTGCTCGTTGCTGGTGCCGATGGCAGGGCCAATGGAGATGACGCCGAGGGGCGTCTCGGCGACGACTCCGAAGAAGACGTCCTGCATCGTGATGGTGGGGCCATCCGGTGAGCGCATCTGGCCAGCTTCGTAGAAGCCGCCGAGGTACAGACTGTTGCCGAGTGGTGTGGGTAAGGACTTGATCCGGCGCATGTAGCCGGGAGTGAACAGGAAGTAGTCCGTGCCGCGGTACTGGTCGATGGCGACGGCGCCCAGACGCAGCGGGCCGCCGAGAGTGAAGCGGAAGGGTTGCGCGACGTTGCGGTTGAGCAAGGTTCCACCTTCCATGTTCATCAGCAGAAGGTTGCTCTTCTGGAAGGTGTGTGAGAAGGCGATCTGGCTGAAGAGTCTGGGTGCGCTGGGGCTGTTGGGTGTGGCGTAGAGATAGCTCACGTCGGTCTGGGAGCGAATGCCGAAGTGTGGCACCAGCGCGCGGTCCTGCGAGTCGAAGATGTATTGCACGCGCGCGGTTTGCGCGTTGCCGCGATAGTCGGGAAGGTTGTCGGAGCCTGTGGTGACGTACCAGCGAACATTCTGGAGTTGCCATCCGGCGCGAAGTTCCTGCGTGCTGCCGTTGCTCCATCCAAGGTCTGCGCCGGTTCCGGCGAACTGTGCGAGCCGCTCGGACAACTGCGTGTTGCCGCTGTAGATGTAGTAGGGCATGCGCGTGATGCCGGCGCGCGGAGCAGCGAAGAAGCCCGCCCAGTTGAGCTTGCGGTAGTACTCGCTCTCGAAGCGGGTGAAGAAGCCGAAGTCGATCTCCGTGCGCAGTTCGGAACCGTAGCCGCCGAGATCCTGATCCAGCAGAAGGGTGTTGACTGTTGCCCGTGTGACGCCACTGCTCTGCACTTCGAGATTGAATCCGAGATCGAGGAACGGCGGGCCGGTCGCTTTGTTACCTACGGTGACCAGGAGAATTGGTCGCCGCTGGTGCTGTACGCGGTCGTAGCCAACGGTGTAATCGGCCTCGTAGCGGCCGTCGCTGCGCAGTTGGGAGAGCAGATCTGCTATGTGTTGGGTGTCAACGGGCTGATCGACCAGCGGCGCGAACAGGCGCTCGGCCGCGGCTTTCACCGCAGCGTTGGGAGCGTCCACCTCTACGCGGAGGATGTTGCCCGGCGGGCCGTGGAGGCGGGCGTCGCGGTTGGCGATATATTGCCGCCATTGTGATTCGTTGAGAGCGTACTTGAGGAGTTCGGCTTTGTTGGCCTCGGCGGCGGCGTAGCCTCGCTCGGATAGCTGATAGGCCCTGAGGTAGCTGCCGGCGTTGAAGCCGGTGACGTCAGGGGTAATGACGACGTTGGCGAGCTTGCGGTTGCGGGCCTCGTTGAACTCGATGCCGACGGCGAAGGCGCGCTGCAGGACGTCGAGGATGGAGTTGAAATCGCTCTGGCCAGCCTGCTGCAGCTTGAGGCTGACGGCGAGAATTACATCGGCGTTCATTGCCTTGACGTCGGGCGTGGGGAGGTTCTCGAGGATGGCGCCATCGACGTACTGGTGTCCGTTGAGATTCAGGGGCCGGAAGACGCCGGGGATGGAAGCGGAGGCGAGTACGGCGTCGCGCAGCGATCCGCGTGAGAAGGTGACGGTCTTCGCGTCCGTGAGGTCGGTGGCCTGGGAGCGAAAGGGAATGGGCAGATTGTTGAAATCGGTCTGGTCGTTGTAGCGGAGAAACTCTTTTTCGAGCAACTCATTCAGGCCAGCATCGGTGAGCAGGCTGTTGCGAAACTTCAGGCCGTGCCTGAGACCGACGGTGATGGCGTTGGGGATGTCGCGGCTGTCCTCGCGGCGGCGAAAACTCTGCGCGGTGTATGCCTGCTCGATGCGGAAGACGGAGTTGATGGAGTCCTCCGACATGATCTGCTTCATCTGCTCGGGCGTGTGGCCGGTAGCGTAGAGAGCTCCGATGATGGAGCCCATGCTGGTGCCGGCGATGACGTCGACGGGAATGCGGTGGTCCTCAAACCACTGCAGGACGCCGATCTCGCTCAAAGCCGGGGCGCCGCCGCCACCCAGCGCGAGTCCGATCACGGGGCGATGGGTGGGTAGATCGGTTGGCGGCGGGGAGGGATCGAGCGGACCGAGCTTCAGCCGCGTGGTGCTGGCGGTCTGTTCCCCAGGCGATGTGGAGGGTGCCGCAGTCGTGGGCTGGGACATGGATTGTGAGCGTGCGGAAAGGCTGAAGGTGAGGGCTGCAACGGCGATCGACACGCTCAGGATGGAGAGGCGATGGGAGAGGCGGCTATTCGGTTCGAGCAGCGTGCGTTGCGATCGCACCGGGATTTGCATCAGGCCATCATTCCATTGTGGTCGGCGTACGGAGCTGGAACAGCTCTCCCGTCAGCCCTAGCAAGAAGCATAGGCTGTTCGACGCATGGATGGGGGAGAGCCATCGTCGAGGGAATCCTGCTTGCTTCCTTTATCGGACGTATTCCTGAAAAAGATCAGGGAACTGCTGTTCGAGCGATGCAATCTTGGGGAGATCGCAGACCTGGATGTAGGGGTTGTGCGGGTTCTTGATGGCGTAGTCCTGGTGGTACTCTTCGCCGCGGTAGAAGACCGCGAGTGGAACGATCTGGGTGACGATGGGCTGGTCGAAGACGTTGGCGGCGTCGAGTTGCTCGATGTAGGCCTGGGCGATCTCGCGCTGCGTCTCGGAGATGTAGAAGATTGCCGAGCGGTAGCTGGTGCCGATGTCGGCACCCTGGCGGTTGAGTTGCGTGGGGTCGTGCACGACGGAGAAGAAGATGCGGAGCAGCGTTCCGTAGCTGACGATGGAAGGATCGAAGATAATCTCGAGGGCCTCGGCGTGTCCTGTCTCTTCGCTGCAGACGGAGCGGTAGTTGGCCGTGGCGGCTGCGCCGCCGGAGTAGCCGACAGTGGTCCGGAGGACACCCTTGACGCGCTGAAAGACGGACTGCACGCCCCAGAAACATCCGCCGGCGAAGACAGCGGTTTCGCGCTGATCTGCGGAAGTAGCGGCGGCGGGTGCTGCGCTGTCGTGAAGAGGAGCCGGGATGGGCTGCCTGAGAGTTGCTGCCATGATTCTTTGCCTCCAGGGATGGGATGAGCTGCTGCAGCGTGCAAGTAGCAGCGCCGATTACCGCACAGCCCTCCGAGCAATTTGGCGGACGTCCCATTTTGGGAAGCACCAGTGCATTGGACGCACATGGAGGTCAGAATGACGTCCGGGGTGCGCAGGGCGCGGGTTGCATGGGTGGAACCACGGGAGTTAACTCCCCCTCAAGCCCCACTTGAAGTGTTAGAAGTCGCTAAGTTTAAGTGATTACTCTGTAGCGTTTGGAGGTTACCTTGCAGTCTGGTTGAGACGTTACGCGGGGCGTCTTTTCGTAACTGTGTGGAGGTGACCTTCAAGAAGTGTTTCAGCCGGGAGGCCAGGTCATGTGCCGTCCTCCCAACAGATGCACGTGGAGATGGCCGACAGTCTGGCCGCCGTCGTGGCCGGTGTTGATGACGAGGCGGTAGCCTGTGGCAAGATGCTGCTGCCGGGCGATCTCGGCGGACGTGGTGAGGAGTTGGCCGAGCAACTCGGACTGTTCGGAGGTGGTGTGGGCAAGTGAGCTGAAGTGCTGCTTTGGAATGATGAGAAGATGCGTTGGGGCCTGCGGGTTGATGTCGGGAAAGGCGAGCAGGTGTTCGTTCTCAAAGAGACGCGTGACGGGGATGGTTCCGGAGGTGATGTTGCAGAAGAGGCAGTCCATAGGCAGTGAGTAGAGGGTAAGGAGTAAGGAGTAGAAAAGCAAGGAGCCGGCGAGTGCGGCGGCGGAGGCACGCTCTGCTTCTTCTCCTCTACTCCTTACTCACTACTTCCTTAGTCGCTACTTCTTACTCACTACTTCTTGAAGTATTTCGGCTCCATGCCGGGAGCCCATGGGTTGTAGGCCTTGCCAAAGGCGGCACGACGGCCAGTGGCCGGGTGGTTGTAGGTCCAGAACTCAACCCAGGGGCGGGGATTGGGGTCTTCCAATGCGCGGAGGCCGTCGCTGTCGCAGGCATTCTTCACGGCCAGTTGGGTGTCTGGTACGAGGCCGTGGATTGCCTCTTCACCATAGATATCGGCGTGGTGCTCGATCTGCCGGGAGATGGCATTGCTGATGGGCTCGGTAACGGTATTGAGGAGGCTGACTGCGAGCAGAATGATGGCGAGCGCACCCCAGTCGCGCTGCGATGGGATGCGCCAGCGGGTGCCGTAACGGATGATGGCCCATTCGAGGAAGAGGTAGCAGAGATAGAGCAGGGGGAGCAGACCTGCGAGCGTGAGCAGCGTTCCCTTGAGTACATGATGCAGCACGTAATGTCCGCACTCGTGGCCGACCATCCAGAGGACCTCGGGGGAGGGGGACTGGCCTGGCGTGAGGGAGGTGTCCCACACAACGATGCGCTTGGAGTTGGCGAGGCCGGTGACATATGCGTTGGGCGTGGTGACCTTGGCGCTGGCCTTCATGAGGAACTGACGGTTGGCGGGGACGCCCATGTGTTCGAGCTGCGTCGCCAGGTCTGGATGGTGCAGCGCAAGCGGTTCGAAGTGGTCGAAGAGCGGGTCGATAAGGATGGGAGAGAGGTAGAGACCGGCCAGCACGATGGGGACAGCCGCCAGCCAGAAGACAAGCCACCAGCGGCGCGGCGCCTTGCGAATGAGAGCGAAGAGTAGCAGCAGAAGAAGCCCGCCGACGAGCCATTCGAGCACAAGGGCTTTGCCTGCATCGGCGAACCAGCCAGGCCACGACTGGATGGAGAGGCCGTAGTACAGGCCCAGGTGATGGCTGTAGAGACTCAGTGGCAGATTGAGCAGCGTGCGGCAGAAAAGGAACAGCAGCAGGAAGATGTAGCCCTGCAACCAGCGATGCCGGGTGATGCGGACGGCGGTATCACGCATACGGGCGATGATGCCGAGCGCGAGCAGGAAGACGAGTTGGAGAATGCCCCAGGCTTCGCTGCCGAAGTGAAGGTTGAGGCGGAGGGATGCGAGGTGCTGCGCCTGGGTGAGTTGAGTGGGAGGCAGGGAGTAGTCGGGCAGATTGCCTTGGACGGGCGCGGCAGCCATCTCCTTCGCAGCGTACAGGTCTGCCGCATGTTCGGCGGGGGTCTCGGATGCACAGGCGGAGAGGCCGATGCAGGCCAGCAGGCAAAGCGCGAGGGCGAAGCTGCGCAGTCTCATAGACTTCCTTGTACAGCATGGAGTGAGTCGGGGGCGAGTCCTGCTGCGGGCGGCAGGGTGGCGACGAGAGGATTGGATTATTCGATACACTCGATGAATCGCACGATGTGTCGATGGAAGCTGGCTGACCTTTGATGATTTTGCAATTGTACGGATCTGCTGTATCCCCTGTTGAAGTGTCGCAGAGATCGTCGCGGCATGCCGTGGTGGTTGGGTTGCGCGTGATGGCGCTGGCGCTGGCTGCATCGACGGCGGCGTGGGCTGCGGGTCCTTCGCAGAACGCTGCTGCGGACGCGAAGCCCGCGATTGCCACGCCGGCCATGCAGGAGCCGGTACTGATGCAGGCGATGGAGACGGAGCTGCATCGTGCGATTGCGGAGCTGGGTAGCGCGATTACGCCGGTGGTGTCCACGAGCGATAAGGCGGGTGGGGTTGAGAAGACGCCGACGCAGAAGCCGTACTTCATCAGCTACTCGGTGGCCGATGCGGAGAGCGTGACCATCAATGCGCAGTATGGGGCGATCACGAACTCCGCAAAGTCCCACGGGCGATCGGTGGATGTGCAGGTGCGTCTGGGCTCGCCGGCGCTGGATAATACGCATGACGCCCATCGAGCGACGGCGCTGACGACGATGGCACTGCCGCTGACGGATGATCGCGCGGCGATTGAGCGGACGCTGTGGTTTGCGACGAACCGCGGCTACGGGAAGGCACTTGACTCGCTGGAGAAGGTGAAGACCGAGCAGCAGGTGCGCGCCAAGGAAGAGGATGGTTCGGCGGACTTCTCGGAGGAGCAGCCGCAGGTGAAGATCCTTCCGCACGAGCCGCCGCTGGCGATCGACCGCGGCGCATGGGAGCAGCGGTTGCGCGAGATCTCCGGCGTCTTCCGCAACCATCCGCACATCTTCTATGACATGGTGGTTCTGCAGGCGACGCATGAGACGGACTACTTTGTTTCGAGCGATGGCTCACGGGTGGAGTCGCCGAACCACGTGGCGAGACTGGTGGTCGTGGCACGGACGCGCGCCGCCGATGGGATGGACATGTTCCGCGACGAGACGTTTGAGGCGGACTCGGTTGGCAATCTGCCAGGCGAGGCGGAGGTGATCGAGAAGACGGAGGCGCTGGCGAAGGGGCTCGACGAACTGCGGGTCGCGCCTATCACTGAGCCCTACAACGGGCCGGCGATTCTCTCGGGACGCGCGGCTGCGGTGTTCTTTCACGAGGTGCTGGGGCATCGGCTGGAGGGGCAGCGGCAGCGTGGCGATGAAGAGGGTGAAACATTTACCAAGCTGATCGGCAAGCCGATTCTGCCCAACTTTCTTTCAGTGGCAGATGATCCGACGCTGGAGCAGTATGATGGCCATGCACTGAGCGGACACTATCAGTTTGACGATGAAGGGCAGCCGGCGGAGCGCGTGCAGTTGGTCGACAAAGGCGTGCTCAAGACGTTTCTCATGTCGCGGTTGCCGATTGCAGATTTCTCCTTGTCCAACGGCCATGGCCGCGCAGAGAGTGGCAAGATGCCCACGGGCCGTCAGGGAAATCTGATTGTGACCTCGACCAAAACGGTCTCCGATAATAAGTTGCGGCAGATGCTGAAGGGCGAGGCCAAGCTGCAGGGCAAGGCCTATGGACTGTACTTCGAAGACATCAGCTCGGGCTTCGCGGTGACGACGCGGAGGTCGCCACAGGCCTTCCAGGTGATTCCGCTGGTGGTGTACAGGGTGTACGTGGATGGAAGGCCCGACGAGTTGGTTCGCGGGGTTTCGATTGTGGGAACACCACAGGCGGCGCTGAGCAGCATTCTTGCGACGGATGATCATCCGCAGATATTCAACGGGCTGTGCGGGGCGGAGTCGGGTACGATTCCGGTGAGCGCGGTGGCGCCGGCGATGCTGGTATCGGACATCGAGACGCAGCGCCAGGCACAGGGTAGCTCGCGTCCGCCAATCGTCCCGCCGCCACCACTGGACACTGTACCGACTGCATCGGGTTTGCCGAAGGGAGGCCAGTGATGCGTCTGCACGCTCTGTTGCTAACGCCCTTGCTCTGTTCCCTGGCTGTTGGACAGTCACCCCAGGTGAATGATGCAGCGTCGTCTGATCCGGTCCTGAATGCGATGCAGCAGGAGTTGACGCGCGAGAAAACTGAATTGGTGATTCCGGGTATGCAGCGGCCGTACTTTATGCAGTATCGGCTGGAGGATATTCATGCCTATAACGCGATCGCAAGTTATGGCGCGTTGACGCGGGAGACGGAGAGCCACCAGCGCGTGGTGCGGGTGGAGGTGCGCATCGGCAACGACAGTTCCGACTCCAGTTCTGCACGGGGTGACGGATCGCTGGAGCTTGCGCCGATGGACGACGATGCTGCAGCGCTGAAGTATGCACTGTGGTCCGCGACGGACGATGCGTACAAGAATGCGCTGCGAGCGTATGCGACGAAACAAGCGGCGCTGAAGACGTTTCAGAGTGCGCCGACGGCCGAAGATTTTACGCCGGCTAAACCGGTAACTCTGATCGAGCCGATCGTAGCACTGGCGCTCGACCGTGACGAGTGGAAGCGCCGGTTGATGGAAGCGAGTGGGCTCTTTGAGACGTCTCCGGAGACGCGGAGCTTCGCCGATGCGGTGCAGTACAGTTCGGCGAGTGTGACTGCGCTGGTGGTGAATCGGTACACGGTCAATACCGATGGAACGGTGTTGCGGCACGGCTACGCAGGATATTCGGACGATGTGAACGTGGGCGGACAGGCACCCGACGGCATGGATCTGGCGCGGAGCAATGGCTCGACTGCAACGACGGCGGCGGGCCTGGAGAGTGCGGCGGCGCTGAACAAGCGCACAGTCGATGACCTGATCAGCTTCAACGAACTGCGCCATGCGCCGATTGTCGAATCTGAAGACTATCACGGCCCGGTGCTCTTCTCCGGCGATGCGGCGGCGGACGTCTTCAACCGGCTGTTCGTGCCCAACGTGGAGGCCGACCGGCCCGATATAGGCACCACCGCGCGCACGCAGGGAGCCTATCAATCGAGCTACAGGACGCCGGTGCTGCCGTCGTTTCTCTCTGTTGTGGACGATCCGACGCTGCGCAGCTTTGAGGGCCATGCGCTGCTGGGCGCCTATAAGGTGGATGATGAGGGCGTGCCGGTTACGCCGGTGAATATCGTCGAGCACGGCAAGTTGACGAACTACCTGATTGGCCGCGAACCGGTGAAGGATTTTCCGGAGTCGAACGGTCATGGCCGCGCTGCACTGGGGCAGGGAGCGCACTCGCGCGCTGGCGTGATTGTTATCAAGTCTTTGGAACCTCTGTCGGCTGAGGCGATGCAGGCGAAGCTGCTTGGACTGGCCAAAGAGCAGGGCCGCGAGGTGTATGCGGTGGAGACGCTGGGGGGAGAGTTGCTGCCGCGCTTGCTGTACCGCGTTGCGCCGGATGGCACACGGACGCTGGTGCGCGGCGCGGTCTTCAGCGAGCTGGATCAGCGCGCCATTCGCAGTGGCATTCTTGCGGCGGGCGGCAAGCCCTATATCTCGCAGCAGATGGCCCCCATACCGGAGACGACGATTGCACCGGAGATCCTCTTCGCTGATATCACGGTGAAGCGCGCGAGCCAGGAACAGCAAAAGCTGCCGTACTACGCGCCGCCCGAACTGCCTTCGAAGGGCCGCTAGGGCGGATTGCCATCAGGTGTACTCGCCGGTTCAAGAAGCAGATTCCTCCGCTTCGCTACGGAAGACAAATATCAAAATGATTGTGACTATAGCTGAAAGCGAACGGCTTTAGTTGACGCGAACGAGATACGGCACAACGTGTGGCAGGGGATTGCCGATCCAGGCCATGATGGCTGAGGCTTCGGTGTGATCGTGGCGAAGTGGGTCGATGCGCACCCAGTAACCGGTGGCTCCGGCGAACTCAATGACCCGTGAGCCGGCGTAGCGGCGGGCGAGAGCGCTCTTGAGGTCCAGAGCGTCCTGCTCGGTCTTGAAGGCGCCGGTCTGGACGCACCACTTACCGGCGGTGCTCGCGGAGGGATTGGCAAAGGCTTCGATGCGTACCTTGGCCACGCCCATGCGATAGAGTCCGATTTGCTTGGCTGCGCTCTCGGAGAGATCGAGGATGCGGCCGTTCGCGAACGGGCCGCGATCAGTGATGCGGACCATGACAGATTCATCGTTCGTGAGATTGGTGACGCGCGCGATGGAGCCCAGTGGAAGTGTCTTATGTGCGGCAGTCATACCGGTGCCGTCATAGGCGGAGCCGTCTGCGGCGCGGTGGCCGCTGGGACCGTACCAACTGGCCATTCCGGTCTCGACGAAGTCTGGCCGGCCCTGGGGTGCAGGAATAGGAGCGCGATCAGCGCGGGTTGCGCTCTGTTCGGCCTGACGGCGCGAGGACTGGCTGTGCAGCGGCGGCGGCGGCGGAGCAGATGCGCGGCGGCGCTGGTGGTGGCAACCGGTGGAGAGCAGGGTGAAAGTCGCGGCGATGACCAGGCCGGTGAGTTGGCGTGCACCGTGACGTGAACGCACGCCGCTGGGGCCTCGGATAGCGCAGATCCGTTGAGCTGCGATGCTGTGCATCTGTTTCTCTGCAATGCCTGGCATCGGCGGGCCCCTTTCGCTAAAGATCCAACCTTCATGATTGGGTGCTGTGGATACCGGAGTCAACGCCGGAGGATGCGCTGTGTGCCAAGGTGGTAACTCGTGGCTAGATGCGTTCCGCTGCGATTATGAGGTCGAGATGTCGTCCGTATTACGGATTTCTCTGCTAACGTGCGCAGGTTTCACCTCTCCAACACGGGCGGAAGGACAACCCCGGTGCGACCAGCGCGCGTCCGTAGAGAGTAGATCAGTGTTGGGGGTGTGGTTGATCTTCATCCGGCGGCTGCTGCGTGCCTCTGAACGGTGAAGTCCACGCAGGAATCTCTGGAGAAGCTTTACATCAAGATCATCTGACGGGCGATAACGACACGGTGCCGGATCGGGTTACCGTAGGATCAGTTAAATATTTTTGCGCGCGGAAGGGAATAGAACTTCGATATGGATGAGTTGGACCGGCAGGGTGGAAAGAGCGCATCAAGGCTGCTGTCGAGGCCGGAGGCTCTGGTGATTGTGACAACGGCTTGCTTGTTGCTGGCCGCACCGGCTGGTCTTCACGCACAATCCTTCGCAGCAGAACTGCCGGATGCTCCGAGCACGCTGATGTTGTCTGGGGGAATGGCTGGGCGGCGACATGCGGTGGCGGTCGAGGGACAGAATGTTGCGCCAAGTTTGCCGGAAAGCACTCCGCAGAACGCGGTGCAGAATCCGGCGGATAGTTCAGTGCCGTTGCCGCCGGCGCTTGCCACTCCTCCCGCGCCAGGAACATCGGCAGCTCCGTCTGTACCGCAGATTTTCGTTCAGGATTCGCAGGTTCCTCCAGTCCAGGCCAAGTTGCCACCGTGTCCCAAACACGTGCATCCAACGCATTTGCCGATCATCTTTGTGCCAGCCACGCAGCCGGGCTGCGAGGACCAACTACAGTTGATCGTTGAAACGGGATACGTGAAGCCGCTTTCGGACAAGGAGAAGGGGGTGCTGGCCATTCGCTCTGTGACTGACCCATTTAACCTGCTGACCATTGCTACCTTCT
This sequence comes from Acidobacteriota bacterium, assembly GCA_021778845.1. Lineage (GTDB taxonomy): Bacteria > Acidobacteriota > Terriglobia > Terriglobales > Acidobacteriaceae > Granulicella. The sequence continues at coordinate 14,675 of JAJYBU010000046.1, forward strand.
CGGCCGTCTCAGTTGCAGCGGATGCGCACACGGTGTATGGCCCGGGATTTGCGGGGTGGGGCAGGCTGAGCGGATACAGCCTTGCGGAAGATATTCAGGGGACGTTCACCGGAGTCTATCTGATTCCTGTGCTGGCGCATGAAGATCCGCGCTATCACCGCATGCCCCGGGCGACGATTCGCCGACGCATTGAACACGCTCTGATTCATACCTTCGTCTCGCAGCATGATGACGGTTCGCTGATGCCGAACTATGCGACGCTGATCAATTACCCGCTGAGCGCGGAGATCTCCAATTTCTATGTACCGGACATTGGGACGAACGCCTCCGCAACGGCGAAGCGCGTCCTGGTGGGATACGCCACCGATCCCATCGGTCCGCTGGTGGGCGAGTTTCTTCCCGACGTCGCCAAGCGCGTCCACATTCATATCGTCTTCGCGCAGCAGATTCTCAATGCGATCGCCCTTGGCTCTGGCGCGCAGCCCTCGTCATACTGAAGTGGACCAAAGAAAAACTCGTGTGTCAGCGAAGGAGGTCTTCGCCAGCACACGAGTTTTTCTGTCTGGTTATGCCGCCCAGGTAGGGGCGGATGATTTAGAACGAGGTGCTGATGGTGAGGCGGAACGTCTTGCGCGGTTCGCGCAGGATGTAGTCCGCGCCATAGTATTGCAGCGCCTGCTGGTAGGTGTAAGCCGCAGCTGCCGGAGAGGTAGCGAACGGGAAGAAGTTCTTGAAGCAGTTGATGACCGTATCCGAGCAGGCCGCGCCGCTGGGTGCAACGAGCTGCTGTGGCAGATCGCGGAAAAGGCGCATCGGGTTGTAGGCGTAGTAGATGATGAACGGTGCGTTGATGATCGGCATGATCACCTGAAGATAGGCACCGTCCGACATGCGGGGCACGATGTTGGTGTTCGGTACGTTCTTGAGGTACTCGGAGAACGGGGGCAACTGATAGCCTCCAACGCAGTTACCGTTGACCACCTGAGGGCAGCCATAGAGCGGGCTGTTGAGGGTTGTGATGCCTTCGGGGCTCTGCCGCAGCTGGGTTGGCTCGGCGTTCATCGTGATGCCGAAGTCAGAGAAGAACGCGAAGGTTACCTCGTTGGAGACGGGGAAACGATACTCCAGGTTGGAGGTCACGGAGAGGTCGCCGCCTATTGGAGCCAGACGATAGATGGGCAGAGGGATCTGCACGTTGCCCAGCGTCGGATTGCTGGGATCACGCGGTACCTGTGAGCCATCGGGGTTGGTCAGGTTGTACATGACCTTGATGGGGAGGAAGGTGTAGGGCGAGATGGAGCGGATATCGAAACCGCGCAGGTCGTTTTCACCGCCGCCGTAGATACGGGAGAAGGGCGGAGCCACCTGGCCACCGTAACCAGCGATATTCGCGACCTGGACACGGTAACCGAGAACGTTGTGGCCTTCCTTGTTCATCCTCAGGCCCTTCATGGGGAAGAACTGACGCCATGAGGCGACCGGCGAGTAGTACTTCGTGTTGCCGCCCACACCCGCTAGAGTGAAGGAGAGGCTGAAATCCTTGCCACTGTGGGGGCCAATGGCGCGATCCAGGGTCGAGAAGCTGAAGCTGGGCGTGATGACCGACGTGATGATGCCGTTCAACTGGTTGGGACCGGCGATGCCCGACCGGAAGGCCAGAGTCTGGAAGACACTGAGCGTGTTCTGGTTGAACGCTGCGATGCCGGAACTGGAGTACGAGTAGGACAAGCCGATCCGGGCGACGCCGCTGCGCCGGAAGAGCTTGCGCAGAGCTTCGCTGGTGGTGATCGTTATGCCCTTGGACGACTGGTTGTAGTTGTTCAGCAGCGACTGCTCGGCGTTGGTGAGATTGCTGCTTTGGCCACTGGTGATGGCGTAGCTCTTCGACGGGTTGAAGTCCGTCTTGCGATCGAAGACCTGGATCCCGAGGGAGATGGGCTTGTTGTACAGATAGGGCTCGGTGAATCCGAAGCTGAGGTTACGGGAGAGATCGCCGATATTGGCGGCCACATCCAGCGTTTCGCCCAGGCCGAGGAAGTTGTTGGTCTGGTAGTTCAGGCCGAGGAAGGAGCCTGACAAGCCGCTGATGCCGCCATTGATACCGATCGAGTTCTTGCCCTTCTCGTGCAACTTGACGAGCAGATCGACCGTGCCCGCGTCCGCATTCTGCTGGGTCTCGACGTCCTGGTCGGTCTTGAGGGTGTCGAAGTAGTTGAGCTGATTCAGGCGCAGGAGCGAGAGATCGACGAGACGGCTGTTGTAGACCTGTCCTTCTTCGACCAGCATCTCGCGGCGGATGACGCGGTCGCGCGTGAGGGTGTTGCCGGTGAACTCGATACGCGAGACATAGAACTGCTTGCCCTCGTCGATATCAACGTTGAGATAGACGAGCTTCTTGGCCTCATCGGTATGCGGAATGGGCGTGGGCACCATGTTGATGTAGCCGCCTTCACCGTAGGCTTTGCGAAGGTTCTCGATGCCTTTGCCGAAGAGGGTGGCGTTGAACCACTCGCCATCCCTCTGGGGGAACTGGGCGCGCAGGGCCTTCGCATTCTGGTAGGCCTTGTTGCCGCTGAAGGTAATGCCGCCGAGGCGGTAGCGATCTCCTTCTTCAATAGGGATCACAATGTCGACGCGCTTGCCGTGCGACGGGTGGAGGGTGAAGATGTTGATGCCGCCGGCGTTGCGGACGTTGGTCTGAGGTTCGGCGGTGATGGCGTGGAAGTAGCCCTTGTCGCGGTATGCCTGGCGCACGCGATCCGCGTCTTCGTCGAGTTTGCTGGCGTCGAAGGTGCGGGGGAAGATGTTTTCGAGGATGATGGAGTGCGGAATGCCGATGGGGCGGAGGTTCTTCATCGCCTCCACGAGTTGGCGATGCGTGAGGGCGGTGTTGCCGGTGAATGCAATTTTGCCTACCTTCACGGTCGGACCTTCCTTGACGATGAAGGTCAGCGCAACGCGCGCGGGGGGAATGGTCTTGACCTCAGTCTTGATGACGGCAAACTGGTGGCCATGCTCGCCGAGCATCTCCTGCAGGACGACCTCGGCACGCTTGACGCGGGTCTCGTCGAACTGACTCTCGACGGTGAGGCCGACCTTCTCCTTCTTCATGCGCTCCATGGCGTCGGAGACGGAGAACGAGTTCAGGCCCTTGTACTCGATCTCGCTGATCGTGGGCTTCTCGCGTACATAGACCTCCAACTGGAGGCAGTTGTCGCCGGGGACCTTCTCAATGCGGACATTGTCGAAGTAGCCGGTGTTCCAGAGGGAGTTAAAGTCGCGCTCCACGACAGCCGGATCGTAGGGATCACCGGCGTGGCTGAATAGGCGGGCGACGATCGATTCCTTGGGGATGCGGCGATTGCCGATCACCTGGATGGGGCAAAGGATCTGCGGCGCGGATTCGGCGGAGAACTGCGGCGTGACCTGAACCTGTGCTCCGGCGGTGGAGATCAGCGCCGGGACAGCAGCCAGGATTGCCGCGAGGCTCAGGCTCGAAAGGCCCCAGCGGGGAACGCGGTTCAAGCCGGAGCAGTTCTGGCCGAAGCCAAGGATGCCCAATCGGCTCGAGCGCGTGCGCACAGGCTGGGTCGTACACTTCAGGGAGCTTGCGCTCACTCGGATTCCGGTAAAGATAACCACACCCTCACTGCTCTTTGAATCTGTCAAAGCTTGTTGGATTCTGCTGTTGATTCCAGCCCTGCGGTACACGAAGGGAGAGCTTTGATTATAGGCGACTCGCGGCAACCGATGCGAACCCGGGGATTGTCAAACTTGAGCTTGGGTCATTAATTCGGGATGGGCCGATGGGTTTGGTCGGGAATTCGGCTTGCGGCCTGCCGGCAGGTTACGAAGGCCGGGGGCGAATCTTCGCTGGCTTTGGCGTTATCGCTTGCCGTAGGGCGCGGTCAGGGAGAGCAGGTCGGCACCCTTGAGGAATGTGGTCAGCGTAGCTGCCAGTTGCGGCTGGATCACGTTCTCCGGGGCAAGGACGTCAAGGCTTTCGACCTTGAGCAGAACTGGAATCGGGCGGGTGGTATCGGCCTCGAGAGGGATGCCGCGGTGCGGCCGGGCATAGATCAGGGTCATGTGCTGGCTGGTTTCGGAGTACTGGCGGCAGGCGCCGTGGTCGCACACGGTCGAGGCCTCGAGCTTCTGAATTGCGCCATTGTTGTAGGTCGCGGCGGTCAATTCCACCTGCCCGCCGGCGGTTGTCGCAATGACCTGGCCGTGCCAGGTGGGATCTTCTCCGCGTGCAATGTGGCAGACCTCGGCATCATGGACGGTTTGCGGGGAGATGCCCAGCATGACATGCGCACCCGGTACGCCGTTGGCTGTGGGTGCCGCGTAGTCGCCCCAGGTGTAGACGGTGATGCCAAACTGCTGCTCGTCCCAGGTCCTCTGGAGGGTGAAATTGCCGACACGTGCGGGAAGGGTTGGCATGGGCTGGCCTGCCTCCGCGGCGAGATCGACCCGATGCTGATGCAAGACCTCAGCGCCGAAGATGGCGGCCATCGCGAGCAATGCGGCCACGCGCAGAAGAAGCGAGAGATGTGGCGGGTTGGCCTGCGGAGAGGGGTTGATGGCTGCTGGCGGATCTGGGTGTGGCTCTGGGAGCGGCTCTGGGAGCGGCTCTGGGAGCGGCTCGGATGTGGTTCCGGTGAGGTCGTTGCGCAGGTGGTTGGCGACGGTGAAGAAGATCGTCAGGGCGCATAGGAACAGGCAGCCGCCGATGATGTAGTCGGCCATCTTGGCGTGGTCCTGCAGCCAGGGGTAGGGAAGGGCGATCTTGTAATAGACGACCAGCAGGCAGAGCCGGAGGAAATTGAATAAATAGCCGAGGAGGACGGCTCCGGCGACGATGGGGGCGTAGACATACCAGCGGAAGCGATATACGTAGCCGACGACGACCGCGGCCAGCCCCAGCGTGATGGAGCCACGAATGCCATTGCAGCCGGGCGCGATGAACATGCCGAACTCGGGGGTAAACATGAGGCGCAGCTTGTCCTGGGTCAGGGGCTGTCCGAGAGCGTGCGCCCAGGCCCGAGCCACGGTCGCCGACGCATGCTGCAGCGGCAGGTCCACGATGCGGCTGAAGGTCTGGGGAACGGGAATCACGGCCCACATGAACAGGACGGGAAACCACGCGGCCCGCAGGAGTCGTGTTCCGCCGAAGAGCAGGACCATCCCTGCGGCGTAGACCACTGCGACCAGGGGCAGCGGCGGAAGCTGGAGCAGCCAATCCTTATTGATGGTGACGATGAGCAGCATCTGGTCGCGCAGGAACATCAGCGCCGCAGAAGCGGCTAGAACGATGAATCCCCACCAGGAGCCTTCGGTCTCCCAGCCCAGCTCTTTCCAGGCCCTCAGGATGAGCAGAAAGCTGACCAGGGGAACGACCATTCCCATGGATTTCAGGTCGTCTGTGGTCCAGATACCGAAGAGAGACTGGACGGAGGGCCAGATGGTCAAGAGCCCCACTGCGGCGCACAACGTCGCCAGCGCGATGATGGTTCGGGGCGGAAACTTTGATGAGAATCGCGTGGACACAGACCTCAAAACACTTTGGGGGAGGGCATGCAGGGGATTGGATTGGAACCCGGCCTCAAAGTCGCCTAACCGGGCTGATATCCCTACTGCTTTTTCGTAGCGCGTCGGGCGCGAATTCTGGTCCGCAGCGACGAGACAGCATAGGCTCCACCAGCCAGCCCCGCAAGAATCAGAGTGGGATTCTCCGGCGATGTATCGCATCCACCCTGGGCGCGTGCGGGTATCGCAGCGATCAATGCAAATGCGAGAGCAGTGAGGAGAAAGGTCTTCTTCATTTGGGAGATCCTATTTCCGCCGCGACCCGGGGGCCCTTGGCTGTAAAGCGATGAATTTGAGTCCACCCCCTGTGATTGTGGTTCAATCACGCGAACGAGGCGGGCAGGTGTATATCTCCCTTGAGGGTATAGGGGATGCACTGGTTACGTCAACGATTGACGCGTGAAACCCGTTCCTTTTGAGGTACCACCTGACTGGCGCACTCTCGTTTGATGCACCGACGCGCTGGCGAGTTGGGTCCGGCTGTAAAATCAGGTTTTGTAGCCGGAACTTCCGGCAGATCCAGGAGGTTGTGAATACCATGGCATCGGCAATGGCAGGTATGGAGGCCCTTACGGGCGTATATGACGGTCTGAAGACGCGAATGACGAAGACGGTCGACGACTTCCGCGCCAATCTGGTAAGCGTGCGCACGGGGCGCGCCTCGGTCCACATGCTGGACGGGATCAAGGTTGACTACTATGGTACCGAGACGCCAATTTCTCAGGTGGCGCAGATCACGACCCCCGAAGCGAACCTCATTCTGGTCCAGCCCTGGGAGCAGCCGCTCGTCCCGGCCATCGAGAAGGCCATCCGCACCAGCCAGCACGGGTTTAACCCGATGCACGACGGCAAGATCATCCGCGTGCCGGTGCCGCCCATGACCGAGGAGCGGCGCAAGGAGGCCGTCAAGCTGCTGGCGGGGACGGTGGAGGACCACAAGACGTCGCTGCGTAACATCCGGCGCGAAGGCAATGAAACGGTGAAGAAGGCCGCCAAGGAAAAACTCATCTCAGCCGATGATGAGAAGCGCGCCATCGCCGAGATTCAGGAACTCACCGATGCCGAGATTAAGCGCATCGACGAGTTGTTCCGCGCCAAGGAAAAAGAAGTGATGACGATCTGAAGGGGCAAGGAGTAGCGGGTAAGGAGTAAGGAGCAGAGAACGGAGGGCAGACGACGCACTCCAGGCTCTGCGAGGTTCGGATCGAGCTGCTCAACCTTATTCGCCTGCGTGCAACACCGCGTCTGCGATTGCTGCAGCTTCACGTGTTGCCTGTAGATCATGCACGCGCAGGACGTGGGCTCCGGCGAGGATGGCTGCGACGTTTGCGGCTACGGTGGCAGTCCGCCGCGCTTTGCGGATGTCCAGATCCTTAGCCTGCACTGGCTTCACGGCTTCACCTAGAAAGCCCTTGCGCGAGAGCCCGATCAACAGCGGCCGGCCCAGTTCGCGGAGGCGGCCGAGGCCGGCCAGGAGGGCGAAGTTCTCCGCGCCGCGCTTGCCGAAGCCGAACCCCGGATCGACGACGATCCGTTCGGTGCGGATCCCGCCCGCCTCTGCCTGCGCCATTTGCTCACACAGTCCTGCGAAGACGACCGGCACGACCGCGCTGCTGTTGAGCGCAGGCAGGGACCTCCACTCTCCGGAGCGCCCGCGCGCGTGCATCAGCACGAGACCGCAGCCGCTCTGTGCGACGACGTCAGCCATCGCGTGATCCCATGTGAGGCCGGAGACGTCGTTGATGATCTCGGCTCCGGCATGTGCCGCTGCCCGCGCAGTCGCCGCATGATAAGTGTCCACCGATATGATGGCCTGGGGCCGCTCGCGCAATAACTGCTCGATCACGGGCAGGAGGCGCGCCTGCTCTGCTTCGCTGCTCAGCGGAGTGGCGTCGGGCCGCGTCGACTCAGCGCCCAGATCGATGATGTCGGCTCCGGCATCGACGGCTTCCACGGCTGCGGCGACGGCCAACTTAGCTCCGGCTGCGGCCATTCCAGGCCACCCACCGGTTCCGGCGGCGCCCAGCAGCCCGTCACCGGAGAAGCTGTCCGGCGTCAGGTTGACGATCGCCATCAATCGGGTGCGCTGCCCCAGTGCCAGTTTGCGCGTACGCAACTGCCATTCGAAGTGCGGTCTATAGTGACTGCGAGGCATCGGATCGGGCTCGGCTTCCGTAACATGTAGATGCGTCAGGAACTTCTCGGCGCAATTGTAGGCCTTCTGCGTGGCAATGCTATACATAAATTGCACCAATTTCTGTAGACTTCCGCCATGCAACTCTCTGCACAAATTGCACTGATTTTGTGGCTTTCTGTTGTGGCGATGAGGCTCCCGGCTGGACATGCTCAGGGGACGACTCCCGCGCCGGTTCCGGCTGCCGTCACCCACACTGTCTATCCTACGGGTTTGGGGACGCCGCTGGGTGAGCAGATCGGGGCACTACTGGCGGACCCCTCGGTCTCCCGCGCGCACTTCGGGTTTGCGGTGGCGACGCTGGATGGTGCTCCGCTGTACGGGTTCAACGAAGGCCAACTCTTTCGCCCGGCCTCGAACAACAAGATCTTCTCGACGGCGACGGCCATGGCGCTGCTCGGGCCTGCGAAGACGTTCGATACGCGCATTGTGGGGCAGCTTGATGCGGCAACCGGAACTGTAAAGGGAGATCTCATGCTGGTGGGCGGCGGCGATGCGAACTTCGGCGCGGATGACCTGCCGTACATACAGCGTTCAGAGCGGGCGAAGGAATCGAGCGCCGCGGGTGGCGCGCCGGCAATCCCTCAGCCGCCAGCACTCACCGATCTCGCCGAGCTAGTCGATCAGCTTGTGGCGAAGGGGGTCAGGCGCATCGCCGGTAACGTTGTTGGCGACGACACGCTATTCCCCTACGAGCCCTATGCGGAGTCCTGGGCGCAGGACGATCAGGTGTGGGGTTATGGCGCTCCGGTGAGCGCCCTCAGCATCGACAACAACCAGCTCACGCTGATCGTGACGCCGGGCAAGCTTCCTGGGGAGCGCGCCAGTGAGATTCCTGTCAACGCAGCGGTACAGCTAGAGCAGAATGTGCCGTATTACAAGGTGGAGCCCGAGGTGCGGACTGTGGCGGCGGGTACGCATGCGGCGGGGATACAGGTGGAGCGGCTGACTGGTTCGCACGTGATCCGCGTGTATGGCGAGATTGCAGCGGACGCGCATCCTGACGTTGAGGAGTTGGCCATCGCCGATCCCGCCGAGTACGCGGCCATGGTGCTGCGCAGCATGTTGGAGCAGCGTGGCATTGTCGTCACAGGCACAGCGCGGGCGAAGCACTGGCCGCAGAGCGATGCCCGGAGCTACATCAGCGAGTTGCTTGCGCCGGCACCCTGCGATGCTACGATTGCCGCCGGCGGAAGGTGTGCAGAGGACTGTGCGGCCAAGCCCGGATCCTCTGATCCACTGCTTGCGTCGCACACATCGGCACCGCTGGCCGAAGATGTTGTGTTGACCAATAAGGTCAGCCAGAATCTTCATGCTGAGCTCTTTCTGCACAATCTTGGACGCCTTGCCACCTGCGGCAGCGGCTCCATCGTCGACGGCGCACGCGTCATTCGGGCGAACCTGCTCCATGCGGGGCTCGATGCTGACGATTTCATCTTCTTCGACGGCTCGGGTCTCAGCGAGCATGACCTGGTTGCGCCGCGCGCCATGGTGACGTTTCTGGCTTATGCCGCAAAGCAGCCGTGGTTTGCGCAGTGGAAGGCGTCGCTGCCGGATGCTGGAGAGGATGGGACGCTAGACGCCCGGTTTCCCGACCCGCCGCTGAAGGGCCACCTGTTCGCGAAGACAGGGACGCTGGGCGAAGCGAACGCTCTCTCCGGCTATCTGGAGGCCGCCAGCGGCCGCACGCTGATCTTCTCCATCTTCGTGGACGACCACACACCCGCCACTCATGCTGCACGCGTCACCATGGACAAGATCATTGCGGCGATTGCGGCTGCGGAGTGAGCCGTGTTCCCAGGTCTTTAGCTGTCTTTCACGACGGACGCACCAGCGGAGGATTGAAGCCTGACAACTACCGCGGCGTATTCGTCTTGATGTACTCGCGCAGTTGGAGATTCAGCTCCAGAGCTTTGGCGACGCCGGAGTCC
>JAJYBU010000047.1 GCA_021778845.1 Acidobacteriota bacterium
GACATCGCCGGAGATCAGCGACCTGATAGCCTACCTGCGCGCCCGACGCAAGGTGATTGTGATCACTCCAAAATCGCTTCTCGCCACGCCAACACCCGCAGCCACAACTTCCGATCAGGATTGACTTAATGGCCTGGACGGTGATATCTGCGCATCAGTGCAGAGGTTGGCCCTTGCCTTCGACAACTTCCATGATGCGATCCACGCCGTCGCAGGGAAATTGTTCGGATTCGCCGTTGGGCCAGCGGACATCAATGCTGGTGATTTTGGTTTCCGTGCCGAGGCCGAAGTGCAGGCGAAGGTCACTGCTGCTGTCATAGCTGGAGCCGCTGCGTACTTCGTCGACCCAGTTGCGTTTGCTTCCGTGGAGCGTGACATGCGCACCAATAGCGGAACGATTCGAGATGGTGCCAGTCAGCTTGAGGCCAAGCCAGTGATTGTCGTTCCTCGCTACGTTGACCAGCAGCAAAGGAAAATCGCTGAGGTTGTTGACAACGGCTTCAAGGCGGCCGTCGTTCCAGAGGTCAGCTACGGCGAGGCCACGACTGGAGTAGGGCACGGTGAGGCCGGGGCCGGAGGTCTTGGAGAGATCCTTGAACTTGCCGTTGCCCTGGTTCCAGTAGAGGAAGCGCGGCTCCTTGTAGGTGGCGCCGAGGTGGGCAGAGTCGACCTGCGGGTAGACGTGGCCGTTGACAACGAGGAGGTCTGGAAAGCCGTCGTTATCGACGTCTGCGAACATGGTTCCCCAGCCTAGTTCTTCGGTATTGATGCCGAGGCCGGCGGCGAAGGTGTTGTCGGTGAAGGTGCTGTCGCCGTTGGCGTGATAGAGCGTTGCGGTGTCGTCGGAGAAGTTGGTTTTGAAGATGTCGAGATGGCCATCGCCGTCGTAATCAGCGGCGGTGGAACCCATGCCGGCCTGCTCGCGACCGTCTTCGTTGAAGGCAACGCCAGCGTCCTGAGCGACGTCGGTGAAGGTGCCGTTGTGATTATTGCGATAGAGAATGGCAGGAGTTGAGTCGCAGGCGATATAGATGTCGGGCCAGCCGTCTTCGTTATAGTCCAGCGTGGTGACCGAGAAGCAGTAATGGCCATCAGTCTTCTGAATGCCGCTGGAGGTGCTGACGTCGCGGAACTTTCCGTTACCCTCGTTGTGATAGAGGATGTTGGTTGTATAGGGCAGGCCGCGTGGACCGCACATGACGGGCGTGCCCTTCCAGATGCAGTCGGTTTCGGAGCCCGGTTCGGGCGGATTGACTGCGTCAAAGTGAACGTAGTTGGAGACCATGAGATCGAGCTTGCCGTCTCGGTCGTAGTCGATGAAAGCGCAACCGGTTCCCCACTCTTTGCCGGTGCCAGCGACGCCGGACTGCTCGGCCACCTCGCGGAAGGTGCCATTGCCCTGATTGTGGTAGAGGCGATTTTTCCCAAAGCCGGTAATGTAGAGGTCGGGGAAGCCGTCATTGTCGTAGTCGCCGACGCAGGTGCCCTGACCCCAGGCGGTGGAAACGAGGCCGGCCTTCTCCGTGACATCGGTAAAGGTGCCATCGTGATTATTGTGGAAGAGATGGCTGGTGGGGACGGGGTCTCCAGCGTGGTGTTCCGATGGCAGGACGGTGCCATTGACCAGGAAGATGTCGGGCCAGCCATCGTTGTCATAGTCGAGGATGGCGACGCCCGAGCCGGTGGTTTCGATGATGTATTTTTTGACTGCGGGATCGCCGTTGACATTGAGCACGAGGATGCCCGCCTTGGCAGCAACGTCGATGAACCATGCGGGACTGGGATGCTCAGCGGTAGCAGGATAAGGCGTGGGAGGAGCCGCAGCCTTCTGCGCCGGGAGCGCACAGGGAAGAGCGAGCGCGAAGGCGAGAAGAAAGGCGTTGGTACGCAAGCTCACTGCCCTGCTCCGGCGGGATGCTTCTTTGCGGATGCGGCAGGACTGGCGGTCGTGGGTGCAATCCCCATCGCGACGGTCTTCAGAATTCTTCCACCCTCTTCGATGACATAGAGGTGGTTCGCAGCGAGATCGTGCAGAACGTCTTTTGCCCCGGAAGGCCACGCGATTTCAACGCTGTCGGCCTTCACTGCCTGGTCGAGGCCGAAGTGAATGCGGAGATCGTTCTGCGAGTAGTAACTACCACCGCTGCGCACCTCTTCGATCTGGCGCATGGGCTGCTTGCAAAGGCCGGAGACGTCTTGCGGCGCGGTGGTAGCGGTGACAGTGATGCGCGCTCCGATGCCGGTACGGTTGCTTTTCTTGCCGACGACGCGAATCTTGATCCAGTTGCGTGGAATGGTCGAGTCGCAACGCAGAAGCTGTGGAATAGCGTTGACGCAGTTGACGACGATGTCCATGTCGCCATCGTTGTCGTAGTCTCCCATGGCACACCCGCGCGCGGGGACGGCAGCGGTCATTCCAGGGCCAGCCTGATTCGTCACGTCTTCGAATTGACCGTTGCGCAGGTTGCGATAGACATACTTGTGCTCGGCGTAGCGAGCGTCAAGGTGAGAGCCATCGACCTCGGGATAGACGTGGCCATTGGAGATGAAGATGTCGAGCCAGCCATCGTTGTCGAGGTCTATAAAAGCAACGCCCCAGCCGAGATAGCGGGTGTTAATGCCGAGGCCGGAAAGATAGGTGTGGTCCTCGAAGGTGCCGTCGCCGAGGTTCTGGTAAAGCGAATCGGTATCGCCGGCGAAGTTGGTCTTGACGATGTCGAGGAGGCCGTCGCGGTTGAAGTCGCCGACGGCAACACCCATGCCGGCCTGCGGTTTGCCGTCGGGAGAGTAGGCAATGCCGGATTCGATGGCGACATCCTTGAAGGTGCCATTCTTCTGATTCTGGTAAAAAGTTGCGGCGGTGGAATCGTTGGCGACATAGATGTCGGGCCAGCCATCGTCGTCGAGATCTGCGACGACCACGGAGAGGCCGTAGGTGCCGATGGTGTCCCACATGCCAGCCTTTTCGCTGACGTCGGTGAAGGTGCCGTCGCCGTTATTGTGATAGAGGATGTTCTTACCGCCGTCGAGACCGGGCGGTCCGCACGCGACCTGCATACCTTTGTAGGAGCAGCCTGCAGCCTCGGGCAGTGGCGCAGTTTTGATGTCGAAGTCGATGTAGTTGGCAACAAAGAGATCCAGGTGGCCATCCTTGTCGTAGTCGAGGAAGGCGCAGCCAGAGTTCCAGCGCGTCCTGCTTTGGGTAAGGCCGGCTTTGGCGGTGACATCGGTGAAGGTGCCATCGCCGTGGTTGCGATAGAGGATGGGCTCGCCGTAGTAGGTGACGAAGAGATCGTCGAGGCCATCGTTATCGTAGTCGCCGACGCAGCAGCCCTGCCCCCATCCGGAGCGGGTCATACCGGTCTTCGCGGTGATGTCGGTGAAAGTACCGTCGCGATTGTTTTTGAAGAGCCGACTGATGGGCTCGTCGCCCTTAGGAAAGCCGTCGAGACGCGTTCCGTTGACCATGAAGATGTCGAGCCAGTCATCCTGGTCGAAGTCGTAAAATGCGACGCCGCAGCCCGTGGTTTCGAGAAGGAAGCGATTCTTATGCTCGTCACCGTAGATGGTCTTCTTATTGAGGCCGCTTTGGGTTGCGACGTCGATGAAGTTGTAGCCCAAGGGGCTGCCGACGACTGGAGAGGGTAGCTTCTTCGCTGCGCGCGGCTGGGCGTCGTAGGTGGGGCGGGCACCAATCTGTGGTGTAGCCTGCGGAGTCGCCTGGGCCATCTGTGCGTGGAGCGACAACTTGAGGACATCCTCAAACGAAAGCACCAAGGCTGTCGTTGAAAGCGACTTTACGAATCCACGTCTGGTCCAAATCATAGTTATGCAAATCCTTCGAGCCAAGTATAGTGAGCCGATGATGGAGTGGCCAACTCTGCATGCCTAAGGGGCGATGCCGTACAGCTTGCCTTCGCCTTCTCGGAGATGATACCGGCGATCGCCGGGAACGTTGTGGATGCGGTCGACGATTCCGGTTGCGGGCCAGGTGACGACGATCTCTGCGACCGTGGCGGAAGGGCCGATGCCGATGTGCTGCTCCAGTGGATTGCCGCCGAAGCTGGAGCCGAAGCCGACCGTGCGGAAGATGTGGCGGAGGGGACCGCTGGAGGATTTCACGGCAACGTCGACGCGCGCGCCAAACGCAGCTCGATTGGAACGAACGCCTTCGAGTTCGAGCGTGATCCAGTGATTGTGGTTGCCGGGATTCTGATAGAGCGCGCTCTGGAAGCTGTCGCCGGGCTGAGCTCCGCCCATCTCTTCAAAGATGTCCTCGAAGCCGGAGCGGCGGAGATCAGCAAAGGCGACACCATGGCCTTTTTGCAGATGGCCGAAGTCGCCGGAGGTCGTGACATCCTGGAAGCGGCGGCCATTGTCGTTGCGAAACATGCGGTTGGGCAGCAGGGCTTCGTAGGTGGAGTCGCCGTTGCCGAGGTAGATGTCGAGCCAGCCATCGTTGTCGAGGTCACCAAAGCTGGCACCCATGGTGAGGATGGCGCGATCGAGATGCACCTCGGAGGTAACGTCGCGGAACGTGCCGTCGTGCATGTTGCGATAGAGGCGGGGCTGCTCCGCAGAGACAGGACGCCCCATCTCGAAGGCCCCGATTTCGGCAGTGGACTGGAGCGAGTATCCGGCGACAAAAATGTCCGGCCAGCCATCGTTGTCATAGTCGAAGAACCACGCAGCAAAGCTGTTGTTCTGGCTGGCGACGCCAGCGATTGCGGTGACATCAGTAAAATTCCAACCTTTAGCGATGGCGTGCGGGTCACGTGGTCCGTCGTTGCGGAAGAGATGATTCTTGCCGTTCATGACGGAGACGTAGAGATCGGGACGGCCATCGTTGTTGTAATCGCCCCACGCCGCGCCCTTGACGAAGCCGAGCCTGGAGAGGCTGCTGGCTGCGCCGATTTCAGTAAAGGTGCCATCGTGGTTATTGTGGAAGAGCAACGAGGGGTGGGGGTCGCTGGGAGTGCTCTCGTAGCCGACGAAGAGGTCGAGCCACCCATCGCCGTCGATGTCTGCCCAGGCGGCCACCTGGGTGGGTCCGGCGTAGAGCAGGCCGGCCTGTTCGGTGACGTCCTCGAAGGTGCCGTTGCCATTGTTGCGCAGGAGCGACATGGGATAGCAGCCCTGCTTGCCCCACCAGGCTCCGCGCAGCACGAGCACGTCGGGATGGCCATCGTTGTTGTAATCGGTGAGGACCAAGTTGAGGCCGCCCGTCTCGCCGATGAGTCCGGACTTGCGCGTGACGTCGGTGAAGGTGCCGTCGCCGTTGTTGTGGAACAGGTGAATCTGGTCGAGAGGGCCGGAGGAACTGACCATGATGTCAAGGCGGCCATCCCCGTCAAAGTCGGCGACGACAACACCGCCGGCATGGCCGGTGACGTCGAGACCGGCGGAGGCAGCGATCTGAGGGAACTCGGGAAGTTTCGACTCGGAGGCAAAACGGCTGGCGGGGATCAGCCAGCGCGATGGAACGTCCTGGGGATAACGGCCAAGTTGCATGTAGGCGACGTTCAGCAGCCATTGCGATTGGGTGTCGCCGGAATTCTGCTCGAGCAGGGCGGTGAATTCTCGAATGGCACCCTGAGCGCCGCGGGGCTGTCGATGCACGGCGCTGGCGCGGAGCGGGAAGAGGCATTCGCGCTGGCCGTGCATGATGGCGCAGTTCTGCTGCTCGCCGAGTCGCATGTACGCGATGCCAAGGTCCTTGCCGAGTAGCCTGGCAGCAGCAGGGGCCATGCTGCGTTGCGCTCGCTGCCAGCGCCGGCGCACCTCTTCAAGCTCACGTATCGAGCCTTCACTATCGGCGGCGCCAAGCATCTCGCGCGCGAGTTGTTCGCGAACGATGGTGTCCTGTTCGAGAGGGAGCTTGTTGCTGCTGAGCAGCCGTGAGTAGTAGACGACGCGCAGGGCGGGCTTGCTCGGATCGAGCTTCCAGTCAGTCGCGGCGAAGATGGAGCGGAGCCGTTCGGCCATGCGCCGCGTGCTGGCGGCCTGATAGACCTGCTGGGAGTCTACGCCAGCGGCTGGCGCAGTGACCGAGCCGATAGACGGCGGAGTCATCGAAGACATCTCCATCGGGGACTGCGCGCCAGCGCTGGCGACCAGGAGACAAGCGAGTGCGGGCGCGGCGAGTAGATTGTGCAGTGTGAACCGGGATGAGATCGGCGGCGTCATGCTGACCCCGTGCCTCAGTGCGCGGTTGGGAGCTTGGGCTCGGATGCGGTTTGCAGCTTCTGAGCCGTTGCGTTCTCGCGGGAGGCGTCGTCCTGCCTGCCCATCGCTCGGTAGGCCTGGCTGAGCAGGCTGTGAGTGATGTAGTTGGCTGGATCCATCTGCTCGGCCCGGCGAAGATAGGTGGCAGCGGCGATGGGATCGCCCTTGCGCAGCATGGTCTTGCCCAGCAGGATGTACGGCCCGGTCGAGTTGGGTTCGAGCAGGATAGCCTCCTGTAGGCTGCGCTGAGCATCGTCATAGCGGGCGGCGCGCGTGTAAGCATCGCCTAGACGATCGTAGATAGATGCTTCGAGCGGGTTGTGCGCTCTTTCCTGTTCGAACTGCGCCACGGCGTCGTCGAGATGATTGCCGGCGAGGGCAATCTCTCCGAGGAGTTCATGCGCGAGCGGAAGTGTCGGATCGAGGTCTGTGGCCTTCTGCGCAAAGTTTTGGGCGATCGGTAGGTACTCGCGGCGAAGCAGCATGCGCGCCGCGAGGAGATAGGCATCGGCGCTGTCGGGAGGAAAAGCGAACTGCGCAGCGAAGGCGTGGCGTGCATCATCGTAGCGATGCGTATCCATATAGCAGAGGGCGAGGATGTAGCTGGGGTCGGCCTTGCCAAGGCTGCCCTTGGAACTGGCGAGTTGGAGGAGCGGAATTGCGTCGGCAGGACGGCCAAGTTGGAACAGTGTGAGGCCGCGCATCTGGGCGGCCTCAATGTCGTTGGGATCCTGTTGCAGGGCAGAGGCGAACGAGGAATCGGCAAGAGGCAGATTGGATTCGGCGTAGTAAGCGAGTCCTTCGGTGCGGCTGAGGCCAGGCAGGCTGCCGTACGTGGCGCGGAGGCTATTGAGGATGGTCAGTGCATCGGCGGGGTGGCCGGTGTCGATGGTGTGACGAAGAGATTTAAGTGTGGCCGCAGGATCGGGTGGCGTGGCCGCAGTGGTCGTTGAGGGAGCGAGGGCATCGCCCGAGGAAGAAGGATTCTGAGCACCAAGAGCACAGGAGAAACCGGCGAGGAGCAGTACGCCTGCCCACCTGAAGCATCGACTAGGAACGGTACTCATGCGGCAAAAACCCCGTGCACTACGTGAAAATGAGCTTATACAAAAAGTAAGGTGGGAGGAAGTTCTCCTCCCACCTGAGGCAATGGATCAGTCGTTTAGAACACCAAGCGAGCGGTGAACTGCATCTGGCGTGGGTTGGCGGTACCGTTGGGGCCAGGGCCGGAAGAAATATTTCCAGCACTTTGGATATTGCCACTCGGGTTGCCGAAGTTAATGTGGTTGAACGCATTGAAGGCATCCGCTCGGAACTGCAGCGTGAAGCGATTGATGGTGAAGTTCTTCATCGCCGACATGTCGGAGTTGAAGAGATGCGGGCCCCAGGCATTGTTGCGCCCGCCATTACCGATGGTATCGAGGCCAGGGTCGGTAAACGCCGTACCCAGCGTCTGAGCCTTGTACCAAACCACGCTGGAGCCTGTGGGGCCGCCTGCATAACCGCTTGCGCCAGTCTTCAGTTGCGAAGAGCTGCCATTCACATAGCATGGTGCATCGCTGGGAAGATCTGCACCGCAACCGTTGAACGACAGCGTGAAGGGTAAGCCGCTTTCATACACAAAAGTCGGGCTGAACTCAAAGCCGCTGACGATCTGGTTCACAACGCCCTTAGCCTGGCCGAGGAACGTTTGTCCTCTGCCAAACGGTAGCTTGTAAATCGCGAAGCCGGTAATTGCGCTGCGACGAATACTGCTATCGTTGCCCCATACAGCTGCGTGGCTCCAAGTGGCGTAGCTGCTGGCTGCATCGTACCCGCGCTGGTAGGCGTAGTTGAAGGTTCCGGAGAGGTTGTGCCACAGATTCTGTTGCAGTGTGACCTGGAGTGCGTTGTAGTTGGTGTTCTGGTTGTCTCCGTAGTAGCTGATGCCCTGGGTCCAACCGCAGGCACCACCGCAGGCAGGCAGCTTTCCGCCAAAATAGCGCTGAAGGAGCGTTGGATTGTTAGTGGCGCCTGAGGCTCCAATTGGATTGGTGCAGTTCGTCCCTGCGGGATAGCAGTTGCCTCCCTTAGGATCGAAGTGAAGAGCACTGCCTGTCACGCTGTATTGACTAGGAAGTGTGATGGCCGCCTCGTTGGGGTTCGTGTTGTTCCCATCGCCATCGCTGAGGGTGTGGGTTCCTTTGTTGCCGACATAAGCCACGGTGAGGGACAGGGTCGGGGTGAGCGCACGTTGCACCGTAAAGTTCCATGCATCGAGGGTTGGCAGGCGCTCAGTGAACGGACGAGCCTTAGTGTTGACTGAAGCGCCGGGATTCACAATTTGACCATTCGCATCCGGAGCCACAGGAGTGTAGTTGATGAGGCCGGATGCTAGGCCACCCTTTGTGCTAGCGGGGTTGTCAAGCTGAAACGCATAGGTATTGGGTCCGCCGGTGGCGCTGATGGACTGGTTGACGAGGACCGGAAGGTTTTGCGTAACAACGTGACCGAACACGGAACCGAAGACACCGAGATCGAAACTGCGGCCATAGCCCATGCGGATGACGGTCTTCTGATTGAGCTGGTAGGCTACGCCGAGACGTGGATTGTAGGTGTTCTTGGCGATAGACACCCCCATGTTCGAGGGGATATTTCCAAAGCCAGCTACGTTGATGAAGCCTGTATCGAGGTTCATCAGAGCGCCATTCCCTTTACCGTTCACTGACTCGGGGAAGTACATCTCATAGCGCAGACCAAGGTTGAGGGTCAGCTTGGGAGTGGTGCGCCAAGTGTCCTGCACAAAGAAGAAATCGCGTTTCTGGAACTCCTTGGCGTTGGTGGCAATGCTGGCATAGCGGTTGAAGGCCGTGACGTCGCCCAGTGCGTAGGTAGCAAAACCGAGACCACCGCTCGTACCATTCGAAGTGGGACCAGGGCCAAAGTTGTTGATGCCGGTACGGTCGTTGTCACTTGGAATACGCAGGTTACGCGCATAACGCAGATCCACACCGAATTTGACGGTATGGGTACGGATAACCTTGGTCCAGTTATTCACGAACTGGAACTGATCTTCACGCTCCGTCAGTGGACAGTTGCAACGGTTGACGTTGAGACCAGAACCGTATTGCGCTCCGGCTCCCTGAGCATTGTTCGGGCCGGCTGTTGGATTGGTTACGTTCAAATCTGCAATGTTGAAGTCAGGAGCACCGTAGTCCACCGCAACCGTGAGTGCGGAGTTCGAACCCGTACCGCTGATGTTCTCACCCTGGATGGGAAGGTTAGTGTTGCCCGTGTCGTACTTGTGCGTCAGGATGTTGTAGCGGAAGTAGCCGAGGCGAACTTCAGTTACCAGGCTGTTGGTCACCGCAGTGTCCGATCCGAGCGCGAGACTGTCATTGGCACCGTCGGAGGTTCCACCGTAACCGCCGAGGCCGAGACCACTGCCGCCAGCCTTTCCAAACAACACGGGACCCGACAGGACGTCAGTAAACCGACTGAAACGGCCAAAGGCATGCGTTTTCTGATTGAACGTCGCATCAATGCGTACGTCCCACTGGTTGCTATTGAAGAGGCCTGTGCCGCTGCCCTGGTAGTTATTGGAATAACCGCCAAAGCTGCCGGGGTTATTGGGAGCATAGGGCTGTAGGTACTTGAAGAGGTTCATGGCCGTGGGCGAAATCTCGCTCGCTGGAATGACACTGACTGCGGGGTCGCCAGGCTGGTTGGGGTCATAGATCTGGTAGGGGTTGGGAGCCGCCGTGCCGGTCACGAGCGACGCACCATAAGCGATGTACTCGCTGAAGTCGCAACCGGTGGTGCCGAGGCAAGTAGTGATAAGGTGCGAGGTCGGAACCGTCACAACGTCAGACGTTCCAACCTTCTGGCGAACGCCTTGATAGTCGGCAAAGAAGAATACCTTGTCCTTGATGACCGGGCCGCCGATGGAGCCACCGAACTGATTCTTGAGACCTGCCGGAATAGGGCCCGAGCCGGATTGAGAGAAGGGATCGCGGGCTAGATTAGCGGAGCTCTCGCGGTTGTCAAATGCTGTGCCATGCACAGTATTGGTACCCGACTTGGTGGAGATAGTATCTACCGAAGAGACAGCCTTGCCAAACTCGGCATCGTAGTTCTGCGTGGCGATCTTCACATCCGACATCGAGTCGGAGTTGGGATTGATGACAATGATGCCGAGAATCGCGTCCTGGTTGTCGGTGCCGTCCAGCGTGTAGTTGACACCGCCAAAGGCTTGCCCATCAATCTGGATTTGCTTGGAGCCTTGCGGATTCTCATCCGCGGCATGCGCCCATCCGAGCTGTACCGCGCCCGGCAGCAGGAGTTGAAGGTTCGCAAAGTTGTGATCGGGTATCGGCATCGACTCGATATCCTGCGCGTTGTACACGGTGGAAACGTCCACGCGCTCGGTCTTGAGTTCGGGCACCTGATCGGCGTTCACAACAACCGTCTGGTCAGTGTTGCCGACGGCGAGAATGGCAGTGACTTCAGGAGCTTCATCTGCGATGACCGGAAGGCCCTTCTGCTCGAAGCGCTTAAACCCGGGTGCGGATACCTGCACGCTATAGGTGTCGGGAATCAACTGGCCGAGAGAAAATTCACCTGAGCTGTTGCTCTTGATCTTGGAGACCGTTCCCTTGTTTTGATCCGTAATGGTGATATCTGCGTTGGGAATGGCCGCTCCCGTTGCATCGGTGACCGTGCCTACAATTCTGCCTGTGGTGGTCGACTGCGACATCGCCATGCGACCTGAACCCAGCAATGCAGCTACGGCGATCACCAGAAGCGGTGTGCGCAATTGACGTAACCAATCTTTCTTCATGCCAACTCCTCCATAAAATGTTGCTAACAAGAACATGTTCGATACCGCGTTTGAATCCCGGAGATCCCGGGGTTGCGTTACTCAGACTGCAAGAACACGCCTCCTGGAAACGCCTGGGTAGCCAAGAAACAAGACCACACCGGCGGTTGTCAAATATCAACCTTTTGGTTGACGTCAAACACGTCCTTCCGATTCCGTGAGAACAGTACCGACCCGACAGCAAAGCTGTCAAGCTATATTTGCAACTATTTTGCATTCTTTGACGCCAATATGACATGACAGATTTCAAGAAGCGATTCCGGCCTGCTCAGAAATGGATAATAAAGCGAATTAGTCCATGAAATCTCCAGTATTGTCTCTAACGCCTGACTCGAGCGCGAGGTCGACGGGATGTCCAAAGCGACGCCTTCTTCGGATAAATGACATGTCAATCTGGATGGTTGTCACAGGGAGATGTTATAGTTCTCGACGGTCATTCTGGAGGTAGTCCTATGAAACTGACATTCCTGCCCGGCACATTCACATGGAGGCGCATCGTTCGATCCGTAGCGCTCGCATCCGTCACCCTAACCTTTTCCTTTGTTGGCTTTACAGATGCCGCTCATGGTGCTGCCGCAGCGACTGCCGGCCCTGCCAATGGACCCTGGTGGAAGCATGCGGTCGTCTATGAGATCTATCCGCGGTCGTTTCAAGACTCGAATGGCGACGGAGTAGGCGATTTGAACGGAATCACGTCGCGGCTAGACTATTTGCAGGGACTGGGGGTGAATGCGATCTGGATTGCGCCCATGTATCCATCGCCACAGGTGGACTTTGGGTACGATATATCGAACTACGAGGCAGTCGACCCGCAGTATGGGACGTTGGCGGACATGGACCACCTGATCGCCGAAGGCAAGCAGCATCATGTGCGCGTCCTGCTCGACATGGTTCTGAACCACACCTCGGACAAGCACCCGTGGTTCATCGCCTCAGCAAGTTCGCGGACGGATCCAAAGCATGACTGGTATTGCTGGAACGATGGTATCCGTGCGGACGCACCGGGGGTGACGGCGTACCAGAAGCGGTTCGAGCACGATGGCCGCGTGCCGCCCAACAACTGGGAGTCAGGCTTTGGTGGATCGGCGTGGGAGTGGGTGGAGGCCGTACACCAGTTCTATTACCACGAGTTCTACAAGCAGCAGCCGGACCTGAACTGGCGCAATCCCGCAGTGGAGAAGGCAATGTTCGGTGCAATGCAGTTCTGGCTGGATCGAGGCGTGGCAGGATTTCGGCTGGATGCCATTCCGAACCTGTTTGAAGACCCGATGTTGCGCAATAATCAGGAGCTTGGCGGGATCACTGCCCAGGGAGATCCGAAGATCAGCGACACGTACACGAACAATTTGCCCGAGGTCCATGATGTGATTCGGCGGATGCGAGCGATGGTGGCAAAGTATCCGGGCGACCGGGTACTGATTGGCGAGACTTATCTGCCGAGTACCGCGGAGTTGAACAAGTGGTACGGTGGCACTGCGCACGATGAGCTGCAACTGCCCATGGACATGTTGATTGGGTTCCACACCGATCATGACAAGCTGGATGCAGCCAGCTTCCGACAGCATATCGAAGAGGTAGAGACGCAGATTAATGGGTCGCAGCCGCTGGTGGTGTTCGACAACCACGACAATGTACGTGCCATAGATCGCTATGGCGACGGCGTTCATGACGACCTGATCAACAAGGCGCTCGCGACGGTGCTGTTCACGACCAAAGCAACCTCTCTGATGTACTACGGCGAAGAGATTGGCATGCATACAACGGCACCGACGCGACGCGAGGACGTGAGGGATCCGATCGGAATCACGGGATGGCCCAAGGAGAAGGGCCGTGACGGAGAGCGCACGCCAATGCAGTGGACAGCGGGACCGCAGGCTGGATTCAGTACAGATCCTCACACGTGGCTGCCCATTCCGCCGAGCTACAAGACGATCAACGTGGCCGTCGAGTCAAACGATCCCAACTCTGAGTTGGAGTGGTTCAAGCAGTTGATTGCGCTGCGTCGTGATGTGCCTGCGCTGCGCGATGGCAGCATGACGATGCTGGACACGGATAACGCCTCGGTGCTCAGCTACGTGCGGTCTACGGGTTCAGGCCGAGCCGTAGTGGTGGCGATGAACTTTACCGCAATGCCTCAGACCCTTACGATCCATCTAGCGGGCTCGGGGGTTACAGGAGCAACAGTGAAGACGCTCGCGGCGGATGATGCGTCGCTGAAGTCGATCACCAGGCTGAAGGACATCACCCTGCCGCCTTACACAAGCTGGGTGGCAAGCGTAGAGTAGCTGTGTTTGTATCCAGGCCCGGCAAAGCAGCTCTTTGCCGGGCCAAATTTGCTTTTACCTGTAACGATGGACCCACCATGACCATGTCACAGAAGCACTCACTTGCACTTATCTTGTTGTTTGCCTCCCTTTCTGTCGTAGCGCAGTCTCCTTCTGCGGCAGACCAGACGCGCATCCGCGAGTACATCGGCAATGGGTGGGACACGTTGTCTCGATCGATGTCCGAATGCAAATCTGTCGTAGATATCAAGGTATAGACGACGCCTGTGTTGTATCTTCCTGCCGGTTTTGCGACACCACCTGCGGTCGATGCCATGCGTAAGGGGGGCAAGGTAGATGTGCGCCATCTGCCACGCGCGATCCATCTCATCGACGAAGTGCGACCGTTAGATCTACCAGTGGATGGCCAACTCTATCTGCCCAACCGCTATGTTATGCAAGGTGGCCGCTGCAACAAGATGCATTGCTGGGACGCACGACCGAAGCTTCGGAGTGGATGCAACGAGCGGCTATGCGGCGTGCAGCAATCAACAAGTATTTGTGGGATGCAGACACCGGCGTGTACGAAGACTACAACTTTGTCGCTGGCAAGCGTTCCAGCTACCACTTTCTGACGACGTTTTATCCACTGTGGGCGGGCGCTGCAAGCCCAGCGCAGGCAACGGCCGTACGGGGACACTTGAACCTGTTCGAACAGAGTGGTGGACTCCAGACGAGCGACCTCGACTCTGGCGTGCAGTGGGATGCGCCATTTGGCTGGGCTCCGATTACGTGGCTCGCAGTGTCCGGGCTTGATCGCAGCGGCTTTCACGATGACGCTGCGCGCATCGCAGGCAAGTTCACGGCGACAATATTGGATAATTTCCTGCGGGATGGCACGATTCGCGAGAAATACAACTTCGCAAGCGGATCGGCGAATGTGAAGGCTGCGACCAGCTACAAGAACAACGTCGTGGGGTTCGGATGGACCAGCGCCGTGTACCTGAGGCTGGAGGATGTAATCGCCGAGCCAGGCAAGCCGTAGCCATCAGAGCGATCGCTAACACTACCAGCGTAGCGTCAGCGTTTGGGAGATGTATCCGCTGCCTGCAGGAAAGTGGACGTGCAGTGTGTCGGGTTGAAGATCCGCTCCGTCGACTTGCAGGTGCGCCGCAATATCATTGCGACGAAGTTGGAGCACTGCCTCCGAGCCCGCGATGCCTTCAAGTTCGAGACGCAGGGAGTGAGGATCGGACACCTCATTCAGCACCTTCATCTGCACGGTACGAGCGCCCGGCAGAGGAAGGCCGTGGCAGATGGCAACCTCGAATGCAGGCAGTGGGATGCGGAGCGTGTCCGCATCGGCTGAGGTTCCGGCGAAGTGTACAGGAGCACCTGAAAGCTGCTGGATGTGCATAACCATGGCGGTACCATCGCGTTTATAGGTGAGGGTGATATCGGAATCTCCCACTCGCAGGTGGTTCACAGTGGCCTCAGACCAGTCTGCGGGGAGATGTGGAGTTACATGGATGGTGTGATGGAGACCATCCACCTCGATGCCGAAGAGTCCGCGCATCAGTGGCGTGATCACCATCGCAGAGGACCACAACTGATGACTGGTGCTGCGGCCGAAGGGCGCAAAGAAATCGCCTGAGAGCAACTCAGTAACCGCACCGATGTCCTGCTCGTCGGTAAGTTCTGCATTCTGCATCGTGCTTTGATAGCCGGCAAGCGCATGACCGGAGCGATATTGCGCGATCGCCTCCCAGCCCGTAAACAGCGGCCAGACCGACCCCTGGTGATAGCTGATGGAATCGTAGACCGGATCGCTTGACGCCACGTCACGCAGCCCCCAGTCGGCTGCAAAGTCGTGCGATGCCCAAGCCCTGAGGCTCGCTTCAGGATGATCAAGACCACCGCTGGCGTTCCACCATGCAATGGAAGGAAAGACGGTTGCGGTGGTATCTAGCACGCCGCCGGCATTGCGGCTAAAAGCGTAGGTCTGAGTCGCGGGTCTGTAGTATTCGTGCTCGATGGTTGCATGCAGTTGCTCAGCCCGCAGCTTCGCCTGCGTTGCGACCGAGGGGTCGCCAAGCAAAGTGCCAAGCTGCGCCATCGCAGCGGAGGCCTGCTGGTCGAGAAGAGCGAGGTAGACCTCCTGCCGCGGCATGCCTTGCGGCCAACTCTCAACCCAGCCGGTACCCTCCGCGTTGTCATAGACGCCATCGCCGTCGCTGTCGTGCGTCGTCTCGAAGTGCCACGCCTTCAGGACAGCGTCGCGATGGTCGTGCAGAAAGGCAACGTCTCCACTACTGCGCACATAGTCGAGCATAACGGTAAGGAAGAGCGGGGTCGCATCGGCAGCGGCGTATTCGTAGGGTAGGGACCGCCAATCGACGTAGGCAGCCGTCTGCGAATACTCATGCATCATTTTGCCATCGTCGCGCTGGCGCCGCATCAGGAACTCGAGTTCCTCGCGCGTGAGAGCGAAGTCGCCATAGCTGTCGATGGCGTAAATCGTGTATAGTGCATCGCGTCCGAAGAACCAGCCAAAGCCTGGACGTGCGGAATCACCCGAAGAGTAGTAGCCGGCTACGAGGGCGATTTCTCCGCTGGGCTGGGCCTTGGCGCGAAGCTGACCGATAGAGGTCTCCGCCCAGCCAAAGTCGGCGTCAAGTGTGGCATCGGGAGTATTGATCGAGGTGAGCGTCTGCTCCTGATCGCGATAGCGTGCCGCGTGCGCTGCGTAGATCGCCGGAAGATTGTCATCCAGTTCGCGCAGCTTCGCCTCCAATTCTGTGCCGGTAGCCGTCTCCTTCGTGCGGCCGACGGCCATCAACAAGGGATAGATGCGGCCGCGATCCGTCTTCGGATCTACGTGCAGACGAAACTCAAGAGGATAGAGCCTGGGACGTTCCTGATACGGGGCCATGATGCCGTGGGTTGCTCCGGGGAGAGCGACGGCGCCGGCCAACTCAGGAAAGTCAGTGTGCAGAATGTAGAGGCCACTGGTGCCCTGCGAAATCCATTCGGCGGAGGGCGTTCCGAAGTTTGGCTCAGGCCACATCTCGCGCATCTCAGGCGTGAAGCGAATGACCAGATCGACGGGATGGATGGAGTCTACCTGGAAGAGAACAACAGCACCGGTGCCATCACACGCGCCATCTGGAGCGAACATCGTCTGCCGCACCGTGAGTGCGATGTGCGAGTAGGTGATGGTCGTGTGATCGGGCCGCACTTCGATCTCGCGCGCCATTGAATTCAGGTCGAGCGGAACGTCGTAGCCCTCCACGTTGGCTTCAATCGTGACGTGGCTGAGTAGTTTGACGGGCAGTATCCAGGCTTCAAGCGTTCCCTGCTGTTGACCGACGATTACGCCCTGCGGCCCCGCAACCGTGAAGGGCTCACCGGACTGAACAGGCTGACGAAGAACGGGTCCGTCATCGCGCAAAGGAAATGGCTTGAGCCAGTGAAGGGCAGAAGCAACGGGCTGCTGAGATGGAGCAGAACCCGCTGCAAGTGCAAGTGCAAGTGCAAGTGCCGGAATAATTTGACGAAACATCATGAACTCAACCTCTTGGAAGCCGCTTTATTCTACCGTGCAAGCTGTCGGCTTGGCTTTCCTAAACCCCGCGATGCAGGCTGCGTTGCACACAGACCAGATGCATCCGTATGATGATGTCTCAATGAAAAAGCAATATTCACCGCTTCACTTTATGTTGCTATTGTCTGTACTGGGTGCTGCCTGGGTCTGGTCCGACCCTGCCGCTCTGGCGCAGCTCGCAGCGGCACCTGCGCCAGCATCGCAGCCGAATGCCAGGATCGGAGTATTGGATCGTGTGCAGGCTACGGCCATTCTCCCTCCATCCGTTTTCTACAAGGGAGCGAGCGCTTCGGTGCAGGGACGGAACTCAGCTGGCATCCGCTTCACCGACGGTGCACTGGCGCTGATGGCCCTGGTGGATGCAAGCGGATATTCCTCGGCCGTGCAGCAGACCTATCAGGGCTATCTGCTGAATGAGTTACAGTTGCAGATCGGAGACAAGACGTTGGCGCCGGGCGCTTATGGCTTCGGCTTTATCGCAGGCAATCGCATGGTGGTAATGGATATCGGTGGCAGCGAAATTCTGCGGGCCACGACGACGCGCGATGAAATGCTGGCGCACCCCACCCCGTTGCAGATCATTCCCGATGCCTCGGTGCCGGGGCACTATCGCTTGTACCTCGGCCGCAGCTACGTCACACTGTCCGCAGCACAGTCCTCGCACTAACCATGGGCCCCAATCATTCTCTAAGCCGGTCGATCGCACTGTGGCGGGGAGCCCTTCTGATCGGATTCGCGCTGCTTCCCATTCAAACCGTGAAGGGGCAAAAGGCGGACGTTACCGCCCCACCTCCTGAGAGCCAGATGGTGGTCACGACAGCCCCACTCGACATGGCCCGCCAGCAGGCTACACTCGGTCATTATTCCGAGGCGGTCAGTCTCTTCCATGCTGCGCTCGGAGGCCCGCAGCCTCCAGTGCTTTCCGACGCCGATGCACTGTTGTACGCAACGGCGCTCGCTGCAACCGGTGACATCTCCGCAGCCGAGCAACAACTTGGCGACGCACTGTCACGAACGCCTGACTCCGCACCGCTGAACAATGCACTGGGCACCTTGATTGCGCAGTCCGGCCATCTCGAAGACGCATTGCCCTACTTCCAACATGCTGTGGCGAGCGATCCCTCGCTTGCCACAGCGCAGTATCATCTCGGAACCGCGCTGCTTGCCCTGAACCAGGCGGAGCCAGCCATCGCGCCGTTGCGTCTTGCAGTGCAGGCGATGCCTGAAAGGTTCGACGTGCAACTGCAGCTTGGCAAGGCACTCTCCGCGACGCATCAGGATGTCGAGGCGCTCACTCATCTTCATCTTGCTGCTCAACTAAGTACTCCGACGACCTCGCCGGATGCCATGTACGCATTGGCGCTGGCGCTGCAGGCGAGCGGCGACGCAAAGGGTTCGTTGCCGATCTTTGCGGCGGCCACAAGCGCGCCAGATGCATCCACATCTGCGTCCGGCAGTGCTGCCCTGACAAACTTCGCGCTCGCCCACGTGCAGACCGGTGATGCCGTCGGTGCGCTGCCGCTGTATAAGCGGGCACTCGAGTTGGGCCCGGACACGCCGACCTTGCGGGAAGATTTCGGCGTAGCTTACCTGCAGCAATCGGACCTCGATCACGCTATGGAACAGTTCCGTGCAGGGCTGGCGCTGGATCGGAATAATGCTCATCTGCACTACGATCTCGGGCTGGCACTAAAATTGAAGGACGACCTTGCTGCAGCCGTCCCAGAGCTTGAGCGCTCCGAAAAACTGGACCCCGCTCTTCCTGATCCCCCGTACACTCTCGGCGTGATCTACATGCAGCAGGGACGGTTCCCCGATGCGATCGTGCAGTTGAAGCTTGCGGCGGAGTTACAACCAACGAACGGCGATGCATGGGCTCTGCTGGGCAGCGTGTTGAAGGACTCTGACGACCCAGCAGGCGCGCTGGATGCACTGAAGCGTGCGGTCGCGCTGGAACCCGATCAACCGAGCCTGCACATTCAACTCGCAGCGCTCGATATTGAGGCTGGCAAGCGCACAGAGGCCGCAGCGGAGCGCAAGATTGCGGCCGACCTGAGTCGGTCTGCGAACAATCGCCAACGCGCAGGCTTCGCCCTGAGGAGCGGACGCGTGCTGCTTGACCAGAACAAACTTCCCGAAGCAATCCTGCAGCTAAACACCGCGGTGCAGGCTGACCCGACACTGGCGGAGCCGCATCGTCTGCTTGCCGAGGTCTACACTCGTCAAGGAAAAACGGACGAAGCTGCCGCAGAGCAAAAGCTTGCTGCAGCCCTCACCGCACAACAACAGTGATCGAGATAATCCCGATAAGGGAATGGGATCGATGCAAGATTTAGCAAATCGCCACGCAGCAGACTCTTCGCAGTTGTGCTACTCGGTATGAGTAGGTCCGGATTGTGGTAGAAGTTTGCACAGCCTCACTCGCCCACACGGGTGTATGCGGCCGCCGATGCGGTAGAGACGCCCATACCGCCGCTCCGTGATCCGGATGTGGTGTGCCCATCGTGTCACAAGGAAATTTTTGATCGGTACGAGACAACGCAGATGACCGTCCGCAACCGAAATGCCGGAGCTCCGTTTCGCCAGGGAGGCGTCGGCTGTGGCACATACAATGGTGGTATGTCGCACAGCATGGGCACGGGCCAATTGCGAACACGGCCAAATTCGCTCCAATGCAACGCGATAGCATCTGCCTTCAGTGTCATCTTGAAGGCGAAGCCGTGGTGTATCGTTCTGTCCGCTCGCCTGCCTAGTTTGTCCCCGGCGGCAACCTCACGGATATCACCGTTTACTTTGTGAAGGCCAGCCACGCAACAGGTGGGCGCCGCGCCGTAAGCCAATATGAAGCTTTGCAGCAGAGCACATGCAAGCGTGGCGCAGGCGATACGCTTACCTGCACCAACTGCCATGATCCGCATTGCGATCCTTCGCCGGTAGAGCGTGTGCGAGGCCCACGCCTATCACCCCACGGACCAACAACCGTCCATGGGAACCCCGATCTGAATCAGCGTGCCATCCACGGTGAAGTACTCGTCGCTCATGAAACGCTTCGCTTGCTGGTTCACTTCTGCAAAGAACTGCTGCGTCACATCGGAGGTCAGCAGCCGGTCGCGGTTCTTGGAAAACACCGCACGGTCCACGCCGCGTCGTCCATGCCAAGACCCACAAACCAGCGGAACAAAAGGTTGTAGTCAATCTGCTCGACCAGTAGCCGCTCCGAACGCACGGAGTAAAACATCTGCAGCAACACCTCCCGCAGAATGTACTCCGGTGAAATCGACAGATGCCGCGAATCCGCATACAGGGCATCGAACTCTGGGCTCAACGTCCGCAACGCCGCATCCGTCAGTTTGCGAACCACACGCAGTGGATGATCCTGAGGAACACACTGCTCCAAGGAAACATAACTGAACATCCCATCCTGAACCCGCTCGTCTCCACGCCTATCTATACGACGCCCCCCTGTGCAACGCCGCAAACGGTGCGCTTATTTCAACAAATTCTCAGTACTACAGTTGTAGATGCGAAACGGGCATTGCGCTGAGATGTAGTTCTCCGCGTGATGGATGGAGAAGCCTATATCAGGATGGAAGCGTGAGTCGCTGCGGTGTCAAGACCGAATTGCAGGTTTGTTCGCACGCTCAGAGGCGCGGGAGCGTGGTCTTGTCTATCTTCAAGGTTTGCTGGCCACGGTGAGCGGAAGAACGGCTGGCAGTTGGCCGAGTAGATGAGCGAAGCAGCACCTTACCGAGTACAGCATTTCGTGGATCGGGCGCGTTGGGATGCAGACGCTGCGAGGTATCAACTCTGCGATTATGTGCTGGAAGAGTTCAGTAGTCCCGATGCCGTGCTGATCGCCGATAAGACACAAGGTTGCGGTGAGCGGAGTGCTGACTTCTGTCGCCAAGCAGTTGACCGGCTTGAGCGACCTTGACGTGACCAAGTTCGTCGACAACATCAAGTACTGGGTGATCGTAGCGTCGGAGATGGTGAGAGACCCACACCTGCATCGGCAGATCACTGACGAGGCCGACTGGGAAGGGAGGCTCGCAAACGGAGCCTTCATCTACAACGGGCAAGTAGGGGACATCCACGCACACTGGGTGGGCAACTGGTTGTTCGTTCGCGAGCACACTACGTTCGCCGGTGGAGCGTGCGCTGGGCGTGCACTTCCAGGCGCATGGCAAGCAGGCAAATATTCTGTTGATCGAGCATCTCACGGGAGGCACCGAACCTGAGGTTGTGATGGGCTACCGCCGCGACCACGACCGAAGCGTTGGAGCCGCAAGCTTCCTATGCGCTGGCTCGCGAATAGTCTCGCCGTGTTGACGAATGTGCCCCTGATAGTTGACCAATCATGGGGTGGGGTAAGGTACGATTACCAATCGCGGACAGCACCAACGAAGAGCATCCCAGCCTTACTCTGTTAGCGCCAAATCGGGTCACTCATTCAGCTTCATCCAAGCTCAATACTTCCGTGTTGCTCCCAACGAACAAGCAATCCGGGAATGACCATGAAAATGCCAGACAAGTCCTGCCAGATCAACCGGTCATCTAGTCTGACGAATTAAACTTGGCTGAATGGATGGTCGGCTGCGCACCACATTCGGAAGCTTCTCGCTAAACTAAGAGGCGCGAAGCTTCTCGCGTCTCCCGCTCCCGTGACGCCCCGCATCACGTCTACCTATCTGAGAAAGGAATCATGCCAACTTCCACGCTACGAGCGACCAGCGCTACCGATTCCAGATTTAAGACGATTCTCTGGATCTCCCTCGGACTCACTGTGCTCTTCGTCTTCATTACCTCGGAAGTTCTCCTCGTCACCGACTACCCCATGTACCACGCCTACCGTCTGCAGGTCATCGCCGACCGCGAGCTCCTCATTCCACATACTCTTGCCGGAACATTCGCTCTCTTAATCGGTCCCATTAATTTCTCTTCGCGGATCCGCCAGCGCCACCTTCAACTCCATCGCATCCTTGGCCGCGTCTACGTCATCTCGGTACTCGTTGGAGCCTTCACTGGAATTGCCCTCGCCTGGGGGCGCCCTGGCTTACCCGGAACCTCCATGCAGGCCGCCGCGTGGATCGTCTGCACCACCGCCGCGGTGATCACCGCGCGTAACCGGCAGGTTGATCAGCATCGGCAATGGATGGCGCGCTCCTATGCCATCACCTTTACCTTCGTCTCCAGCCGGGTACTCAACCTCTGGCCCCGCTACTGGAGCCACCTTGGCGACTCCTTATCCGCAGTCGGCGTGATTGCCTTCACCCTCGCCTCGCTGCTGATCGTGGACCTCGGCCTCAACTGGCGCGAACTCACCCACCGTCGAGCTTGATCGTCGGCCAGAAGGCCATGAGATTTTCGGCATCGTCGTCGGAAATTGTGAGGTAGTTCGATAGCGTGAAACCATCCGTCCAGAAACTCCTTACCGGCTCCATCATGACGATCTGTACAGATGTCGAATCAAATCTTGTGTCAGGGAGTCTATTCGATGAATTCCCCTGTCAATTGATCTAAGATCAGAAAATTGGGCGCAATGAAGAATCTTTTCCCGCAAGATTGATCTCGAATCTCCATCGAACTGCTCGGCTCATCAGGAACAGCACAACCTCACGGTATTGGATCTGAAAATGGAGCTTCTCATTAAAGCCGACGATCTCACGCTGAATCCTTTGCAACACGGAGTTCTGGTCCTCGGCGGTGGAGTGGCAGGCTGTGCGGCTTCGATCGCGCTCGCGAGAAAGGGGCGAAGTGTCACACTGATTGAACGCGAACTCACACCACGCCATAAGGTATGCGGAGAGTTCCTGAGTGGTGAGGCCCTTGAGGATCTACATGCGCTCGGCATCGACGTGGCTTCGCTTGGCGCGGTGCCCATCGATTACGTTCGCCTCGCCGCCGCAAGGCGTGCCGCGGAGGCGCCCTTGCCTTTTCCAGCAGCATCGCTAACGCGCAAGACCCTCGATACATCGCTGATCGCCGAGGCCATCGCCGCGGGAGTCCATGTAGAGCGCGGTCGCAGCGTGCAGGCACTTAGTCGCATGGGCGCCAATCTCTGGCAGGCAACGCTCGATGACGGCACCACGCGTGAAGCCCCAACCGTGTTTCTTGCCACGGGCAAGCACGATCTACGCGGCCATACCCGTCCAGAGGATCCGGAGCGATGGGTCGCATTCAAGATGTACTTTCGGCTAGCACCCGCACAGGCCGCTGAGCTTGTGGACGCCTCCGAACTGATGCTCTATCCCGGAGGCTATGGGGGTATCCAGCCGGTAGAAGGCGGCATTGCGAATCTCTGCTGCGTGGTACAGCGGCGACATCTCGCGCGCGTCGGTCATCGCTGGGAGAACTTCATCGCGAGGGTGCAACAGGACTGCCCGCACCTCGCGATGAGACTTGCAGGTGCAGAGCCTTTGCTCGACAAGCCCATAGCCATCACCCACATCCCGTATGGATACATCCGCCGAACCACCGACGATGGACTCTACTGCATCGGCGATCAGGCAGCCGTCATCCCATCATTCACCGGCGACGGTATATCCATTGCGCTGCATACTGCCCGCTGTGCCGCCGCTGCCTATCTAGGAGAAGTACCCGCACCGATCTTCCAGGCGAAATTGCGCTCAGCGCTGCAGTCTCAGATGCGCCTTGCCGAGTTCGCTGCGGACGGGTTGAATAACTCATTTGCACGCGCTGTCTTACCGTTTTGCCTAAGGGTCTGGCCCGGCGTGATGCGCGTGACGGCAAGGCTCACACGCGTCGCGCAGCACGCCGCGATTGAGCCCCATGCGGTCGCCAGTTGACGTGCAACGCCACGCGACTCTCACTCAGTGCGGGTTTCAGCGATATGGCCAATAAATTGCTCCTTGTGACAAGCTTCACGCTATCCGCAAAACACCATTACACAAATGAGTGCAATAGTTAACCGTGCACCACTCTCTGTGAGTTGTTCCTTCATAATCGATCGTCCAGACCTTCGGTCTGGCAGATCGCCCATGTGAACTTCACGTTAGTCCGCACCTCATCGAGGTAATTCGCGCGATCTTCGGTCACTTTGCGTATCGCCTATGCATTATTACTGGAGGTATAGTGGCTCCCAGAATCCTGCCGTCCTGCAATCAGTAGTTCATCAACCGCATACGAAAACTCCGGAGTAAGCGTCCGGTCTAGCTTTCAATTACCCACAACTCGGTGGCTGCATCAGGCTAGATTCGGCGTCACATGAGTCACTATTAATTTCGCTGCGCGTCTGATGGACTTCTAGCATGGCGCCTGGGGACGAGGAGATTGCGGGTTG
>JAJYBU010000015.1 GCA_021778845.1 Acidobacteriota bacterium
TGCCGAGGACCTGGTCGAGCTGCTCCCAGCAGTCGGTGACGGAGTCGAGGTCGGCCATGTCGGCCATGGAGCAGCCGGCGGCGAGGTTGGGGAGGATGACGGCCTGGTCGGGACGGGAGAGCATGTCGGCGGTTTCGGCCATGAAGTGGACGCCGCAGAAGACGATGGTTTGGGCGTCGGGACGGGTGCGGGCGGCCTGGGCGAGCTGGAAAGAGTCGCCGATGAAGTCGGCGTACTGGACGACTTCGTCGCGCTGATAGAAGTGGCCGAGGATGACGAGCTTGTCGCCGAGGGCGGTTTTGGCGGCGCGGATGCGGAGGTCGAGCTCGGCGGGGGAGGCGTTGCGGTACTCGGAGGGAAGGCCGGGCTGACGGGGGGAGTTGGCGGGGAGAGGGTCGGACATGGAGGCGCCGGGGCCGTAGGTGGGGGAGGCGTCGAAGTCCCAGGGGGCGTCGGCGAGCGCGGCGGCGCAGGTGGTGGGCGCGGCGGTGTGCGCTTGGGGGGAGAGTTGGGTTCCTCGCTGCTCGCTGATGCGAATCAGCTGGATGGTGGTGTCGACTGAGGGCAAGACCGGCTCCTTGATGCGGCTCCCCTTGCCTCCTGTTGTGGTAGGCCGGAGAGATTTGGATGCTGCTTTAAATAGGGTACTACCGCGAATAAGCAAGGAAGTGCTTCCCATCGCTCAGGATGCCAATTTCAGTCACAAGTTTTTAGAACTAGCTAAAGGGGAGTTGCCTGACTGAGTGGAGATTGCAGGCAGTCGACAGGGATTGGGCCAACCACGAGAGGTGCCAGGTTAGAGATGTGCGCTATTCCTGCGCGTCGGGGAA
Organism: Acidobacteriota bacterium; assembly: GCA_021778845.1. Lineage (GTDB taxonomy): Bacteria > Acidobacteriota > Terriglobia > Terriglobales > Acidobacteriaceae > Granulicella. Next base: position 831 of record JAJYBU010000015.1, read on the forward strand.
GGCATGCGAGAGCCGCTTTCGGGGGAAAAACGACGTGGGAGGTCGAGGCTGCCACTTCATCGATAGAGATACGGCTTTAGGCTGTGGGATCGGCGGTGCCGACTACCGTGCAGGTGGACTCGACGGGGGTGGATATGGGGGCAGGCGCTTTGCTCAGGAATTTCTTCTGAAGCCAACGCAGTAAAGGTTTTTCAACGAAGGTGTAACACGCCAAGCCAGCGGCCATGACAGCGATTATCATGGTTGACTCAAAGAGGAGCCGGTTCCATAAAGATAGCGCCGGAGGTGGGTCCAAATGGATAAAGAGGCGGTTGGAAAATTCGAGGACGAGCGCTGAGGCTACATAGGTGGAGTAGGACGCGTTGCCCAGGATAACCCCCCATTTGCCGAGGGTGCTCTTCATGGAAGGGGACCAGAAGACGGTGCCGCCGACGATGAGGGCCGCACAGACACCCCATGTGGCCGAGCGAGCTAAAGCACCGTTGTTGACCATGATCATCTGCGCGCCGTTGGCGACGGTGAAGGGCAGGCGTAGCCAAGGGAGGCAGAGCGTAGCTGCGATGCCGAGAGCGGTGACGACAATGCCCGCCACGCGACGACGACCGATACGAGCTAGAGCAAGGCCAATGGCTGCTCCGAAGACGAACTCAAGCAGGATCGGATTGGCGATCAGAATGATGACAGGGTAACGTATGCCGGTGATCGAGCCGATCGCGATCAGCGAGATCAACAGGAGAATCAGAATGGGGACGGCCCACTTGATGGTCTTGAGGAGGATGAGACCAAGAAGACAGTAGAAGAAGAGCTCGAAGTTCATCGTCCAGGAATAGGTGATGATTGTCTGGCCGCCGGGATAGTGAAGAGATGGAAGGAGAAAGAACGGGGCGAAGTAGTCATGGTCGAAAAGATTATGGGAGCGAGCCAGGCGAGCCAGAGTGAGCAGGGCGAGTACCCAATAGATGGGGTAGATACGGAGGAAACGGCGCATCATAAATTCGCGCATGGGCCGGAATCCGGGCTGCGAGCGCTCCCGTAGAACGACGAGGGAGAGGATAAAGCCGCTGATAACGAAGAAGATATCGACCCCGAAGACGCCGAGGTTGGGAAGTGCGCGGGAGCCGGTGATATCCAGTATCTGGCCGGAATGGCACTGGACGACGATCACGACGGCGATGGCACGGAGAAGCTGCAATGCATCGATCTGGCGAATAGTTGGGGTTATGGGTAGAGATGTGTCCGTTGCGCGGACGGTGGCGGAGGTCTCCCTGGCGTCGGGCATGATCTACCTTCTGTGTTCCCCTCGAAGGTGCTCTGGATGGGGACTGTCAGTTGATGGCCGAAATGAAAGTGCAATGCACTCCGGCGATGATTCATTATGCCAGTTGGCAAGGGAGAGAGATGCGCGAAGCCCGGAGGCTGAGGCCTCGTGTTGGGGGCTGGGGAGATTGGATGCTGCTTTAAATAGGGTACTAGGGTGCGGGCGGAATTGGTATGCGGGGGGCGTCCCTGGCCCGAAGATGCTGTTAGGCGCATCGGCGATTCTGGGGTGAGGGCGGGTTTCGTCGAGCCACTTCTGCGCTGCGGCAGGGGACTGCTCCCAGGCTCGGCGGATGGGCTTCCGCAGTGTACATCCGCGCCGAGAAATCACTCAAGCCAGGCTCACGCTCAATCTGATGTTGCTTCACTTCGCGCTTGCAGGCTCGAACCACCTGACGGCGACCTTTACGCTGCGCATCCGGTGATAACTTGCGGCCATCCTCTCGTTCCATTCTTCATTCAGGGAGACGCAATATGCGCTGATATGTATCCGTATTTATTTGTCGGAGCTATAGCCAGATGCAATCTCGTAGCATTCCAGGCGAAGCTCCTGATAGATCTCAACTGAGTTCCTGACATACGAAGGCGCTTCGGCAGTGGCCGCCGGGTGCACATCCGAGTCCGCGAAAGAGCCTCTTTGCACCAGCGCCGCGGAGATGGTGCGAAGGTGTTTCTCGAGGGACGTGCGCAACTGCTCGACATGAGTATTTTCAGGGCCTGCTTCGCTCGGCCAACTGTTGACGCTCAGGAGAAGATTTCCCGAGCTTGAGATTGCACGCTCGATGCTCTCGCTGGTCTGGACGTGCTGTTCTCGTTCCCTGCTGAACTCATAGACCATAAGCTCTGCAAACCCGCGAGCTGTGGCGACTGTCTGCTCCATGCGGCTTCGCAGATCCGCGACCTTGACTCGCCTCTCCTCAACAGGAACGGACGGCGCTGTGGCCTCGAGGTAGTCGGCCTGCAGGGCAATCAGGCGGGCAAGCGTCTGCCGCATCTTGTCGATGCTCTTCTCCGGCCTGAACACGAACACCATGACGACCAGCGCCAGCAGGATGCCAATGAGGCGATTCGTCGCTGGCGACATCTGGGTGGGTGGAGAGAAGCCCGCGAACACTACGAAGTAGAACGAGAATGCGATCTGCAACCCGATGTATGAAAAGTGCGGACTGCGGGAAACCCACGCTGCGATGAAGGTCACCGCTGCAACCACGATCAGGAAGGGGGTAATTGTATCGACGTAGGGAAACAGAAAGATGATGCAGCCGAGGCCGAAGACTACGCCGCCGAGAGCGGACCCGAGAAAGCGAAAAATAAGTTTTTGATTGGTGGCACCTGATGAACTGAGGCCCGCTATCAGCACGGTCGTTACTGCTGTGGAGATTCCGGGCCACGCCACTGCGTTGAAGATGATGTAACAGACGAGAGCCGACAGGCTGACTTTGAGAGCGAATGTTACGTGCTCCATGTTTGTGAACGTATCCTGCACGAACCATGCTGGACGAGGCTGAGCGGTCAGTGGGTCATGGGGCAGTTCCTTGGAATCAGCGCCTTCGGTATGGGAGACAACAAGCGTCCAGAGGCTATGTTCCAGGCGATCCAATTCTGTGTCGGATGAAAGCGAAGGGACATTCAAGAGTGAGTTAGCCTGAATCCAATTAAATTTACGAGTCGCAGCTACAGCTTGCGCAAGACGAACCATGCGAGCTCTGTCTCCGCTGAAACCAGACGGGTCCTGATGAACAGCGAAGGCGGCTGCGAGGTCCAGTAAACGCGCGAGTCCGGCAACGAATGCGGGTGCGATGTCCTCGGCAGAGTTCCTCTTGTGCCGATCGTCAATCTCCTGAAACAGCGCCTGCATCTTGCCCTGCCCCATGAAGGCGTAGCGCTTGATCCTGGTGACCCGCTCCTGCATCTCCGGCACATTCTGATCAGACGCGTAGGACAGCAACAGATTCTCGAGTGCCACCAGACGCTCGTCGATCTCACGCTGCAGAGCATGGAAAGGATTTCTATTGGTGAAGATGTATTCAATCGCGATCTTGCAGCCAATGGCTACCGCGCCGGAGGCGATCAGCCACAGGGAAAGATGAACTGATCGTTCGGCGGGCGTGGAGGAATCAAAATAATAGAGAGTGCCGATTGCGAAGATTGCGAAGTCGGTAGCCTGTATGTAACTGGTAGCGGTACTACGTACAAACGCTGCGATGAAGGCGAATGCTGCAACCCCGATGACCCTCGCCATGGGATCATTGCCGGAGACGGCGACGAGGCACAGCGCGGAGCCGGTTCCGAGAGATTGAAGCGCGAGAGCCATCAGGCCTCTCTTGAAGGTGAGATACGGCGTCTCGTAGGAGACGACGAAGATCATGAAGACGCCAATGGCCAGGGTGGGCGCCTGAAGAATAAGTAACAACAGGGTCGCGAGCGTCGCGGCCAGGGCTGTGCGCAGAGAACCGCCCATTCGCCCAGGTGCCGGCTCCAGTTCCTTTCGCAGCAACTCAAGCCACGAATCGAGTGCTAAAGGTGGAGTGGGCAAAGGATCTATCTCACAATGCTGACGGCGGTTTCGCCAACGCGAAACGCGCTCTGATCTGGATTCTGAACTCGAATGCGAACGGGGAACCTGGCTGCCAGGTGGACCCAATTGAGGGTGTGATCAATCTGCGGAAGGCCGTTGCTTAGTCCGGTGTCGTCGGGAGAGATTCCGTAGCCGACGCTCTCCACGATGCCCTCGTATCGCCGGGAAGGATTGCCCATGAGGTACAGGTCCACATGTTTTCCCGGCCAGATGGCTTTCAAATCCGACTCGCGATAGTTGGCTACGACGTACCAGTTGCGGCGGTCGATCAGCGTAAATATGGGCACGCCGGGCTTGGCATATTCACCCTCGGAGATGTTGAGGTTCGTGGCGTAGCCATCAAACGGAGCAACGACCGTGCAGCGCTCCACATCCAGTTTTGCCGCGGCCACTTTGGCGGCCCGCTCCTGCCTCTGAGCCACCAGGCTGTCGAGTGTATCGACCGAATGAATGCTCTGGTGAAGACGGGCGTCAGAGGCTGACACGGCGATCTGGGACTCCTGTTGTTCGAACTCTGACTGCTTCTGCCGCGACAGGGCCTCCTGAAGAGAAGCCTGGGCCTGCGCGTATTCCTGATCCGCGATGCGCGCTTTGGTTCTGGCTTCATCGACCTGCTCGACTGTGACGTACTGCTTTCGCAACAGAGGCTCGATTCGATTCAAGTCGCTGGTTGCAAGTTTGCTTTGTGCGTCGGCAGCGTCGACGGCCGCGCGAGCGCGCACCACGGCGGCGGTGGCAACGTCTTCAGCGCTCGCCACTGTTCTGGTTTGAGTCTGGGAGGCAATCAGCGTGGCTCGTGCAGCCTCAACGCTGCTTGATTCTGCTGCAATCTTGCGTTGCTCGTCTTCGATCTGCTTCTCCAGCAGTTGCTGATCGGAGAGCGCCTGCTGCAGTGCATACTCGTACGGGCGGGAGTCAATCGTGAAGAGGACCGCGCCCTGACGCACAAATGAATTGTCTTTGACGGCGAGAGATGTCACCCGTCCGCTGACCTCAGGCGCGAACTGAATGTAATTAGCACGCACGCTGGCGTCGTCGGTGCGAGGGTTGCGGTTCATCTCCCAAAGGACCATGAGAGCCAGAACGACTGCGAGCATGGCTGTTCCGCCCGAGATGAAAATGCCTCTAGAATTTGTCCATCGATGTTGCAAAAGGTGCGCCTCCTATTTAGAGAAATAGCGTGAGCCACAGCAGGCAAGCGACAACCACCACCACGCTGGGATAGAACAGCACCAGGTAAGGAATATCCTTCTCCACGCCATAACGAACCAGAAACCAACGCGTGACGCCAGCCAGGGTGATGCCGACTACGATGCAGAGCATCCAGGCAGGGAAGAAAGATCCAAGGACGTCGACAGAGGGAGCACGCGAGCATCCACTACAGCAGATGGAAAGAAAGGCGGTGAGCGGCAGCCATTGCCGGGAGTGGGACATCGGATCCTTGCTTGCTGGGTTCATGGATGCACCTTTGAAGGCTGTGCGGGCTGAGGCGCCTGCCGCAGCAGAATGCCTGTTCGATAGTCCAGATTGATTGCGCTGACCTGCGCGGAGGAATGAGACTGGACGCTCGCGAAACGTGCCTGTGCCAGTTGGTTCTCTGCTGCGACGACGTCCACAAGGTTCTTCACTCCGTATCGATACGCATCGAGGGAGGCATCGTATGAGGCTTCAGCGGAAGCCAGCAGCGTATTGGCCGCTATCTGCTGCCGAACCGCGGTCTGGTACTGCACGTAGGATGTCCACACTTCGCGAGTCACCTGATCTTCTTTGGCGCGAAGAGCTTCGCTGGCTTCACGGGCACGGGAGTCGGCAAGCCGCGCTTCGTTCTTGCGCTGGCCACCGTCAAAGATAGTCAACTTAACACTAAGGCCCACATTCCAGATCGTCTCGTTCGCGTTGCCGAGTGACCCGTAGTCGACTGTTGGCCAGATTGCGCTTTGCGCTGCGGAGGCATCCAGATGGATGGTGGGACCGTACTCGGACCTGGCAGCACGACGGTCTGCCGTTGCGGCGTGAAGCTGCTCGGAGAGGGCGGTGAGATCCGGGCGATTCTGCCTGGCCACCTCGACCAGCTTCGCCGCGGAAACCGATAACTCATCAGGGTTCGGCGGGACTTCCGGTGCCTGCACTTTGATCTCGTCGGAGGGCTCAACACCGATGACCTCACGCAATGCAACGCGCGCTTCGGTTTCGGCCCCGATGCTGGCCTGAAGATCAAATGCTGCCTGCGCCGTGGCCGCCTGTGCGTTCAGAACGTCAGGCCTGGTGGCGCGTCCGTTGGCTAACTGAGCTTCCGCCGCCTGTTGCGTGGTCTCCGCCGTCTTCACAACCTGTTGCGCTGCGTCCAGGCGCTCCTGCGCCGTGATCAGGTTGTAGTAAGACGTTACGACGCGAAAGGCGACGTCCTGATTGGTCTTTTGAAACGCAGCGACGGCCGCGAGCCGGGAGGCCTTACTCGACTCCAGCCGGGCGCCACGCTTGCCGAAGTCAAACACGTCGTATTCCAACCCCATGCCCCCCTGGGCGATAGGAACTTCGACCATCACGTAGCCACGGGGAGCCAATGGCTCCGGAAACGGATTGATCATGCGCTGATCGCCGAAGAGAGCGAGCGCCGCCAGATGTGGATAGTATGCGCTGCGTTCGATGCCCATGCGATTTGCCGCCTGCTTGGCCGACTCCCAGGCAATGCGGGTCTCGGGATTGTTGTGCTCGGCAAGATCGATCAGCTCCTCGAGACGATACGGATGACTGGGGTCAATCTGCTTTTCGGTGACAGGAGGAGTTGCACGTGCGGTACAGGTGGCGGCCAAGGCCAGGGGATCAACCTTTCCCGCGCATTGAGCGTGCAGATGCAGAGAATGGATCGCGATAAGAGCTGCGACGACTACCAACGTTTTATTCCGGGGTCGCTCCATGTTTTTCTTGTATACAGTGTATACGATGTGTACATCGTATACAGTTGAGATGGGTTGACACGCAGGAAAGATGCATTTTCTGCAGCTTGAGCTGGAGACGTGACAGGTATGAGCAAAGCAGCAAAACGGCGTATTCTTCCGGCAGTTCGTCCTGCGTTCAAGGCCGGAGCCGATCTCCGGGACCAGGTTCTGGATGCGGCGAGCCGGCTGTTTGCCGAGGGCGGATACGAGAATGTGTCCATGCGGCGCATTGCCGAGATCGTGGGCTGCTCGCAGATGGCGATGTACCGCCACTTCCCGGATAAAGATGGTCTGATGCAGCAACTCTGCATTGACCTGTATGAACAATTCACGCTCAAGCTGCACCGGAAGTTCGATCAGATCGAAGATCCGAGGGAGCGAATCCGCGAGGCAGTGCGCCAGTTCATCACGTTGTCGGTGAAGAACCCGCACCACTACCGCCTTGCGTTTTTGACTCCATCGGCGGATGCCCGCCAGCAGCAGCTTAGAGCGAAGGTTGCCGATCCGGCGCTTGCGTATTATCGCGAGACGCTACGGCTGGCCCTGCCTCCCCGGACACCTGATTCCTTGATCACCGAACGACTGCATCAACTGCTCGCGTGCCAGCATGGGATGGCGGTGCTGCTCATTACGCATCCCGATGTGTACAAGATCACGAAGGAGGCGGCCTTGCATGAGTTGGAGGTCGTGCTCGACCGCCTGTTGACCATTCGGTGATCTCACTTTGGCTTCGAACTGCGACTCATTGGAAGAGATGATTGGATCAGTTTTTTCTGGTGTTACTTGAGACAGCTTGCATTGTCTGCATGGGGAAACGCGAGGAACGTGATGCTTGCGGGCGCAAATGTTACTTGACCGGAATGGATTGCGACTCCGTTCAACGCAGGCAAAGTATCATCGGCACCTAGTTTCAGATCATTACCATTCAATTGCACCTGCTTGCCGGTGAGGTTCTGAGCGGTAAGCGTGTACCGTTCGGAAGAAGCAGGAACGTTGAGCGAACGTGCTTGCTTGTCGTCTGCGTTGATGACCAGTAGAGACACGCCGCCGGGATGATTGCGAAGGCATTGCGCGTACACATGCAGATCCGTGTCAGGTGAAGACCCCGGATCAAGAACCGTGGTCCCCATGAGCCTGCGCCACAGGAGTGCTGCCCAATAGTTGGGACGAGGTTCGTAGGTCTTCTCATCGAGGAGGCCATAGTCGCTTGCGGCAAGGGTGTTGTACATGTGTACCTGCACCCCGCGCCGGGCCAGATCTCCCAACTGATTCAGGTAGCGGAAGGTGTCGAGAAAGGTAGATGCCCAGCGGTCTCCGCCGCAGGCTGCCTGTGCGGTCTCGGTTAACCACATGGGTTTGCCGGGCTCGAAGCGATCGCGGAGAGCCGCATAGTACTGCTCGCTCTGATCGCCACGCGAGAGCCAGTTTTCTGACAGAGCCGCTGAGCTGGAGGTAGTTGCATCTGGGCCCATGGATGCGCAGCGACTGGAGACCGCGCCGTAGGTGTGGTAGGAGAAGACGTCGAAGACCGGGCCGGTGACGGAGAGGATGGCATCGGTCTTCATCTCGTGCGCGGGATCGGGGATGATCAAGGTGCCTTCGCCGACGGCTCCCGGTCCAAGGATCAACATGTCAGGCGCGGCGTTTTTCGCGAAGGCGCGGAATACGGTGATGTCGCGGCCAAAGGCTGCTGCGTTATACCCCTTGGGAGCGCCGCCCATTTCGGGCATGGTTGGTTCGTTCATGAACTCCGCCGCAGCGATGCTGCCGCCGACAGCCTTGGTATAGTCGAGGATTTGTGTGGCCTGTGCGGGCGTCCAAACGCCCTTCGCATCGCGGGTGCCGGGGCTGATGGCGAACGAGGTGACGATCTTCGAGTCGGTGGCGTTTGCGAAGTCGACGACGCCCTTCCACTCATCGCGTGTGAGTACGCCCTTGAAGCCCGAGGGGGCAGTGGCGGGTGCCGGATCGTCGGAGTTCCAGAAGTACGTGGAGTTTGCCCAGGTGCCGCTGACACGGACATAGGCTGGCCCCAACGCCGCGGCCAGTTTGCGCAGACGAGCGTTGTAGAGATCGATCGGCTTGCGGTATTCGTAGAGTGACGCGCTCATGCCGGAAGGCTGATTGTCCCCAGTCTCCGTGGCCTTCGTGCTGGCGTAAGGCTTCCAGAATCTTCCTCCGGTGACCTCAACCATTTCGATGTTGTAGGACTGAAAGCGCTCGCTGATGGTCCCAGTGCGCGGCATCTTAGCGGGCTTCATCACGGTTGGAGTCGAGGCGGGAGATGCTGCAACGCACGACACAACTCCGAAGACGATCAAGGCTACGCTTGCAAGGAGCCCCGCATTTATTTTTCTGCTCATCATTTTCTTCCCTCTCCAATTCCTTGCTGTGTCTCGTTGCTTGATGCGTTGCTGCCATTCGATCGCGCGGGTTCTGCGCCTCGCCCTGCGCGAGGACGAGGCGCAGACTGGCTAAAAGAAGATCATCAGCATGGTGTTCATGATGAGCGAGTTGCGAGCTTTTGTGCCGGGAACCGGGCCCTGGGTGTAGCCCAGAGCGTTGACCCAGTATGCCTGCCGGTAGAGCTTGAAGTTGTAGGTCGGGGTCAGCGACCACGAGCCCGTGGAGAACGATCCTGCAGGCTTCCCTTTCGTCAGGTCCGGGCTGTAGACCGAGTGAGAGCCGACCAGCGAGATGAAATCCGAAGGACGCCTGGTGAACGGACCGGAATAGTATGTGCGGATTTCGTAGTACTCGTGAAACGCATTCACAGCCGGGGGAGAGTACATGGCCGAACCACCGATAAACAGGCCATGACGCTGGTTAGCCGGATCCGGATGCGTGATCTGCTTGTCACCCACCAGATAGAAAGCGTAGTTCTTGGTGTCGTACTGGTTGGTCAGGTAGTTCCTGTACTTCGTCTGGTTATTCATGTAGCCGGCGCGAATCCACAAGGCCGACGGATCCTTGTACTGCGACTTCTGGTAATCAGCTTCCACGAACGTCAACAGGCGGTCGCCCTTGGTCCAGACGCCGTGGGCTGCGTCGAAGGTTGGTCCCGGGGCAAAGCGGAATCCGACCTTGTCCTGTGCCTGTTCGCCGACGCTGTTCATGGGCGAGAAGCTGCGCTGAAAGCCGACCTTGGCGTAGAAGTGATTGGGAAGATTTGCGCGGACATCGAACGAAGGAGCCTGCTGCGGCTTGTTGGACATGCCGACGTTGTAGGGCAGCACTCCCAGCACGCCGGCCGCTCCGTTGTTCGCCAGGCCGCCGACTCTCATCTGAATGAACTCTTCGGCATTCGACATGTAGCCGATCTTGAATTGAAGGTTGTCCTTCATGAAGCCCTTGTAGAAAGTTGCCTCATCAAAATCGACGGCTTCCGGACCGCCTGGATACCAGTTCACCTTCTGAATTCCGGCGTCGAGCACCACCTGTGCATCCTTCATGTGGAAGTGGCGCATGTCGTAGGTCAACGTCAGGTAGCTTGACGATTGAATAAACGCGTTCTCGCCGGGGTAGGCAATCTTAGCGGTCGGAACCGCGGGGTTCAGCGTGTTCTCCGCATAGATTGTCTGGCTGATGGCGTATATGCCGATGCCGTATTTGTCCTGGAGCTCCTTGCGGAAGTCGTTGAAAGGCTTAAATGTTCTGGCCGAATCGGGCGGCTGGAGCAGAATCTGCCCCTTTAACATTCCGCCCAACTGCGCAGGGGTCGGCTCAGGCTTCGGCGCTGGGAGAGCCTGAGCCGCGGGAGATGGCTCTGCCGCAGGCACGCTGTCGCCCGGCGCAACATCGGCAACCAATGTTTGCCCGCTCGCAGTCTGCGTCGTACTCTGGTCGGCAGGATGGATGGGCGCCTGGGCTTCCGTCTGGACGGTCTTGTCAGCCGCCAAATCCTCAGCAACCGTTTGAGCGTGAATCGTGGGCATGGCGGGCATCACGATCAGAGAGAGTAGGATGGTCGTGATCATAGAGGCGCGGCGAGCCGGTGCACTGCAATGGTTGGAGGAAACGTTGACGTCGCAGGTCAACATCCGGGCAGGGCCTGAAACTGCCGAGCCGAACTTGTCCCCTTTCAAGTTGAGTTTCATATTGCTCTTTCTCCTTGCTCGTCTGAACCTTCAGGGCGTGCATAACGGCGTTCATCGAGTCGCGCAACCATAGGTTCCCGGATGTGCAACAAACAAGATTGCTACCGTAGCCTCCGGCGTTTCACGGTGGCGTAGCATTGCGGGGAAGTGTAAGATTTTCATGGCGTAAGGGGTTCTACGCGAAACGTATCGTGAGCTTTGATACGCTCGTTGATACGCTCTTGATACGTTTCACCCGCCGGATGCGGACAGAGGGTAAACACGATGACGGCTGATGCTGCTGAGGGAAAGTGGCGTCCTCAATCCGAAACGGAGCGCGAGCAGGTCCGGCAGCAGTTGGGCAAGCTGCTTGTCAGTCCGAGCTTCGCCAGCAGCCAGCGATATCCCAACCTGCTCCGCTTTGTGGTGGAGCAGACATTGGCAGGCCAGGAGGACACGCTCAAGGAACGACTTCTGGGCATCGAGGTCTTCCGTCGAGCACCCGACTATGACACGAATCAGGACCCGGTTGTTCGATTGAGCGCTGCCGAAGTCCGGAAGCGGCTGGCTCTCTATTACCAGCATCCAGACCATCACAACGAGTTGGTGATCGCTCTGAACCCGGGCTCGTATGTACCGTTCTTCCGACCCGCAGGAGTTGGCTCAGCCCAGCCCCAACCCGACTTGCACGAGCCCACCCCAGGAACGCAGCCCGCCAAGGCGGTACTCTCGAGGCCCTGGTGGATCTATGTTGCCGCATCCATATTAGTAGTTGTCGTGGCACTGGGACTGGGCGTTCATTTCTTCAGCCGTCGATCGGTGACGGAGCAGTTCTGGTCGCCATTCCTGGCGGCTCCGGGCCGCGTCACACTCTGCGTCGGGACGCCGGACACGATGACCCCTGCGTCTCAGTCGTCGCCTCCCCCCACGGTAAACGACGAAATTCTCCGCTCGGGCAGGTTAGGGATATCCAATGTGACCACCCTGATCCATCTGGGAGGTGCACTCGATAATTCCCATAAAGCCTTCCAGTTGGAGCTTGCTTCACAGGTCGGCTATCGGGAGCTGCATCAGGGCCCGGTGATCTTGATCGGAGCCCTTGATAATCCGTGGACCATGCGACTGACGGAGCAGCTTCGTTACGGCTTCGCGAAGAATGAAGACTCGATGTACATCGTTGACCACCGGAATCCCTCGGCGAGGAATTGGGCCGTCTCACTCACGCAGTCACCCTCCTCACAATCGGGTGATTTTGCCATCATCGCGCGGTATCACGACAACACGCTGGGCCAGCCGGTCGTACTGGTGGCGGGCCTGTCGAGCAAAGGCACGGAAGCAGCGGGCGATGTTCTGTCGGACCCGGAATTTCTCAAGGCGCTGTTCAAAGATGCTCCCCGAGCCTGGGACACTGTGAACTTCGAGGCTGTCGTACGGACCCAGGTGGTGGAAGGATATCCCGGAACTTCGCGCCTGATTGCCGTCGAATACTGGTAGACCAGCGCTGCGCTGCGTGGAGCCCTGCTGCCCTGAAGGTGCAAGCGGAAGCAGGCATGCTCCTCGCCGGCGAAACGCTGCTGCCATCGGGGCAGGACTGAATGTGAGCGTCGTCGCGGGTGCGGCGCCGGGAAATACTTACTGCTCCGAGCGCATTTGCCCTACCAGCCCATCTGCGCCATGCGGCGGAGGATGACCGCGCTGTAGCTGTTCATGCGGTCGGGGCGGCGGTGCAGAGGCGCGGGGAGGATGGCGGCGAGACGGGCGGAGGGTTGGCGGCCGATGGTGCGGGCCGAGGTCTTGTAATAGAAGCGGCAGGCGGCGTCGGCACCGTAGATGCCGGGGCCCCACTCGACGACGTTGAGGTAGAGCTCGAGGATGCGGCGCTTGCCGAGGACGAGTTCGGCGATGGGGACGAGGGTGGTCTCGACGCCCTTGCGGAGGATCGAGCGATTGGTGCCGAAGAAGAGGTTCTTGACGAGTTGCTGGGTGAGGGTGGAGCCTCCGTGGGTGCGGCCGCCTTCCATGTCTTCGTGGGCGGCGAGGTCGATGGCGTGCCAGTCAAAGCCGTGGTGCTGGTAGAAACGCGCGTCCTCGGCGGCGATGACGGCGTGCTGGAGGTTGGGCGAGATCTGGGTGAGAGGGACGAAGGTGTAGCGGGCGTTGTAGGGCTTGTGGTGGAGCCAGGCCTGCACGCGGCGCTGCATGTGGACGGCGGTGGTGGGTGGGTCGATCCAGCGCGCGGCGACGAGGGTGAGAGCGGCGAGCGTCCAGGCAAGCGCCAGCGCGAGGCTAATCCAGCGGGCAATCGAGCGGAGAGAAAGCTTGCGCCGCGGGCGCTGGGCGGATGTGGTTGGCTTTGGGCTCACGTGTGAGCATGATAACGCGGCCGGGTGTGCGGTTGAGGCTGCGCGGCTAGGCGCGGGTGAGGTGTTCGGCGGCGAGCAGAGCGGCGATGCGGGCGCGGATCGCTTCGCGGATGGGACGAACTTCGGCGAGCGGGAGACTCTTGGGATCGGGGAGGGGCCAGTCGTCGCGGCGCAGACCGGGGATGTGCGGGCAGGCTTCGCCGCAGCCCATGGTGATGAGCATGGTGGCGTCGCGGGCGAGGTCGTCGGTGAGGAGTTGCGGGCGCGCGGAGGTGAGGTCGAGGCCGGCTTCGTGCATGGCTTCGAGGACGATGGGGTGGACGTGCGGGCCGGGATTGGTTCCGGCGGAGATGGCGCGGGCGAGGCTGGGGTCGGCGAGCTGGTTGAAGAATGCGGCCGCCATTTGCGAGCGGCCGGCGTTGTGGACGCAGGCGAAGATGTAGGTCTTCATGAGGGCTAGGCTTTCGTCGGCGAGCAGCAGGTGGGGCCGCAGCAGCAGGCGGAGGCGGGTTTGAGGGCGTAGACCTTGACGCTGGCTGCGGCGGCGTTGACGTCGTAGGTTGCAAGCAGCGCGGATAGATCGGCGTGGAGGGTTGCGGCGTCGGCGGGTGCGGCCGGGGTGCAGCAGGAGGTCTGCGTTGCGCTGTCCATGGCGGGAGAGCAGCAGCCGGATTGGTTCTCGACCTTGGTGTAGGCGTTGAGGTCGGCGCCACTGTCGACGATGGCGATGTTGGAGAAGCCGGCGCGGAGGAGTTCGTTGCGGTAGGTTTCGATGTGAATGGCGCCGGCGATGCAACCGACGTAGGCGGCGAGCGAGGAGGAGATCTCGGGGGGAAGGTCGGTTTTGAGGGCGATGTCGCTGGCGGCGAGGCGGCCGCCGGGCTTGAGGACTCGGGCGATCTCGCGGAAGACGGCGGGCTTGTCGGGGGCGAGGTTGAGGACGCAGTTGCTGATGACGCAGTCGACGGAGGCGTCGGGGAGGGGGATGCGGTCGATGGTGGAGAGGAAGAACTCGACGTTGGTGTAGCCGCCGGAGGCAGCGTTGGCGCGGGCGCGGTCGATCATGGCGGGAGTCATGTCGATGCCGATGGCGCGACCGGTGGGACCGACTTGCTTCGCTGCGAGGAAGACGTCGAGGCCGCCGCCGGAGCCGAGGTCGACGACGACTTCGCCGGGGCGGAGGTGCGCGGTGGCGGTGGGGTTGCCGCAGGAGAGGCCCATGTTGGCCGCGGCGGGAATGCTGGTGAGCTCCTCGGCGGAGTAGCCGAAGGCTTCGGCGACGGCCTTGACGCCGGCGTGGTCGGTGGAGAGAGAGCTTTCGGCGACGGAACCGTATTTGGATTTGACGGCATCGAGGAGTTGGTCGGACATGGGGGCCTGCTTTCTGTGCGCGGCGAATCTATCTTGTGAATAAATGCGTCAAGGCGAATATATTGCTTGATTACATATCTGTCAAGGCATATATATTGGAAGGATGACGAAGAGAGTATTTGAGGTCGAGCGATTTTTTCAGGCGTTGGGAGACACGACGCGGCTGCGGTTGCTGAATTTGATGGGGGAGCAGGAGATCTGTGTCTGCTACCTTGTGGAGATTCTGGGGCAGGCGCAGCCGAAGATCTCGCGGCACCTGGCGTACCTGCGCAGTGCGGGGATTGTGGAGGCGCGGAGGGAGGGCAAGTGGATGCACTACCGGATCGTGATGCCTCCGCATGTTGGTGCGACGCAGATTCTGCGGCAGACGCTGGAGTCCATTAAGGATGAGCGGGCGATGCAGGCGGACCGGGCGCGGCTGTTGAAGGCTTGTTGCTCGCCGCGGAAGTTTGCGGGGATTGAGGGTGCGCCGCTGCCGGTGAAGGTTGGAAAGATTTGTTGCGAGGCGAAGGGACGATGACGATGATTGCAACACAAGGACAGGTATGTGCGCCGGCGGCTCGGAAACATCTTTCGTTTCTGGATCGGTATTTGACGCTTTGGATTTTTCTGGCGATGGCGATTGGCGTGGGCGTGGGGCACTTTGTACCGTCAACGGCAGGGTTTGTGAACCAGTTTCAGGTGGGGACAACGAATGTTCCGATTGCGATCGGGCTGATCATCATGATGTTTCCGCCGCTGGCGAAGGTACGGTATGAGAAGCTCGGCGAGGTGTTTCGGAACAAGCGCGTGCTGGGGCTTTCGCTGGTGCAGAACTGGGTGATTGGGCCGCTGTTGATGTTCGGGCTGGCGGTGGTGTTTCTGCGCGGTGAGCCGGCGTATATGCGCGGACTGATCCTGATTGGCATTGCACGTTGCATTGCGATGGTGCTGGTGTGGAATGAACTGGCCGACGGCGATACGGATTATGTGGCGGGACTGGTGGCGCTCAACAGCGTGTTCCAGGTGCTGTTCTACAGCCTGTATGCGTGGGTGTTTCTGACGATCCTGCCGCGCTGGTTCGGGCTGCAGGGCAGTGTGGTGCATGTGGGGATCGGAGAGCTGGCGAAGAGTGTGGGGATCTACCTGGGGATTCCGTTTGTGGCGGGATTTCTGACGCGGCTGGTACTGCTGCGGGCGAAGGGTGAGACGTGGTATCAGACAAAGTTCATTCCGCGCATCAGTCCGCTGACGCTGGTGGCGCTGCTGTTTACGATTCTGGTGATGTTCTCGCTGAAGGGCGATTTGATTGTGCGGCTGCCGCTGGATGTGGTGCGGATTGCGGTGCCGCTGGTGATCTATTTTGCGGTGATGTTCCTGGTGAGCTTCTGGATGGGGAGGAAGCTGGGGGCGAACTATGCGCAGTCGGCGACACTGAGCTTTACGGCGGCGGGAAATAACTTTGAGCTGGCCATTGCGGTGGCCGTGGCGGTGTTCGGGATTAATTCGGGTGAGGCGTTTGTCGGCGTGGTGGGGCCGCTGGTGGAGGTGCCGGCGCTGATCGGGTTGGTGAATGTCGCGTTCTGGATTCGTGGGCGGTACTTTGCGGAGGCGTCGGGTGACTTGCCGGCGTAGTGCGCGGAGGATGGGGTGGGGTGTCGGAGGAGTGTGGGGACGGACGCTATGAGCGAGAGCGGAAGCAAGAGCAGAAGCAGATTCCTCCGCTGCGCTGCGGAATGACAACCAAAAAGGCAAAGGCAAAGGCAAAGGCAAAGGCAAAGGCAAAGGCAAAGGCAAAGGCAAAGGCAAAAGCAAAGGCAAAGGCAAAGGCAAAGGCAAAGGCAAGTGCAGGAGCAAATGCAACTACAGGGGGCCTTCGCCTTGCTCAGGATTACGGGAAATCTGCAGATGCAGAGGTGAGAGCAATGGCAACTACAAGTGCGACTGCGGGTCTCTCCGCTACGCGTTGCGCGCTTCGGTCGAGATGACGACGGGTGATGCTCTTGCTAGTGGGTGGGGCGTTGGAGGATGACTACGTCGAAGCGGTTGAGGGTTACGGAGTGCGTGGGGCTGCCGGTGAGGACGTTGGTGAAGGCGGTGGGGAGCGTGACGGTTTGCGGGGCGGCCTTGGCGTCTCCGAAGTTGATGAGGATCCAGACTTCGTGGTGGGCGTCGGAGCGGATGTAGAGGTCGACGCCGGGAGGCAGGGCGCCGAACGCGGGATGGACGCCTGCGTCGGTGAGCATCCACTTTGCGGCGGCGGCGAGGGCGGGGCTGGCGGAATCAGAGGCGAGATCGGCGCCGATGTAGGTGATGCGGCCTTTGCCGACCTGGCGGGTGATGGCCGCGGGCTGGTCGTCAAGCCAGCCGAGGGGGGACTTGCCGTAACGCATGAGGACTTTGGTGTCGGGGCTGGAGGTGGAGAGGAGTTCGGCCCAGACGTTGGTGGAGCTGGAGCCCCAGGCGCCGCTGATGGGGATGGAGGAGTCGAGCGCGTAATACTGGGCGACTCGTCCGCCGAGGAGGTCTGCGAGGGGGCCGGGCTGACGCTCGGTGAAGAGGCCGTTGTCGGTGTTCTTCATGGCCGAGCGCTGGGTGAGGACGAGGTGGCCGCCGTTGCGGACGTAGTCGATGAGGTTCTGGGCCTGCTGGTCGGTGAGGAGATTGAGCGCGGGGGCGACGACGAGCTTGTACTGCGAGAGCGGGACGGAAGGGTTGACGATGTCGACGGAGTGGGCAAGCGCGCGAAGGGCTCCGTAGTAGGTGACCATGGTGGCGAGGGGGTCGAAGGCCTTGTTGTGGCGCTGCCAGTTGATGGCCCAGACGGCGTCGTAGGAGTGGAGGATGGCGACGTCGGAGTGGACGGCCGTGCCGGCGAGGGAGGGCCCGGCCATTGCGAACTCGGAACCGAGTTGAGCGACTTCGGGATAGAGCGGGACGGGGGTGCCATCGGCGCCGACGAGGGTGCCGTGGTACTCCTCCTGGCCGTTGAGCGCGCTGCGCCACTGCCAGTAGGAGACGGCGTCGGCACCGTGGCCGACATCGTGCCAGGCCATGGCGCGGACGGCGCCCTTGTCGAGGGAGTTGTTGTCGGGAGACCAGTTGACGAAGCCGGGCTGCGTCTCCATGACCCAGAAGTTTTTGCGCAGGAGCCCACGGGTGAGGTCGTGGGCGGCACCGTTGGAGACGGGGTTGAGCTGGCCGGTGCCGACGTAGTCGTCCCATGAGGCGAGGTCGAGGTCTTGCGACACGGTGTACTCGTCGTAGCCGTCGAAGAAGCCCATCATGTTGGTGGTGATGAACTGGCGTGGGTCAGATTTAGCGCGGATGACGTCGATCTGATTCTTCTGATAGCTGCGCCAGGTGTCGGAGACGAAGCGCTTCCAGTTGAGCAGCAGGCCGGGGTTGCCGTAGGAGGTCTCGATGGGGATCTGCGACCAGTCGGTGTAGGTCTGGCTCCAGTAGGCGGTGGTCCAGCGGGCGTTGAGGTTGTCGAGGGTGGTGTAGCGGGCGTGGAGCCAGTCTTGGAACTGGGCCTGCGTGGCGGGGCCGTAGGACTCGTTGGCGTACTCGTTGTCGATCTGCCAGCCGATGACGTTGGGGTCGTGGCCGAAGCGTTGGGCGAGTTGCAGAGCCATGGCGCGAGCCAGTTCGCGATACTTCGGATTGGACCAGTCGAACTGCTGACGGTTGCCGTGCTGGTCACGCTGACCGTCCTGCTTGATGCGGAGGGTCTCGGGGTATTTGGTGGTGAGCCAGGCGGGCGGCGCGGCGCTGGGTGTGCCGATGACAACGGCGATGTGGTGACGCTGGGCGGCGCGGATGGCGCGGTCGAGCCAGTCGAGATCGTAGTGGCCTTCGGAGGGCTCAAGCATGGACCAGGCGAACTCGCCGACGCGGACGAAGCGGATGTGCGCGGCCTGCATGAGGGTAAGGTCGGTGTCCCAGCGGGACTCGGGCCACTGCTCGGGATACCAGGCGGTGCCGAGGTAGAGGGCTGGGGGAGTGGCATCGGCAGGGGCGTTTGAGGGCGCGGGCTGGGATGCGAAAGTGCGGGCGGCGGGGCCGAGGACGAGGGCGGCGGCGAGAGACAGGAGGAGCGCGCGGCGAAGGTGCATGGGTTCATCCTATGATGTTTCGGCAGACATTTATGCAGATATTTCATGGGGGAGTCTGTAGGGGTAGGAACAACGGTTCGGCGGACGGTTGCAGGCGCGCGCTATAATCTTCGCTAACGAAGGGTTGGATCTATGTTGCTGCTGCGCAACTCGATGATGGACCCCCAGAGGATGCGGGAGGCGGCCAAGACACACGAGTGTGGGTGCGTGCCGTCGCGTGCTCTGCCGAGCAGCCTGCGGCCCAATCTTTTCTCCGGCGACTAAATTCCTGCAACGCTCCCTTGTGCGCCATGCATGTCTGAAGCTCCTTTGATTCCATCAAGGGAAGCTTGGCGTTCATGTTTTTCAGGACGACATGGCCTCCTTAATCCGTTGCAGAACCCCAGGAGAAAAATTCAATGAGCACCCAGATGCAAGAGATGACCCGCGTGGCTACACCGGAGATGCATGAGAAGTTTGGCCCGAAGTTTGTTACGGCTGTGCCCGGCCCGCGCGCGCAGGCGGTGGTAGCGGAAGATGATCTGTATATTTCGCCGAGCTATACGCGTGGCTATCCGCTGGTGGTGAAGCGGGGCTATGGCTGCCGCATTGAGGATCCGGATGGAAATGAGTTTCTGGATTTCACGGCGGGGATTGCTGTGACATCAACGGGACACTGCCACCCGGAGGTGGTGAAGGCGGTGCAGGATCAGGCGGCGCAGTTGATGCACATGTCGGGCACGGATTTTTATTATGACCTGATGCCGAAGGTGGCTGCGCGGCTGTCGGCGATAGCACCGATGAAGGGGCCGCACAAGATTTACTACGGCAACTCCGGCGCGGAGGCGGTGGAGTGCGCCATGAAGCTGGCGCGGTATCACACGGGACGGCAGAACATCATCAGCTTCCTGGGAAGCTTTCATGGACGCACGATGGGCGCGCTGTCGCTGACCGCGTCGAAGGTGCAGCAGAAGCGGAGGTTCGCGCCGTTTGTGCCGGGCGTGACGCATGTGCGCTATCCGTATGCGTATCGCGGATGCAGCGGAGGACCGCAGGAGCAGGAGGCGTTTGCGCTGGGCTGCGCGCGGTATATCGAGGAGAAGCTCTTCAAGACGCTGCTGGCGCCGGAAGAAGTTGCTGCGATCTTCGTGGAGCCGATCCAGGGCGAGGGCGGGTATGTCGTTGCTCCGGATATTTTTCTGCAGGAGATTCGGCGGATCTGCGATCGTCATGGAATTCTGATGGTGGTCGATGAGATTCAGTCGGGCGCGGGACGCACGGGGAAGTGGTGGGCGATTGAACACTCGGGCGTGCAGCCGGATATTGTTTGCATGGCGAAGGGTATTGCGTCGGGCATGCCGCTGGGCGTGTGTTTGGCGAAGGCCGATGTGATGGATTGGGTGCCGGGATCGCACGCGAGTACGTTCGGTGGCAACCCGATTTGCCTGGCGGCTGCGCTGGCGACGATCGACATCATTGAGCGCGAGGCGATGCCGAATGCGGCCAGGGTTGGAGCGGCTGCGCTGGAGCGGTTGAGCACCTGGGTGGATAAGCATGAGATCGTTGGCGAGGTGCGCGGGCGCGGGCTGATGATTGGCGTGGAGATAGTGGAGAACAAGCAGACGCGCGCGATCGCTGGGGATCTGCGGGACAAGATTGTCGATCTCGCGTTTGAGCGCGGGTTGCTGCTGCTGGGTTGCGGAGCGAACACGCTTCGGCTGTGCCCGCCGCTGGTCGTGACGCAGGAAGAGACGGATGTGGCGCTCGATCTGATCGAGGAGTGCATTGTGCAGGCGATGCGATAAACAGCGCCGGGTGCGAGCGAAGGCAGTGGAAGGAGAAGGGATATGGCAATGAATGCGATTGGGCTGGAGCATGAGGTTCGCGAGCTGCTCACGCGGCTGGGTGTGCAGGAGAGCAGGTATACGGAGGGCGAGTTGGTGGTGCGCACTCCGATCACAGGGCAGGTGATTGCGCATGTGGCGAAGACGTCCGGGCCAGCCGCGCAGTTGGCGATCGACGCTGCACGGCAGGCGTTTCTGGTGTGGCGAAATATTCCGGCTCCGCGGCGCGGTGAGTTGGTGCGCGCGCTTGGCGAAGAGCTGCGAGCGGAGGTTGAGGCTCTGGGACGGCTGGTCACGATTGAGACGGGAAAGCTGCTGACGGAGGGCTGCGGCGAGGTGCAGGAGATGATCGATATCTGCGGCTTCGCTGCGGGGCTCTCGCGGCAGTTGACGGGGCTGACGATTGCGTCGGAGCGTGCGCACCATCGCATGATGGAGACGTGGCATCCGCTGGGAGTGGTGGGCGTGATTTCGGCGTTCAACTTTCCGGTTGCGGTGTGGTCGTGGAATGCGGCGCTGGCGTTGGTGTGCGGCAATGCGGTGGTGTGGAAGCCGTCAGAGAAGGCTCCGCTGACGGCGCTTGCGACACAGGCGCTGTTTGAACGTGCGGCGGCAAAGGTCGGCGGAGTGCCTGCGGGACTTTGCGCTCTGCTGGTGGGCGATGCGCAGTTGGGTGAGTTGCTGGTGGATTCGCCGCAGGTCTCGCTGGTGTCGGCGACCGGTTCGACGACGATGGGACGGGCGGTTGGGCCGCGGCTGGCGAAGCGATTTGCGCGGTCGATTCTTGAGCTGGGTGGAAATAATGCAGCCATTGTGTGCCCAAGTGCGGACCTTGATCTGACGCTGCGGGGGATTGCATTTTCGGCGATGGGAACGGCGGGGCAGCGGTGTACGTCGCTGCGGCGATTGATTGTGCATGAGTCGATCTACGACAACATGGTGACGCGATTGAAGCGAGTGTATCTGTCGGTTGGGGTGGGCGACCCGCGCGAGAGCGGAACGCTGGTGGGACCGCTGATTGATGCACGGTCGTTTGCTGCAATGCAGTCTGCTCTGGAGGAGGCGAGAGCTGTCGGAGCGACGGTTACCGGCGGAGAGCGTGTGGGAGTTGATGGTGCGGCAGAGGCATTCTACGTTCGGCCTGCTCTGGTGGAGATTGCAGAGCAGGCGGCGGTAGTAAAGCGCGAGACCTTTGCGCCCATTCTGTTTGTGCTGAAGTATCGCGAGATTGAGGAGGCGATTGCCTTGCAGAATGATGTTCCGCAGGGTTTATCGTCGTCGATTTTCACGCTGAATATGCGCGAGGCCGAGAGGTTTGTCTCGGCGTCTGGATCGGACTGCGGGATCGCCAACGTTAATATCGGGACGTCGGGCGCAGAGATCGGTGGAGCGTTTGGCGGCGAAAAGGAGACTGGTGGAGGGCGCGAGTCGGGATCGGATGCGTGGAAGCAATATATGCGGCGAGCCACGAATACCATTAATTATGGAACGGACCTCCCACTCGCGCAGGGAGTTAGTTTCGATATTGCGGAGTAGTGTGGCAATAGGTTGCGGGATAGAAACTATAAGTCACTGCAGTAGTTTCTATCTGCACTATCATCGCGTCCTATGAGAAGTTATGCATAGGAGATAGATAAAATAATCATGTATATCTATCCACTCAATTACGAATAATCATTCTTGTTGACGGCACTCCATCGGCACTGCGATGCTTCAGAGTAGATAGAGGCCGCATGACCATGAATGCCATATTGCAGCATGAAGTTATCTCCAAAGTAGTTAATCCAAGCAGTGTAGAAAAGCTATCGCTGCTCATGTGTCCTCCTACTTTGTACGAGGTGAGTTATGTCATTAATCCTTGGATGCAGGGGAATATGGGTCACGCATCCCGGCAGCGCGCGATGCGGCAGTGGGAGAGCTTGTATGAGGTGCTATCGGAATTAGCCGACGTGCAGTTAGTGCAGCCTATCGCTGGATCACCGGATATGGTGTTTACGGCAAATGCTGGTTTGGCGCGGAATGGTGTTGTGGCGATCAGCAGCTTTTACTATCCCGAGCGTCAAGGCGAGGAGCCACACTTTCGCGCCTGGTTTGAGAAGGCCGGGTACAAGATTGTCGACCTTCCACGTGAGACGCCATTCGAGGGTGAGGGCGATGCGTTGTTCTCGGCGGATGGGTCGCGCTTGTGGGTTGGCTATGGGACGCGTACGGCGGAGTCAAGCCATGCTGCACTGAGTGGGTTGTGGGACGCCGAGGTGACGGGATTGCATCTGATCGATCCACGCTTCTATCACCTGGACACCTGCTTTGCTCCGCTGATGGATGGATCGTTGCTGTACTATCCGTCGGCGTTCGATGCGGCGTCAATCGAGAAGATTGAAGCGTACTATCCGGCGGAGATGCGCATTGCCGTGGGCGAGAGTGATGCGCTGTCGTTCGCTTGCAATGCTGTGAATATCGGGAAGACGATAGTGCTCAACCTCATCAGTGCTGAGTTGGAACTGGAACTCCGCAGACGTGGGTTCGAGGTTGTGCAGGTGGAGTTAGATGAGTTTTTGAAGGCTGGTGGCGCGGCAAAGTGCCTGGTGATGAAGTTGACACCGGAGTTGCATCGCGCGCCTCGGGAGGGTGACGAGATGGAGCGGAAAGAGAAGTCAGAGGCGGAGTTGATTGCGCTGGAAGAGCAGTACGGGGCGCACAACTATCATCCGCTGGATGTAGTGATTGAGCGCGCGCAGGGTGCGTGGGTGACGGATGTTGCCGGACGACGCTATCTGGATTTTCTTGCGGCGTACTCTGCGGTGAATCAGGGTCACTGCCATCCGGTGATTCTGAAGGCGATGGTCGAGCAGGCGCAGAAGGTTACGCTGACGTCGCGAGCATTTCGGAACGATCAACTGCCGCTGCTGCTGCGCGATCTACATGAGTTGA
This sequence comes from Acidobacteriota bacterium, assembly GCA_021778845.1. Classification (GTDB taxonomy): domain Bacteria; phylum Acidobacteriota; class Terriglobia; order Terriglobales; family Acidobacteriaceae; genus Granulicella. The sequence goes on from JAJYBU010000015.1 coordinate 24,326, forward strand.
CGGAGTTTGATCGAGCGCTGCCGATGAACTCCGGCGCGGAGGCGGTGGAGACGGCGTTGAAGGCGGCGAGAAAGTGGGGTGAGACCGTCAAGGGAATCGAGCGCGACCAGACAGAGATTATTACGTGCTCGAATAATTTTCACGGGCGAACGATTGCGATTGTCGGCTTCTCTACGGATGCACAGTATCGTGCGGGCTTTGGGCCGTTTCCTGCCGGGTTCAAGCATGTACCGTTTGGTGATGCGGACGCGCTGCGTCGGACGATTACGCCGCAGACGTGTGCGTTCCTGGTCGAGCCGATCCAGGGTGAGGCCGGCGTGATCGTTCCTCCGGAGGGATATCTGCGGGAGGTTGCGAAGATCTGCCGTGAGAACAATGTGCTGCTGGTCGTGGACGAGATTCAGTCTGGGTTGGGGCGCACGGGAAAGCTGTTTGCGTACATGCATGATGGGATTACGCCGGATGTGGTGATCGTGGGCAAGGCGCTGTCGGGAGGGTTCTACCCAGTGTCGGCGGTACTAAGTTCGACCGAGGTGCTGGGCGTGTTTCAGCCGGGCGATCACGGCAGCACGTTCGGTGGAAACCCGCTGGCGTGTGCTGTGGCGAGAGCTGCGCTGCGGGTGATTGTGGAGGAGCAGCTTGCGGAGCGGTCTGCGGAGTTGGGAGTGTATGCCCTGGCAAGGCTCAAAGAAATGAGCAGCAGCAACGTTGTGGAGGTGCGCGGGCGCGGACTATGGCTGGCGATTGAGTTGAATGTGCCGGCGCGACCAATCTGCGAAGCGCTGCGCGACCGCGGCGTCCTGTGCAAGGAGACGCATGAGACGGTGATTCGCATTGCACCGCCGCTGATGATCAGCCGCGAGGACCTGGACTGGGGGCTCGCGCAGATTGAGCACGTGTTGGATGAGCGCCGCGTCGAGAACCTGGACGCTCACTCGACTAGAAGCGAAGCGGACGCTTTCGCTCCAGTGGCGTAGAGAGAACCATGCTCGTGGTTGGACTGCCGTAGGGAAGAAGCTTCTCGATGAGATCTTCGAGATCGGTCATGGAGGCGAGCACAACTTTGAGCAGGAAGGCGTCGTTGCCGGTGAGGTGGTGGCACTCCTGCACGGCGTCCAGCGTGGGAAGGAATTTGAGGAAGGGCTTGTAGCGGGTTCCGTCGCAGGTGAGGCGGACGAAGGCGGTGATGGTGAGCCCGAGGGCCTGGAGATTGATGTCGGCGCGATAGCCGCGGATAATCTCAAGGCTTTCAAGGCGGCGCAAACGCTCGGCTGTTGCTGAGGGGGAGAGTCCGATGCGGCGTGCGAGTTCGGCAATGGCGAGCCGTGAGTCGGTGGTGAGCTCGCGCAGTAGCTTGCGGTCGATGGAGTCGATTCCAGTGTGTAGAAGCATGTGGTGCTCCTTGGATGCTGAGTGCCCGCGATTGAAGATCCAAGTCCCGGATGGATATGCAACCGTGGATTGCAATGATAATAGTTCATTTGAACGTTGAATCAACGGCAGAGACTGGTGATAACCGCCGTATGGGTGTTCACGCGCGTAGTCCGGCTGCATAGGATTACAGCATGATTGCTTTGGATGGTGCCTCGCTGAGGATCGAAGATGTGGTGGCTGTGGCCGACGGGCACACCACGGTGCGGATTAGTGCCAGCGCGCTCGAGCGGATGGAGCGGTCGAGGGAACGCGTCGAGGCTGCGATGTGTGGGACGAAGCCGGTGTATGCGCTGAATACGGGCGTGGGGCTGCTGGCGAATATCCGGCTGGAGGACGATGAGATTGAGGCGATGCAGGTCAATCTGATCCGTTCGCACTGCTGTGGCGTGGGCGCGCCGTTGCCGGTGACGGTGGTGCGGGGGATGATGTTGATCCGGGCCAACGTGCTGGCGAAGGGGCTGTCGGGGATTCGGGCTGTGGTGGCAGAACGGATCTGCGATCTGCTGAATCATGGAATTACGCCGGTGGTGCCGTCGCGTGGAAGCGTGGGCGCGAGTGGAGATCTTGCTCCGTTGGCGCATATGGCGCTGGTGCTGATCGGCGAGGGGCGCGCTGAGTATCGGGGTGAGGTAATGCGTGCGGCGGAGTGCATGGAGCGAGAGGGGATTGAGCCGCTCGTGCTCCTGGGGAAGGAGGGTATCTCGCTGCTGAATGGGACGCAGGCGATGCTCTCCATTGGATGCCTGCAACTGACAGAGATGGAGAACCTGTTCTATGCGGCACAGACGACAGCGGCGTTGAGTATCGAGGCGTTACGTGGAACCGCTGCGGCGTTTGATGCTCGGCTGCATGCGGCACGGCCGCACGCCGGACAGGTGCTGAGCGCGAGCCATCTGCTGAGTCTGCTGGAGGGAAGTCCGATTCCGAGGACGCATGGTGAGGGCAGCAAGATTCAGGATGCCTACTGCCTGCGGTGTATTCCGCAGGTGCATGGAGCGGCCTGGGACACGCTGCAGTATGCGCGCGGGGTGTTTGAGATTGAGTTGAACAGTGCGACGGATAATCCGCTGGTGTTTGAGGATGCGATTGTGTCAGGGGGCAATTTTCATGGAGCTCCGCTGGCGCTGGAGCTGGATTATCTGTCGATCGCGTTGTGCCAGATCGCGGGGATCTCGGAGCGGCGGACGGAGCGGCTGATGAACCCGAGCTTGAACGAGGGGCTGCCTGCGTTTCTTGCGTCGCGGCCGGGAATTGAGTCGGGCATGATGATGGCGCAGGTGACGGCAGCGGCGCTGGTGGCGGAGATGCGCGTGCTGGCTTCGCCGGCGTCGACGGGATCGATCCCGACAAGCGGCAACCAGGAAGATTTCGTCAGCATGGGAATGACGTCGGGGCTGAAGCTGGAGCAGGCGGTGGGTCTGGCGCGGATGGTGATTGCGATCGAACTGCTGGCTGCGGCAAGAGCGATGGATCTTCGCGGCGATACGAGCACGGAGGCGTTGGAACGGGCGCGAGCGAGCTTTCGAGAGCGCATCCCTGCGTGGAAAGAAGATTGTGTGCTGTCGGTGTGGATGGAAGAGGCCACAAAGTTTTTGGAGGATGACGGATGGCGAGAGCTTGGGCTTGGGCGGCTGATGGTTGAGGAGGTAGTTCGATGATGGAAGGATATTCTCCGGTACGAGCGGCGCGCGGTGGGACAAGAACAGCGAAGGGATGGATTCAGGAGGCAGCCAAGCGGATGCTGATGAACAATCTCGATCCTGAGGTTGCGGAGAAGCCGGAGGAGTTGATCGTGTATGGAGGGCGGGGGAAGGCGGCGCGCAATTGGGAGTGCTATCACACGATTGTGGAGACGCTGGACCGGCTGGAGAATGATCAGACACTGCTGGTGCAATCGGGCAAGGCGGTGGCGGTGCTCAATACGCATCGGCTGGCGCCGCGGGTGTTGATTGCGAACTCGAACCTGGTGCCGCACTGGGCAAACTGGGAGGAGTTTGATCGGCTGGATGCTGCGGGTTTGATGATGTACGGGCAGATGACGGCGGGCTCGTGGATTTATATCGGCACGCAGGGAATTTTGCAGGGGACGTATGAGACGTTTCGCGGTGCGGCGAAGAAGCACTTCAACGACACACTGGCGGGTACGATTATGGTGACGGCTGGACTGGGAGGGATGGGTGGGGCGCAGCCGTTGGCGGTGAAGCTCGCTGGTGGCGTGAGCATTTGCGTTGAGATTGATGCGTCGCGGATTGAGCGCAGGTTGGAGACGCGATATCTGGACAAGGCGACGCGCTCGCTGGATGAGGCAATTGCCTGGGCGCAGGCGGCGAAGAGGAATCGAGAGGCGGTGTCGATTGGTCTGCTGGGGAATGCGGCCGAGGTGCTGCCGAAGATGGTCGCGACCGGATTTATTCCCGACCTGGTCACGGACCAGACGAGCTCGCACGACCCGATGTGGGGATATCTGCCGCCAGCGGAGGCTGATGAAGATTTGAATGCGCTGCGGTCGTTGCAACCGAAGGAGTATGCGGTTCGCGTCCAGGCGGCAATGGCACAGCATGTGCGCTCGATTCTGGAGATGCAGCGGCGCGGCGCGGTGGCGTTCGACTATGGAAATAATCTGCGCACACAGGCGAAGATCGCTGGTGTGGATGATGCATTCTCGTATCCAGGATTTGTGCCGGCGTTCATTCGCGATTCGTTCTGTGAGGGGCGCGGGCCGTTTCGATGGGTTGCGCTGTCGGGCGATCCGGCCGATATTGCGGCGACCGATCAGGCGCTGCTGGAGCTGTTTCCGGAGGACAAGCGGCTGAAGGAGTGGCTGACGTTTGCGTCGAAGCAGATTGCGTTTCAGGGACTGCCGGCGCGCATTTGCTGGCTCGGTTATCGGGAACGTGATCGTGCCGGGTTGCTGTTTAACAGGATGGTGCGTGATGGTCGTTTGAGTGCGCCGATTGTGATTGGACGAGACCATCTGGATGCGGGATCGGTGGCGAGTCCGTACCGCGAGACGGAAGGGATGATGGATGGTTCCGATGCTGTTTCAGATTGGGCGCTGCTGAACTTTGCGACGGGCGTTGCGAGTGGGGCGGGCTGGATGAGCTTCCATCATGGCGGCGGTGTGGGCATGGGGTATAGTCAGCATGCGGGATTGGTTGCTGTCGCTGATGGAAGCGATGAGGCCGAGGAACGGCTGCGCATGTGCTTGACGAATGATCCGGCGATGGGCGTGGTTCGTCATGCGGATGCGGGCTATGAATTGGCTAAAGAGACCGCTGCGAAACGTGGTCTGGACCTTCCGAGTGTTCGATGAAGACAGACTTACTCATTACGGGCGTGGCGCAACTCGTCACCGCTGAAGGTGCGGAGGCGAAGCGCGGCCGCGCGATGAGTGCACTGAAGATTATTGATGATGCTGCGATGGCTGTGCTCGATGGGCACATTGCGTGGGTGGGAAGAGCGAGCGAGTGGACGGGAGAGGCGGCGGCCACGGTGGACGTTGGCGGGGCTGCGGTGGTGCCGGGATTGATTGATCCGCATACGCATGCGGTGTGGGCGGGTGATCGGCTATCAGACTTCGAGGCGCGTGCGGCGGGAGCAACCTACGAGGAGATTCTGGCGGGTGGCGGCGGGATTAGGAGCACAGTGCGAGCGACCGCTGCGGCTACGCGCGAGGAGTTGGTTGCGCTTGCGAAGGTGCGAATCAATGCGCTGACGAGATCGGGCGCGACGACGATCGAGGTTAAGTCAGGATATGGGTTTTCGATGGCTGCCGAGATTGCAATGCTGGAGGCGATTGAACGACTGGCAGAGGATTCGGCCGCGCAGATTGTCGCTACACTGCTGGTCCACATACCGCCGGCCGATGTGACGGAACGTCGCGAGTATGTCGAGCAGGTTTGCGGAGACTTGATTCCTGTGGTGGCGCGGCGTGGATTGGCATCGGCGGTGGACGTATTTGTCGAGCGCGATGCCTGGCATGTTGATGAGGCGGAGGAGATTCTCGCGTGTGCGAAGCAACATGGGCTGGGGATCAAGCTGCATAGTGATCAGTTTCACAGTGTTGGCGGAGTTGAGTTGGGAGTGCGCCTGGGAGCGCTGAGCGTCGATCATCTGGAGGCCGCTGGAGAGACGCAGATTGCGCTGCTTGCGGGGAATACGACGGTTGCGACCATTCTTCCGGGGGTGTCGCTGCACCTGGGAATCCCGGCGGCGCCGGGACGGAAGCTGATCGATGCGGGCGCTGCGGTGGCTGTGGGTACGGACCTTAATCCTGGATCGAGTCCGCTGTATTCGAGCGCTGCTGCGTTGGCACTCGCGGTGCGGATGAATGGATTGACTGCACAGGAGGCGCTGGTTGCTGGAACGGTGAATGCAGCACGTGCGCTGGGGTTGAATGATCAAGGTCGACTGGAAGCTGGGTGTGCGGCGGATTTTCTCGTGCTCGACAGTGGAGACTGGCGGGACCTGGTTTATAGGATGGGGGCGAGCCCGGTCCGCGAGGTGTGGGTCGGTGGCAGGAAGGTGGGCGCGTGAAGACTCTTTATCGACCGGAGCTACTGTATTCGGATGGAAGATTTATTGAACATGGTGAAGTGGTGGTGGGCGAAGATGGGTGCGTAATTGGTGCGACCAAAGGCTTGGATCTTTCGGCTGCGAAGATTGTAAAACTTCCGGGGAAGGCGTTGCTGCCGGGATTTGTGAATGCACACTCGCACGCTTTTCAACGCTTGATTCGCGGCAAGTCGGAGTCGCGTGCTGTGAGTGGCAGAGACTTCTGGTCGTGGCGAGGGACGATGTATCACGCCGCCAGCAGGCTCGATCCCCAGCAGGTGTATGACGTTGCGAGAATGGCGTTTCTGGAGATGGTGTTGGCGGGCACGACCACCGTTGGGGAGTTTCACTATCTGCACAACGCACCGGATGGACGACCTTATGATGATCCGAATGTGCTGAGCAAGCAGGTGATTGCAGCGGCGCAGTCGGTGGGCATACGGATCGTGTTGCTGCGCACGGCTTATGTGCGTTCGGGTTTCGAGCTGCCACCTGATCCGGGACAGACGCGCTTCTATGAAACGTCGAAAGCGTTCCTGAAAAACATGGCCGCACTGGTGCGTGATAGTGCAGAGCGGGGGACGTCAGTTCACTGCGGAGTGGCTCCGCATAGCATTCGAGCGGTGCCCTTGCGTGAGTTGCATGAGATTGCTGAATGGACGCGAGCGAGCAAACTGCCGCTGCATATGCATGTGGCGGAGCAGGTTGCGGAGAATGCCGCGTGCGTGCGGGAGTATGGAGCTACGCCGGTGGCACTGCTCGCCAAGGAGCGAATCCTTGCGCCTGATTTAACCGCGGTGCATGGAGTTCATGTCTCCGCTGAAGAGATTGCGATGTTGGCGGCGGCAGGGACGACAGTCTGCTCATGTCCGACGACGGAGCGAAATCTCGGCGATGGGTTTGTGCGCGCGGATGACATGATGGCGGCTGGAATTCGCTTTGCACTGGGGTCTGATAGCCAGGCACAGATTGATTCGCTGGAGGATGCGCGGGAGTTGGAATATCACCTGCGTTTGCAGCAACAGAAGCGAGCCATCCTGGATCAGTTGGGAGGAAAGCCTCTGGCAGCACGGCTGTTTGAGTGTGTGACGATCCATGGGGCGGCGTCGCTACAGGTGGCCAGCGGAGAGTTGAGGCCGGGAGCTTTCGGTGATTTCTTTACGGTCGATCTGAAAGATGTTTCGATTGCTGGAAACTCCGCGGAGGACTTGCTTCCTATCATCGTCTTCTCGCTGAATCGATCGGCGATTCGAGACGTGGTGGTGAACGGACGTGTGATCCTTCGAGACCAGATGCATGAGCAATACGAGGAGATCCTGTCGCGGTATCGAGAGCTTCACGAGAAGATATGGTCGGACGCAGGGGTACGCTGATCTGCGTCCGCAAGGTTATGCGTTGGGATGAAGTTCGTCGCGAAAACGGTAGCCAACATAGGGTGCCGTCAATAGATATTGCGGGTGAGCAGGATCGTCTTCGATTCGCTTGCGAAGTTCACGGACGTAGGTTCTTAAATATTCGATATGGTCTTTGAACTCGGCTCCCCATATGGTGCTGAGTATCTTCTTGTGTGTGACGGGTCGGCCCTGATTGCACATGAGGAGATGCAGGATATCGAACTGCGTGCGAGTGAGAGGGATAGAACTACCGCGCTTGAGGAAGACCCGGCGCTTACCGCAAAGGGAGACATCGCCAACGACGAGAGGGGTATTCGAGAGCGCAGGCGACTGTCCGCGGCGGATGGCTGCATTCACGCGTGCGACCAACTCTCGAATGGCAAAGGGCTTGGTAATGTAGTCGTCGGCACCTGCTTCAAGGGCCTCGACTTTGTCGTCGACAGAATTGCGGACGGTCAACATGAGGATGGGGAGCGTGGGGGCGATGCGACGAATGGCACGGCACGCTGCGATCCCGCCCATGCCCGGCATGTTGATGTCGAGCAACACGGTATCGAAGTGCGATAACCCGATGAGCGAGATGGCTTCTTCCGCTCGCGCAGAGCCAACAACGTCGAAGCCAAGCGGGCGCAACGTCCCGGCGATTACTTTATGAATTCCGACTTCATCATCAACAACAAGAAGCTTTGCCTTCATTGCATTATCCTTTGGTGCTAGTTAGAGCTCCAGCCCTGATCGGGAGGGAAAGATGAAACGTCGTACCACTTTCTTCGCTGCTGGTGACCCAGATGTGTCCGCCGTGCGCCTCCGTAGTTCTACGCGCAACGGAGAGGCCGATGCCTGTTCCTGGTGCTGCGTGGCGATGATCCAGACCGCGGTAGAACCTCTCAAAGATGCGATCACGGTCTTCCATACGGATGACGGGTCCGTAGCTTTGTACTGAGAGTGTGAGCTCATCAGGGTCCTCAGTCAGAGCAATCGTAATGGGTGAGCCTACGTTGGAATATTTGGCGGCATTATTCAAGAGCTCGTGCAAGGTAGATGCAATCATGTCGAAGTCCGCACTGACTGGCGTGAAGACTCCATCGGCGCAGATCTTGATTGCGGTGTCACTGCTGAATCCGCTCACGGAATCCGGAGAGTCTGCGTGAAATTCTTGAACTACGTGGTGGATGAGCGCAAGCACGTCAATGGTTTCGAGTTGCAGACACATCGCTTCACCTTCAACCCTTGCAGTCTCAAGAAGGCGGTTGGTCATGTCATCGAGCTTCTCTGACTGTTCATCGATCATTTGTGTGAGTTGGTGTTGCATCTCGTCCAGATGGCCAGCTTCGAGCAGGCCGGAGCTAGCGGCACGAATGATCGTAAGCGGTGTCTTGAATGCGTGCGCCAGACCGTCGAGTACCGTGGTCCTAAGCTGTTCGGTTTTGCGAGCTGCATCGGCGGTGCCTTCGTTGACGCAGGCGCGGTGACGTTCCAATGCAAGAGCTGCGAGAGACGCCAGTGAGTCGAGCACAAGGTGCGGGATGTCACCAAGTACTAGAAGCGATCCAATCGCGCCGCGGGTGCTGAGGAGCGGCTGGATCGAAACTCCTGCGGCGCGCTCGGGGCTTGTGGCTAGCGTGCGCAGCTTCTGTTCGCACGCGTGCTCTTCTTCTCGCGCCCAGATTCCGGCGGTGCCTACGGCATGGGGCAGGTTGCTGACAATCGCCACAGCATCGAGCTCAAACTCCTGCTGGATAAACTCAGCGATCTGCTTCTCTGGGGAGTCTTGAAGATTCAGCAGCAGGACATTGTGACTGACTGCGTGTAGACGCTGGGTCCGGTGGCGCTGCATCTCACTCTCTGCCGCGTATGATCGCTCTCTTTGCGAGATGCGGCTCACGATGAATGCCGACACTTCGGAGACGAAGAGGGCAATCACAATGTGCGGCGTGATGAGATGAAAAAGAAATGGCGGAGGAAGAAAAAAGCAAGTTAGCCAGAGCGCGACGGAGATAGCGAATGCGGAAGCCTGCCAGAAGCCACAGCGTGCTGCGAATAAGACTGTAGGCAAGAGCAACAGGAGGTTCAGCGTGGATACGTCAAGCCGCAGCTCCAAGCCCGCGCGAGCCAGCAGGGGCGCCAGCAACACCGCAAGAATGCATTGCAGCAGTAAAGCATGGCGGCGGGAGAAGACACCAATCCGGGAGGCTACGAGTCGATCAGTGAATGATTGAAACATGCGACCGGACTCCCTTCTGGATGGCGCTCGATGGTTCTGGTCATGCGAACGGAAGATTGCAACGGAGCTGCGCCGGAAACTCGGCATGACCTGGCGTATAGAGTGAATACCAAAGGTTGCGTGAACTCCTCTAAGGCTCTGAACCGTACTGAGCGGGCATGCGGGCTGAAGCAACTACGAGGGCGATCCATCCTCCTCGGACTCGAAGGCCCTGCCATGACGGCTGAACTCTTTTCGTCTTCTTTATGCCTTCTTTATCAAACTTTAAGCTAGAGTAGCTGATCAGCCCCATGGCATCAAGAACAGCCCGGCTCTTCGTGTCAAGCCCCCTGTATCCGGCACACCATGATGTGTAGCAGGGGGCAGGCGGGGTGTATCTGAAATACACATCCACGATGGCCCAGAAGAAGGGCCTCCAACGATCCAATCTTTGGATCACGGAAGAGAGAGAGAGACGACCTATTGATAGCTAAGAGAACGAGTCAGAGCCTTGCTGTCTTCTTTGCATTATCGACAATCGTCTGTGCGCACGGATACGCAACGGCGCAGACGTCTACCTCTGCAGCACCTGCGACTGAGCAGGCTGCCCCAGCTACCGCAGCCGCTCCGGCTGCGGCGGCGCCAGGGCCGCTTTCCACATTCGTTCTCACGGGTCCGCTGCAATGGCTGCCGCCGGCGACCTTTGATGCGGGCCCGTTGGGCAAGTTGTCCGTCAATGGCATCGTAACTGGCTTCGCGCAGTTCCAGAACAATTCCGTGCCGGGAGACGACAAGGCGCAAGCTACTCTGAGCAACGGTCAGATCTTTATTCAGAAGCCGGACGGAAAGTTCCAGTACTACATTCAGGCGGGTGTCTACACCATGCCGACACTTGGAGTACCGTTTGTCAACGCCCAGAATACCGTGAACAATTTCTTCGGGCCTGTTCCAGTTGCCTTTGTGAAGGTGCCGGTAGGAAAGACCACGTCATTCGAGATTGGTTCGTTGCCGACGCTGATGGGCGCAGAGTCCACGTTTACTTATCAAAACTTCAATATCGAGCGCGGCATTGTCTGGAACCAGGAAAACGCGATTAATCGTGGCATTCAAGTAAATCAAACGCTGGGGAAATATCTCTCCGCATCGCTCAGTTGGAACGACGGCTACTATTCCAACCGCTACACATGGCTCTCGGGATCGGTGACCTTTACGAAGGGGCCGCATAGCCTGGTGTACGACGGGATGGGGAACCTCGGGCAGACCGTCTATCAAACGGCCGCCACACCCGTGCAAAACAACGGCTACATGCACGTGCTGATCTATACGTACACCAAGGGTCCGTGGATCGTGCAACCGTACTTCCAGTACGGAAAACTACCGACCAACCTGAAGGTGGGCGTGGCCAAGGGCACGTCCGCAACTGGCGGTGCAGTGAATGTCAGCTACGCATTCAAGAGCGGCTTCTCGCTTCCGGTGCGCTGGGAATATCTGACGAGTTCAGGCAGTCCAACGGATGGATCGGTGAACATGCTGGGTTTTGGATCGGGCAGCGCGGGCACCACCTTTACCGCGACACCGACCTACCAAAAAGCCGGCATGTATGTTCGCGGCGATCTCGCGTATGTGCACGCAAGCAACTTCACGAGCGGAGATGTCTTTGGCGCGACGGGAACGAATCAGAGCCAATTCCGGGCCGTACTTGAATTCGGCTTTATCTTCGGCAACAACATCACAAAATAGCGGTGTTGAGGCGCTGACTCCGCCTCGCCCAGTTCAGTTCACTTCAGCATAGCTGTAACACGCTGCAGCAACCGGTAGCACAGGTAGCAGACTTTATCTAGTGGAGGAGCATATGGCAGAAGTACCTGCAGTCGAAATGAAAAAAACGCTGGGTCTTACGGGCCTGACGAGCAACGCGATGGCGCTGATTGCGCCAGGTGCATTTCTCTGGTTGACCTTCTTCATTCAGTCGACGACTGGCGTTACCGGACCCTCGATGTGGATGGGTGTTATCGGAGCGCTGTTGTTGTGTCTTTCCACCGCGGTCTGTTATGCGGAGATGGCGAAGTTATATCCGGGAACTGGAAGCTCGTACTACTTCGCCGAGCAGGCATTCCTGAATCGCGAGCAGGCCTGGAAGTATGCTCGCATCTCGAAGTTCATCGTAGGTTGGGCGTCTCACCTCTACTACTGGATCTATCCGGGCGTGATGGTTGGGACCATGGGCATCGTGTGCGGCTATCTGGTGGGAACGCTCTATCCGAACTTCATGAGCGCGTCGAATCCGGGCATGCTGTTCATGATGGCCGTGGCGGTAGTGTTCGCCTTCGCGGTCGCATACATTGCGTATCGCGGCGCCAATGCCTCGACGGCAATCAATCTCGGCATCAACGTGATTCAGATTACGGCGCTGATGATCTTCAGCGTGCTGGCCCTTGGCTACCGGATGAATCATCCGCCGGGGTCGATTGCCTACCAGTTTGATTCGTCCAGCGGGGAAGCCTACACCTACGAGTTCAAGACAGTGACGTCGATGGTGGGTGGAGTTTCGACCGACACCGTTGTGCGCGATGCGAGTGGCGTGCCGATGCCAAAGCTGGATGCGGCCGGCCAGCCGGTTCCGTTCCACATCAGCTATGCCGAGCGTGATGCCGCTGGCAACTTCCTCGCCCATCCTACGGCGAAGTCGGTGATCAGCCCGCATCATTGGAGCTGGGTATTTATTCAGGCAACCGTTGCAATTCTTATCCTGGTTGGATTCGAGTCAGTCACTTCGATGGGCGGTGAAGCGAAGAATGCAAAACGCGATGTGCCAATCGCAGTGATTACTTCGCTGCTGGTGCAAGGCGTCGTCTTCTATTGTTTCGAATACTTTGCGGCGAATTATTTTCTGAATAGTGGATATACCATGCAGAGTGCCTCTGGTTCGGCGGCTCCCATCGGAGACATGATGGTCGTCGTCGGGGATGCGCTCTTTGGACCTGGACACGGGCGGGCGTTCATGCTCGCCGAGGCCGCCACCGTGGTGCTCGCGCTCATTGGAACGACGCTTTCCTGTATGAATACGGGAGCGCGCGTTACGTATGCGATGGGCAAGGATAAAGAGGTGTCGGGCCACTTTGGCAGCCTGCATAAAACTAATCTGACACCACACCGCGCTGTGTGGACGCTGGCAGCAATCTCTGCCGTTATTGGGTGCATCGCCGTGGTTCTGGTATTCGGAGACGGCGGAGCTCCGACTGCGGCGGCCATTGCTTCTATTCCGCACGGAATCTTTTCGAGCTTCGGATACACGACGCATGACAAGATGGCGGCGCTGCCGAACAGCTTGCTGACGGTAACGCTGGCGTCGAACTTCGGGACGTTCCTGCTGTACGCGCTTAGCTGCACGCTGTGCATGGTCGCGTATCACAAGCATCCGAAGTTCAGCTTCATCCGGCACATGGCGATCCCGTTGTTCGGATTGGTTGCTAACCTCGCCTGCATGGGCTTCTATCTCGTCGGTCCGTTCATGGGCTACGGCACAAAAATGGAGCCGCTGCTGGCGCTGGGCATTGCTGGAGTCTGGGCCGTCTTCGGAGCTCTCCACTTCGTTACCAGCGGAAAGGCGGCAGGGAAGACGGCATTGATCGAGTCGAGGCCGACTTCAGCGTAAACTGAGTGCGTTGGGCGAGGCTTCGCGGCCTCGTCCGGTGCCTCCACACTTCTATGCTTGATCTTGAATTTGCCGAACGAACCGACACGGGACGCGTGCGGGAAAATAACGAAGACGCCTTCGGCCATGTGCTGCCGATGGGGCCTGCCCAGGTGCAGTCGCAGGGCTGGTTCTTTGCGACGGCCGACGGAATGGGCGGCCATGAGCGTGGAGAGGTGGCTTCAGCCCTGGCGATCAAGACCGCGCTCGAAGGCTTCCGCAAGATTCCTAAAGGGGTGATGCACGTATCGCTGTTGCCGCGACTGGTGCAGGAGGCGAACGCAGCAGTCTATGATGCGGGACACGCTACTGCTTTGCGCGGCGCTCGCATGGGGACGACCTTTGTGGCATGCGCCCTGCGCTTCGACTCTGCGGTGGTATCGCATGTAGGGGATTCGCGCTGCTACCTGTTTCGCAATGGCAACGGGACGCAGTTGACGCGCGACCACACGATGGCCGATGAGCAGGTGCGGCTGGGTATCTTATCCAAAGAAGAGGCTGCAACGCACGACGGCCGGCATGTGCTCACGCGATCCCTTGGGAGTGAGTTGTTTGTTGCAGCCGATACCATTACAGTGAATGTCCTGCCTGGAGATATATTGCTTTTGTGCACTGATGGCTTGCACGGTTTTGTGCCGGATACGGCAATCCTGCATACTCTGCAGCGCAACAGTAATCTGGAGCAAGCGGCGGCAGGACTGATTGCGGCTGCCAACGCAGCGGGTGGACATGATAATGTCAGCGTGCAGTTGATCCGCGTGAAGACGGTGGAGCGAATGGGGCTCTACCGGGGACGACCGTACAGGCTGCTCTGATGATTGCTCCGAATCTGACCCTCCATCCCGGCGACCGGCTCGATCACTATGAACTCGAAGGCATTGTTGCGACCAGCGGCATGGCCACGGTGTTTCGCGCGCGAGACCTGAAGACTGGCCAGCAGGTGGCCATCAAGGTCCCGCATCCGGAGGTCGAGAGTGATCCGACGATGTTCGACCGGTTTCGCCGCGAGGAGGAGATTGGAACGCGCATCGACCATCCGGGTGTGATGAAAGTCTTTGCGAACCCGGATCGCTCACAGGTCTACATGGTGATGGAGTGGCTGGATGGGCGGCTGCTGCGGCAGGTGCTGAACGATGAGAAGCGGCTGCCGGTGGAGCGCTCGGTGAAGCTCACGGTGGGCATCTGCGAGGCTCTTGAGCATGTGCACGCGAATGGCGTTGTGCACCGCGACCTGAAGCCAGAAAACATCATGGTGAGCGACGACGATGAGATTCACCTGATTGACTTCGGCATTGCAGCCAGCGCCGGTGCGCGGCGGTTGACGTTCGCACACTTTTCACAGAGCATGGGAACGCCGGATTACATCTCGCCGGAGCAGGTGCGGGGAAAACGCGGCGATGCGCGCAGCGACATCTATGCGCTCGGCGTGATGCTCTACGAGATGCTGACGGGCGCTGTGCCGTTCACGGGCCCCAATCCGTTTGCCGTGATGAATGACCGGCTGCTCAATCAGCCTGTGCCTCCGCGAGAGCTGGAGCCATCGATCACGCCGCAGCTGCAGGAGATACTGTATCGTGCGCTGGAGCGGGAGCCGAAGAACCGCTACGCCAGCGCGCGAGAGATGGCGCACGATCTCTTGCATCAGGATGAGGTGGGCATCGCCGAGCGCCCCGATGCAGAGCAGTGGAAGACGCGGCGGTCGCCGGAGCGGCGTCGCATGCTACTGTACGCAGGGCTGGCGCTGATTCCACTGCTGCTGTTCGGGTTGCTGCTGCTGGTGTCGCGCCATCATTCGTAACGGACGAGAGTGAAAGGTTACCGGGGGATGAACTCGTCGGAGTGGACGACGAACTCAGGGTAGGCGCCGGCCCCCAGTTCACGGATGTCCATGCCCTGCCAGTCGCCGTCGGCGTCGACGCGGAAGGGGATGAGCCGATTGAGCAGGGAATAGCTGATGTGGATCAGTGGAAACATCACGCCCAGCAGCGTCGCGATTCCGATCAGTTGCGCGAGGAGCAGCGCTCCGCGTGGGCCAGCGGCAGGGCCGAAGAGTCCGAAGGCCAGCAGACCCCATAGACCGGCGCCGAGATGGATGGAGATGGCGCCGCCGGGGTCGTCGATGAACAGGTGGAGTTCGAGTGTCTCAACGAGGAAGGTGACGAGCGCGCCTGCGACGAGGCCGATGAAGACGGTGGCCAGCGGCGAGAGCAGGCCGCAGCCAGCGCTGCCGGCGACCAGGCCGGCGACCCAGCCGTTGGCGCTTAGCGAAGCGTCGGGCTTGCTGTAACGCAGGTGTGTGATGAGGACGGCAGCGAGGCCACCCGCAGAGGCGGAGAGCGTCGCATTGATGACCACGACGACCACTTGCACCGCGTTGGCTCCGTAGAAGAGGATGGAGGCAGCGGTGTCGAGGCCGATCCAGCCGATGAGCGCGAGGATGCAGCCGAAGAGCACCAGCACGATGTTATGGCCAGGAATGGCGGCGGCTACGTGGTCTGCGTACTTGCCCTGGCGCGGTCCGAGGATCCATGCGACGGAGAGTGCGGTGAGGCCGCCGATGACCTGGATGACCGCTGCTCCGCCCGCGTCGGTGAAGGTGGGAAGGCCGAAGAGCGTGGGAAGCTGCGCGAGCCAGCCGTTGCCCCAGACCCAGTGCGCGAAGAGCGGGAAGATGACTGCGGCGAAGAGAGCGTTGGCGGCGCAGATGGAGCCGAGGCGCCAGCGGTCGCTGCCGGCGCTGATGGGGATCAGCGAGGCCAGGCCGACGGCGAAGATCTGGAGAGCGAGCACGAGCACTGCGTACGGGCTATGAAGCAGGTTCGAGCGAAGACCTCCGGCGAAGAAGGGCTCGGCGCCGATCCAGTCGAAGTGCTTGCCTGCGAGCAGGAAGGTGTGCGCGAGGCCGCCTGGAACTCCGGCCCAGGCGGCGCCGATGAGGACGAAGACGATGGCTGTGATGCCCAGCGAACAGAGGGTTGCGAGCATCGCGTGGGCAGCGCTGCGCGAGCGTCCGAGACCCTGATGGATGAGCGCAAGGCCCGCGGCGGCGAGCGGGATCAGGATGATGCAGAGAAGGCTGAGGCTCAGGCTCATTCCGGGCCTCTCTGCAGTGCGCGATAGCGCATGGCGACGAGCGCGAGGCCGAGGCACTCGACCAGCAGACCCGCGACGACAAAGGTGAACCGCTGCCCAAGACCTGCGAGCAGGAGCAGAGCTGCGAAGACCAGCAGCCAGCCGGAGAGCATCAGGAGATAACCAATGAGCCTCATCGAAGATCACCCTTCCGTCTCATCATGGGTGGCCTGCCGGTCTCGTCAATACGTAGCCAATCAAACTCAAGGACAGTTCCTTTGCACTTCATGAAGGAGACGAGGGGTGATGGACCCAGTCTATCTTCCTTCTTCCAGCTTCAGGCATAAAGGCATAAAGATTCCATTTGTAGATTCTGTTTTGGCGAAGGATGTCTTGTAGACTCGAAGAAATTCCAACCCAGAATAAAGCGTGAGGAGACGTGCGATGAAGAACGTGCTGAACGAATTTGTGTCGACACCGATGGGTGCGTTTGCGGTGCTGGTGCTGGCGGCTTCGCTGGAGGTGCTGGGGGATTCGTTCTTCCAGTCGGGGCTGTATCGATCGACGGGAACGCATCGGGCGATGTGGTTTGTCGTTGGCGTCGGCGTGCTCGGATGCTATGGGCTGTTCGTCAACCTGCCGCAGTGGGACTTCGGCAAGTTGCTGGGTGTGTATGTGGCGCTGTTCTTTGTCGTCGCGCAGGTGGTGGCGAAGGTGCGGTTTCATCAGTCGCCTGGCACGCCGATCCTGGTGGGCGGAAGCCTGATCGTGGCTGGCGGGCTGGTGATTACGTTCTGGAAGGGATAGGCATCGCTCGTTGCAGGCTCCCCCCTCCCCCCCGTACTTTATCGCGTAAAGCGTCTGGATGCAGCAGTTACGACAGTTTAGGTTCGTAAAGTATTCCATCCAATGGGGTTATCGGTAAGATATTCAGCGCGTTGGAGTTAGGCTGCTGATGGCCTTCAACTAGCTGATTCCATGGTGGTTGCGCGTAAGATATTCCATTCAGGCGGGTTAGGGCCGATTTTGGGACGCTGCGCTGCTTGCGGGGCCATTTCCCTGTAGGGAGTCGGCGAATATTTACGACCTAAAAAAGCCATGCCGTCCCGGGAAGGCAACGGCATGAAGCTGTGGGCATATCCTGCTCTGCGTCGCCCCGAGATTTAACTGTAGGGCCCAGGAAAGTTGGTGTTGTGACGAGAATCACCGGGCAATATTAATAAATGTAACGGGTGCGACGAGGCCCTTCGGGAGCCGTTTTCCTTCTTCCTCCCTATATCAATTGTAGTGATTCGGTGGGGGCACTATGCCAACTTTTGGGAGGTTTTATTTGGCTTGGTTTCAGTGGGTTAGAGGGTCTTGGGGTGGTTGGGGGGCTTGACACGGTTTTCGCTGATCGAGGATCAGGAGACGAGGGAGAAGGGCGCTATCAGGTTTAGCAAAGGCAGGAGCAAGGGTAGCAGCAAAAGCAGATTCCTCCGCTGCGCTGCGGAATGACAACCAAAAAAGCAAAAGCAAAAGCAAAAGCAAAAGCAAAAGCAAAAGCAAGAGCAAGAGCAAGAGCAAAAGCAAGAGCAAAAGCAAGAGCAACAGCAACAGCAACAGCAAAAGCAAGAGCAAGAGCAAGGGCAAGGGCAACGGCAACAGCAACGGCAAGGGCAACAGCAAGTGCCAGGTCAACGGCGATGCGAGGGACTGCTGCTAGAAGGTGTGGACGCTTCGGTCGATGACGAGCTCGTCGACGGAGATGTTGAGGGCCAGGCCAACTTTGCGGAAGCCCTCACGCCACTCGCGGGACCAGTAGGTGGCGTCGGAGCGGCTGAGGAGATCATTCCAGATGTTCTGCGCCTGCCAGAGGTTGATCTCCATCGGAATGGTGCGGAGGCTCTCCGCGATGGCGAGCGTTTCGTTGAGAACGGTGAGGCTGTGCGTGGTTTGCTGCTCGGCGGCGCCTTCGAGGCGGACCATGGCGCGCTTCATGCGCTTGTCGGCGGTGTAGCTGAGCAGGCCGGCGTCGAGGGTGACGTGGTCGATCTCGGCGCGGCGGAGGAGTCGGGCGATCTCGGCGGAGTCAAAGGTCTCGACTTCGAGGGCGCGGCGAAGACCGGCGTTGATGGCGAAGCTGGCGGTGACGGCGAGCGCGGGAGGGGCGGCGACGTTCGCTTCGCCGAGGAAGTCGAGCAGCGTGGCGTGCTCGTTGTAGATGCGGATGAGCGAGCCTTCGACTTCGGAGAGGGTCTGGTTGAGGATGTTCTCAAGGATGCGGTGCTGTTCGTCGGCGAAGAGCGAGGTGAGGGAGTAGAGGGTCGAGTCGAAGTAGCCGTCGATGAAACGGATGAGCTCGGGGAGATTGGCGCGGCGGATGGAGTGGCGCGCATTCTCGATGAAGGCGTCCCAGGCTGCGGCGTCTTCCGCGGGGAAGCGCTTGACGGCGGCGGAGAGGTTCTGGTCGCCGAGGTGCAGGACGACGAAACAGATGTCCTCACACTCCTCGGTAATGCGAGAGCAGAGGGTGGCGCGTCCGACGGCGAAGCGGCCGCGGCCGGAGGTCATGACGTCGTAGCTGTGGCGGTGGACGTCGAAGCAGAAGATGTTGCCGGAGTCAGGATAGCTGCGGAACATGGAGCTGATGGCGTAGTGCGCGCCGACGCTTTCGAGGTCGAGGCGGCCGGCGTTGACGAAGCGGCGGTAGACCTCGGCACCGTTGCCGAGGTCGGGATCGTTGCTTTCGGCGCGGGCGAGGATCTGGAGGAAGTCTGCCTCAAGCTCGTAGGCGGAGCGGATGGAGAGTTCGGGGGTGGTGAAGAGGGCGGGATCGGTGAAGAGCTTGTTGGCGAGCTGGAGGACGCGGCCGGCGTAGGCGATGATCTGGATGGTTTCGATGCCGGAGATGTCGTCGAAGAACCAGCCGCAGGAGGTGTACATGAGCTGGGTGTGGCGCTGGAGCTCGAGGAGTTCGAAGACGGTGATGCGTTCCTGCGATGTCAGAGGACGGGTGGCGTGGGCTGCGAAGAAGCGGTCGAGATTGTCGGAGGAGCGGTCGAGGATGACGTGGATGTAGGCGTCACGGGCGGCCCAGAGATCCTTGAGGAGTGGGGCGGCGACGGCCTCGGCGAGGGGAGCGGTGCGGTCGCGGAGGAGGTCGAGGGCTTCGCGCAGAGGAGCGCGCCAGCGTTGGTTCCAGCCGGGCTTGCCGCCGCTGTTGCAGCCGCAGTCGGAGCGCCAGCGCTCGACGCCGTGGGCGCAGGACCAGGAGGTGTCGTCGACGACTTCGGCCTCCCACTGCGGGGGAAATTTCTCGAGGAACTCGCCGTAGTTGGTGAGCCGGGCGAGGTTGTTGTCCTTGACCCAGTTGAGGGCGTAGCTGAGGGCCATCTCGCCGTGCTTGTGGTGGTGGCCGTAGGATTCGCCGTCGGTGGCGACGTGCACGAGCTGCGGCTCGGGGGCGGGATGGTCGGCGGGGAAGCGCGAGAGGAGGCGGCGGGCGAAGGTTTCGCCGTCGTTGAGCAGGCCCTCGAAGGCGATGGCGCGGGAGGCCGGGCCGTCGTAGAAAAAGACGGCGATGGAGCGGCCGTGGTCGAGCTGGACAATGTAGGGGCGGGTGGTATCGACGGTGGCGTCGTGGGTTTCGGTCCACGCGTCGGGGTCTTTGCCGGCAGTGGCGATGCGGCGGACGCGGGCGGCCTGGTGGGGAGCGAGGACGGTGAACCTGATGCGCTCCTGGGCGAGCAGGTCGAGGACGGAGCGGGAGACGGCGGTCTCGGCCAGCCACATGCCCTCGGGCTTGCGGCCGAAGCGGTGCTCGAAGTCGGCGATGCCCCAGCGGATCTGCGTGCGGGCGTCGCGCTCGGAGGCCAGCGGCATGATGATGTGGTTGTAGACCTGCGCCAGCGCGGAGCCGTGGTTGGAGTAGAGCGATGCGCTGGTCTGGTCGGCGTCCTGAATCATGCGGTAGGTGCGGGGGGCGTTGTCCTCCAGCCAGCTTAGTAGCGTGGGGCCGAAGTTGAAGCTCATGCGCGCGTAGTTGTTGACGATGCGGATGATCTGGCGCTGCTCGTTGACGATGCGCGAGGCGCCGTTGGGGGCGTAGCACTCGGAGGTGATGCGCTCGTTCCAATCGTGATACGGCGCGGCGGAGTCCTGCAGTTCGACGGTCTCGAGCCAGGGATTCTCGCGCGGCGGCTGGTAGAAGTGGCCGTGGACGCAGAGGTAGCGCTGCGGGGGAGCGGAGGCGGAGCCTGATTTGCGTGTTGCTGACATCGTGCCTTCAAGGATAGCAAGGCTCGGCGAGGGGATGAAGCCGTCGCGGGATGAGGTGCGCCGCGGACGTGAGGCTGCGCGGAGGCTCAGGGGGTCTCGTCGAGCGTGCGGCCGAAGATGAGTCTGCGGCTGGCCAGATAGGGGTGGAAGTCTACGAGGGGGATGAACAGGCGCTGCACGCGGTTGTTGAGCAGCACGAGGATGGAGGAGATGGTGGTGAGCAGGACCTGGACCAGGATGATGATCATGCTGAAGGCTACGGTGGTTGCCCAGTCGAGCGTGGCGTGCACGGGAGAGAAGAGCCGGAACGAGAAGCCGGCGAAAATCAGGATGACGCAGGAGACGAAGAGGCCGATGGAGAGCAGCAGCAGACGGACAAAGATGGTGTCGGCATAGACCGACATGCTGCTGAAGCCGTGCACGATGAGCGAGGAGAAGCTCATCTTGGATTTGCCAGCGTAACGACGGCCGCGGCGCACGGGCACCAGCGTGATGGGGAGCTGCGAACGCATAATGGCCGCGGGAAGATTGTTCCATAGATCGGAGACCATGACGAGCCGGTCGACGTAGCTGCGGGAGAGGACGCAGAAGTTCCCGAAGCTGATGGACTGGCCGGTGACGAACTGGAAGAACCACTTGTAGAGCATGTAGAAGGTCTTGAAGGAGATGGTCTCGACGCGCTTCTTGCTGTGGGCGATGAAGCAGAAGTCGGTGCTGCGGTCGATGGTGTGGGTGAGAGCCTGGATGGCGTGCGGAGGGTCCTCGCCGTCGGCATCCATGACGAGCACGGCGTCTGCGTCGTGGTCCTCTGCGGCTACGCAAAGACCGATGGCGATGGCGCGCTGGTGGCCGACGTTGACCGACACGGCGACGACTTCGGCGCCGACAAGGTGCTCAAGGTCAGATGCGTCCTGGCAGCTGGGCGGCAGCTCATCGGTGGAGCCGTCGTCAATGATGCTGACGAAGATCTGGAAGGGGAGCATGGCTGCGGACCTGTCCAGCTCGCGCAGAAGCATGCCCAGTGCAATCCAGTCGTTATAAACGGGAATGATGATACGCAGCTTTTTCACGAGACCTCCTGAAGTGCGGACGCTCGGGTTGCGGGTGTCGTGGCAGCATGATAGCAAGGGCGAAGGCGACCGGATGTGATGTCGGACGCTGGAGTTCGACGTCGAGGGTCCACCCCATCCGCTGACGTCCGTATGGCCTGCTCGGTCAGAGCCTCGTTATTGCGGCAACAAGGAAGCCTGGATGCTGAAGACGATCATAGAGGTGTGAATCTCTTCTCTTCTTTCGTGGCGAAACGCGCCAAGCCTTGCACGGGTAACTGCAATCATTCGGGCTTGGCGAGGTCGCAGGCGCGCCACAGGTACCAGCTCGCCACCGAGCGCCAGGGTGCCCACTTCTTTGCGCGGCGTTCCATCACATCGGGCTTCGGGAGCAGGTCGGGCGTGACCTTGGTGGCGGGCTTCAAGCCCTGGAAGGTGAGGGCGAAGCCTTTGCGGACGCCATAGTCGGTGGTGGGCAGGACGTCCGCGCGGCCGAGCCTGAAGATGAGCATCATCTCGACGGTCCATTTGCCGATGCCACGCACCTGCGTCAGGTGCTCGATGATGTCGGCGTCAGACATGCGGCGAATGCGGGCCAGCGTGGGGACGGTGCCGTCAAGAGTTTTGGCGGCGAGGTCACGCAGCGCGAGGATCTTGTTGTGCGAGAGGCCGGCGGCGCGGAGTTGCGGCGTGGGGCAGTCCAGGATGTGCTGCGGCGTGGGGTGCTGGCCAACGCCGCAGATGGGTTCGAAGCCGGCGAGCATGCGGGCGTGGATGGTGGCCGCGGCCTTGCCGTGAAGTTGCTGATAGATGATGGACTCGGTGAGCGCCTCGAAGGGCGACTGACTGGAGGCGAGGCGGAGGGTAAACGGGCCGGCACGGTCGATGAGCCGGCCAAGTTTCGGGTCAGCAGCGGAGAGCGCGGCGATGGCCGCTGCGGGATCGTAGGGGAGTTTGCGGGTCGGGCCGGAGCGTCGGGGCATGAAGAGAATGATAGGCGGTGGCCGCGGGGCCTGGGGGGCAACAGGCGAAGAAATATCTGCGGAAATGGCGCCAGGCCTGTAGGCAGGAAATTTTCGCCGGTGAGGGAGTGAGTGAGCCGGTGGGTGCGCCCCGGGTGGGAGCGATTAACACTGGAGGGAAAATTCGCCGGGAGCCATTTTTTGCTCGATTAGCGGACAAAATAGGGGTATTAGCGTGGGTAAGGTGATCGCCATCACATCTTTTTATTTTCGCTGCTATACTCAATTTCGCAAAAACTATTGGTTCCAGACGACGTGATCTGGGCCGGTGGGAGCACGAATCGTCGGCAGCGGGATCGTCGTCAACAACCTCAACAGTGGACTTCTGACGCAGGGGAAGCAGGAACGGATTCATGGCGCAAGTATTTGACCGCAGCTCGAATGCCCTGGCTCGCGCAAGCCTGGTGCTGTCGGGACTGATCGTCATCGCACTCGGGGTGGCGCTGAACAGCTTGCAACGGTCGCCGTGGGTGACCAGGCAAGGACAGCGTCCGGACCAGCCGGTACCTTTCAGCCACAAGCACCACGTGGAGGGGCTCGGGCTGCAATGCCAGTACTGTCATACGTCGGTGGAGAAGAGCTCGTATGCAGGCATCCCTCCAACCAAGACCTGCATGAACTGCCACTCGCAGATATGGACGAACGCGAATCTGTTGGAGCCGGTGCGGCAGAGCTGGGCGACGGGAGCGTCGCTCCAGTGGATCAAGGTGCATGACCTTCCGGACTTCGTCTACTTCAATCATGAAATCCATGTGAACAAGGGCATTGGATGCGCAAGC
This sequence comes from Acidobacteriota bacterium, assembly GCA_021778845.1. Classification (GTDB taxonomy): domain Bacteria; phylum Acidobacteriota; class Terriglobia; order Terriglobales; family Acidobacteriaceae; genus Granulicella. The sequence continues at coordinate 47,787 of JAJYBU010000015.1, forward strand.
TGCCACGGCCGCGTGGACGAGATGCCGCTGATGTATATGCAGAACTCGCTGCAGATGGAGTGGTGCTTGAATTGCCACCGCAATCCGGCGGTGAATCTGCGGCCGACCGCGGAGATCTACAACATGGCGTGGACAGGGCCTTCGAGCGATAAACCCGTGTGGTGTTCTGCAACCGGTGCGGTGGGACCAACGGCACAGCAGGTGGCTTGCGTGGAGACCGATCCTGCGGCGAGCAATCCTGAGATGGCGCAGATGAGCCAACCTGCGGAGTTGAGCAAATCCGCGGCGCTGGACAAGGCGCAGACGGTTGCGGATGTCTCGCCGGCCGTCGTGATGCCGGCCAACTATGTGAAGTTCACCAGCCAGGACGAGCTGGGACATTACCTGATGAAGCAGTACCACATTCGCACGGCCAACGAGCTGTCCAGCTGTGAGGTGTGCCACCGATGAACGAGACGCGCATAGGAATCGAGCAGGCGATGGCGGTAGAGGGCGGGACGCAGGAAGTTGGAGCGCAGGAAGCGCAGGTTGTGACGGCGATTGCGCCGGCCCAGCCGTCGAAGTTGAAGATGACGCTGGCTGAGGTGCGCGCTAAGCTCGACGGAAAGAGCGGCAAGCGCTACTGGAAGAGCCTGGATGAGTTGGCTGACACGCCAGCATTCCAGGAGCTGATGCAGGAGGAGTTTCCGCGCCAGGCCTCAGCAGGCGAGTGGGTGGATTCAGTCTCTCGGCGCGGCTTTCTGAAGGTGATGGGCGCAAGCTTTGCACTGGCTGGATTGGCCGGATGCACCAAGCAGCCCGAGGAGCCGATCTTTCCGTATGTGAAGCAGCCAGAGGATCTGGTGCTCGGCAAGCCGATGTACTTTGCCACGGCGCATCCGTTTCCGACGGGCGCGATTCCGGTGCTGGTGAAGTCGGATGCGTTCCGCCCCATCAAGCTGGAGGGCAATCCGGAACACCCGATCGCGAAGGGCAAGTCGGATGCGTTTACGCAGGCGTCGCTGCTGGATTTGTACGATCCTGACCGCTCGCAGTTTCCACGCTTCCGTGGAGAGCAGGCGGACTTCAGCCGCTTCCAGCAGGAGTTCGCGAAGGCGGTTGCGGCGAGCAAGACCGGCGACGGCGTGGTGTTCCTGTCGGAGACGATTACGTCGCCGACCCTGGCCGCGCAGTGGAAACAGGTGCAGGCGAAGTATCCGCAGGCGAAGCTGGTGCAGTATGAGCCGGTGAACAACGATGCGGGACGTGCTGCGTCGAAGGCTGCGTTTGGCGACTACTACGACACGCAGTACAAGCTCGAAGATGCGGATGTGATCCTCGCGCTGGATGCGGATTTTCTGGGCGGAATCGGGTTCCCCGGTTTTCTCCCGATGTCGGCCGCGTGGGCCGAGCGGCATCGGTTCGACAAAGACAAGCCGATGAACCGGCTGTATGCGGTGGAGACGATGCCGACGGTCACGGGCTTCAAGGCCGAGCATCGCCTGGCGCTCAAGCCGAGCGAGATCGACCAGTTTGCGAATGCGTTGGCGGGCGGGAACTCGACGCTGAGCAACCCTGAGGCGCAGAAGTTTCTCTCCGTCGTGATGGAAGACATCAAGAAGTCGGGCGGCCGGTTCGCAATCGTCGTTGGGCCGTCGAGTTCGCAGGCAGCGCACTTTGCGGCGCTGACGGTGAATGCGGGATTGGGCGCCGTCGGCAAGACGGTCTTCTACACCGAGACGGTGGCGTCGATTCCGAGCGAGCATGTGTCGGATCTGAAGGCGCTGGTTGCGGACATGAACGCCGGCAAGGTGGAGTGGCTGGTGATGCTGGGCGTCAATCCGCTATACAACGCTCCGGTGGATTTGAACTTTGAAGACGCGTTCAACAAGGTGCCGCATAGAGTGCATCTCGGCTCGCATGTGGACGAGACGGGCTTCTACTCGACGTGGCACATCAACAAGTCGCATTACCTTGAGAGCTGGACAGACGCGCGCGCATACGATGGCACGATCTCGATCGTGCAGCCGATGATTGAGCCGCTGTATGGCGGCAAGAGCGCGCACGATGTGTTGCAGACGTTGATCGATCCGCAGGTGAGCGCGTATCAGTTGGTCCTCGCCAACGCGAAGACCTACATCAAGGCACCGGGTGGCGATACAGCGAAGACCGTGGCAGCGAACGTGCCTGCCCCAGCGGCGACCGGAGCTGGGAATAGCGCTGCTGCGGATGCCGCCGCGAGGGCCGCTCTTGGAGTGGCGCGGGCCACCACACCCTTCGAGATGGCGTGGCGCAAGGCGCTTCACGATGGCTGGGTTGCGGACACGGCGTTTGTGCCCAAGACGCTCGGTGCACCAAAGGGTGGCGTGACCACTCCAGCGAGCGCGGGCAGCGGCATCGAGATCAGCTTCCGCCCCGACCCTTCGCTGTACGACGGCCGCTACGGCAACAACGGCTGGCTGCAGGAGTTGCCCAAGCAGGTGACCAATATGAGCTGGGATAATGCTGCGCTCATGAACATGGACCTGATGGGCAAGCTGGGCATCGAGGAGAACGAAGCGATTGAGTTGACGCTCAATGGCCGCAAGATCATTACGCCGGTGCTGATGGCGCCCGGACATCCCAACGATGCGGTGACGGTGCACCTGGGGCTGGGGCGGCGCGCGGAGTGCGGACGCGTTGGCGCTGGCGTTGGCTTCAATGCATATGCGCTGCGGACGTCGGGCCAGCCGCTCTCTGCGGGTGGACTGATGATTGCGCGCGGCAAGGGATCGTATGACCTGTGCGTCACCAAGGTGCACAACATCGAGCATCGCGGAGCATTCGCGCAGCGCGATTTGGAGCATCCTGAGTTTGACACGCAGGGCACCTACTCGCTGGCCGGACATGAGGCGATGGAGCGCTCGATCATCCGCTATGCGACCTACGAAGAGGCGATGAAGAATCCTGACTTCGCGCATCTTGGCACGAAGGATTCCAACGACACGCTGGTGAACAAGGTTGGATATAACCCGCAGGGTGAGGCCGTTCCGCACGATGACAGCTTCTATCCCGATAACTGGCGCTACGACCATGTGATGGAAGTAGCCGCAGGCAAGGTGCTGCAGAACAAGTGGGGGATGTCGATTGATCTGAACTCCTGCGTGGGATGCAACGCGTGCATCGTGAGCTGCTATGCGGAGAACAACATTGCGGTGGTGGGACGCGAGCAGGTGAAGATTGGCCGCATCATGCAGTGGATGCGCATCGACACCTACTTCGAGGGCGATCTGCATGCGCCCATCGCGCACTTCCAGCCGATGCTCTGCCAGCACTGCGAGAGCGCTGGCTGCGAGCAGGTTTGCCCGGTGGGCGCAACGGTACACACGCCCGAGGGCATCAACACGATGGTTTATAACCGTTGCGTTGGAACGCGCTACTGCTCCAATAACTGCCCGTACAAGGTGCGCCGATTCAACTTCCTGCTGTACTCGGATTACGACACCGAGAGCTTGAAGCTCATGCGCAATCCGGATGTAACGGTGCGCTCGCGCGGTGTGATGGAGAAGTGCAGCTACTGCATCCAGCGCATTGAGGCGGTGAAGATTGAAGCCGACAAGAACAATCGCGCGATCGCGGATGGAGAGATTCTGACGGCGTGCCAGCAGGCGTGCCCGACCGATGCGATCGTCTTCGGCAATCTCAACGATCCGAAGTCGCGCGTGGTGAAGCGCAAGGCCGAGGAGCGCGATTACCAGGTGCTCGCAGATTTGAACTACCGCCCGCGCACGACGTATACCGCTGGCGTCATCAACCCGAACGCGGAGCTTGCATAACGATGGCAACCCAAGGACCCATTCCGGAGATCGTTGATCCGATGATTGACCCGCGCACCGGCGAGTACGCGGTGATTGCGCCGGGGCAGACGTTCAAGAGTGTGACGCAAAAGATCGCGGGCATCGTGCTGACGTCCAACACGCCGATCGCATGGATGGGCGGCCTGTTCCTGGCGGCGACGGTCGCGCTGGGCGTCGTCATTGCGGTTACGTGGCTGGTGCTGAAGGGCGTTGGAATCTGGGGCATTACGATTCCGGGCGCGTGGGGCTTTGCCATCATCAACTTCGTTTGGTGGATCGGTATCGGCCACGCTGGCACGCTGATCTCCGCGATTCTGCTGCTGTTCAAACAGACCTGGCGCAACTCGATCAACCGGTTCGCCGAAGCGATGACGATCTTCGCTGTCGTATGCGCTGGCATGTTTCCGCTGCTGCACGTTGGGCGTCCGTGGCTGGGCTACTGGCTGCTGCCGTATCCGAACACGATGAACGTGTGGCCGCAGTTCCGCAGCCCGCTGGCGTGGGATGTCTTTGCGGTTTCGACGTACGCAACCATCTCGGTGGTGTTCTGGTATATCGGCATGATCCCGGACCTGGGCACGCTGCGCGATCGCGCGACGATGCCGCTGGCGAAGTACATCTACGGAATGCTGAGCCTGGGCTGGAGAGGCTCGACGCGCCACTGGATTCGCTACGAGTCAGCATCGCTGCTGCTGGCGGGCCTATCGACGCCGCTGGTGCTTTCGGTGCACACGACCATCAGCTTCGACTTTGCAGTGGCCGCAATGGCCGGCTGGCATACGACGATCTTCCCGCCCTACTTCGTGGCCGGCGCTGTGTACTCAGGCTTTGCGATGGTGCTCACGCTGGCGATTCCGATCCGCAAGTTCTATCACCTGGAAGACCTGGTGACGCTGCGTCATCTCGACAACATGGCGAAGGTGATGCTGGCAACGGGCTCGATCGTAGGCTATGGCTACGGCATGGAAGTTTTCATGAGCTGGTACTCGGCAAGCCACTGGGAGTTCTTCATGATGTGGAACCGTATGTTCGGGCCGATGGGCTGGGCGTACTGGGTGCTGATCCTGACCAACCTTGCCATTCCGCTGACGACGCTGTGGAGCCGCAAGCTGCGCGTGAACGTCGGCTATCTTTTCTTCCTGTCGTTTGTGGTGAACATCGGCATGTGGTTTGAGCGCTTCGTCATCGTCGTGACCAGCCTCTATCGCGACTACCTGCCGTCGAGCTGGGGCACGTATCGCGCGACGAAGTGGGACTACATATTGTTCATCGGAACCTGGGGACTGTTCACCACACTGTTCCTGTTATTTGCGCGCCTTGCGCCAATGATTCCGATGTCGGAGATCAGGATGATGCTGCCACAGACGAAGGTGCGTCCAGGTGGCGCCGATGCAGAAGCAGTTGCTCAGGAGGCGCTCTAATGCCGCCGCGCGAGGGAGTCTACGGCCTGCTGGCCGAGTTCAATACGCCGAGTGAGTTGGTGCATGCAACCGAGATGGCGCACCGTGCGGGCTATCGCCGCATGGAGTGCTATACGCCGTATCCGGTGGAGCAGGCAGCGGAGGCATTGCGCTTCCACAAGACGCGCGTGCCGTTGCTGTGCCTGCTCGGCGGTCTGGCCGGCCTCACGACCGGATCGCTGCTGGAGATATGGATCAACGTGTGGGGATATCCGCTGAATCTTCGCGCGATGCCGCTGTTCAGTTGGCCTGCGTTTGTCGTTCCAGCCTACGAGATGACGATTTTATTTGCAGGACTCTCGGCGGCCTTCGGGATGATCGCGTTGAACGGCCTGCCGCAGTTGTATCACCCCTTGTTCAACGCACCCAACTTCGCCAGCGGAGCGACGACGGACAAGTTCTTCCTCTGCCTCGAAGCGAACGATCCAAGATTTGAGGGTGCAAAGACGCGTGAGTTCCTGGAGCAGTTTTCGCCGGTCTCCGTGGTGGAGGTTGACCACTAATGCAGGCAACAGGGACGCGGTTACGGGGAGCAGGAAAGACAATGCCAGGGACGCGCAAACTCGCGGGGCTTTCAACGCTGATGGCGATGCTGGCGCTGGCAGGCTGCCGCCAGGACATGCACAATCAGCCGAAGTTTATTCCCCAGCGCGGAACCACGTTCTTCGCCTCGGGACGCTCCGTGCGGCCACAGGTTGAGGACACGGTTGCGCGCAACCAGATGGACCAGGACGCCTACTTCTATACCGGCATTCAGGACGGCAAGGAGGGTGATGGTCTGCCGATTCCTCTCAATGCTGCGACACTCGAGCGTGGGCAGGAGCGCTACAACATCTACTGCGCTCCGTGTCACTCGCGCGTAGGCAATGGTGCGGGCATGATCGTACAGCGGGGCTATCGTCCTGCGGGTAACTTCCACACGGACCGCCTGCGCAATGCGCCGCTGGGACATTTCTTCACAGTGATGACCAATGGTTATGGTGCGATGCCGGAGTACGCCGCACAATTGACGCCGGCGGATCGCTGGGCTGTGGCTGCGTATATTCGTGCGCTGCAGTTGAGTCAGAATGCGAAGCCGAGCGATGCCGCGCCGAGTGGCCACGTCGAGGACCTTCACGCGATTGCGAAGGATCTCGGTATGCCCAACGGATTTGCTGACCCGTGGGCTCTGCCTTCGACCGCCGTATACGGAACGCCGAACGGTGAGGACAACGGCATTCCCGGACAACCGATGGGAACGCCGCCTGCAGGTGCGGGTGCGCACTATGGGAAGGCCGCGACCGAGAACTCCGGGCAACGTGACTCTGGCGGAGCGCCCGCCGCATCGTTTTCAAATGGCACACCGTATGGCCAGCCGAATTAACGCAGAAACAGGGACAGCAACTACGAGATCGAAGGCGACTGACGCATGGAAATGGCAAACGAACATCACGGAGCGGACCTGACAATGGGACATGCAGCAGCTCATGGTCCGCGCACGCTGCCAGCCGTTCTGGCAGCACCCAGCGTCGTTTCGACGTGGCGCACGCGCGCGGGCATTGTGGCGATCGTCTTCGCCCTGATCTCGCTGGTCTTTCTGGGTACACACGAAGGCCGCAACCACCTGCTGCGTGCCTATCTGATGGGCTACATGACGTGCTTCAATTTTGTCGGCGGAGCACTCGCATTCCTCATGGTGCAGTACGTGTCGGGCGGCAAGTGGGGACAGATTCTGCGCCGCCCGCTGGAGGCCATGACGCGTACCATCTGGGTGCTCATCGCGATGACCCTCCCCATTCTGTTGCTGATGAAGCATCTCTATCAGTGGGCTGCGTTCCCCACTGCGGCGGCCAAGCTGGAGGCGCTCAAGCAGGGTTTGATGACCCAGGAGCAGCAGCTCACAGCAACCTCCAAGCAGGCGATGTTGAACCCGACCGCAGCCGTAGTTCAGGCGGCAATCGTGCTCGGCTGGATGGCGCTCGTCATCACGCTGCTGAATCACTGGTCAATGCAGCGCGACAACGATCCGTTGGCGGGCACGCAGGCGAGCTTCGACAAGTGGCGGGTGCGCTTCGAGAACCTCTCCGGCCCCTCCATTCTGTTCTACGTCATTCTCATGACCGACTTCGTGATCCTGTTTGTGAAGTCGCTCGACGTCACGTGGTATTCGTCGGTGTATGGGCTGCAGTTCCTCGTGGCGCAAGGGTACGCGGTGTTGGCGCTGGGCATCCTCACGCTCATTCTGCTCTCGCGCTATGAGCCGATGAAGACGATGTTCCGCATGACCGAGCAGCACGATCTGGGCAAGCTGGCGTTCGCCTTCGTGATGTTGAACATCTACCTCACCTTCGCGGAGTTTCTGATCATCTGGTCAGGCAATGTGCCCGACGAAATCCCCTGGTACCTGCACCGGATTCATGGCGGCTGGTGGGTCATCTGCTCGCTGGATGTTATCTGCCACTGGGTCATTCCGTTCTCCCTTCTGCTGTCGCGCGACATCAAGCGGTCGAAGCACAAGATGATCTGGCTGTGCTGCTTCATGCTGGTGGCGCGGCTCATCGACATGTTCTGGCTGATCGAACCAAACTTCAAGGACGCCGCGAGCAACCTGCACCTTGCGGGCAACATCGGGATCCTGGCGTACGTCACCGTGCCCATTTCGGTGGTCGCGTTCTGGATGGTGTTTTACCTGAACGAGTTGATGAAGCGGCCACTGATCAACCTGAACGATCCGCATACGGAAGAGCTTTTGGAGCCTGAACATGCACACTGAGGGACAAGACAAGGGCCAACCCAAAGACGTCATCGCCCATCGAGCGTCGGTGCCCGACAGCGAACACCCCGGCTACGAAGTCGAGGATGTAAGTGTCGGCGGCGTCGTCACCTTTCTTGCGGGGCTCTCGGGCTTCGTCGTGATCTTCTTCTTCTTCGCCTTTGCCATGGGCAAGGCCATCAACTATGCGCTCGTGAAGCATGACGGAACGCCAAACAAGTGGCATCAAAGTCTTTCCAACGTGGGCGCAACACCGCGTGGCGAAAAGCTTGAGGATCTGACCTCGAGCGCGACGATGCAGCAGCGCCAGTTGCAGCAGATGACCCAGGTCTTCCCGACCCCGCGTCTGGAGGCGGACGATGGCAACCAGGACCTCGCCGACCTGCATGCACGCGAAGACCTGCTGCTGAACTACTACAGCAGCTCGCCGGATCTGCCCGCAGGCACGATCCGCATTCCAATCGATCGGGCTATGCAACTGGTTCTTCAGCGCGGACTGCCGCAGGCGCCCTCCCCGCAAACGTCGGGAACACTGATGGCAGGAGAGACCGTGCCGACCGTGACGGCTCCATTGACCAACGGATTTGCCCGCACCGGCTATGAGCTTCAGACCATCGCCGCGCGCGAGGAGAAGAATGAATTCAATCGCGCCGAAGGAAAGCAGTAGGACGCGCAACCAGGCAGGAACAGGGCAACGCATCAGCCGCATCGTACATCAGCACCCAGCAGCATGGAGAGCAGCAACCAGGTGAAGGCAGCAATCCCAACTCGCAGCATGGCCAGGAACATGGCCGGACTCGCAGCCGCAGCAGGCCTGATGCTGGGTCTGCTGGCCGCGCCGCTGCGGTGTGGCGCCCAGGTCTCCAGCTACGGCGACAAGTCTGAGGGGGACAACGTGGGCGAGCAGTTGCCCACGGTGCTGCAAAAGGTGCAGGTCTCCCAGCACCTGAACGCGCAGTTACCGCTCAATGCACCGTTCGTCGACGATGCCGGGCAGCCTGTCACGCTAGGGAAGTACTTCGATGGCAAGCATCCGGTGGTGCTTACCACCGTGTACTACAACTGCCCCATGCTCTGCTCGGAGGAGATGGACGGACTTACCAGCGCGCTTGAGATGGTCAACCTGGTGCCGGGCAAGGACTTCCAAATTGTCATCATCAGCATTGATCCCACCGAAACGCCTAAGCTGGCAGCGGAGAAGAAGGCCTTCTATCTGCGCCGCTACGGACATCCGGAGACGGCCAGCGGATGGCACTACCTGACCGGCCAGCCATCCGCCATCGACGCCGTCACCAAGGCTGTTGGTTTCGGCTATGTGCGCGTACCGGGGCCCGATGGCAAGCTGACACAATTCGCGCACGCGAGTTCGATTGAACTTGCTACGCCGCAAGGAAAGATCGCGCAGTACTACCTCGGCGTGGAGTACTCGCCCAAGGACGTGCTGCTTGGATTGATCGACGCGTCCGGCAACAAGATTGGATCGCCGGTGGCAAATATTCTGACCTACTGCTACCGCTACGATCCGCAGACCGACAAGCACTCCCTGATGGTGGTGCGTGCCGTACAGTTGGGCGGTATCGTTACGGTAGCGTCGCTGGGCAGCTTTATATTCTTAATGTTTCGGCGCGATATCCAGCTTGCGCACGAACACGACACACCTCAGCCGGACGAAAAAAAGTCTGGCGAAATGGATAAAGGCTAAACGATGGGACTTAGTCCGGTATTGTGGCAATTTCTCGTGAAGTGGCTCCACAACTCCTCGCTGTTTCCGGCGGAGGCGAGCGGCATTTCACCGTATGTCGATGCGTTGTACTTTTTTCTGGTGATGATGACCATCGTCGGAACAGCGCTGGTCGCGGTCCTGCTGCTGGTGTTCTCCATTCGCTACCGGCGCGAGAAGAATCCCGTAGCCACGCAGATCGAGGGCTCGACGCTGCTCGAAGCCACGTGGACGATCATTCCGCTGGCGATCTTTCTCGTCACCTTCGTGTGGGGAGCGCTGCTGTACTTCCGCATCTACAATCCTCCCGCGAATGCGATGAATATCTATATTGTCGGCAAGCAGTGGATGTGGAAGGCGGAGCATCCGGGTGGCCAGCACGAGATCAATGCGCTGCACGTTCCCCTCGGCAAGCCCGTACAACTCACCATGATCTCGCAGGATGTGTTCCACAGCTTCTCCATTCCTGACTTCCGCATCAAGCGTGAAGTCATTCCTGGCCGCTACTCGACAGTGTGGTTTGAGGCAACACAGGTGGGCACCTATCACCTGTTCTGCACGCAGTACTGCGGGACGCAGCACTCCGGCATGGTTGGCGAAGTTACGGTGCTGACACCGCAGGATTATAAGAAGTGGCTGGACCAATCCACCTCGGGTCAGAGCCTGGCGCAAAATGGCGAGCGCCTCTTTGCGAGCATGGGCTGCAACTCCTGCCATAGCGGAACGGCGGCAGCTCGCGGCCCAAGCCTCGCGGGCGTCTATGGCTCCAAGCTGACGCTCACCGACGGAAGCCAGATTCTGGTTGATGATGCCTATCTGCGTGATGCCATCCTCAATCCGTCCAAGCATGTGACCGCAGGCTTTGCGCCCATCATGCCTACGTACCAGGGGCAACTCAGCGAAGACGGCCTCATCGATCTGGTCGAGTTCATCAAGAATATGCAATCGAACTATCGCGTACAGCAGACCTTCGTAACCTCTGCATCCGGTGAATCAGCCCCAACAACGCCCCCGCAGGGCACAAACGAAACGGTGAATCCATGAGTGCTGCGATCGGTAATACCATCGTCTCTCTGCCTGACCAGACCACGGCGCAGATCCCAAAGCGCAACTACATCAACAACGAGCACGGCTTGTTGAGTTGGTTGCTGACCGGGGATCACAAGCGCATCGCGATCCTCTATCTGATCTCGATCACGTTCTTCTTCTTTATTGGTGGAGCATTTGCAGGGTTGATTCGCCTTGAGTTGCTTACACCGCAGCCCGACCTTGTCTCGTCAGATACCTACAATAAGTTCTTCACCATGCACGGCATCATCATGATCTTCCTCTTCCTGGTGCCATCGGTGCCTGCGACGCTGGGAAATTTTTTGATTCCAATCATGCTCGGCGCCAAGGACCTTGCGTTTCCGAAGATCAATCTGCTGAGCTGGTATCTCTATGTGATCGGCGGAACGTTGACGCTTGCCGCGCTCGTCCTTGGTGGCGTGGATACCGGGTGGACTTTCACCACGCCCCTCTCTACGCATTACCTGAACACGCACGTGATTACGGCGGCAATGGCGATCTTCATCGCCGGCTTCGCATCCATCTTCACAGGCCTGAATTTCATCGTAACCATTCACCGCATGCGCTGCCCGGGCATGACGTGGTTCCGCATGCCCCTGTTCGTGTGGGCACATTATGCGGCTTCGCTGCTGATGGTGCTCGGCACGCCCGTGCTGGCGATCGCGCTCGTCCTGGTCGCGCTGGAGCGCATCTTCGGCATCGGAGTCTTTGATCCCACCAAGGGTGGTGATCCGCTGCTGTTCCAGCATCTGTTCTGGTTTTACTCGCATCCGGCCGTGTACATCATGATTCTGCCGGGCATGGGTGTGATCTCCGAAGTGATCTCCACCTTCAGCCGCAAGCGCATCTTCGGGTACACCGCAGTCGCGTTCAGCTCCGTGGCCATCGCGCTCTTCGGCTTCTTTGTGTGGGAGCACCACATGTTCATCATGGGTGTCTCCAATTACTCAGCACTGGTCTTCTCCCTGCTGACGATGCTTGTTGCAGTTCCCTCGGCCATCAAGATCTTCAACTGGGCGTTCACCCTGCAAAAGGGCTCCATCACGTTTGAGACGCCCATGCTCTACTCGTTTGGCTTCATGGGTCTGTTCACAATCGGCGGCTTGACGGGCGTGTTTCTCGGCTCGCTGGGCATGGACATCCACCTCACCGAGACCTACTTCATCGTCGCTCACTTCCACTTCGTCATGGTGGGCGGCATGCTGATGGCGTTCCTTGCGGGCATCCATTTCTGGTGGCCGAAGATGACGGGGCGCATGTACCCCGAGTCGCTTTCAAAGCTGGCGGCTGTCACCACGTTCATCGGTTTCAACCTCACCTTCCTGCCGCAATTCATTCTGGGCTACCTCGGAATGCCGCGCCGTTATCATGCGTACCCTCCCGAGTTCCAGGTGCTCAACGTGTTGTCGACAGCGGGCGCGACTGTGCTTGGGGTCGGCTACATGCTTCCGATGCTGTACCTGGCCTGGTCGCTGAAGTACGGCGCGATTGCCGGCGATAACCCCTGGCAGGCTACCGGCCTCGAGTGGCAGATTCAGTCGCCACCGCTCACAGAAAACTTTACCGAGACACCCATCATGGACCACGAGGCCTATGACTACGAGTGGCTCGCGAACAAGACCAAAAAAGAGGTGACGACCGTTGGATAGCGCACTCGCCACGACAGATCCGAACATGCCGGAGACCGAGGTTCACGCGGAACACGAACACGTGGCTCTTCCGCAGCACCGTCACCACTTTGAAACCGAAGAGCAGCAGCGTGAAGCCGGCAGCTTCGGTATGTGGCTGTTCCTGCTCACCGAAATCATGTTCTTCGGCGGCATGTTTTTCGCGTACCTGCTGTATCGCAACTGGTACTACCCGGCGTTTGCCGTGGCTTCGAATCAGTTGAGTGTCCCGCTGGGGACGATCAATACAGCCGTCCTCATCACCTCTGGCTTTTGCATGGCGATCGGTGTCTGGGCAGCCGAGGTACGCAAAAAAGGCGTCCTCGTTGCCATGCTCCTTCTCACCACCGTCTTCGGCCTGATCTTTCTTGGCGTGAAGTACGACGAGTATCACGAGAAGTATGAGCTGCACCACATCCCAGGCGACAGCTTCAACACATCCATGTTCACGAATCCAGCCGGCTACGGTATCAAGGAAGAGCCGCTCGCTCCCGACATGGCGCAGAAGACGCAGATCTTCTTCTTCCTCTACTTTGCAATGACAGGAATGCATGCCCTGCACATGATCATTGGCATTGCGTTGCTCCTCTGGCTGACGTGGAGAGCGCAGCGAGGCGACTTCAGTTCAGGCTACGTCGCGCCGATAGAAAACTTCGGGCTCTACTGGCATTTCGTCGATATTGTGTGGATCTTCCTCTTCCCGTTGCTCTATCTCATCAACCGTCATCCGCTGCACTAGAACATTCTGAAGCCGACCACGAAGGAACTACGATGGCTCACGAAGCAATTCACACCGACGCGCACGATCCGCTCAACGTAACCAACCCTGAGCACGCACAGCATCATATTGTGACGCCGCTGCAGTATGGGTACGTCTACGTCACGCTGTTGCTGTTCACCGGCATCACCGCAGCCGCAGCCTATGTCAACCTGGGGTGGGCCAACCCGGTGATCGCCCTGGCCATTGCCTGCTTCAAGGCCGTGATCGTGATTTTGTTTTTCATGCATGCGGCCTATCAGTCGCGGCTGATCAAGATGACCATCGGTGCAGGCTTCTTCATGTTCCTTGTGCTGGTTACGATGACGTTGACAGACTATATCAGCCGCGCCTGGGGCTTGTGGTAGATCGCATACGTCCCATGCAGCACAGGTAAAGATGGGCCTCACCTCCGGGTGAGGCCCATCTGTTTGTATGCGCATTGCTAATGCGCAGGCGGCGTAATCTTCACCGAGTTCGCACGGCAACTGCGCAGCCCCTGGCAGACGATGGGCCTGAGATCCTTGCTGAAGCAGGCCTCGATGGCGGTTAGATGATTACGTCCGCAACTGAGCAGAATGCTCCCCGTCGGAAATGCAGGATTAGCCCGCGCAAAGAGCCCGAGAATGTCATCGGGTGTCATGCTCGTCTCATGGTCGATACGCTCGATCTGCGGAGGAATCGTGAGCGAGTGGAAGGCCTGGTGTTCCATCGCGAAGAAGCGTTGCGGACCCACGCCGGAGCAGGTGCCATGCTTGGCCCACTCGTGCCGAAGCAGTGAGAGGTCAGGCGTGATGTCGAGGTTCTGCTCCGGCTTGGCAGGCCCCGCCTCCTCACTGCAGAAGACCGGATAACTGCCGTCGTTATTCTGCGCCCACAGGCCATGCAGAATGAAGCCCGGACGGGCCACGCATTCCGGCGATGTGCCGTGGATGGAGCAAAACTCCGGTGACCATGAGAGGTTCATCAGGTAGAAGTCGAACTTGCCGGGCTCTCCCCTTTCCTGCGCGCGCGCAGAGCAGGCGAGTGTGAGCGAGGCCGTGAAGAGCAGAATCAATGCAAGCCAGCGTTGTCGAGCGTACATGGTCGAGGGTCCTCCGCTGAAATGGCTGCGAGGCCATGATATCGCGGGCCCTTGGTATTCTGGGTTAATGGCAAACATAGCAGCAGGTAAAAGCGTAGCCGTATTCTGCGCGTCGGCGGAGGGTGCGCGGCCGGAATATCGAGCAGCGGCGGAGGCGTTGGGTCGAGCGCTGGCCGAACATGGGCTGGGATTGATCTATGGTGGAGGAAAGGTAGGCCTGATGGGCGCCGTGGCCGATGGCGCGCTGGCTGCGGGCGGACACGTGGTCGGCGTGATTCCGCATGTGCTGGTCGAACATGAGATCGCGCATCCGGGCCTTTCGGAGTTGCACGTCACCACCACCATGCACACGCGCAAGGCCATGATGGCGGAGAAGGCGGATGCATTTTTCATCCTGCCCGGAGGCTACGGCACCTTCGAAGAGATGTTCGAGGTGCTGGCGTGGCAGACGCTGAAGATCCATTCCAAGCCCGTGGTGCTGCTGAACGTCGCGGGGTTCTACAACCCCATGCTGGAGTTTCTCGATGCCTGCGATCGGGAGGGCATGCTGCGGGGCAATCGCGCAATTCTGCTCGTGGCCGACACGCCTGAAGCGGCATTACGCCTTGCCGAGCTCGACTAAACCGAGGAAAATTCGCCGCTCCCCGGACAGCGTCGAGCGCGTGACTACAATGAAGAGAACATGTTCTTCGAGCACATTCCCCATCTGCACTACATCTGGCTGGTCGTCGCCTCCACCATCGCAGGCGTGATGAATGCCATGGCCGGCGGTGGGTCGTTCCTTTCTTTCCCTGCGATGTTGGGCGTGGGGGTGCTTCCGGTGCAGGCCAATGCAACCAACACGGTTGCTCTGTGGCCGGGACAGTTGACGTCGGTCGTTACGCTCCGCGGCGATGTGCGTAGAGACCTGCTCCCGACGATCGCCACGACGTCCGTGCTGGGCGGCGTGCTCGGCGCAGAGGTCTTGCTGCATACGGCCCAGCGCACCTTCATGCACTTGATTCCGTGGCTGATCCTGATTGGAACGCTGATCTTCGGCATCAGCGGATGGCTCTCGAAGTGGGTTCGTGGCCGCGCCACGCGTCATGACGTCGAGCCTCCCATTCCCCACTTCTGGCTGGCCTGCGCGCTGCTTCCTGTCTGCTTCTATATTGGCTACTTTGGCGCTGGCGCAGGGTTTCTGGTGATGACCATCCTCGCTCTGTTTGGCATGGAACGCATGCACGCTCTCAATGCACTGAAGGTCGTTGCGGCGATGCTCTCCAATCTGTGCGCCATCATTACCTTCATCCTGCAGGGAGCCATCGTATGGCACTACTGCCTGGTGGCCATGTTCTTTGCGGCCTTTGGCGGATGGGTGGGCGCCCGCTTTGCGCGACGCGTCAACGGCGAGGTGTTGCGTGTCATTGTGGTCGGGACCGGTATCGTGATCGCAGCATATTTTTTCTGGAAGCAGGCGCACGGATGAACCTGTCGCGCATCCAAATCGACGCGATCGGCTACGCAGCCGCAACCATGACGACGGTGTCGTTCGTGCCCCAGTTGCTGCGTGTCATCCGGCTGCGCTCGGCCCGCGATATTTCACTGGGCATGTTTCTGATCTTTTCGGCAGGGACGTTTACCTGGTTCGTGTATGGTCTGCTGGTGCACTCAACACCTGTCTGGGTTGCAAATGCGGTGACCTTCATCCTCGCCGCATCAATCCTCGGGATGAAGCTCCGCTTCGATCAGCGCGCTACGAAGAAGCATCAACCCGCACGTGCAACACGCTAGCGAGAGAACAATAGAACGAGGAGTCACAATGAGTCACGAGGGAATTCGATTTGGCAGCGCAGATCAAGCCGACAGCGAAGATCAGCCCAAACTCACCGGCGATGCCATTCGTCCGGCCAAGGTAAGCGTAGACAAGAGCGGCGGCACGGGCGTGGTCATCGAGTGGAAGGATGGTCACAGAAGTTCATGGAACTTTGCCTGGCTGCGTGCGGCCTGCCCCTGCGCCACGTGCCATGAAGAACGTCAGAAAGAGGGCCGCGCTCCCGGCGTCCCACAGCCAAAACCTGCATCGCTCTTGCCCATGTACGAGGCCCCTCCGCGCCCGGTGGAGGTGACGTCAGTGGGCAACTATGCCCTGAAGTTCAAATGGAACGATGGTCATGAAGCAGGCCTGTACTCCTGGGATTATCTGCGCAACGTCTGCGACAGCGCAGTGCGTAACGAGTAAGGCGTCGTGAGCGACGAGCCGGGAGCAGACGCTTCATTGCGGCTGCTCCGCTGGATGTAGTCCATAGGAAGTGTTGCTCACTCCTCCCTCCGCACTTCGCGTCCGCGCCGGCAGTTCTGGCGTAGCAGCGAGCAACTGCTGCGTATAGGCCTCGCGCGGATTTTCGCAAACCTCGCTCCACGTTCCAGTCTCCACAATGCGACCGCGCTGCATCACGGCGACGCGATGGCAGAGGTATCGTACCAGCGGCATGGAGTGCGAGATAAAGAGGCACGTGAGCCCGTGGCGCTGCTGCAGGTCGCGCAGCAGGTTGATCACCTGCGCTCCCACCGACACATCCAGTGCGCTAACAGGTTCGTCAAGAACCAGCAGTTCCGGCCGCAGCGCAATCGCGCGTGCAATGTTGAGGCGTTGCCGCTGGCCGCCGGAGAACTCATGCGGATAGCGGCTCAGCGCGGACGGTTCGAGGCCCACCTCCGCAAGCAGTTCATTGAGCCGCGCGCCGAGTCCTTGCAGTGGCTGCTCGTCGTGAATCGCGAAGGGCTCAGCAAGGATCTGTCGGATCGACATGCGCGGGTTGAGCGCGGCGTAGGGGTCCTGAAACACGATGGAGAGCCTGCGTCGCAGTCGCCGCATCTCCCGCGGCGTCACGCGCAGCAGGTCGTAGGTATGCGCGACGCCCTCCTGCATTTCATTCATATCGCGCAGGATGACGCTGCCGCTCGTCGGCTCGATCAGTCGGAGCAGCATCCGCGCGACGGTGCTCTTGCCAGAGCCAGACTCGCCCACCAGTCCGAGCGTCTCTCCGCGCATCAGGTGGAGCGAAACGCCGTCGATGACGCGCGCAGAGCCGAAGTCCTTGATCAGGTCGCGGGCTTCAAGCAGCGGTTCGGCAGTCATGCAGGCTCCTGAAGAAAGCGTACCTCACAGGGCCACTTCGGCGAGCACTTCGCCGGACATAGATTGTGCACGCAGAACCATCCGCGGGACGCCTACAATATAGTTGTGTTCACGTCTCTCGCTAATACGAATCCTTCAGGTAGCAACGAGCCATCAGCCGCTACAAAGACGGTGCATGCAGTCTGCACGCACGATTGCCCGGACACGTGCGGCCTTCTGGTGACCGTTGATACGCTGACCGGGCGTGCGACCAGGCTGCAGGGTGACCCATCGCATCCGGTAACACGCGGATTTTTATGCGGCAAGGTGGCACGCTATCTCGACCGCGTCTACTCGCCGGACCGGTTGCTCTACCCCATGCGACGCAAGGCTGGTGTGCCGAAGGGACCGCTGCCAAAAGGGAGCGAGCGTGACGCGTTTGAGCGCATCTCATGGCATGAAGCGCTGGACTTTGTGGCCATGAAACTGAAACAGATCGCTGCAGAGTCTGGGCCGGAGAGTATTCTCCCGTACAGCTACGCCGGAACGATTGGGCAGTTGGGATATGGTTCGATGGACCGCCGTTTTTTCTACCGGCTTGGTGCGTCGCAACTGGACCGGACCATCTGTTCGACCGCTGGCGGCGAGGCGTTGAAGCAGGTCTACGGCGTTAAGCTTGGAACGATTCCGCAGGACTTTGCGCATGCCGGCCTGATCATTGCGTGGGGCGCAAATATTCACGGCACCAATATCCATCTATGGCCTTTCATTGAAGAGGCGCGGCGCCACGGAGCGTCGCTCGTGGTGATCGACCCTTACAGAACACGTACGGCAGCGCTCGCCGATGAGCATCTGGCGATCAGGCCTGGCACGGATGGCCTCCTCGCGCTGGCCCTCATGCACGTGCTCTTTCGCGATGGCCATGAGGACGCGGAATATCTGCGCGAGTGTACGCATGGAGCAGAAGACCTGCGCGCGTATGCGCTGCGGGAAGAGCATGCGCCGGCGCGTGTGGCGGCGGTGACGGGGATTGCCGCAGACACGATTGAGCGGCTGGCGCAGGCCTACGGCAATGCCGGGCGGAACGGCAGCAGGCCAGCGGCGATCCGTCTCAACTACGGCATTCAGCGCTGCGAAAATGGCGGAACGGCTGCGCGCGCGGTTGCCATGCTGCCGCTGATTACAGGCAGTTGGAAGCAGCGCGGAGGTGGGCTGCAACTTTCCACCAGCGGAGCGTTTCCCTTCAATTCGTCGCGCCTGCAAATGCCGGAGATGATGCAGCGCAGCACATTGAAGCGGGCCTCGCGCATCGTCAACATGAATCAACTGGGTAAGGCACTGACAGAGCTTGGCCAACGTTCGGCAGCTCTGGATTCGAACGATGGCCCGCCCGTCAAAGCACTCTTCGTCTACAACTCCAATGCCGCGGCCGTGGCTCCGGACTCCGAGCGCGTGCTGGCGGGGTTGCGGCGCGAGGATCTCTTCACCGTGGTGCATGAGCAGTTCTTCAACGACACGACCGACTATGCGGATGTGGTGCTTCCAGCGACAACGTTTCTTGAACACAAAGACGTGCTGGGAGCCTACGGCCATCTGAACGCGCAGATCTCGCAGGCTGCCATTGCGCCGCTGGGTGAGGCACGGTCGAATGTGTGGCTGTTCGGCGAGCTAGGGCAACGCATGTTCAGCGACAAGGAGTTTGACGATGGCGAAGAGGAGTTGATCGCGCAGGCGCTCGATACCGACCACCCATTCTTCGCCGGCATCACGAAGCAGCGACTGGAGCGCGAGGGTCATGTGCCGCTATCGTTGCCGAAGAATGAGCATGGCGAAAGCCTGCCGTTTAGTTCGCGCGAGTGGTTCAGAACGCCAAGCGGGCGCGGTGAGTTGATCCCCGTTCCGGCGTGGATTGCGCCGCACGAATCGCGCAGTGGGGCCGAGGGTGCGGGAGAATTCCCGCTCGAGTTCCTGCCGCGTAAGGCTGACAACTACATGAACTCGACCTTTGCCAATCTGCCCGGGCATCGTCACATGGAGCGTAAGACCGCTGGCTTGCTGGAGATACATCCGTCCGACGCTGCTGCGCGCGGCGTGTCCAGCGGGGACAGTGTGTCGGTGTGGAATGGGCGCGGACGAATTACCCTCACCGCGAGTGTAGGAGAGACGGTTCCAGAGGGTGTGGTGGCCTCGCGGCTGGACTGGCAAAAGCTGTCGCACAACGGAGCAAACGTGAACATGCTGACCAGCGAGCGACTGTCGGATCTCGGCGGGGGCGCGACGTTCTACTCCACACTGGTCGAGGTGGCGAAGACGGAGCAGACAGCCGCGGTCTGAGATCAACGTCGCTCACCCCGTTCCATCGATTCGCCTTACCGGGCACCTCACGCAAACATGATGGATTCCGTCAGCATCCTCTCTTCAAACAAGAGTGGATGACCTTGCTAGGCGCCTTCTGCTACTGCCCCCGCGTGGTTCAGGTTGCCTGCCGCAAACGACGACCGCCCCAGCGCGAAGGTGAGCACGAGGTTGAGTGCGAAGAGAAGCACAGCGCTCAACTCCAGCGTCCCGGAGACGGGCAGCACCTTCCATGCAAAGTCCAGAAAGCCTTCATAGGCCAGCGGCTCGGAAGCAACACGCAGCAGGCAGCCGGTCTGGAGCATCAGCAGGCATACGAACATCAGTCGCTTGCTGTAGATACTGTAGATGCCTGCAAAGTGAGGCAGTATCCGCGGCCCAATGGCGAACACCATCGTGGCGGCAAAGCCCACAGTGAGCGCATGCCGAGACGCGCCCCAGATGCCGCCGTGATGATCGGCGAGTGCTGCCCACACGCTCATCGAACCGGCGATCACCAGCCACGCATACGCAATTCGAACAAACGTCGGGAAGCTGGGATGGATGCCGATAACTTTTGCCTGGCCGTGAGGCCGTTGCGTGAGGCGCAGCGCGAAGACGATAGCGATCGCGCCCACAGCCAGCACGATCGTCGCAACGACGGCCCACCCTGCAACGCCGAAGACCACCCCAATGACGTCAAGCCCCAACGCGTAGCGCAAGATGCGAGCGTTGGGTGTCGAGATGGCTAGGAACGAGTGCAGCCAGCGAGCGGAGAAGCCCCACACCACCGGCACCAGAAATCCCCACGCCAGAAGCACGAGATACTTCTGATCGAGCGAGTACGGAAACTCACGAAGGCCGCCTTGCATTGCCAGGTGAACACACTCGACAAAGTTGAACACGATGGCTGCGGCAAGCCCCGTCGTTCCCAGCAGCACGGAGACCATCCAGAGTTCCATCGGAGACTTCGCGCGTTCGCCTTGCGTCCCTTCAGGCAGCTTATGGTGCGAAGCTGCGAAGAGAAACAGCAGCACCGCGACCAACTCAAATCCCGCAGACAACGGATAGAGCGCGCGCCAGTGCCAGCCATAGATGCTGGCAATCCATCGCACCCCGACGCCGGTGGTCCACAGCACGTAGCACGAAAGGGGAACCCGTATCACCGAACGGCCATGCGCAGGCTGCGAGTAGAATCCGATGCCGAGGATAAAGCTCCCAATCCATCCAAACATCTGCGCGTGGCCGTGGCCTTGTATCCATGCCGCCGGAATCGTGCCGAGTCCATGATGCGTAGCAATGGCCATCAGATTGGAGAAGCCCAGCAGCGTGCCGGGAAGGGCCATATAGAAGAGCCCACTCACAATCCAGGCGCGAAGCATCAGGCTCTTCTGCCGCTCGCGAGCGACCATAGCCTGCGTGGAACTCTCTGCGACGTTGCTCATGACTGCCTCCACCCCCAACGTTAGTCAGCGTCCATCGCAACCGCAGTAACTTATGTCACTGCGCGGAGTAGCGTGGTTGCGGTCTTATAGTCCTATGAATCCGCTCATCCACACCATCGACTTCAACGAACGCCCCTTCATCGCGATCTGGGAGGTCACCCAGGCCTGCGATCTCGCCTGCGTGCACTGCCGCGCCTCCGCTCAGCCTGACCGCCATCCGATGGAGCTCAGCACCGACGAAGGCAAGCATCTCATCGACCAGATCGCCGCCATGAAGGTCCCGGTCTTTGTGCTCACTGGCGGCGACCCGCTCAAGCGCCCCGACCTCTTCGATCTCATTCGCCACGCCAACACCGTGGGCGTTCGCGTCTCACTCACTCCAAGCGCCACGCCGCTGCTGACGAAGGAGATGGTGATTCGCCTCAAGGAATCCGGCCTCGCTCGTCTTGCCGTGAGCATGGACGGAGCCTGCGCTGAGACGCACGACGCCTTCCGCGGCATGTCCGGCTCCTTCGCGCGCACGCTCGACGCAATCCGCTGGGCCAATGAAATTGGCCTTCCCGTGCAGATCAACACCACCTTCAGCCGCCGCAACATCGCAGAGATCGATGCCATGGTCGCGCTGCTGGAGAGCCTCAAGATCACGCTGTGGAGCGTCTTCTTTCTGGTCCCCACAGGCCGCGGAAAACTCAACGACCTGCTCAGCGCCGACGAATTCGAGCAGATCTTCGCCACCATCTATGCGCTCTCGAAGACCGCGAGCTTCGATATCAAAACAACCGAGGCGCAGCACTATCGCCGCTATCTCCTGCAACAGCGTGTCGCCGAGCGCAAGACCGGCGCCGGAGCACCTGCAACGCCCGAGAAGACCGCCGACGCAATCGGCCGCGCCCCCCGTGGCCTCAATGACGGCAAGGGATTCGTCTTCATCTCGCACACCGGAGACGTCTTCCCCAGCGGCTTCCTTCCGCTTGGAGCGGGCAACATCCGCGAGCAGACCCTCGCGTCCATCTACCGCGAGTCGCCACTGTTTCTCAGTCTGCGCGACACCTCCATGCTCGAAGGCAAATGCGGCGCCTGCGAGTTCAAAGAGATCTGCGGCGGATCGAGGTCGCGCGCCTATGCGCTGACGGGAGATCCGAACGCCGAAGAACCCTGCTGTTCCTACGTGCCCAAGGGCTACGTTGCGCCGCCGCCAGCTCTCAAACAGGCCTCCACGCTCCACGTCTTGCAGGGCGCATGACCGTTCCGTCACAACAAAAGATAGCTGCCCGAAGTCTCAGGAATCAACGACAATCGAAGAGAGAGGTGAAGGATGGCCATACAGATCGGTGCGAAACCAGACAGCGGATTCACTGACCCGATTGGGATGCTGAAGGACTGCCATCGAAGGATCGAGCACTTCCTCGACATCCTCTTTCTTGTGGTTGACCGTGCACGCGGACGACGCCTGACCGAGGAGGAGCAGTCCGCCGTGCAGGCTGCGTTGCGTTACTTTCATGTCGGTGGCCAGCGGCACTCGGCAGATGAAGAGGAGTCGCTCTTCCCGCGCCTGCGTGCAGAGGCTTCCATGGGCAGCATGGACGTGATCGATCGCCTCGAAGGCGACCATCACCATGCTGAAGATCTCCACCAATCCGTGGACTGGCTCTATACCGCGTGGATCGCCGCAGGTGTTCTTGAGGCCGGCGATGAAGAGCGGCTCTTATCTCAGACGCGCGAGCTGAAGCAGCTCTACGCTGAGCACATCCACATCGAAGAGACGGTGGTGTTTCCGCATGCCGCGCAGGTATTGAACCGCGAAGCGATCGCATCCATGGGAGATGAGTTCAGCGCACGGCGCAAGTAGCGTGCAGGGATGGTATCTCCCTGCGCGCTCTCATCTGCGTCATGCGATACGTGTTGCAGGAGCGAGTGGTCTACGCACGATTGCACAACTCAGCGATTTCGATAGGCGCGCGACTAAAGTCACAGCACGCGTCCATTGCTAGACGTAGACTCAATCCATCAAAGGCATCGCTCCCCGGCCGTCATTGTGATGGCTTGCGGGCAGATGCCTCGCGCTTGCCTTCGCCGGATCAGGGCCCGTCGCTGCCTGATGTCGATCTTAAGCCGCGAAAAGGAGATGCCACGTCTATGCCAGCAAACATTGATTACGAGCAATTGATTGCATCCATCGGCGATGCCGTGATCGTCGCGGACGCCAGCGGCACGATCACGTTATGGAACCCTGCCGCAGAGCGCATCTTCGGCTTTACTCAGAGTGATGCGCTGGGCCAGTCGCTGGATTTGATCATCCCGCAACGCCTTCAGCAGCGCCACTGGGAGGGCTATCACAAGACCATGCAGACCGGCCAGACGCGCTATGGCAACGACCTGCTGCGCGTGCCTGCCGTGCATAAGGACGGCCGCCCTTTGTCCATCGCGTTCACCGTAGCGTTGTTGTACTCAGAGGCGCATGCCATCACCGGCATCGCTGCCGTCATCCGCGACGACACCGAGCGCTTCAACGAAGAGCGCAGCCTCCGCAAACGGCTGGCTGAACTGGAAGCCAGGGTCGCATCGTAGTCTGCTGCGCGGCGCGGCAACTGCAACCAATCGCATCCTCACGCACTCTGGCGTTCTCTCCTGCAACCGCGGTTGCAACGCGCCCACGCGCTCGCAAGATGATCCTGCAAAAGTTTTTTTTGCAGCGAGAACTTAAGTCACTGAGTTCCGTTTTGCATTCCTCTAGTGTTGTCGATGAGGAGATACCCATGCAGACTGCAGTGAAACAAGTTCGTGATCTTGCCATTGAGCAACCATCTTCCGTGCGCGTCTTTGAGCGTTTCGGAATTGACTATTGTTGCGGCGGAAGAAAGCCGCTCGAACAGGTCTGCGCCGAGCAGCAGATATCGCTGCCGCAGATTCTCGAGAAGCTGGCCGAGGCGGAACAGGCCGCCCCCGAGCCGGTCGAACCCTGGACGACGCGCTCCTGCGCAGACCTGGTGGAGCACATCGTGCACCAGTGCCACGCCCCTACGCGCACGGAACTTGACCGCCTCATCGCTCTCTCGCACAAGGTACGCAACCGCCACGGCGCGAACCATCCTGAGTTGGTCCAGGTGGAAGATCTCGTCCAGCAGATTGCCGACGAGATGGGGCCCCACATGGACAAGGAGGAACGCGTTCTCTTTCCTTACATCGTCTCGCTGGAGCAGGCACATCAGACCGGTGCGCCCAAGCCCTACGCCTTCTTCGGCAGCGTCGCTTATCCCATCGCAGCGATGATGGCCGACCACGACATCGTGGGCGGTGCCTTGGCATCAATTCGCGAGCACACTCGTCACTTCGAATTACCCGACGGAGCCTGCCCCACGTACCACGCGCTCTACGCCACGCTCGCCGACTTCGAGCGGCTCACGCATCGCCACGTCCATCTTGAAAACAACGTGCTCTTCCCCCGGGCCATTGCGTTTGCCGGAACAGAGTGACGCGTCCACGGAGATGGCCATCCGCGGCATCTCCGTCGATGTCTCATGCATGGCTCGCGCCTACTTGCGCTTCTCCCTGCCGATCAGCAGCATCATCCTCAGGTTGATGCTTGCAAATCGCCACAACTGCCAGGGGATAAACGTCCGCATGAACAGCGTGAAGCGTGTTGGTTGCGTTGCGTATACGTTGGTATTGATCTCTCCCACGGTCAGCACGTCCTTTCGATCGCTGCACACTTCAACCTGCTGCGCGCTCACTCGGGTATCAGTCTCCATCCCGGGCGCAGCTGTGCCTTGTAGAGAAACATGTAGTGCAGCATCAACTTGATCCAGTGCCCGGCCAGTCCAATCTCTCCGGTGGTGTACTTCAAATCGCGTCCGTACTTCGGATAGCGCACGTAATCCGGCACGATCGGATACACCGTCATCGAGGCGGCAGTGCCTTTGAGCAAGCTGGAGCCGGAGGACGCAACGCACGCCGCGCCCAGTTCCGCCATCGATGCCGCATGCAGCGGCCCTTGTTTCCCCGTGATCCTGTCCGCAATACTGCGCGCCACGACGCGGCCAATCGTAGCCGACGGCTGCCCCGTCCGCGGCGCCGTTGCGAAGATCGGTACACCCTTCGGGCTCACATGCGGTCGCGAGATCGGGTGCGGCGGCGCAAACGCGATCCCTGCTGCAAACACGTTTGGATACGCCGGGCTCTGGTACGTATGCGGCCAGTCTGCGGCCTTCCATTGCTCATAGGGTTTGGCCGTGTAATCCGCATCCACCTTCATGAATCCGCTCGCAGCAAACATGCTCGAAGTGATGTCCTGGCCCCCGCGGTCGAAGGCCTTCAGCCCCACTCCGGCAAACGGTGGCAGCAGCATCGCCATGTCGAACGTCAACTCGTGCTCTTCATCCTCCAGCGTCACATAGGTAAGCTTTCCCTGCTCGATCTTGCGCACGTGAGCGCGCGTAATCGCACGAATATCGCGTTCAGCCATCACCGACGCGGTGAAGATGTTGGTAGGCGTAATGTACCCATTGCGGCGGATGAACGCGCCGCCCATCCCGAAGTCCCCCAGCTCATACTCGTTGGTCAGGAAGATGACCTCGGCCCTGTCGCGCACGCCATGCTGCCTCAGTTCGAACTCCAGATTCACCACGTACTCGAACGCGGCCCCCTGGCACGTACACTGCCCATGCCCGGTCCCGATGACGAAGCGGCAGTCTTCTCCCTGCTTCATTCGTTCCACCAGCGCGAGGAACTTCTCCGCAGCATGAATCGCGTGATCGGCACTGCACACCGAAACCGTAAACTTATCCGGCCCCAATCCCTCCGTGGCGGCAAAGTTCAGCTTCGGCCCGGTGGCGTTAATCAGGTAGTCGTACTCGATCGGCATCAGCACGGCATCCTGCCCGGGCACCCGCTTTTCAATCACCACATAAGGCGCGGCAATCTCTGCGCTTCCTTCTGGATGAAGCTCCACCGCGCGTGCCTGTTCAAAGCGTATGCCTGCGCGTTCATACACAGGTGCCAGCGGAAACGTCACCTGCTTCTCCGTCATCAACCCAACGCCCACCCAGATGTTTGACGGAAACCAGTTGTAGTGCGACAGCGGAGAAACGACCACCACTTCATGTGACGCATCCAGCCACGTCCGCAGGTAAGACGCTGCAGTATGGCCAGCAACCCCCGCTCCTAAAACGACGACTCGTGCCATAGTTCGCTCCTACGGCCTGCACTGCGCTAGCTCCATCCCTCAAGCCAGCGCCATTGCGGTGAGTGCATGTCCGTGAACCAACTCTCACTGGCAAGTAGTCTGAGAGTGTCGAACCTATCTGTCAAGTGAGCGCCCTTCATCGAAGGCTGCCGCCACCCTGCGGCATCCACGCCGCCTTCATCCCCTCGATCTCCGCGACTCTCGCCGCTCCGCCGCCCGCCACCTCTCGCAGCGGCGTACCCTCAAACCTCCGGCACACCGTCGTTGCGCCCACCACCACAAACTCCACCGACACCACGGCTCCCGGAATCCGCGCCCCAAACCAATGCGGGTCCTCGCGCTCCCGCCACGTCACCAGCCCCAGCACCGCTCCCTCGGGATACGACGTCACCGCGCGCGCCGCCGCCACCGCCGCATCATTTCCAAACAGCGTAGCCGTCGTCCCCGCGCCTGCCTCACTCCCTCGATCGACCACCGTCGTTATCGCCCGCCACTCCAGCACCGGATACGGCAACCCGGCTGCCAACCCCGCCTGCACGTTATACAGGTCGTCGTCGGCCAGCCTCTTCCCATTGCATCCGCACAAAACACTCAGCAGCAGCGCGCAGCCAATCATCCGCGCCTTCATCGTCCCACCCTCGCGCCGTGCGGCAGCGGCAGTGTAAACACGTAGTCGTTATCACGCACCGGCCCATGGCAACCCAGGCACTCGCTATCGAAGTGCGCGTCCTTCCCATAGGGCTTCAAATCCGTGCCAACGAACCGCGCAAATCCCCATCCCCCAGTGCCCGCATACTGCACGCGATGCTTCTCCATAAACTCCACCTGCAAGAACTTTCCCGGCACCAGGTGTCCATGCCCATCATCCATCGCCTGCCACGCAATCTTCGCAAACGCCGCTCCCTCCGGCCACGATGGCAACTGGTGCGCCTCAATCGCCCGCACCGCAATCTCATTCCCCGTAACGATTCGCAGCGTGTGATTATCTCCGCGGTCGGTCGTGCTGATCACACGCCAGTCCGCAAACCCCGGCAGAAACGGAACACCATTCGGCGAAGGCCCGGCAGCCTCGGTCAAGTGCTTCGGTATCCCTCCCGCAGCCACCCCACTCGGCCCGCTTGCAGCCGCAAACGGCGCAAGATACTTCTTCAGCGTAGCCAGCTCCTCCGCCGTCACGCCGGCATGCGGATGCCCCAGCAGATAAATCTGCAGCGGCATCGCCTCCATCTGTATCTGGTTCACCGATTCGAACATCACCGCCCGCTGCACCGCCAGCGGTTTCGTCCCCAGCTCCGAGTAGTTCACCACCGCCCTTGCCCTCTGCACATCCGACGCGACCACCCAGTACACCGGCGCCACCTCATCCCACCACACCAGCCGCGGCTCATCCGAGTGGCACGCATAGCATCGCCGCACCAGAATCTCTCTCACCTGCGCCGGCACCGCCGCCTCCACCTGTGGTCCCTCCGGCCTTCCCAGCGACGGCCGAATCGCCTGCACCACCAACCCCATCAGCGCCGCACCCACCGCCATCGCACCCAGCGTTCGCCGCGTCCCCGTCATACTCACAAGACTACCGCGCAACCCTTCCCCTCCGCATCGTTCTCCAGCCTGACCCTTACCCTGATCCTGATCCGCACGCCATCACCCCACCGCGCTAACGCCTGCATCCCCGTCTGACGTCCGTCGGTTCCTGCCACGTGGCGTCTCAAAGGCACGGCCTGCGCATCGCCAGGACGAACTGGATCAACACCTGTCCGTCGCTGGTCTTCTTCGTCCACATGCATGCGGCGGCCTGATCTGTGGCCTAGAATAGAGAAGCCATGTCTGATCACGATAGCTCCCCTCTCCCCGAAATCGACCTCTCCAAGCCTCCCGCCGAGAACATGGTCCGCGTCACCTTCGAACCTGAACATAAGACCGTCGAGTTCCCCTTCAACTCTCTCCCCTACGACGGCCACGGACAGCCCATGAGCTTCCTCGACGTTGCCGAGAACTATGGCATCTTCCTCGACCACGCCTGTGGCGGCGTTGCCGCCTGCACCACCTGCCACATCTTCCTGAAGCAGGGTGCCGAGGGCGTCTCCGAACCCGAAGACCTCGAACTCGACCGCCTCGAACTCTCTCCCGGCCTCCAGCTTAACTCCCGGCTCGGCTGCCAGTGCGTCATCGAGAAGCCCGGAACCTACGTCGCCGAGATCCCCTCCTGGAACAAGAACTACGTCCAGGAAGGCAAGCCCGCTGCCATCAAAAAATAAACTTCCCGAGCCAGCATCTCTCCGGCAGATTCCTCCCCCGGCGCAAATCTGCTGGCTGCGGGGTCGTGTGCATCAAAACCGTGTTGAGAGTGTCGAATTGCAGCCCAACATTGCGTTGAGCCCTACGCCGTTTCGCGGCTTTTCAAGCTGAAACCGGCGCTTCCGCGCTCAGGCCAGGGTCGGTGGCGCATCCAACTCCAGCGGACACACCACCCAGGAGTGCCGCTTGAGCTCTGGAATCAACATGATATGAAGCTCCTGCTTGTCCCGCAGCACCACCAGGGGAATCCCCCGCCCGCGACTGGCTTGGAGCCGCCGCACCCATCCCCCGGTTGTCTTAACCTCAATAGAATCAGCCTTTAGTATCACATCTCCGGCTCGCAAGCCAGCCGCCGCCGCAGGGCTATTCGGCGTCACCGTGTCCACCAGCAAGCCCGCCCCCGCCGGAGCCCCGAAGAACCCCGCCAACTGAGGCTCCATTCCCTCCAGCATCAGCCCTGTAAATGGCGTGCTATGAAGCATTTGCATCAGAAAACTCTTGCTCCGCGAAGACACTCCCGTAGCCCCTGGGCTCGCCGTATCAGTCCCCACCCCATCCTCCAGGGCATCATCGTCCGATCCCTCCGGAGGGTCCGCCGCCATCCGCGCCACAGCCTCTCGTTCCACCTCTCCGCGGTACGCAAGTTGCACATTCACAATCACTTGATCCCCACCACGCACCACCGCCAGGGCCACCCCGCTGCCCACCCCGGCATCATGAATCATCCGCCGCAAACCCTCCGCCCCCGTAACCATTTGCCCATTCAAACTAATAATCACATCATGCGGCCGTAATCCCGCCTTCCCCGCCGGCCCATCATGATCCACCATGACCACCTCGACGCCCCGGCCGCTTTTCAGGTGCAGCGCAGCAACCTGTTCGTCGCTAAGGTTCTGAAAAAGAATGCCTAAGTAACCCGGCGCGTGCGACGGAACTCCCCGCACAGAACTCGCATGGGAGCCCGAAACACTACCACCCTGCCGCGATGGACTCCGCGCAAAGCTCTCAGATCGAGCCACGGTTGCCGAGACCACGAGCATACTCGCCAGCGCCACTCCAAACGCGAAACCCGCGCAGGTACGTGCATAGGCACCTATGCTCCGCGACTGAGCCAACCCATCGAATTCGATCGTGTGCCTCATCACCACTCGCAGGGTGCGCATCTACTGGATATCTGCCGATCCTTGCAGTACCTGGAACGACGCATTGCGGATGGCCGGGTTTGCATCCTGGGACGAAACCGTTCGCAGTACCTGGCGCACGCTGGAGTCGGCTTGCACCGGCGTGAGCATCGAGATCGCCTGCGTCCGCACCTCTGCACTCTTGTCGTACAGCAGCGCATCCAGCACAGCATCGCGCACGTGTTCATCCTGCGCTACGTAGGGCTGGAGTCCATCCAGCGCCTTCAGCCGCACCACCGGGCTCTTGTCATTGCGCAGCGACGACACCAGTGTGGCGCGAATCTCATTGGTTCCGTCATTCCCGGCTTCGCAACTGTGTCCCGCGCGGCACTCACTCGCCAGCAGCGCGACCGAGTCAGCATGAACATCGTTGTTTGTCGCCAGCTTCGTGCCCAGCAACAGCAGTTGGCGAATCTGGGGATCATCGAGTGAACCCTGCACCATCTCCGGTACCAGGCGGTTGTACTTCACCTGCACCAGCTCGGAGTTTGGCGTCTGCACAATGCCCGAGACACTCGCAATCGCGCCGTCAGCGGTATTCGATAGAATGACGGGCCTCGGCAACTGGGGAGCGCGTGCAGCCTCATATCTGGCGATGAAATTCCCGCCGATAAACCCTACACCCAGCAGCAATGTGGCCAGCGCCGGAGCCCCCTGAAGAAATCCCAGCCAGCGAAATGCATTGCCAAATAAGCGCTGCGAGAACGATCGTTGTGGAATCGTATCGAGTGCTTCGTCCAGTCGCATGCGCGATGCTGCCAGCAGATTCGGTGAGGGCTCCACCATCGGCGTCAACGCCAGCTCCTCATTGAGCGCCATCAACGCGTTCCATTCGCGGCGACAGTCCTCACACACTCCCAGATGCTGCTCTAAAGGAAACTGCAACTCATCCGGCAATTCTCCGTACTGCGCCAGAATGATGTTCTGTTGTGCGTTTTCACACTTCATATTGCGTACCTCTACGGCCTCGAAGTCCTGCGGCTTTTGTTGCCTTATGCGGGTCTATAGCCCTACTTGCCCACTAACGGCCCGAATCACTACTTGTATGCCTTACCGTGCATCAGCGAGCTTTGCCCGCAACTTCCTGGTCGCGCGAAACAGCGTGTTCTTGGCTGTCTCTTCGGTCGTCGAAAGCATCTCGCCGATTGTCCTCAACTTCAACCCTTGGTAGTGCTTGAGCTCAAACACGGTGCGTTCACGTGGTGTCAACTCATTCAACGCATCCTGAATCGCAGTGTTCATTGTCTTGCGTTCCAGCTCGCGGGCCGGGTTCGCACTGGCACGCCCGTCGGTCAAATTCGCCAGCAGATCAATCTCGTCGCCCACGCCGTCCAGGGCTGTTGAAGGATCCTCGCGCCTGCTCTTGCGTCTGCGCAATTGATCCAGGCAAAGGTTCGTCACAATGCGATACAGCCAGGTGTAGAACGAGCATTCAAAGCGGAAGTTTGACAGGTGGCGATAGGCCTTCAAAAACGCCTCCTGATGAACATCCTGCGCATCCTGCTCGTTGCCGAGCATGTGCAGTGCGAGTCGCAGCACGCTGCGGTCGTACCGCCGTACCAAGGCATCGAAGGCCTGGCGGTCTCCCTTTTGCGCGGCGCGAATCAGTTCATCATCTTCCGCGCGCTGCTGCTGGCGAGCATCCATCTGCTCGGCAGTGAGCTTCGTACGGGTTCCAGGCTGGGCAGCGGCGTTCGGCATCATTACCGACGATTTTACCGCGCTAACCATTGCTGCCTCACTCAAACCAAGGCTGAACGGGCTGGGACGTCGACGGCCATCGCCGTCAAGAACAATCGCATCGCTGCTACTCATACTGTGTCTGACTCCGGAGTCAGGGTAACTACACCTCAATAGACGCGCGTGCTCCCGCAAACGTAAGCATCTCTGCGCGAAAGTTTCCGCGTTCGCAGTAAACTTGGGGACGATGCCCCGATCCTCCGCGAATCTCTTCCCCGACGACTCAACTCCCAGCGCCCATCCCGGAACCCAGGCAGGCTGGGTCATCGCCCACTGCGATGGCGGTGCCCGCGGCAATCCCGGGCCTGCAGGCTATGGCGCCCTCTTGCAGGACGAGGCTGGCCATGTGCTGGCTGAACTATCCGAGTTTCTCGGCATCCGCACCAACAATTATGCCGAGTACTCCGGCCTTCTCGGATGCCTGCAATGGGTGCTCGATCATAGCCATCGCCGCCTGCGCGTTGTCTCCGACTCGGAACTCATGGTTAAGCAGATTCAAGGCAAGTACAAGGTCAATTCGCCTGATCTACGACCCTTATGGGAGGAGGCGCGCCGCCGGATTGCGCAGCTTGAACGCTTCGAAATCACACACGCCCTGCGCCACAAAAACAAGGCGGCAGACCAGCTCGCAAACGATGCGATGGACCGAGGAACCAAGCGCCAGCGCCCCATCAGCGAGCCCGTACAGCCTGTGCGCGCCACTCCCTACCCGAACAAATCCTCCACTCCACCCGAGCCTTCCAGCTTCGGCGGTGTACAGGAAACTCCGGCGCGGGTTGCCACTGCGAAGCCTCCGCAAATGCTCCGCGGTTTTACTCGCGGTGGTACCGTTCACCTGCTCGGCGGCGCGGTGCTTCCTGACGGCATTTTCGTCAAAATCATTCCAGAATAGCGGCCTACGACGGCCACAGGTTTTGCCGGAACTCTGCGACGCAGCACATCAATCCTGGGCCTGTACCCAAACCTGCCCCACTACATTGCATCCAACCCCCTGATGAGTCATACACAACGAGATTCCGCGGCGGTCTTCGCCCTCATGGTCCTGATCGCCGGGGCGCTCCCGGTAGCCGTTGCGCAGAACTCGCAGCCCGACGCGCTAGTGTCTGTCCGCGCTGCGGTTGGCGCGGAGATGCTGGCCAGTCAGACGGACAAGACGATCTGGACCTACCGCGAGCACGACGATTCGCCCGGGCAGGACGCGACCTACCTCACGATCGAGACCCGCGAGGGAACCTTGCGGCGCATGATCGAACTCAACGGCCACCCTCTCTCGCCGCAGGCTGTGCAGGCCGAGACGGAGCGCATTTCGCACTATGTGCATGACCCCGAAGCGCAGGCCAGGGAGCGTAAGAATGGTGCCCATGACGACGCCCAGGCTGCGGAAATGCTGCGGATGCTGCCCCAGGCGTTCACATGGTTTATCGTCAACGAAACCCCTGAGCTGATTACCCTCCGCTTCGAGCCCAGCGCCGACTTTGATCCTCCTGACATGCAGGCCCGCGTGATGGGCCAGATGAGCGGGGAGATGGTGGTCGTCCGCGACGGCAACCGCATTCGCACCCTTCGTGGTCATCTGACCAGCAACGTCCTGATTGGGTTTGGAATTCTCGCCAAACTCTACAAAGGAGGGACTTTCGACGTCGAACGGCGCCAGGTCGGGGGAGGGCACTGGCAGATTACCGAGACCCATGTGCACATCGGCGGCCACGCGCTGCTCTTCAAGAATATCGGTCAGCAGGAGGACGATGTGAAGACAGACTGGAAGTCTTCGACCGACGAAACGCTGGAAGAAGCCGCGCGTACCCTCGATGCCGAACGCTAGGGCCGCGGCGAACGATTTCGCATCTCAACGCCCTGCGTGGCAATCTAAGAGTGCAGTGACAACGATCTTCTCCAACTTGAAACGGCTCGACCTCTCCGCACGAGTGCTGGTGGTGGCCCTTGGCGCGGCGTCTGCGCTGCCCATGGATGCGCAGACAGCGCAGCCTCTGCCTTCAGCGCCCAGTGCCGTGATAGCTGCACAGAATGAAGCACTTGCAAAGCCGGAAGGGTCAGGATATGTCTTCCATTCGGCGGGCAGTTTTGCCGGTCCCGGTGGCCTCTCGGTGGACCGCGCCAGCGATGCTGCGCTGCGGCTCTCGCTCGATGATGCGATCTCCATTGGCCTCGAGCGCAATGTGCGCCTGAAGTACGATCGCGCCAATCAGCGTGCGGTCAAAGGCGATACGCTGGGGGTGCTCAGCGCGTTGATTCCGAACCTGAACGTCAATGCGCAGAGCAGCGCGCAGGAGATCGATCTTGCGGCCATGGGTTTCAAGCCTTCGCTGATCTCCAAGTTTGCGAGTTCTGGCCTGTTACCGCCCGGTTCTACCTTCTCGCAGGTGGTCGAAGTGAACACCACACAGGCCTCGATCGGGGCGAGCCAGGTGTTGTTCAATCTACCCGATTACGAGCTATATCGTGGAACGACTAATGAGGCAAAGGTTGTTGAACTGACGCGACTTACCGACGATGGAGACGTGATTCTAACGGTGGGAATCTCCTATCTGCGGGTGCTCGCGGACCAGGCGAATCTGACCAATGCCGAGGCCCAGCAGCGGTCGGCAGAGACGCTCTTTGATCAGGCCAGGCAGAAGCATGAAGCGGGGGTGGGGACGGACCTGGATGCGCTGCGGGGGCAGGTGGAGTATCAGCAGCGGGAGCAGGATGTGGTTGCGGCACAGTCGCAGATGCAAAAAGATCGGATTCAACTGGCGCGCATCCTTGGAATTCCGGCAGGGCAGAAGCTGGAACTTACTGATTCTGCACCCTTTGCTCAACTGGCGATGATGGACCTGGACGCTGCGAAGATTACCGCGTACCGGCACCGCAAGGATTTTCTGAGCGTTCAGGAGCAGATTGCGTTGACCCAGCGCGAGGTGAAGGCTGTTAAGTACCAGCGTTTGCCTACACTTGCATTCAATGGAAACTATGGGGTGATTGGGGTGACGACGGGGTCATACCACGGGGATTTCGCGGCGATGGGGTCACTGAATGTGCCGATCTTCCGTGAGGCGGCGCAGCGAGGGGAGCAGGATGTGGTGGAGGCGCAGCTTACGGCGCTGCGCCAGGAGGAGTCGGATTTGCGCGTGACGATCGACGCCCAGATTCGGTCGTCGATGCTGGATGTGAACGCAGCAAACGAGTTAGTGAAGGTTTCGCAGAGCAATGTGGAGCTGGCGCAGGAAGAATTGGCCGACGAGCGGGAGCGGTTTTCGTCGGGCGTGGACGACAATCTGGCGGTGGTGGATGCGGAGGCGTCGGTGGCGAGTGCCGAGGCTCAGATGGTGCAGTCGTTGTATCAGTACAACGTGGCGAAGCTGGAGCTGGCGCGGAATACGGGCATCGTCGAAAGCCGATATCGGGCGTATCTGGGCCAATAAGTGTGAATTTCGCGTAGGGCTCAACGCAAGGTTGGGCTGCAAATGGGCACTCTCAGCACGGATTTGTGCACACGGCATGCGAATAGGATGAGGTATGGCCAGAAAGCGCATCCTCCTGAGTTGGTCCGGCGGCAAGGACAGTGCCTGGGCGCTACACCTGCTCCGCAGTCAAGCGGAGTACGAGGTGGTTGGTCTGCTGACGACGGTGAACCAGGAATTCGGTCGGGTGGCGATGCATGGGTTCCGCGAGGAGCTGCTGGACCGGCAGGGGGAGGCTGCGGGGCTGCCACTGTGGAAGGTGCCGCTGCCGTGGCCGTGCTCGAACGAGGTGTATGAGGGACTGATGGCCGAGGTGTGCGCTCGGGCGGTGGCGGAGGGTCTGCATGGGATTGCGTTTGGCGATCTGTTCCTCGAAGACATTCGGGCGTACCGGGTGGAGAAGTTGGCGGCGACGGGACTGGAGCCGATCTTTCCGTGCTGGCTGATACCGACCGACGTGCTGGCGCGGGAGATGGTGGCGGCGGGGATTCGGGCGCATCTGGTGTGCGTCGATCCGCGCAAGATGGAGAAGAAGTTTGCAGGGAGGGTACTGGATGCGGAGCTGCTGGCGGAGTTGCCGGAGACGGTGGACCCTTGCGGCGAGCGGGGAGAGTTCCACACGTTTGTGAGCGCCGGGCCGATGTTCTCCGGTAGCATCGAAGTGTTGCCCGGCGAGGTGGTCGAGCGCGACGGCTTTGTCTATGCGGATCTGCTGCCTGCTTAAAACACGAAAACTTTCTGGCGTCGCTCTGCTGTGGCTGAGCGCCGGGTTGCTGCTTGCGGCCGGGGTGGGACCGCTGCGGGCGCAGGTGCTGGCGCAGAAGAACTGGGCGGGGTCGGGGGTGACGATGGAGCCGTGGTGGCGGCGGGCGGTGTACTACAGGATCGATCCGGAGAAGTTTCAGGACTCGAAGGGGGATGGGCGGGGCGACCTGGCGGGGATAACGGAGCGGCTGGATTATCTGCAATCGCTGGGAGTGGATGCGGTGATTGTGAAGTCGGCGAGGGCAAGAGCAACAGCAACAGCAAATACGGGGGTCCTTCCCCTTCGGCAAGCTCAGGGTCAGGATGACGGCGAAAAACAAGCAGCAGCGACAGGGATGATTGCGCCGGGTGGGGCTGGGGATTTCAGCGGGGCTGGGGATTTCGATGGGCTGGTGCGGGCGGCGGTGGGGCGGCATTTGCGGGTGCTGGTGGAGCTGGGGGCTCCGGCGTCGCAGAAGGCGGATGCGCAGTACCTGGAGATGGCGCGGGCGTGGCTGAACCAGGGAGCGGCGGGGCTGTACGTGCCCACGCAGGCGTTGGAGAAGGTGGATGGGGCGGAACATATTGCGCTGCTGCTGCGGCAACTGCGGGCGGTGACGGATAGCTTTCCGGGGGAGAGGGTGCTGCTGGCCGATGCGTCGGGGGAGGGGGACCCGGCGGTGGTGAACGGGCTGGCGAAGAGTACGCAGTTGACGGCGAGCGCGGCGCTGGGGAGTTCGACGGACGGGGCTGTGACGGCGGCGACGCTAAGGGCGGAGTGGATGGCGGACCTGGGGGATGTTGCGGGGAGTGCGCGGCGGGGGCGGCGACCTGCGGAGGGTGGAGAGGGCAATCCGCTGCTGGTGGCGGCGCGGGTTCCGGCGATGACGGACGTGGCGAAGAGGGTGGCGGTGGAGCGGACGCTGGCGGCGATGCAGCTGGCTTCGCGGTCGGCGGTGCTGCTGGAGTATGGGCAGGAGTTGGGGCTGGCTGCTGTGGGGGGAAATGCCTCGCCGCTTATGCAGTGGACGCCGACGAACCTGACGCGGAAGCCGCCGCCGAAGGTGGAGCCTCCGGCGCCGAAACCGGAGAAGAAGCCAGCGTATGCGGGGTTTCAGCCGTTTGTGCGGCCGCTGCCGAGAGATTTTTTCACGCCGCCGGTGATGCCGGTGGTGGTGGAGTCGTTTGAGCCGCCGCCGGTGGATGTGGCGCTGCTGCCAGGGTTTACGGCAGGGGACTTCAATGCTGCGCTGGCCGCTGCGAATGGGGCGACGGCGAATGTGGCGCTGGAGACGGCGGACCCGGCGTCGTTGCTGAATTTGTATAAGCAGTTGATCCAGTTGCACCATGACAATGCCACGGTACGAAGCGGGTCGCAGACGGTGCTGGACCGCGATGCCGAGGACGCGCTGGTGTGGGTGCGGCGGGCGCCGGCGAGTTCGAGGACGTCGACGACGGTGGTGGTGGGGTGTAATTTGTCGGGGGTGCCGGTGCGGCTGGGTGACCTGGGGGGAGTGAGGACGGCGGGGCTGCGATCGCTGTTGAGCCCGGAGCCGGCGGACTTGCTGAAGATGGCGCCGGGGGCCGTGGTGGTGGGGGAGACGCGGTAGGTCCTGCGAGGACGGCGGTAGTTGGAGGGGCTGGTTTCTGCCTGCTGGAGCGCGGGGATGAGCTGGGCCGGATGGCGGGATGAAACCGGGGGCTGCTGAGGGGATGCCCCCACATATGACGGTGGAACTGTTATGAATGCGGCGCCCAGAGGTGTCCGGTGGGTTAGTAGCCGGCGGCTTTGCCGAAGGTGTGGCGGTTGTCGTGGCCGCCCTGGAGTTGGTGGGTGGTGGGGTCGATGGCGATCAGTTCGCTGTCGCCCCAGGTGCCGGGGGACTTTTCGTCGAACTCGGACTCGCGCTGGGTGATGTAGCCGGTGGCCTTGAGGGCTTCGATGGTGGGGAGGGGGAAGGCCTTTTCGAATTGGAGGATGTCGGGGAGGTATTGGTGGTGGAAGCGGGGGGCGTCGGCCGCGGCCTGGATGTTGAGGTGGTTGTCGAGGACGCTGAGGAGGTCGTTGGCGACGGTGGTGATGATGGTGGAGCCGCCGGGGGAGCCAAGGACCAGGCGGAGTTTGCCGGGGGTGCAGGTGGGGGTGGCGGCGGGAACTGCAGGTCTCTCCGCTGCGTCATCGCTGCGCGCTGACTCCGGTCGAGATGACAGATCTGTGGGGGTGATGGGGGTGATGGGGGTGGTGCGGCAGATGGGTGGGGCGCTGACTATTGTGGGGGTCATGGAGGAGAGAGGGCGTTTGCCGGGGGCGATGGCGTTGGCCGGGCCCTGGATGAGGCCGAAGGCGTTGGGGACGCCCTGCTTGGAGGCGAAGTCGTCCATCTCGTCGTTGAGCAGGAAGCCGAGGGGTGAGACGGTGACGCCGGAGCCGAAGCCGAAGTTGAGGGTGTAGGTGCTGGAGACGGCGTTGCCGTCGGCGTCGACGATGGAGAAGTGGGTGGTTTGGGGGGATTCGTGGGGGAGGGGGTCGGGACGCG
>JAJYBU010000071.1 GCA_021778845.1 Acidobacteriota bacterium
CGCGGAACCGGTGGATTTTTCTGGGGACGCTGGTGGTGCTGCTGCTGGCGGCGTGCGCTCTGGTGCCACTGAAGATGGTGCTGGTGAAGATGCTGCCGTTCGATAACAAGAGCGAGTTCCAGGTGATCGTCAACATGCCGGATGGAACGACGCTGGAGCAGACGACGAGCGTGGCGCAGGCGATGGGGAGCTACCTGAGCCGACAAAATGATGTGACGAGCTATCAGATTTATGCGGGCACGTCAGGGCCTTATAACTTCAATGGATTGGTGCGGCATTATTATCTGCGGCATCAGCCGAACCAGGCGGACATCCAGGTGAACCTGCTGCCAGCCGATGAGCGCAAGGCGCAGAGCCATGAGATTGCGAAGGGGCTGCGACCGGGACTGCTGAAGATTGCAAACCAGTATGGAGCACGCATACAGGTGGCCGAGGTGCCGCCGGGACCGCCGGTGCTGCAGACGCTGGTGGCGGAGATTTATGGTCCGAACCTGCAGGGGCAGGTGGATGTAGCGCGACAGGTGAAGGCAATCTTCCAGCAGACCAAGGGCGTGGTGGATACGGACTGGTATATGGAAGACCCGCAGCAGCAGTTGGTGATGCGGGTGGATGAGGTGAAGGCGGCGCAGCATGGGATCGCCGTGGCGGAGGTGGCGCAGACGCTGCAGATGGCGACCTCCGGCATGGGCGCGGGACTGCTGCATACGCAGAATGCGCGCGAGGCGGTGCCGACGACGGTGGAGATGGACCGCGCGGATCGATCGTCGGAAGATGCGCTGGAGAATATCAAGCTG
Organism: Acidobacteriota bacterium; assembly: GCA_021778845.1. Lineage (GTDB taxonomy): Bacteria > Acidobacteriota > Terriglobia > Terriglobales > Acidobacteriaceae > Granulicella. The sequence goes on from JAJYBU010000071.1 coordinate 795, forward strand.
CGCGGCGCGGATGGGAGTATGGTTTCGCTGCGGGAGTTGGTGATTGTGGAGCACACGACGCTGACGCCGAATATTTATCACAAGGACCTGAAGCGCGTGGTGTATGTGACGGGCGACGTGGCCGGTGCGGAAGAGAGTCCGGTGTACGCGATTATGAAGATGAACGAGGCGCTGGACAAGCTGCGGCTGCCGGATGGTTATGCGCTGACGCGGTATAACTCGGTGGAGCCGGAGTCGACGGATCGCTACTCCATGAAGTGGGATGGGGAGTGGCAGATTACGATCGAGGTGTTCCGGGACCTGGGACTGGCGTTTGCGGCGGTGCTGATCCTGATCTACGTGCTGGTGGTGGGATGGTTCAAGTCGTTCACCGTGCCGCTGGCGATCATGGTGCCGATTCCGCTGACGCTGATTGGCATTCTGCCGGCGCATGCGATGATGGGAGCGTTTTTCACGGCGACGTCGATGATCGGGTTTATTGCCGGAGCCGGAATTATTGTGCGCAACTCGATCATCGTGGTGGACTTCATCGAGCTGCGGCGGGCGCAGGGTGTGCCGCTGGCGGAGGCCGTGATCGATGCGGGCGCGGTGAGGCTGCGGCCGGTGCTGCTGACCGCTGCGGGCGTGGTGGTAGGTGCCAGCGTGATTCTGAGCGACCCGATCTTCCAGGGACTGGGGCTATCGCTGATTGCGGGCGGAGTGGCTTCAACGTTCCTGTCGTGGCCTGCGGTGCCGGTGCTGTATTACATGCTGAATGCCGGCAAGGAGAAAGAGAAAGTAGCTGAGAGTTTGTAAGGCGTTGGCGGGGCTGAAGCCTCGCCGTTTGTAAACGGAGCTGTTGAGAGAGGCTCCCTAACCACACCCTCTGAAGAAGAAGGAGAATTGTTATGACCGTTCAAAGCGTAACCCGGTTGCTTGCGGGAATCGTTGTGCTGGTTTCGTTGGCCCTGGCGCACTGGGTTTCACCCAACTGGCTTTGGCTGACAGCGTTTGTTGGAGTGAATCTGTTGCAGTCCGGGCTGACGGACTGGTGTCCTGCGATGACGATTCTGCGGCTGATGAAGCTGCCGGAAGCGGGATCGGCGAAGTGCTCATGAACGAGAGACAGTTTCCTGCGTCGCAGGCACAACGGCTGGAAGATCCGGAGCGTCTGGTGTGGCTGCCACCGGCAGAGGTATTGAGCGCGCTGAAGGTGGAGGCTGGACAAACTGTGGCAGATGTCGGCGCTGGCACAGGCTATCTGACGCTGCCGCTGGCACAGCATCTGGGAGTGACGGGCAAGGTGTACGCCGTCGACGCGCAGGACAAGATGCTGGAGTGGATTGCGGCCAAGGTCGAAAAGACCGGGCTGAAGAATGTGGAGCTGGTGCATGCGGACGCGGCGGCCACAACGCTGCCTGCGGCGAGTTGCGATGTATTCCTGACGGCCAATGTGTGGCATGAACTGGACGACCGCGGGGCCGTGCTGACGGAGGTAAAGCGGGTACTGAAGCCGCAGGGCCGGGTCGCACTGCTTGATTGGAGCCCCGATGTGGAGCGTGTGGCGGGGCCGCCGCTGGAGCATCGGATCGCGGCGGATGAGGTGGTCGCGGAGTTGAGGGCGGCTGGATTCCGCGATGCGGCGGCGATGCACGTCGGGAAGTATTCCTGGCTGGTGATGGCTTCGAAGTAAAGACGGACGTGCGCACGTAGAGGCCGGCTCCCTGGAGGTTTGGGCAGCCGGCCTTGGTGCGTAGGGGTGACGGAAGCGTTCGGCTCCGGTCGAGATGACGCTGTTTGACGCATGCCTGCCGAGAGTTTGCTCTAGTACTGTGACCGCGTAGAGATGTTCCAACCCAGATCCCAAAGGCGGGACCTGGGGCACCCATCGTGTTGGATTGGAACAGGATTAAAGGGTCGAGGGACTAGTGGCCGCTGGTGCGATAGGGGATGAGGAGGACGGGGCTGGGGCCGTGGCGTAGGACGCGCTCGGTGGTGCGGCCGAGGGTGTTGAATTCGAGGAAGGAACGTTGGGGAGAGCCGAGGACGATGAGATCGGGGTGCTCGCTGCGGGCGTGCAGGATGATCTGCTCGGCGGGGTTTCCAGAGCCGACGATTTCCTTGACGTGGCAGCGGTTGCGTACTTCGGCGGGAACCAACTGGCAGAGATGCTCGCGGGCATCTTCGGGGGGAAGGACGTTGTGCTCGACTATGTGCAGGACGCTGAGGTCGGAGCGAAAGGCGGCGGAGACGTCGGCGGCGATGGAGATGGAGTGCTGCGCGGTGTCGGAGAGTGCAGCCGGACAGAGGATGCTGCGGATGGCGTGCTGGTCGGAGGGAATGACGGAGCCTTTGACGATCAAGGTGGGGCAGATGGCGTGGCGCGCAACGTTCTCTGCAACCGAGCCGAGCAGGAGGCGGTCAAAGCCGCTGCGGCCCTGGCTTCCGGTGACGATGAGATCGGGCGGACTCTGGCGGATGTAGGCAAGGATGATGTCGACGGCGGACCCGTCGAGGACGGAGGTCTTGAAGGGGACGCGTGAGCCGAGAACCTTCGTGGCGAGATGGTGGAGGTGATGGCTGAGGGTCTTGCGGTGGTGGGCGGCCTCGGCGACAAGTTCGCCTATCTGGCCCTGGGTGAAGAAGTAGGGGGCTTCGGACCAGTCGGCATGAATGATGTCGAGGTGAGATCCGAAGGCTTCGGCGAAGAGGCCGGCCCAGCGGAGGACGCCCTCGGAGGCCGGAGTGAGATCGAGGGGACAGAGGATTTGCCGGGGCGAGAATGCGGACATGGAGTGAAACCTCCTGAGCCGCCAATGGACTCGCGGCAAGCTCTCATCGGCATAGATGCAATTTTGCGTGAGTTTGTTACCGCTGGACGGCCAGCGTGGGCGGTGTTCGGATTTTTTCGGGGGGCGGCCGGGCAGAGGTGCGCGTATCCGCGGCGCGCAATTTCTGTTCAGATGGTTTGTAGCGGTGGGATCGTTCTTTTATGATCGGAAACAGATGACGACAGGTTTCGACAGGGCCGTACAGGGCTGGGGTGGCGGCAATGCGTTCTGACGTGGAGCAGGCAGTCGATCTGTTGCAGGTGGGCGATGCGGACGCGCTGGAGAAGGCGCTGGAGTTGCTGCAACGGTCGGTGTTCGCGTTCAGCATGCGGGTGTGCGGGCAGCGGCAGGACGCCGAAGACACGATGCAGGAGGTACTGATCAAGTCCCTTCCCTACCTGCCGAAGTTCACCAGTTCGAAGGCGCTGGCGGTGTGGCTGTATACGGTGGCGAGGAACAGTTGCCTGCTGAGCCGGAGGAAGAGCAAGTTTGCGCCGAAGGCGGAGATGTCGCTGGAAGAGCTGATGCCGGACCGCGAGGAGTTGGAGGGGCTGTATGGGCGGCCCAGCGATAGTCCGGAGCTGGCAGCGATTCGCGGGCAGCAGGACAGCCGGTTGCGGGAGGCGATTCGCAGCCTGGCGCCGCCGTACCGGATTGTGCTGGTGCTGCGGGATATGGAAGGGCTGACGGATGAGGAGGTCGCGGAGGTGACGGGGCTGCGGCCGGGGACCGTGCGGGTGCGGCTGCATAGGGCGCGGCTGTTTGTACAGAAGGAACTGGCCAGGCTGAATGCGACGGGAACGAATGAAACCGTGGCGCGAAGGTCGACTCCGCTGTCACGACCCGGGCACTGCAAGAAGATGTTCTCCAAGCTGCTGGATTACCTGGATGGACAACTGGATGACTTCTCGTGTGAAGAGATGGAGACACACCTGAATGGGTGTGAGCCGTGCAAGGAGATGCTGCGGGGGTTTGAGACGACGATCTCGCGCTGCCGGAATGCGTCGGCGGACTGCCCGGACACTGCGAAGGCTGCGGACCTTCGGCACCAGTTGTTGACGGCGTATAGCCGCGCACTGGCGAATGCGTGAGGAGGCGGCGGGACTACGGCTCGGGATGCAGAGATTCCCTCAGAGGCTAAAGCCCGCTTCGTCTTCAACATCTTATGGCGGGGCTGAAGCCCCGCCCCTTCAAAGCGTGGCCTTGCGCAGCGATGCTCTAGAGCAATATTATAGTTACTATAATGTGCCGAGGCGGAGCCTGAACCAGGCTTGAGCATCTTCGGCGGTGATGTGTGGCAGCAGGTCTGCAATGGCTTGATCGAGGGCTTCGCGGGTGCGCGC
>JAJYBU010000048.1 GCA_021778845.1 Acidobacteriota bacterium
CTGACGCGGCAAATCTTAGCGTATCGGTAGATGTCGTTGATGCTCGCCTTCCTCTGCGAAAGGCAATCTCTTAGAGCCTCGATTGCGATGTCGAGACCGATCTTGTTACGAAACTTAAAGCAGTCCGCGACGGTCTTTGCGGCGGAGTACACACGGACGGAAACGCCCTCGACACGATGGGTCTCAATGCCTTCTGTGAGGGATGGCCCGGACAGCCGAGCAATCCTTAGCGTGGGAGACTCCAGCGCGGGCGTTCTAGCGCCCTTCCCCAGGGCAATCCATATCGACGATGGGTTCTGAGTCGTGATCTCGTGGAAAGCGAGCGCCGTCAGAAGGCATAGAACAGCTCCCGGAACCCGCTTCGTCACTTCTGCATAGGAATGTCTCTCAGTAATAGCCGCGTCTGGCAGAGTGTAAACACCACGACCAGTTCGGCTGAGTTTGCCTCGCCGGTACAGACGCAGTAGATATTCGCGCGGGATTCCAAGCGCTTCAAGATCGCGGGGTCTGACGATCCCGTGCTTGCCGACATACCGCATTGTCTTCACCATGTTGTTTGTCATCGTCGGTTGTCTTAAAACGTCATTAGTTGATTATAAAGGATGACGTATTGCAACACTTCTACAGGCTCAAACTCAATCCAAGCTGTTCTACGATCTGCTGAACCGGCTGAGAATCAAGGCTCTTCGCAATAGTCACATCCTCAAGAGCTACCGACTTCGATACATCACGGCTCAGTTCTTGAGCCAGCGTTGCCGCGTCGTTCGTGTAAATCTGTGCGTCGTCACACGCGCATATTCCCCCGCCTCAATGCCGAGCGGCTTCGACCCTTTCGAGTAGCGGATTACGTCACCACTCTCGTAGTTCTGCGCGTATTGCCGGTCGTGTCTCCGGTGATGTCTTGTCGGGCGTAGAGCACATGCACTCGGTGCTCTTAACTCTTCACCTGGCCGGTGTCCTGCGTCGCTCGATGGATGTGCTGGTTAATCTCACAGCGGCTTTCATTGTCGGACGAGACCACCAACGTGTTCTCAGGCGAACGAACATACTCGCGGGCAATCTCCACGACCGGCCTCTGCACGAGCTCCAGCGATAGATGCTACTTCCAAGGAGCGTGGTATTGCCACAGCGACGGCCATGCGAACCCGGAGTGAGTGTGACGGACTCTGTAACCGTCACCGGTTCACAGGGGAACGTTGAGCGAGGTTCGAGTATCTTGCAATGATCAAACTTGAGCGAGCACCAACAGCTCTCGACTTCGCGCCGTCAGTCGGGCTTGCCAAGCTAATACCTATAGGTATATACCTACCGGTACGGCTTTGGAGGCCGATAAGTTTGTTCACCACTCCCACGTTTCGCCAGACTATGTTGTCGCTCATTCTGGGATGGCTCACTGGATGCCCGCTCGTTTCGTTTGCCTCGGCCCAGGTCGAACAACGAGTGCCGAGTCCTGCCGCATCTGGGACAACGCCATTGCTTTGGCAAGAGCCGAACGCAGAGCACGCATATGGCCTACCAGATGTGAAGCCAAAAACGAAAGGCGTCTTGAATGTCGATGCCAAGTCGGTCACCTTCAACAGCAAGTCTGCCAAGGCGACCATCAAGCGCTCTGCGATCACCACCGTTGAATCGGGTAACCAGCGTGTTGAGGTTGGCGGGACGGGCGGACGGATCATGAGAATGCTCATCCCGTACGGTGGCGGCATGGCGGCTGGAGCGATGATGCATCACCGTATCGATATGCTCACAATCGCCTTTGAAGATAAGCAAGGCGGAGTGCATTCGGTGGTGTTTTACCTTCCAGCAACGGATGCGGCGGCAGCGCTCAAGGTACTCGGATCGACGCCCTCGGACACGTTTGCGTCTCTGCAATCACCGGCAGCCTGCCAAGACAATCCCGTCGAGCCGAACAGCGTCCTGATCGAGATGCCGGACTGGAAACAGGTCGATGTTCCCATAGCCTATCGTGCGCTGGTCTATGAGCATATAATTAGGCGTTTGAAAGAGGTCAAAGGAATCGGCCAGGTCTACCGATATGGATCGATCGGCCATGGCACGCCCTGCCCTCAGTACACGATCAAGATCGCCATCGATACCTACAAGCAAGGCAACGAAGTGCTTCGCGCATCGACAGGTCCAATTGGGATGTTCGCAGGGGCGACGCAGATGACGTTCACAGCAACCTATACCAATGCGACGGGCACTCTCAGCCAGTCCGAGCAGGTCAAAGGTGCCGTTCGCACGGATTCCGAAAGCACCGGAATCGCAGATTCAGTAGCGAAGAAGCTTGCGAAACAATATGGCGCGATCCTGCACAACAAGCACGGCCAGCAATCTGCGTCCGCTGCGCGCTCCAAGTCCTGACCGAAGAACGGAATCCAACAACGCTATGGAATTACAGCCTCATCAGCGAGAAGCATCGCCAACCATAATGGGAAGGAGCCAGTCATCGTCTAGGATGGAACGCGACGTCATGGCCTCTCAAAAACTCACCAAACACGAAATAAAGACCAAGGAAACGCGCAAGCTTCTGCTGCAAGCCGCCGAAAAAGTATTTGTTCGGGATGGTTACGAAAAGGCCGATCTGGCGGAAATCGCAGAGCTGGCCGGTCGAACCAAAGGCGCGATCTATGGGCAGTTCAAAAGCAAGGAAGAGGTTTTTCTGGCTCTTGTTGAGCGCCACGCTCTCCACCGCCGTGCGGAGATGCGCCGGAGAATTGAGGGGTCCACGTCGCGCGAGCAGACGTTGGCTATCATGCGCGAGGACTATTTGAGTTCTATCGGAGATGAGACGTGGGGGCTGCTGCTACTGGAGTTCCGGCTTTACACCATCCGTCATCCGGATGTGCGAGAGCGTCTCGCGGAACTTTATAAAGCAATTCTGCTCGCAAACGCAGAGACCAGTTACACGGCTATCATCGGTCCAGCCGGAAAAGGTCGAGATGCGATCAAGCGTAGCACTGCCATCCATGTCGCCTACTCGATGTTGTACGCGCTTGAAGTCGAAATGCGATTCGAGCCATCGGGGCTGGATAAGAAGTCTGCGAAAGCCATTGCAGGCAAAATCTTCGATACGCTCTTTGAATCCTGAAATCCTCGTCCCAAAGTCATCGGAATCAAACTTTCATGCCAACGACCAAGGGCCCGCACAAATTGTGTGAACCCTTGGCTTTGCGTCGCCTTGAATAGGCAAAATCACCTAGGGTCTTAGGAAGCAGAGCTCTTAGAAGAAAGAGCTAATCTTCTGTCATGGTTAGGGTTAACAAGTGCTTTCGCCATTCCAAAATCAGTGAAGCGCGCTTTCGCCATCTGGTTCGTTGCTTTGTGCTGGATTTGACGGCTGTCCAGGCTGCGGCGGTCACCGGTATTTCGGTCCGTTCCGTGAATACGATTTTCCTGAGAATACGAAGAAGGATGGCCGAAATCTGTGAACGCAGTTCTCCCTTTCTGGGCGAGGCTCAGGCCGACTTCAGCGAAACTTAGGTGGTGAGATCAGACTGCTCGACTTTGATATCGTTTCAGACGCTAACGGAAATATTGGCGATGAACGGATTATTCGGGATGTTTCCCCGGCTGCGGAAGGAAAGCTGTATCTCCATGATCAGCACGGTAATTGGCACGCCGTCTTTGAGCGCCATTCAGATTCTACCTGGCTTCCCGCACTGTCAAGCACCAATCCATATCTTTACGCAGCCCGCAGCGTTGACCGACTCTTACGGCGTCACCTGGGGGCCGGATAATTACTTCATGGGCGGCATCTTCTCCACAACATTTCGGCCGCTGAAGTCGGGAGCGGAGACTGGCTTTCAGGCGAACGATATGGGAATTTCAGCTATTCGTTCCCGGTCGATCTGCGTGATCGTTACACTCTCATCCTGCACTTCAAAGAGCTCTATTTCGGCATAACCGCCTTCCCAAGCGGCGGAATCGGAAGCCGCGTGTTCCGGGTCCTCTGTAATGGCAATACCCTTCTCGACAATTTCGACATCGACAAGCAGGCCGGTCCCAAAAGTGGGCTGACCAATAGCTTCTACCATCTGAAGCCATCTGCACAGGGGAAAATTACGGTAACTTTCGAACCGGGGCTCAACTACGCGACCGTTTCTGGAATTGAGCTGATCGACGAGTCGAATTAAGGCAGTCCGCGGTTCAGCCAGCGTTCCGTAACATGACTGCTAAGTTTCAGAGGTGGTCTGGATCCGAGTGAAAGCGATGTCGAATTGGAAGCCCGTCAGAAAATCGCTTCAAAGCAACGCTAAAGCGGATCTAGCTTTCACGATGTGTTCTTGTGACCTTACACTATGCTCGTTTGCCGATGAAGGTGATGCCGTGTCCTGGGATTGAAGGTGAACTTAGCAGCGACACATTATGGGGCGAGCCTCCCCTGCATTCCACGTCTCGGAGTTAGCGACTTTGCTGGCAGAGAGCATTTGCATTTGTCAACGAAACTTGGCCCCACTGTGCCGGTGAATATTGGCCCTACTTTGGAAAGAGTTGGTGTTGTTCGATTTGCTTCTCCGGAGCGGAGCGGAGGAGGAGTAAATCGACGGCGAAATCTGGCCCCATCTGGATCAAGTTTTCTTCTCTCTTTCCATGGTGCGGCGGAAGCGGTAGGACTCGCTTCCGGTCTCGAGGATGTGGGCGCGATCGGTGATGCGGTCGAGCAGCGCTTTGCAGAGGCAGGTGTTGGGGAAGACCGAGGACCACTCGGAGAAGAGCAGGTTGGTGGTGATGATGACGGCTGCCTTCTCTGCGCGGTCGGCGGTATCACCATAAGTGGGTCCCCCGCCCACGCGGGGATAGACCCCTGACGCAGAGGATGGTCTGCGCATCGACCGGGAAGAACTCCAGGCAGTCCAAGTACTGAGCTGTACAGCGGGGGCGTCGGTGGGTGAAGTCTTTGAGCCTATCTATATAGATAGGCTCAAATTGCATGCAGCATAGCGAGCGTTGTCCTCTTCACCCGCCTGCCGTGGGTGACCTCGTTAGGTCCTGAGATATTGATAGAGCGTCTCGCGGCTGATGCGGTACTCTCTGGCCAGAGCGGCTTTGCATTCGCCATCTGCAACCCGCTGACGCACTTCTGCCACTCTCTCATCGCTCAAGGATGGCTTGCGTCCCTTGTATACGCCCCTATCCTTTGCTAGAGTGATCCCCTCGCGCTGGCGCTCTTTGATCAGAGAGCGTTCGAACTCCGAAAATGCACCCATTACAGAAAGTAACAACCGGCTCATCGCTGAATCGTCAGTGGTGAAGGTCAGATTCTCCTTGACGAACTCCACAACAACACCCTTGCTGGTCAGGCTGTAGACGATCTTGCGTAGATCATCCAGATTTCTTGCGAGCCGGTCTAGCGAATGCACAATTAGTTTGTCGCCCTCTCGCAGGTAGTCCAGCGCTGCCTGGAGCTGGGGTCTGTTTGTATCCTTACCGCTCGCCTTGTCCGTGAAGACCTTATCAAGTTGCACGCCATCTAACTGTCGGGCGGTGTTCTGATCCAGGCTCGAGACTCTGACGTATCCGACGGTCTTGCCGCTTTGCTTCGATTTTGTTGCCACCAAAGTGGATCCTCCTTCAATTTGTAAGGTTGAGCTCTTAGACCTCTCGCAATGCATGTCAAGAAATCAGCGTAGGGACCCTAAGCTGACGGAAATAGTGTCAGGCTGAAATGTGAGGTTGGCGTACGCCCTAATCTGACGGGCATACATTCGATGATCGTGTGCGGAACAGTACTTCCACCTGCGTGGGCAGTCCCCACACACTGAGCCTTCAGCATAGGAGCGAATGGATCCGCGCCGGTGGCAGAGGCGCTGCCACCAGCGATAAATTATCCGCGGGTATTGCGTTGGATCACGGAGTGAGCCCACCGTGCGGTCAGCCAGAACCATAAGACACCTGTGGCTGTGTCATGCACGGCCATGAGAAGGCCTCCAGCAATACACAGCCAAAGAGCGGTTGCGGGCGTGTGCGCCCAGTGCATGCCCACGGCGCAGCCGATGAACAACAGCGCCGTGCTATAGACCATGATCAGGATGGGATTGCCGAGTGTGGCTTGCATCTTCATAGGGGATTCCTTTGGCAGTGGGGTGGGGACCATTGGTGCCACGTGTGCGTCGACGCGATGCGGCTCTCGGTGCTGAAGAGTTGAAGCAGAATGACCGGCAGTCGCTGGCCTCGTGTCCGGGATATGGCCCAGGTGGTAGCCAGTTCCCGCCGGGCACGGGTAAACGGCCAGCCGAACGTCGTTCTGCCGGTCGCAAACCCGTTGTGCAATGGAACGGCTGGAATAACTACGCTTGAAGCCGAAGCGCATCCGGCAGACTGAACATCGAGGAGCCGTTGGCGGTAAGCAGCGCATTTGCTCAGGGGAGTGCTCGATGGGCAGCTGCGTCCTCATACTGCCCTGATGAAGAGGGCGCGGGACCAAGTGATCAGCGGCACGCTCCAGGCCCTGAGCCTCGGAGATCAACCGGAGAGTCTGGCGTCGCACCGCCTTGCGCCGGCTGGGCGTGAGTCCAGACAATTGCTGCTCCATGCCTGCCTGCATCTCGCGATAGTTGCAGCCCGCGAAAACCGGTTCGATGCCGGCAACCTTGAGCATGAGAGCCAGCCGGACTACGAGCCGCCGTGCCTTAGTCATGTGTGGCCTCCGCCAGGACAGCGCTGGACCACGCAGCTCGCACGGAGCTGCATGGCGGAAACGGCCGCGAAGGATTAGCCGTATCGGCAGGTTCAAAGGCACGATCGAGAAGCCAGGCAGGGGCCGCAATGACGTCGGCCCCAGGGTTCAGGTAGATGTGCTGGGTGCCATGCGGCTCGCATGATGGCGGGACGAGGAGCCAGTCACCTTCGCCGAGGACACTCAGGCCTTCGCCGATCTTGTGACCTTTACTGATTAGCCTCCGGCCATCGGGCCATGCGAAGAAGATGCAGCGCTTCTCGCCGGCCACGGAGCGAAGCGTGTCGAGCCAGCTCCAGTCGTCGCCGCAGAGGTCGAGCAGCGATGCCAACCCTTCGCCGCCACCGACTTCGAGAACGAAAACGCCGGAGTCCGGCCCGGTGACGAGAGCCCAGTGTGGCGACTCGCGCGCCCAGCTTCTCAACTGCTGCAAATTGTCCGTTGCCTCGTAGGGGCTCGCTTGCGTCACGGCAAGATGCTTGCTGGAGGAAACGGGGAGGAACCGCCAGCCATTCCGCAGGGCGGCGCGATGGATCTCGGCAGGAACCCTCTGGATATAGCGCGGTTTGTAGTCCGGAAGAGAATGAAGCGCTGCAATGGGACTCAACCCAAGCTCAAGCGCTTCAACGAATGCTTGTGCTGATTTCATAGTTATTTCCTTTCCAAAAAAGAAAAGGCCGGCTGCGCTGTCGCCCGTAGGGGCAACTCGCGCAACCGGCTGTTATGGGGGGTGGTTGTGGATGAATGCCCAGTAAGATTACTGGGCGCACGGAGAGCATTCCGTTGTCCTGCGGCGACATCGGACGAAAGCACCTTCAGGAAGAAAGCACGCTAGGGCGATACGGGGTGGAATCAGGCGGCTCCGTGCCGCCGTCCAGAAGCTCAACGCTGGTGAAGTCGCCAAGAAACGCCTGGATTCACCTCGACATCGCCGCCACCACCTGGCTCGACGAGCCCAAACCCTGGCAATCCAAAGGCCCCAGCGGCATAGCCATCCGCACCATCACCGAATGGGCCCGCTCCTTCGCAAGATGAATCGAGCGACTCGGATTGCCTTACGGAATGTGGGGTAAGGCGATTATCTTTTCGAGAGTTCCTGATTCCGGGAACGGAACGCTCGGCATAAACATCGACGCTTCACCGCTCCTTAACGTAGGAGCGGGCTCAAACGTGGAGTGATATATGGCCCCAGTCACCACAGCCGTATCCTTGTTCCAAGCCTTCGGGTCAGATTCCCACATAGTGACCTCCCGCGATTCATGCGGCTCCAAGTGCGCTATGGCGACAGCAAAATACGATGTGTTAGCTTCCCTATTGCGTATCCCCTCCGCCATCATGTCGCCCGTCCGAGCTCCCTCAGGGGCGCTGTCATCCAGCGGTTTCCAACTCGATCTGGGTATACCTAGATTGAAATCATCGACTGAGAGGTGGTCGGATTTTATCTTTAGCTCGGCTCCAATTGCATAGACGTCTCGGTCCGTCGTATTCGTTATGCGAAACGTATATTGTTGCGAAAAGTGACCGGGGATAATGCCGGAGCCGCCGTTGATTGCGACTTGGCGAAATACTACTTCATGAGGAGATATTTCTACGGACGAGATAATTGGCGGTCGAGTATGGATATCCAAGGAATAGAGCCCAACTCCGGTTGCAACCAAAACAAAAATATTCAGCACGACCCTAAAAGGCATCGGCCTCAGTCTTCCGCAGAAGATGTAGGTGGTCGGAATTACAAAGACCCACGCTACCATGAACAACCAAGATAGATCTTTCATGCGCACACCAAGAACGGTGAGCAAAATACCAACCAATAAACTGAAAAGCGCCACGCCAATCGCAAATTCGGGGGCTTTGATAAACGGAATTTCGTCCGCCTTATCCGGGCGCTTTGATTGAACCGGCGATTTTGTATCCAAGCCCAGCCTCCGTATCTCGCGGGCATGTGTTCTCCGCTGATGGCTATCCATAGCCCTAAGTCTCTCACTCACATGAGGCGTTGCAGCTTGTGATTATTGGTGACCTTTGTGGGTCTCTAAGGCGCGCCGGGTGCCCCATTCATGACGGTCTCATCGTCATGGGTGGGATTAGGCTAAGGACAGAACCTTACCCCTCGTAAACCTCACTCCGATGCCGCACCCGCGTCACGCTCACCCGCAGCTTCACATCATCGACGGTGTACACCACCCGATAATCTCCCACTCGAATCCGCCACTCGTCCCGCCCACCCTTGAGCTTCTTGCACCCCGCCGGACGCGGCTCCTCTTCCAGCGCTTCCAGCCGAGGAACAATCCGCTCGATCACCCTCCCCGGCAACCGCTCCAACTCTTTCCGCGCGCTCGGCTTCAGCTCGACCGAATACCTACCCACGCAGTTTCCCGCTCGCCACCAGCGCAGCCTTGACCTTCGCCAGCGGAACACCCTTCTCCCGGCTGCGCGCCCGCGACACTAGCACGTCCTCGATGTCCTCCCAAAGCGCCTTATGCACCTTCAGGTCGATCACCGCCGCGGTCTTCTGCCCCTTTGCATCGACAACAAACTGAATTCCGCCCATAGCCGCCCCTCTTCAATGTCATCTTACTCTGGTTACACTGCCGCCATCCACCTCTCGCCGTCGGCGCAGGACCGCCGGGGGCCCCATTCATGACGGTCTCATCGTCATGGGTAGTGGGGTGATGCCCCTCGTAAACCTCACTCCTCCGATGCCGCGCCCGCGTCACGCTCACCCGCAGCTTCACTTCAGCGACGGTATACACCACCGGATACTCCCCGCGCGAATCCGCCACTCGTCCCGCCCACCCTTGGCCAGTCAGGGCCAATGGTCCGAAGTCGAGAGCGTAGCCTCAGGAAGACCTCAGAATTGGGCCTAGCAATGCCACTCCTTTCGCAGTTGCGGCGGCTTAGGAGGGATATAGGTGAGCGTCAGCGCGACTTCCCCATCACCATGGCCAGGCGCGAAGTAGCACTGGAGGATGTGGCGAAAGACGTAATCAAGAATGTCGAGTTTGGCTCTCGGAGAGAGGCCGGCGAGAACCGCACTGAATGCCTTGGCGCACCTACTGACCACGTGAGTGGCGAGCCCGCTGCGGTCGCCAGGCTTGAGTTGTGAGGGGTCGCGATCCTCCTCTGGAACAGAATGCCAATCCGAGTGATCTTCGTCGTCCACGTCATCATTGCGAAGAGCGTCGGCGGCTCCGGGGCTGGGCCGCCGTTCGTAGTTGGTCGTCGGAGCGGAAACGCCATGAGATGCGACGGCTATTTCTGACTTCGTGGCCAATTTGGGAGTTACAGTGTTTTGCGGCTGTGAGCCCAGCAAGCAGTTGCGATATGCCATAACCCGGCGCTGTAGAGTCTTGCGGTGCAAACCGGTTAGCGCGCAGAAGTTGTCGGACCACTTATTCCAGGATGTCTGGGGCCCGGTGCCTTCGCCCTTGGTCTGGGCTTTGATATAGTGGTCGCCACGCTGTGACATATGTGACCAGATATCGTGCAGCAGAGGGAGCAAGGTATCCCATTGTGCTTCCAGTTCGCCCTGAGCGGTAGCTACGATCATGCCCTGCGCGAGTGCTGCCTGCTCTGAGCAATAAAACCGAGTCTCATCGTCCTTTGGCGCGGACTGCGCGGGCGATGCCACCGAAGTTGTGCCCAGCAGCAGCATGGGCCGTGAATTAATATTGCTAGCTTGCACGAATGAAACCTCCCAAAAGCCTCTCCTTCGAGGCAGTTGATTGAACCGTAGCAAGAAACCTTGGCGAGGAGGAAGACCAATCCGGGATCAATTTTTTAATTATGCAATTGGAAGACGGAAAGGGACGCAGCGACAAACTCCGGACACCTGTCCGGAGTTTTCGGCACCGATCCTAGCACTGTGTCATTGCTTCGTGGGCAAGCAAAGCCACTATAGTTTCCTGGTCGAGGGAACCACATCATGCCTGCCAGCGCGGCCCTCAAAGGCAATAGCGCTGTCCCACCTTCCATCGCTGCGGTGGGGTGGCCGCGGCCGGTAGGCCACTGCGCCCGGAATCGTGAGAGGTTGCTCAGACCTGCCCCTCCGAATGAGGCTGCGCAGGTCTCACCCAACAATCGAAAGATGGGTCGGTACACATTCCAGCTTTGGAGTTCCATGCACTACAACTCAAGCATTCGTCCGAGAGCGACGCGCCGAGTACGGCCGACTCAGAAAAGAGCAACATCGGCCCCCCGCT
This sequence comes from Acidobacteriota bacterium, assembly GCA_021778845.1. Classification (GTDB taxonomy): domain Bacteria; phylum Acidobacteriota; class Terriglobia; order Terriglobales; family Acidobacteriaceae; genus Granulicella. The sequence continues at coordinate 10,882 of JAJYBU010000048.1, forward strand.
CCTATGATTGGTTGCATTGTCCGGTGGCGCCTTGTTCCCTGCTGTGGGTGACTTCGGCTCTTGTGGCGCAGCGCAGTCTCCCTCGTGGCAACCTTCCTGTGTGTTTTCAGCAGCCGCTGCCAAAACCTTCGCTTTTGCCACTGAGAGTCGATTGCGCATTTTTTCTGAGCGCGCCAACGATCCCTCTGTTGACAGCTGTACATCCCGCTGGCGCATGATGTCTTCGTCGGTATCTCCTTCGCCGTTCTGGGCGTCGATCTGCTGCTCACGTTTAATCTCACCCTTCACTTTCATCCTGGTGGCGAGTCCCTCGTCGGAGTACCCACGTCCCTTATAGATCTCTGCCTGGATATTGCGATTCACGGCTTCCGTCGGCCCGGCCGTTGCCCCAGTTGCGAAATACATGAGGACCTCGTCTCTGCGTTTCTCAATTGCTTGGATGAAACTCTCAAAATACGGCTTAACGCCTAACGGGATCCGCTCAACCCAGAAGTCAAAGAGGCGGGATGCTTCGCGTGCGCTACGCGCCGAGTGCCAAAAGCTAAGGAAGGTCCTATAGGTGTTGTGCGCCTCCATAATGGAGGGGCTCTCATTGAAGAGATCGCACTGCGTGCCGTCCCAGGCGGCGGGATCATTCAGCCGACTCCAGAAGTGCTTCCTGTCGTGAAGGATCGCTTTGGCGTCGCCCGTGGCGAGTCTCCAAGCGTCAATCCGGACGGATTCGCGGCATTCGTCGAGGAGATCAAGAACATGGAACGCATCATAGATAACAAATGCATTTGGATACAGTTCCTTGGCAAGATCGCTATAGTCGTTGTGCATGTCGATGCTAATCAGCCCCACACGGTCGCGGTGAGCGTACTGCTCCAGTTCCTTCCGGATAGTCTCGCGGTCGTTACCCCGTATCATTGTGATGTAGGTACGCGTTACCAGGTCGACCAAAATGAAGTAGTCGACGCCATCGATGCGCTTCTCGTCGAAGCCAAGGGCAAGATATATCTCGAACTCTTTCTGCCGTTTTTCGATATCGACCGCGTGATCAAGATGTATCTGCGCCGCTGTCTTGTCGGACACTCCCACCGAGCCTGCCAACTTGACGTTGGTGAGATCCGGGTTGTTCCGCATGTACTGTACGAGTCGGGTAGTCATGTCATGCTTAGTGTCGATCCCGGGCATCGGCTGTCCGATGAAGTGGGGGTCATCACCCTTGCACATGTACATCTGGCGTTGAACAATCAGCACGCAGGTGCGCTCACCCTGCTTCACGTCGCGAAATGACGGGGACCGTTTGCCGTATTTCTGCAGTTCAGTCTTGCAGATGTGGCACCGTTCAGGTTTGAGTTGCGGCCGGACCTTGATCTCGATTTCGGTTGTGTTCTGTCGTGCGCTCAGGAAGTCATAACCAAGAGGTATACTGACCTCCTCCGGCGGGACCGCAACGAAGTGGGTATGCTTCTTTTTTCGTTTTGGTGTTCGTCCTCGCATCTCAGTTGCATCCTCTCGTCGAGAGTCGCGCATGGGGCAACACGACCGGCTCGACTCAAGAAGTACACTGACATGTAGCTCTGACGGAAGGTCAATCCGCAAACTATTTTTGTTCTTTGGTAATATCCGCGAGGACCACCAAGACAGAGGGCGTCTGTATTTGCCAGCGTCGAGAACATAAGATATCTGTTCCGACTGACCACAGAATTCTCCAAGAGACCCGCCACCATGCCCGCAAGGATCGAGAGAACGTGATCACATCAAGAGCGTCCGCACTGATTTCCGAAATCCCTCCAATGCTGGACTAGCTATGAAATCCGCACTGATTTCCGATAACCCCTTATCCCGCACCGAGCTCAGGCCCACCGCATGACATCACGGGGCATCCGTCCGAACCGCTTCTCGGCATTCATCGAAGAGGTCCAGGACATGGAAGGCGTCGCACTAACAGATGTTGCTCGGGAACAGTTCTTTCGCAAGAACACTGTAGTCGTAGTGCATGTCGACGCAAACAACCTGAACATCCTCTGGGTTTTGTGCTGTCGACAAGGATCGCACAAGCGGAATTTCTTCGCGGGAGGGTACCGGCTCAACGAACTCCCCGCTTTTTGCGTCGGTTAGGATGTGCCGGCGCTGATGGCCGAGCATGAGATCATCGATATTGGATGGTAGATCAATACCTTTGATGTGGACCATTAGCGTGTCTCCTTCAATGTATTTCGCAGATCGTCTTTTCATTGAGGCTGCTCTCGACTCCCACCATGGCTGCATCGTATTGGGGCATTGACGATTGGGCTGAGTGACGTGGGTCCATGCTGAGATTCTGAAGTGCAAAGGACGTTAGCGGAAGCGCCGCAGAGATTTAAATGCGACCCTGGCTATTTTCTGGCTACACGCGAAACACTCGTCTTCCCTGCGCACAGATGCGACCTAGAGCGTACGTTCGCGAACCAAAGCGCTGGTGACAGCCTTCAGACAAGCAGAAGTAGCCACGTAGAACGCGTGGCTAAGCGAATCGGCATCGATACGACCACACTGGGGCTAGTGCGGGAATGCGCTCGATCGTGCGGTGCAACACGGGCGAGAGTTGCAACGAGTTTTCTCCCCGGACTGGCCAGCACATCGGGCAGGGAGATGCCGACGAGCGAAGATCTGGTGCGGCGGGACCGCACGCGCAAGAAGCACACGTCGAACAAGGAGTGAAAGAGTCCCGGCGGCGAGGACGCGGGGGCGCCGAAGATGAAGGACGCGCTAGAATTCAGCAACGTCCCAATTCTCGAGGTTTATCTTTGCCATCTCTCCGTTGGCTCATACGATCCGCTCATCGCAGAGTTAGACATATGCACTACGGGCTCAGAACCATCAAGCATCTGGTCAAAAGCTGCATTATGCATCTCCACCTCCATTGCGTTTGCGGATGATCGCATCGATTTTCTTCGTCGAAAAGAGGTGAGACGTCCGAACCGAACGCTTGCATCATTAGTATCGTCGTAACGTTCGCTCCGGCTCCGAAGCAAACTATAAAGACCGCTGCGGGAGATGCCGAGCTTCCGTGCCAGATTGACCATCGTTATATATGCGCCATACTTCGTAAAACAAGAATTGTCTTCCATCAATAGTCCTCCTGGTGTGTACGGCGGGTGGCGGCCGTACCATCAGTGACCATATACGCCGAGCAATGTCTGGCGGAAGCTCTGCAGCCACAATACTTCGTGCGATCCCAAGAAATATCCGGCCGCGCTAAAGGTGCAATGCAACATGCCACGATTGGTTACCCAACACCTACCCCACCGCCTTGGGGCATGTTTAGCCTTGCTAGGTAGAAACCTTTATGTCCTGCGATGCCGAGGCTCATCGGGAACAATCACCAGGTCAAAAATAATTCCCGTTTTCCCTTCCGCTAACGCCCGATTTTTTTCTAGCATCTTGCTGATGCTAGACCTCTACACCATGACAGCAAACAACCCTGACCCGGGCGACATCATCCGGATCGGTGAAGTGCTGTCTATAACTGGCCTCTGTCGAACCATGCTGTACAAGTTAATCAGAGAGGAGACTTTCCCCTGTCAGGTGGCACTGGGTGCTCGAGCTGTCGGCTGGTATAGAAATTTGGTACTTGATTGGACACGCAATCGCCCGGTGAAACAAGCGAAAGGGGTTCGCGACGATACGCGGAAACAGCAGGATCCCACTTTGGGAACAGTGGGGCCTGCTTCTAGAACCGCGTCCAAAGGCGAGAAGCACAAGACCGCGGATTCTTCAGCAAGTACACTCCATGCCGGTGTCAATAAGAAGGCAAATGTGATTTTGCTGCAGGGTGACTCTGACATGAACCAAGCGGCCAAGCGGACCTTTGTTGGCGGGAAGGCGAAGTCCTTATCGGCGGCGGCAACTGAAACGGAGCAAATCAACCATCTACGCGATCAGAATGCTCAGCTCAGGGCCATGCTGGCTGATCTCGTCCTTCAAAACCATACGTTACAAGCGGAAGTTCGTAAGATGCTCTCCTAAAATGGTTGTGGCGAGGGCCCGCAGATAGAGAGCCTTAATCATCAGGGGGAGGCTTTACTCGCCCGACCTTCCTTGCGCGCACCTATGTGTGTTGAAAGGGCTTTCGGGTTGGGGCACACGCCTTTCCGGACGGATCGGCGTTCGGAGCAGACCGCACATTACCCCTCAGAAAGAAGTCCCCTTTGGGGGAAGGACACACAGCCTGCCGAAGGCGCAAATCAGAGGTCGCCGGATCCTCTCATGTATGGGGTCGTCCACCCCAGCCCGCTGCTATGAGACTCTCGGCACAGTGCGCTTTTGAGTCTCCGGGGAGTCTCCGGAAGCAGCCAAGTACGTGTCAAGGGTAGGACATTGCCAGCATTGTCGGTCACGGTCAAAGTGAATTCAGGACCAATTGCGGCATGAAGCTTGCCGGTGCTGAAGCCTAGCGGCTCCGGCGAAGCGCGTGCCGTAGTGTGGCCTTCGCCGGGCGTGCAGAAGCTGGCCTCGTACTGCCAGTGCGAGCGGAAGGCGATGAAACGGGCCGTCAGCTCCCGTTCATAGCCGCGCAGGATCTTCTTCACCGCGCTCGACAGGTTATCGTAGCGAAGGCGACGAAAAACACCGCCAAAATAGTGGAACGCCAGTTCATGGGCTTCCAGAAACGCCTGCTGCGTGGCCCGCAGATACGCCCGATGATAGGCCGCTCCGCTGGCCATCGACCGCATCGAGAACACCTGCAGCTTGACCCGCTCGCCATCCAGATCGGCGTACGCTTCGTACCACCTGGGCTTCAACGCCCCACTCGTAGCTCTGCGGAATGAAGGTCTCGCGGCGCCCGAACCCTAACTCCTGCTTGCGCAACTCCACGTAGTGACGCACCGTGCGCTCGGCCGCCGTGCATCCTGGCACCTCGTCACGAATGCGCTCCCAAATCCGCTTCGCCGTGTGGCGCTGCTTGCGCGGCGCCTTGCGGTCCGCTTCCAGAACGGCATCGATAAACGACGCCGCCGGTTCAACCTTCACCTGCGGCCGCAGCGTCTTCTTCCGCTGCGCCGGAGTCGCGCTCCGCACCGCTTCCCGCACCATGCGCCGATGCACGCCCAACTTCCGCGCCACTCCGGCTATCGTACCCGCCCCAAACTCATACTCCCGGCGAATCTGCTCCTATAGTTCCACTTTGGCTCTCCAGTCCAACTCCCGCCACCGTCCTAAGCTCGCGCTCAGTACAGACCAGGAGTTCGCTCTGTCCAACAGCTGGGCCAGAACAAACGGCCGAAGTGGGCCAGAACAAGTTGCCAAACGCACTGCTACAGCCGATTGCAGAAGATCTTCGATCTGGAACACTACCTCGAGGTGCTCGACCGCAAGCCTGGAGCGTTGCGCGGATCGACGCCGCTGGCGTAGTGGCGGGCGCAGGGCCGGTGGCCTGAGAGTTATGACCGCATCTGGCAGCAGATGATCGAACGGCAGGGACGCCAGCCCGGCACCCGCGCCATGGTGACACTCATCCGCATGGGCCGCGAGTTCGGCTACGAGAAGCTGACCGCTGCCATCGAACTGGCGCTCGACCTGGGTTGAGGAGACATCGCCGCGATCCGCCATCTGCTGCTGTCCGATCAGTTGCAGCACACCGTCGGCGAAGCCGTCGATATCGGCAGCTTGTCCGCCTACGAACGCCCTCTGCCGACCATGCTCGAGTACGACCGTCTGTTCTCCGGCAACGTACAGGCGGTGCAGGCATTAGTCTCCAGACCGCAAGCATCGCTCAGAGTTGCAAGGCGCTGCAGCTACCAGCCGTCGGTGCGCAGTTCGCCTCGCTCGCCGAAGAGGCTGGCCAGCGTAACCACTCCCACCTGCACTATCTCGAAGCCCTGCTCCAGGCCGAGATGGAAGACCGTGAGCGACGGAGCATCGAGTTGAGGATGAAGGAGACGCACCTGCCCAGTAAGCGCGTGGTGTTGGCCGTGTGTACAGGGTGGATGTGTTCCGAGATGATGGCATCATGTCGGAAGCAACGCGTGTTGGTGGGTTGTCGTTAGGGTCTCCACGTCGGAGACGGAGTGCTGAGGAGCGACGGTTGATCGTGGAAGAGACGCTGGACGCGGGCTCAAGCAAAGCCTCCGTAAACGAAACCCGCCTTCAAAACGCTGATCCTCAAGACGCCTCTCAGGGGCGAAGAGCCTCTTCCGCTACGCTCCAGAGCCCCTTCGCCCCTGAATACTCAACAACCTGACTGCCTACTACTGGCCTACTTTTACTCCGCCCTTGACACCGCGATGAATCTCTCGACAAATGGCACTTTTGAGGCTCCAGTGAGTCTCCAGAAGCAGCCGAACACGCGGAAACCAGCATAACCAGTGGGGCTGGACGTAATGCTACGTTCTGCATTGGCAAGTAAGTGGGAGTTTTTGGGACGCCATTTGAATAAGCAGGTCGATGAGAACTGGAAGGATCCAAGTAACGAGCGTCACTATTTAGGAAAGGAGTTCTTTCCGGAATTTGGGGACGGGCCTTTAATGGACATCAGCATCCTCGATGTTCAGACGGTGGTGTATCACAAAAAGAACGGTGGTCATCCGGCGACTGCGCTTCGCCCGCCTGAGTTGATCATGGGCAGTCAACTACTCCGCTGTAGTCGGGTCGATCATACTGCAAACAGCGCGCACCGAGTCAACCGGAAAGCGCCCCAGCTTTGCATGCTCGCGGATCGTCTCTTCGTCCGGTGCGATGTAGACGCAGTAGATCTTGTCATCGGTCACATACGACTGCACCCACTGAATCTGCGGGCCAAGACTCTTCAGTACACCGCAAGACGTCTGCGATATTCCCTTCAACTGGTCGGCGGTCAAACTGCCTGCGCCAGGGATAGTGCGTTCAATCAGGAACTTGGGCATCGTCGTTCTCCTATATTCATATTCAGCTTTAGATGCATGATGAAATGCTGGTCAGGCTAACCGAGTCGTAGGGCCGGTGAGTAACCGAACCATTAGATTCCGGGGTAGGAACGAGTTGACTGTTGTACGAGAGAACGCGTTTGTGCGCCGGACCCCATACGTACGTACCGCCCAGATCAACGTTGCGATGACTTCCTCTCTTCGAAAGGCGCAGCCAGAGACAGCACTCGCTTCGGTCTGCTATGACTTTCACTCTGAGTAAAAGTCAGGTGATTTTGCAAACGCGCTCTATTCCCTGTCGGTGGGCGATGGTGCACCTTTCCGGAGGCGGGAGGACCTCCGAGAAGACGCAACCCCGCTGCTACGACTTAGAACTCCACTACGATGCGGCCATCGATCTTCCCAGCCCGCATCTGATCGAAGATGTCGTTGATATCTTCGAGCTTGGCGGTCTTGTACGTAACCTTCACCTTGCCTTCGGCTGCGAAGCTCAGGGCCTCGGCGAGATCCATTCGCGTACCCACGATCGATCCGCGTAGCGTCTTGCGGTTCAGCACCATATCAAAGACGTTGATCGGGAAGTCTCCCGGAGGCAGCCCATTCATCGCCATAATGCCTTTGGGACGGAGCATGTTCTCCGCCAGGGCGAAGGCCTTCAAAGATACCGCTGTGACCAGCACGCCATGCGCTCCGCCGCTCGTGACTTTCATCACCTGCTCGGCAGCGTCGGAATCCGTGCCCATCACAACCGCGTCTGCCCCAAGCTTGGTCGCCAATGCGAGCTTCTCAGGTGCAATATCGACGGCGACCACATGCATGCCCATCGCCTTGGCGTATTGCACCGCAAGGTGACCGAGGCCGCCGATGCCTGAAATAGCAACCCATTGACCCGGCTTGACTTCGGTTTCCTTCAAGCCCTTGTAGGTTGTCACGCCCGCGCACAAGATCGGTGCCACTGCGGTAAAGTCAACGTTGTCAGGCAGACGGCCGCAATAGTTCGGGTCTACCAGCGCATACTCAGCGAAGCTGCCGTTGACCGAGTAGCCGCCATACTTCTGGCTTCTGCACAGTGTCTCCCAGCCCGTGATGCAGAACTCGCAATGGCCGCAAGTACTCCACATCCACGGCAAACCTACACGATCTCCTTCCTTGACATTCGTGACGCCGGCACCCACTTTGGTGATGTAGCCCACGCCTTCGTGACCTGGAATGAACGGCGGAGAGGGCTTGACGGGCCAATCACCTTCGGCTGCGTGCAGATCGGTGTGACACACGCCCGTGGCGACCATCTTCATCAATGCCTGTCCGGGACCTACTTCGGGAATTGGAACCTGCTCAATCACGAGTGGCTTACCAAACTCGCGTACGACTGCTGCCTTCATGTTTGCCATATACAACTCCTTAATTGTGATTTGTGAATCTGTGGTTTGGTTCAAATGCGGCCCGCATCGTGCAAGCGAGCAATCTCTTCTGCTGTAAACAAATTCGAACGCGTAAGAAACTGCAGTCCGCCGGGTCCTTCGAGTGAGAATGCCGCGCCAAAGCCCGGGACAACATCGATGACAAGCTGGGTGTGCTTCCAGTACTCAAATTGCTGTGCAGAGATATAGAACGGAGCACCGCCGATCTGTCCCAGCTTCACGTCGCGGCTGCCGAGGCGGAACTCGCCGTCTGGAAAGCAAATCGGAGCGCTGCCTTCGCAACAACCGCCCGATTGGTAGAACAGGATGGGTCCGTGCGCGGCCTTGAGATCTTCAATGAGACGCAAGGCCGCCGGGGTCGCAGTCACCTGTGGAGGAGGGTCCGCCATGGGAAGTATGTCCGCCATTAGAAGAAGCCCAGCTTCTTGGTGCTGTAACTGACGAGCTGGTTCTTCGTGTGCTGATAGTGTTCCAGCATCATCAGGTGGTTCTCACGGCCGATGCCGCTCTGCTTGTATCCACCGAAGGCGGCGTGGGCCGGATAGAGGTGGTAGCAGTTGGTCCAGACGCGACCGGCTTCGATGCCGCGGCCGAAGCGGTACGCACGGTTTAGATCGCGCGTCCACACGCCGGCCCCGAGGCCGTAGAGGGTATCGTTCGCAATCTCCAGCGCCTCGTCATCGGTCTTGAACGTCGTCACCGAGAGCACCGGTCCGAAGATCTCCTCCTGGAAGATGCGCATCTTGTTATGGCCCTTGAAGATTGTGGGCTGGATGTAGAAGCCGCCGCTCAACGCATCATCCATCGTTGCGGCATTGCCGCCGGTGAGCAACTCTGCACCTTCCTTGCGGCCCAGATCAAGATAGGACATGATCTTTTCAAACTGCTGCTTCGACGCCTGCGCACCGATCATCGTGCTCATATCGAGCGGATTTCCCTGCCGGATGGCCTTTACACGCGCCAGGGCACGTTCCATGAAGCGGTCATAGATGCTCTCGTGGATGAGCGCGCGCGAAGGACAAGTGCACACCTCGCCCTGGTTGAAGGCGAAGAGCACCATGCCTTCAATTGCTTTGTCGAGATAATCATCGTCTTCACGCATCACATCTTCAAAGAAGATATTCGGCGACTTGCCACCGAGTTCCAGCGTGATGGGGATGATGTTTTCCGACGCATACTGCATGATCATGCGACCCGTTACGGTGGATCCCGTGAACGCGACCTTGTTGATGCGTGGATTGGTGGCCAGTTCCTTACCGACCTCGCGGCCGAATCCATTCACAACATTCAGGACACCTGGAGGCAGGAGATCTCCGATGAGTTCGAGAAGGACAAGGATGGAAGCTGGAGTCTGCTCAGCCGGTTTGAGGATGACACAATTGCCAGCAGCCAGCGCAGGTGCAAGCTTCCAGGTGGCCATCAGCAACGGGAAGTTCCAGGGAATGATCTGCCCGACAACGCCGAGCGGCTCGTGATAGTGATAGGCCACGGTGTCATCATCGATTTGAGAGATACCGCCCTGCTGCGCGCGAATGGCTCCGGCGAAGTAACGGAAGTGGTCGGCGCACAGAGGCACATCCGCCGCAGTCGTCTCACGGATGGGCTTGCCGTTGTCCCATGTCTCCGCCGCGGCAAGCAGTTCGACGTTCTCTTCGATGCGCTGAGCAATGCGAAGCAGGATGTTCGACCGCTCCGTAACCGAGGTCTTTGCCCACTGGGTTTTCGCTTTGTGCGCGGCATCCAGAGCCTTTTCAACGTCGGCCGCACCGGACCGTGGTACCTCGCAAAGGGCTCTGCCGGTTACGGGCGTGATGTTCTCAAAGTAGTCACCCGTAAGCGGTTCAACCCATTCACCGCCGATGTAGTTGCCATAGCGCTTGCGGAACGGGACCGGATGACCATAATTCATGGGATCAAGTTGGAGTGGGGAGGAAGTTGCCATTGCGATATTCCTTTCTTCGTCCGCTCAGAAGGGCGGAATGAGGGCATCCTGCTCTCCGGATGCAATGACTGACAATCAACACCACCGTGCAGCGTTGCAATTTGCAACAGACCGCTCGACAACCGTATGCAGACAGCGCTACTTTGTTGTGGAGTGGTCCGGGAAAGAGCAGGCCGGAAAGCCGGAGAGGAGGAATCCACTATGCGTTCTTCCGTCGCGATACAGCGTCAGCCTCCGCTTCCGAAGCTGATCGAAGCCTCCTGGCAGCGCTGCAGAGAACTCGGCATGGCGTCGCACTGGCAGGTGGACCAACCGGCACTGACAAGGCCAGCTCTGCACCTGCAACAAGAGCAGAATCGCCAGATGCGGAAACTTGCTCTGCGCGAGATGAACATTCTCGAGCGCGCGCTGGCCAACAGCGGACGCATCCTTCTGCTTGCCGATCCGAGCGGGCTTATTCTTGATTCGCAGGGCGACGACAGGTTCCTCGGCCGTGCTGCCCGCGTCTCGCTCAACCCAGGAGCTTCGTGGCGCGAGCAAGCCAAGGGAACCAATGCGATCGGAACAGCTATCGTGGAGCGGCGGTTTGTCCAGGTCGTCGGCACTCAGCACTTCTTCGACGACAATCGATTCCTCGCGTGCAATGCGATGCCAATCTTCTCACCGACGGGAAGCCTGGCGGGCGTGCTGAATATCTCAGGGCTCGCCTCTGACAATACCTTCGCGGCTGCAAGCAGGCTGGTTCGTCATGCGGCGGCGCACGTTGAACATGATTGGGTGGAGGAGTCCGCCACAGACCTCCTCGTGCGTATCCATCATCACCCGTCCTGGCTGGGCACGCCCGAGGAAGGGATCCTCTCATTCCACGACGATCTGCTGACAACCGCAAGCAGTCGAGGACTCGCGTATCTGGGACTTACGCCGCTCGCGATCGGCCACGCACAATGGCATGATCTTTTCGAGCAGACGCCGGCATACGGAAAGCAGGAGCTTCAACTTCGGCACATGGCAGGCTTTTGTTACGCAAACGTGTCGCGTGCTTCTCTTACCGCCGCCTACATTGCAGCGACGGAGCCTGCGCATGCTGGTCCGGAGACGTTCCGGGACCTGAAGGACGAAGTGCTGCGTCGCGCGGTCACAGCGGAGAACGGTAATATCACAGCGGCGGCACTCAAGCTCGGCATTAATCGAAGCACATTCTATCGCCGCATCAAGAGAGAACAATCAGGCGTTCTCCTGTAGGTGTAGCTCGATGCGGCCTCCGCGAAAACCTGCTGGATCATGAGGCTGTCCCCCTACTCAAATACAGTGCCCACCGTGTGTCTGCTATGCGCATGACGGTCAGCAATCAGATCACAAGTAAACAGGCCTCGGGGTTTGAGCGCCTTGAGGAAATGCTTGAAGATGCAAGCGCACTGGTTGATCGACGCGGGAAGTCGAGCGAAGGAATGACTTAGAGACGATAATCCCAGTATGACTTTGACGCGTAGGACATTTGTCTCAACCCTCCTAGCGGCCTCTGCCAGTCGCGTTCTGGCCCAGCAATCGGGTGTGGCATCGCACGTGGTCCAGGCGCAAGCTGGCTTGCCGCCTTCGGGCAGGCCGTTCTCCCGGTTTACAGACATCGGCCGGGAGTCCGGCCTGATCGTGCCAGTCATCAGCGGCGGCATCGATCACAAAGATGGAATGCCCGGCCTTTTCTGTACCAGTTGGGAACGATAAAACTGGTAATGAGAGGAGTGTTCGATGGCACGAGGGAAGAAGCATACGGCTGAGCAGATTGTGAACCTGCTGCGGCAGGTTGAGGTTGGCGTGGCGAACGGCAAGACGTTGCCGCAGGCGTGTAAAGAAGGGGAGATTGTGGAACAA
>JAJYBU010000049.1 GCA_021778845.1 Acidobacteriota bacterium
ATTTTACAGATGCCATGCACCCACAACGGGTTCCCTGGCGCTTGCCCGACCCCCTCCAGATTCCCCTCCACCAAACGTATACTCGGCTATATGCCTGCGTTTCCAGCCTCCGATCCCACCCCCTCCAACGCAGCCAACCCCCTCTCCATCCCCGAACCCATCTCCGATCAAGACCGTTACTCCCGCCAGGTCCTCTTTCCCGGCATCGGAGAAGCCGGCCAGCAGCATCTCCGCCGCGCCCACGTCGCCATCGTCGGCGTCGGCGCCACCGGAGCCGCCACCGCCGGCCTTCTCGCCCGCGCCGGCGTCGGCCACCTCACCCTCATCGACCGCGACTTCGTCGAGCCCTCCAATCTCCAGCGCCAGACGCTCTTCGACGAAGACGACGCCCGCGCAGCCCTGCCCAAAGCCGAAGCCGCTCGCCGCCATCTCGCCCGCATCAACTCCGGCGTCCACGTCACCGCTCACATCGCCGACCTCGTCCCCCTCAACGCCGCCGACCTCCTCAACGCCGACATCGTCCTCGACTGCACCGACAACTTCGAGACCCGCTACCTCATCAACGACCTCTGCGTCCGCGACCACCGCCCCTGGATCTACGCCGCCGCCGTCGGTGCCTACGCCGCCACCATGAACATCCTCCCTAAACCATCGGCGAACCCCGATGAACCGGGTGCCCAGCCTCTCGCTTCTGAGATGTTGGCAGGCGAACCCACCGCCTGCCTCGCCTGCATCTTCCCCTCCGCTCCCTCGGGCAACGTCGAAACCTGCGACACCGCGGGCATTCTCTCCACCGCCGTCAACCTCGCCGCCTCCATCCAGGTCACCGAAGCCCTCAAGTTCCTCACCCGTCAGCCCCACCTCATGCGCCGCTCGCTCCTCTCCTTCGACCTCTGGTCCAACCAACGCTCCGAGATCAACACTTCCGCCCCCCGCGCCGACTGCGAAGTCTGTGGCCAGCGCATCTTCCGCGCCCTCTCCGGCGAGCAGCGTCCGCACATCACCCTCTGCGGCCGCAACTCCGTCCAGATCCACCAGCACCACCACCCCATCGACCTCGCCGCTCTGCAATCCCGCCTCCAATCCCTCGGCGACGTCCGCGCCAACGGACTGCTCCTCCGCTTCACCTACCCTCCCTACACTCTCACCGTCTTCCCCGACGGCCGCGCCCTCATCCAGGGCACCACCGACACCGGCCTCGCCCGCGCCCTCTACGCTCGCTTCCTCGGCAGTTGAGTTCCCATCCGCATATCGCCCAGGCGCCCCGCTTCGCTCTTCCCGAATCTCGCTTCCCATGGCATCTGGCGTACACTTCTCACAATCGCAACTCTCGCACTCAGCGCGACTTGCGCCTTACCTCCACTCGGCCGGACAACCCCCCGGCCCATTCCTCAGTCCAACCTCTTGAAACCTTTATCCAGCGCGCAGCGTTTCCGATGCCGTGGTAATCCTCAGCATCTGCGCCGTTCGATGTGAAGACCAAGAGCGGACCAATTCACTTATGGAACTCCAAGGCCTACCCAGAATGCAGACGAAACCGAACCCCGGCTTCTTCAAGCGGAACGCTCCTATCGCCGGCGAAGCCGATGCCATCGAACGCGCCAAGAACGGCGACCCCGACGCCTTCTCCACGCTCTACGCGCTGCATAAGCGCCGCGTCTACACCCTCTGCCTGCGCATGCTCGGCAACGTATCCGAAGCCGAGGACATGACCCAGGATGCCTTCCTCCATCTCTTCCGCAAGCTCGGCAGCTTCCGCGGCGAGAGCGCCTTCTCCACCTGGCTCCACCGTCTCACCGTCAACCTCGTCCTCATGCATCTGCGCAAGAAGGGCCTCCAGCTCGTCTCCCTCGAAGAAACCATCAACCCCTCCGAGGACGACGCTCCCAAGCGGGACTTCGGCTCCCGCGATCAGGCCCTCGCCGGCTCCGTCGATCGTGTCACTCTCGAACGCGCCGTGGCTCTGCTCCCCCCGGGCTACCGTATGGTCTTCGTCCTCCACGACGTCGAAGGCTTCGAGCATAATGAGATAGCCACCATGCTCGAGTGCTCCACCGGTAACAGCAAATCCCAGCTCCACAAGGCTCGCCTCAAGCTGCGCGAACTCCTGCGCAATCCCCAGGCTCTTCCACCCCTCAACGGGGCGGCGGAGTCCGCAGCCCAGAATGCATCCGTAGGCCAGAAGGTGGTTGCACGATGAAAGACCTCGCCAGCGCCAACCTCGACCACATGACCCCCGAAGAGTTCGAGGCCTATCTCCCCGAGCTCTTCGAAGCCGGCGGCGGCAGTATCAGCAAGGATCCGCGCTTCGCAAACTTCTTCAAGGCCTATCCCAACTGCGCCGCCCTCGTCGCCGATCTTGAAACCATCGCCGAGCAGGCCCGCAGCCTCTTCGAGCCCATCCACGACCCCAGCGACAGCGTCTGGTCCAACATCGCCAGCAAGCTCCAGCACGGCGGCGGCACGGACTCCGACGAAAGCTGACCCTCAGCGAACCATCCGTTGACCATCCACCAAGCTCCCTTCATCTCTCCACTGCGCCAAGCCGCCTCACCCTTTGGCGCACTGGAGAGACACGTAGTTTGCGTGTGCCGGCATGCAGCGCACGCACTGAAGTTTCGCTTCAACCTCCTCTGATTTTCCCGCAACCCCATACAACCTCCTCCGCCAAATCGAGCATCTAGGGAGTTACGCGGAAGATGCCACTTTGCCAACGGAGACGATGGAGCACAAGCGCACCGAGGAGGTTCTGCTAAAAACGGACGCCCTTCAGCGCGCCATCTTCAATAGCGCCAACTTCTCCAGCATCGCCACCGACGAGCACGGCGTCATTCAGATCTTCAGCGTCGGGGCTGAGCGCATGCTCGGCTACACCACCGCCGAGGTCGTGAACCACCTCACCCCCGCAGACCTCTCCGACGACCTCGAAATCATCGCCCGCGCCGCCAGCCTCAGCCTGGAGTTCGCAACCCCGATCGCCCCCGGCTTCGAAGCCCTCGTCTTCAAAGCCTCCCGTGGCATCGAAGATATCTACGATCTCACTTACATCCGCAAGGACGGCAGTCGTTTCCCTGCCATCGTCTCCGTCACCCCCCTGCGCGATGCCCACAGCCTCATCATCGGCTACCTGCTCATCGGCACCGACAACACCGCTCGCAAGCGCGCAGAAGAGGCCCTGCTGCGCACTGAAATGCTGGCCAGCGCCGGCCGCATGGCCGCCAGCATCGCCCACGAGATCAACAACCCGCTCGAGGCCATGATGAACGTCCTCTACCTCGCCCGCAAAACCGACAACTTGCCCGACGCAGCCCTCGAATATCTCGACGTCGCCGACGGCGAACTCATGCGCATCGCCCACATCACCCGTCAGACCCTCGGCTTCTACCGCGAGTTCTCCGCCGCCACCAGCAACTCCACCTCCGATCTGATCGACTCCGTCATCGGCCTCTTCCAGGCGAAGATCAAGGCTAACGGCGCCCGCGTCGAGCAACGCGGCGACCATCGCCTCCACGTCATGGGGATCGCCGGCGAACTGCGCCAGGTGATGGCCAACCTGCTTGCCAACAGCCTCGATGCCATTCACAAGAATGGCCGCATCGTCCTCCGCGCTTCCCGCTCCGTGAATCCCCACGACGGCACACCCCGCGTTCGCATCACAGTCTCGGACTCCGGCCACGGCATCCCTCCAGACACCGCCAAGCACATCTTCGACCCCTTCTTCACCACCAAGGGCTCCGTCGGAACCGGCCTCGGCCTCTGGGTCTGCAAGCAGTTGGTAGATAAGAACAGCGGATCGATCTCCCTTCGCTCCAATACCCACGGACCGCATCCTGGAACAACCTTCTCCCTGATTCTCCCCGGCGACCTCACGCCGCAACCAGCAGTCAGCTAGCGCAATTCCACTACCCACACTTGCAACATCCCCCACATCGCGCTACCATCATTTCGATGAACCTGCGCCCCACCACCGGCCGATTTAGCTATTGCTACTGGTATACCCAGCGGCCCGGCGGCGTTGTGCTCTTCTCTTATCCCACCTAAAGAGAATCCAAGCCATCCACCGAGCCGCAGCCCACAGGGTCTGCGGTTTTTCTTTTGCCCCCAACAAACTTCGCTTCACCGAAACCTCAACGGAGACGACAATGAGTACAGCAACGCTCGACATGCCCACGAAACCCAAATCCCGCACCCCCACACCCCACCCCGCGCCTGAAGTCCCCCACCGCATCGTGCTCACCGGCTTCATGGGCTCCGGCAAAACCACCACCGGCACCCTGCTCGCCGAGCGCCTCGGCTGGCGCTTCCTCGATCTCGACCGCGAGATCGAAGCACGCCACCACCGCACCGTCCCGCAGATCTTCGCCGAGCACGGCGAGGCTCACTTCCGCCACCTCGAGTCCGCCACCCTCGCCTCTCTTCTCGGCCAGCGCAACGTCGTCCTCGCTCTCGGCGGCGGAGCCCCCGAAGAACTCGGCAACCGCCTGCTCCTCGAGCAGACCCCGCACACCGCCGTCGTCTACCTCGCCGCGCCCTTCGACACCCTCGTCGACCGCTGCACCGCGCAGGCCGCCGACCCCACCGCCACCGCCCGCCCCAACCTCGCCGACCTCGCCGCCGCCCGGCGCCGCTTCCACCTCCGCCGCTCCCACTACGAGCGCATCGCCGCCCACACCCTCGACACCGCCCAGCTCACCCTCGACCAGGCCGCCGACGCCATCCTTCACCTGCTCCACTCCACCCAGCATCCGGGCTCGCACTAAACTCAACCCGGCGAAACTCAACCCGGCAACCCCTCGCCAACCAGCCCATTTGCCTCTCGCCGCATCCAAGTGAGAGCATCCCATCCACCTGCCAAGGAGCGTGCCCGCTGTCGCTAGAGCCCTACCAGTCCAACGCCGCCGAAGAGCGCTCCAAGCAGTCCGTCACCATTCGCGGACACATCCTCTTCGCCTTCGCCGTAGCCGTCGCCCTGCTTCTGGCCTGGCGCCTGCTCCCGGTCCTGGAACTGGTCTACGTCAGCGCTCTCTTCGCCGTCGTCCTCATGCCCGTGGTGAACAACATCATGAGCCTGCGCATCCGCAACTGGTCGCCCTCGCGCCCGCTGGCCGTCATCGCGCTGGTGCTCTCGGTCTTCATCACGCTCACGCTCTTCCTCATCCTCGCCCTGCCGCCCGTCATGCATGACGTGCAGCACTTCGCCGCCGAGCTTCCCCGCCGCGTCCCCAGCTTCATCGCCCACATCAAGCGCCTCCCCCTGGCCGACAAGTTCGGCTTTGACGCCCTCGCCGCCAAAAGCGAAGACGTCATCGCCTCCACCGCTCAGTACATGCTGGCCACCGCGCCCCTATGGCTCAGCCGTTTCCTCGCCCTCATCACCTCCCTGGTCCTCTGCATCTACTTCATGCTCGAAGGCGAGTTCGTCTACTACTACCTGCTCTCCTTCATCGAGCCCGAATCCCGCGAGCGTCTCGCCCGCACCCTTGTCGTCGCCGAACTCCGCATGAGCCGCTGGCTCCTCGGCCAACTCTCGCTCATGCTCATCCTCGGCGTCTGCAGCACTCTCGTCTTCGCCGCCCTGCACGTCCGTTACTTCTTCCTTCTGGGCGTCCTCATGGGACTCTTCAACATCATCCCCGTGGCCGGCGGCATCATCACCATCACCCTCGCCGCCGTCGTCGCCGCCACCGAATCCTGGACCCGCATGGCCGGCGTCCTCATCTTCTACGTCATCTATCTCCAAATCGAGAACGGCTTCCTCATCCCCCGCATCATGCGCAGCCGGGTCCATCTCATGGGACTCTCCGTGCTCATCGCGCTGCTGGTCGGCTCGGATCTCGCAGGCGTCGTCGGTGCACTGGTCGCGGTCCCCACCGCCGCCCTCATCGCCGTCCTCATGGACGAGTACTTCGTCCAGAAGGACGCCGCGGCCGCCGCCCTCATCGCCGCCGCCAATCCTCCCACCCCTCCCACTTAGCCCCCCGCAAGCCCCCCGCGACCACGCCGTCCTCT
Source organism: Acidobacteriota bacterium (assembly GCA_021778845.1). Lineage (GTDB taxonomy): Bacteria > Acidobacteriota > Terriglobia > Terriglobales > Acidobacteriaceae > Granulicella. The sequence continues at coordinate 6,010 of JAJYBU010000049.1, forward strand.
CGACCGGCGCCTCACCCTCCACCTTCTGGCAACTTTGCCAGCATAATCGTCATCCAGTATGTAATCTGTAATGGAGGGACGCACGTCTCCAACTATATGCAGCTGACGCTCGATGCATCCATCGCGAATCTCCCCACCGCTGAGCGCGCCGCCACGGAACTCGACGACATGGACACCCTGGTCCGTAACTATCGGCCCCGGCTGCTTCGCTTCGTCGCCTTCTCCATCGGAGACGCCGACCTCGCCGAGTCCATCACCCAGGACTGCTTCCTAAAGGCCTACAACGCCCGCGACCGCTTCCGCGGCGACTGCTCCATCAACACCTGGCTCACCAGCATCGCCGTCAATCTCATCCGAGATCAGCAGCGCCTCCAGAAGTTCCGCTTCTGGCGCCAGGCCCGCGCCACCGCCATCGACATCACCGACGCCGCCAACTTCCTCCCCAGCAACGAGAGCTCCCCCGAGTCCCGCTTGCTTATCAAGGAGAAGGCCGCCCAGGTCCAGGACGCGCTGCTCAACCTCTCGCCCAACCAGCGCAACGTCTTCCTCATGCGCTTCTCCGAAGATCTCGAGCTATCCGAGATCTCAGACATCACAGGAATCCCCGTCAACACCGTTAAGACCCACCTCCACCGCGCCCTCAAGTCCGTGCGCGCAGCGGTCCGCGCAGCCCAGTCTGCCAGCCCGGAAGAATCCCGCCCCGCTCCGCCTGCCCCCGCTCTCCGCAGACCCACCACCACTCGCCGCTCCCTCGCCACTGGACGAACCCAGACCGCCGGAGTGTCCGCATGAGCGCCTCCCCGGATCTCCATCCCACCCCAGCACGCAACGGTTCAGCACCGCCAGCAGCCCTGCCTGTCGAGCATCGCTCCCTCGGCCATCTCTCGCCCGACCAGATCGACGACCATCTCATCGGCTGCCTCTCTGCCGAACCCGCAGCCCATCTCGCCGCCTGCCCCCTCTGCGCCCGCCGCGCAGCAGCAGCAGCAGCCCCCATCGCCAGCTTCCGAAGCATCACCACCACCTGGAGCGACCGCTACTCCGCCACCCTTCCCATCCCTGCCGTTCCTCCGCAACGCCCCGTCTGGCAGCGCCATCTGGGCTGGGCAACCGCCTGCCTCACCGTAGCCGTCGGCATTGCGCTCACCACCGCCAGCCAGGGCTGGCTCGCCTTCGGACCCTCCGATCCGCCCCCGGCGACGCTCCAAACCTCCCAGCAGGGCGCCTCGCAGCAGATCACCACGAACTCTCCCCACGTCGATCAGGTCTCCGCCGACAACCAGATGCTGCAGGACATCGACTCCGCGCTCGACTCCTCCGCCGAGACACCTTCGGCCTTCGGTCTCGAGACCCAGAACGACCAGCCCGCTGCACCTCCCACATCGCTGCAGGATTAGAGGACGCGTGATGCCGACCCGCACATCTCGACGCCACGTCGCCGGGCGCTCCGACCTGCCGGCAATTGCCGTCCTGTGCCTGGGCCTCCTCTTCGCCGCCCACCTCGGAACAGCGCAGCATCCCGCAGCTTCCGCTCACGGTGCCAATGGCGGTCTATCCGGCTTCGCTGCAACACCAGGCCAGTCCTCCGCCGTCGCCCAGCAGCGCTCTACCAACGCCTCCCCCTCGACCTCCAGCCGCAGCGCGAGCATGCATAGCAGCAGCTTCGATCGCCCCACCTCCACCGCCCAGCCCCGCATGGGTCTTCGCCTTGGCCTCGGTGGCCGCTGGTGGGACGACCATGAAACCGTCCGCAAGCTCAGCCTCACCTCCGACCAGCAGCACCGCATGGACAACATCTTCGAGGCCAACCGCCCCACCCTGACCAGCCTCTACACCAATCTCCAGCGCGAAGAGGCCAACCTCGCCTCCATCTCACGGTCCGACCTCCGCGATGAGACCCGCGTCTTCGCCGCCATCGACCGCGTCTCCCACGCACGCAACGACCTCGAGAAGGAAAACGTCCACATCCTCCTCCAGATCCGCCAGCAACTGGCCCCGCAGCAACTCGAAACCCTCGACCGCGCCATCGCCAGCGCCCACTAACCCCGAACTCTAGCTGTATCCCCTGCTAGTACACCCACTCCGTCCCCTGGACCAAAGTCGCAGCGCCACGAAGGCGCAGTCGCTGCCCCTACGTATTACGCCGTCATCCAGAGCAAAGCGAAGGATCTCCGTATTTGCTGTTGCCGTTGCTGTCGCCGTCGCCGTTGCCGTTGCCGTTGCCGTTTGGTTGTCATCCCGTAGGGATCTGCTTCTGCTGTTGCCTTTGCTGTTGCCTTTGCTGTTGCCTTTGCTGTTGCTGTTGCTGTTGCCGTTTTGGTTGTCATCCCGTAGGGATCTGCTTCTGCCTTTGCCGTTGCCTTTGCCGTTGCCTCTGCCGTTGCCTTCTGCCGTTGCCTTCTGCCGTTGCCTCTGCCGTTGCTTTTAGCTAAAAGCCCCACTCCCCCCGCTACTCCACCTCAAACGTCCACGTCGTCACGCTCTGATACATCGCATCCGGCCTCAACTCCGCACTCGGAAACCAGGCATGATTCGGCGCATCAGGAAACGCCTGCGTCTCCAGGCACAACCCGCTGCACTGGGCATACGCCGCTCCGCTCTTCCCCACCAGAGTCCCATCCAGGAAATTCCCCGAGTAAAACTGGATCGCCGGCTCCGTCGTCTCCACGCGCAGCACGCGCCCGCTCTTCGGCTCATACAGCTTCGCCGCCGGCCTCAACTCCCCGGCCTTCCCGCGCACCACCCAGTTGTGGTCATACCCGCGCCCAAACCGCAGTTGGTCATTCTCCGCCTCAATCCGTTCCCCAATCGCCGTCCCACGCGTAAAGTCGAACGGCGTCCCGGCCACCGCCGCAATCTCCCCCGTAGGAATCGCGGCAGCATCGCCCACCGGAGTATAAAAGTCCGCCTCCAGCGTCAGCACCTCGTCCAGAATCGTTCCACTGCCTTCGCCCGCAAGGTTGAAGTACGCATGATTCGTCAGGTTCACCACGGTCGTCTTATCGGTGGTCGCCGCATAGTCAATCCGCACCACATTCCCCCGCAGCGTATACCGCACCCGCACCGTCAGCGTCCCCGGAAACCCCTGGTCGCCATCCGGGCTCACCAGCGTAAACACCACGCCTCCCGGCACCACCTCCGCGCTCCAGTTGCGCCGGTCGAACCCCTCCACGCCGCCATGCAGCATATTTGCGCCGTCATTAATCGTGGTCTGCACCGTCTCTCCCCCGAGCACGAACCGCCCCTGCGCAATCCGGTTCGCAAACCGTCCCGCAATCGTCCCCAGGTACGCATTCGCGTTCTCGACATACGGCTTCAGCGCGTCATACCCCAGCGTCACATCGGCCACGCGTCCCTCGCGGTCCGGCGTATACAGCGCCACCACGCGAGCACCATACGTAATCAACCGCAGCTCCACCGCCGAGCTCTTCAGCGTAAACGCCTCAACCACGCCGCCATCGGCCAGCGTCCCAAACTTCTCCGAACTCACTCTCGTGCTTGCACTATCCATTGCCGCGTCTGTAGTCCTGTCCATAGTCATAGACGCTCAGGATAACCCACCCCACCCGCTTCGGCAGAATCACCCCAACCCGCGTCACCCTTCGCCCGGCTTCCCAGACGGGTGCACACAGTGAAGACGCCGCCGGAGCTCCCCTTGCTCCGGCGCGTCCTCCATCTCAGGTGGCGACATCTCTCCCTACATCAGGTTCTGTATCGCAGTACGCACATACAGCCCCAGAATCACCACCGTCAGCGCGCCAATCGCCCAGACCGTGGTCACCAGAAACGGCCGAATCTTCTCCAGCTTGCGCTGAATCTCGCTCTGCTGCTGCGCTTCCATGCTGCCCGTCTCGTCAAGAAAGATCTGATCCTCTTCATAACGAGTCAGCGTTCCGCGGTACCCCAGCAGCACCAGCAGAACGGCAGCAACTACTCCCCATGCAACCCAAAGTACAAGCATTACGTCCATACAACACCTCAGGACTCGAATTTGATCCGGCATCAGATACCGAGCAAGCCAAGTCTCCCGGGCTCGGAAGGTAGGATCGGCCGTTGGCTGGCATAATAGTCCAGTTCATCCATCCTTGGCAGTGTATTTTTCGCAGCGCCCAACTTTTTCGAACATGCGCATCGCTATTCGCCCCGCACCCCATCTCCCGCCGGCCCCACCCACAACACTTTCCCTTCGCCGCTGTTCGCATGCAATCCAAATGGGCTATAGTCTCCACGTGCCACATCCATCCTGCCCGCCGTTCTGAACGGATGTCAGCACACCCGCTCCACTCGCACCCCTCGCCGCGCAACTCCCCATCTCAGGAGGTTTCGATGAACTGCCCCGACATGATTGCACTGGTCCTCAAGAGCAAATCCAGCAACAAGGTCCTCTCAATCTCCCCCAACCACACCGTCCATCAGGCCATCGAGAAGCTAGCCGAGTTCGACGTCGGCGCCCTCCTCGTCCTCTCCGACGACAAGCTCGCCGGCATCCTCTCCGAGCGCGACTACGCCCGCAAGGGCATCCTCATCGGCCACGACTCCCGCCAAACCCTCGTCCACCAGATCATGACCAGCCCCGTCATCTCCGTCACTCCCCAGCACACCGTCGACGACTGCATGGCCATCATGACCGAGCACCACATCCGCCACCTCCCCGTCCTCGACCACGACGCCGTCATCGGCCTCATCTCCATCGGCGACCTCGTCAAGTGGGTCATCTCCAGCCAGGCCAACGCCATCCAGGAACTCCAGGGCTACATCAAGAGCGGCTACCCCGGCTAGACCCAACCCACACCCTTGCCACCGGATGCCCGAAGAAGCCTCCACAAACCCCTGCGCCCTGAAACGCCCGGACTGCCTTGCCCTTGCCGTCGCCGTTGCCGCCGCCGTCGCCTTTGCCTTTGCCTTTGCCTTTGCCTTTGCCTGTTTCTCGCCGTCATCCTGAACGAAGTGAAGGGCCCGTTGCTTTTGCCCTTCCCCATTTCTCCCCGTCATCCAGAGCGCAGCGCCGGATGACCAGCTAAACCCGGCATCCATCCCCACCGCCACGACACCCGGCGACAATACCGGGCGGTTACACTGGTAGAGCAGTCTACCTAAGGAGAATTACGTGTCACAGCGCACTTTCAGCATCATCAAGCCGGACGCCGTCAAGAAGGGCGATGCCGGAGCCATCCTCGCCGAGATTGTGAAGGCAGGATTCAAGGTCATTTCGATCAAGAAGATTTCCATCTCCAAGGCGCAGGCCGAGGGCTTCTATCACGTGCATGCAGCGCGCCCGTTCTTTGGCGAGCTGACGGAGTTCATGAGCTCGGGCCCGATCTTTCCCATGGTGCTCGAGAAGGATAACGCGATTGCCGACCTGCGCAAGCTGATGGGCGCGACCGATCCCGCCAAGGCCGACGAGGGAACGATTCGCAAGATGTTTGCCGCGTCGATTGGCGAGAACGCCATCCACGGCTCGGACGCAGAGGACACAGCCGCCTTCGAGATTGGGTACTTCTTCGCGGGATATGAGCTGAAGTAAACGACCTCGTTTGTCAGTCGCGGGAAAAAATAGGGCGGCCGCTGAATCTCCTTGCGGAGGGTCGGAGGCCGCCCTGAGGTTGAAGGTTTCAACCCCTTTATCGGATGTTTGCAGAAAAGCTTTAGGCCCTAGTTGTGGAAAAGCTTCAGGTCGATCGCGTCGCCCATCGCCTTATAGCCCGCGTCGCCAGGGTGGAGGTGGTCGCCCGAGTCGGCCGTGGGCGAGAACGTGGCGGGGTGCGCAGGGTCGCGGGTCGCCTGGTCGAAGTCCACGAAGCCGTCGAGTTCGGATGTCGTGCGAATCCACTGGTTGACCGCCTCACGAACCGTATTGCCGGCCGCAGACGAGTAGCCGCAGCCGAGGTACGGCGTCAACGTGGCGCCAAACACCTTGATGCCGTGGGTGTGCGCCCGGCGCGCAAGCTGGGAGAGCCCCGTGATGAGTTCATCGGCAGTGACAACGTCATAGGGCTTGGCCGAGTCGTACGCGTGGCCGATGTCGTTGATGCCTTCCAGCAGGATCACATACTTGACGCCCGCGGGCGCGAGCACGTCGCGGTCGAACCGCGCCAGCGCACTCGGACCCCAGCCGTCGTGCAGAATGCGGTTGCCGCTGATGCCCATGTTAAGCACGCCCAACTCGCGCGTCGAACGGTCGGCGTGCAGCCGGTCGGCCAGCACGTCGGGCCAGTTCGAGTTGGCGCCGCTCGTGCTGCGCCAGCCATCCGTGATGCTGTCGCCGAAGGCCACCACCGAGCCTCCCTTGGGAGCTTCGACGTCTACCTCTTTCAGAAAGCTCCAGGTACCGGTCTTGTGGGCTTCGTTGAGCGTGGCAGCCGTTAGCTGATTGCCTCCGGCCTCATAGTTGGTCTGGAGCGCGAGCCCGTGCTCGGTAACGGTCGTCAGCTTCTGGCCCGGAAGGAACAGGGTGACAGCGAGGTTGGAAAGCGGCGGGAGGTTGAGCGTCACCGGGTCGCTTACGGCGACGCCCCCGGCCGGGATGACGATGCTTGCATGGCCATTGAAGGTAAGCGGCACCGAGGTCGCGGCCTGAATCGCTCCGTCGCCATTGGCCGAAGTCACAGCAGCCGGCAGAGCAACCGTGGCGCCGCCCACGCTGAGCCCCTCGATCCCAAGCTCGTTCGTCAGGACGACGCGGACGTTCGAGCCGCCGAGCGACACATGGACGATCTGGCGCAGAGTCGTGTCGGAGGCAAAGTCGTTGTGCTTGTTGGCGACCGCCACCGGAGCCGTGCCCCAGGTGCCGATCCAGTGCGCGTCAGAGGCGGAAGCGAGGGCCGGAGAGCCCATGAGGACGAACGCGGCGGCAAAGATGGCGACGCGCAGGGAGGGTTGGAGCAGGCGCACGGGAAGGACTCCTGGTTGGGATCGACGCAGAGGCGGCAAACAGCCTGGGCCGGGTTCAGCGTCGTCATCCAGCATACGACGAGCGCGAGCGTACAGGCCGACGCAGCCTCCAGCGGCCAACCACTTTCCCTCTCTCCCGCCGCCCATCCAACTCCACCCGCGCATAAAATACCAACTACGCGACCCCTCGCGACCCCAGCCGCACAGGAGACCCAATGCGCCGCACCGCATGGATATGGGCTGTAGGCTCCGCCGCCTGGACCTTCGACGCCATCGTCAACCTCTACTACCGCAACCGCCCCCACGCCGAACTGGCCTTCATGGTGGCCATCATGTTCGCCATCGCCTGGGCCTTCTACTCCCGCCAGCAGCCCTACTAACCCGCAGCACAAAGGCCCGGGCCGCAGCCCGAGCCTTTTCTCTTTTTCCTCTATCCTCTGCTCTACTTTCCCATCACCCGCTGCATCGTCGCGCCAATCTCCGCCGGCGACACGACCACATGTATCCCCGCGGCGGTCATCGCGGCCATCTTGCTCGCTGCCGTTCCTTCGCCGCCCGAGATGATTGCACCCGCATGGCCCATCCGTCGTCCCGGAGGCGCCGTCTGTCCCGCGATAAATCCGACCACCGGCTTCTTCACATTCTGCTTGATGAACTCCGCCGCAGCCTCTTCCGCCGTTCCGCCAATCTCGCCAATCATGATGATCGCTTCCGTATCCGGATCGTCATTCAGCAGTTGCAGCGCGTCTATGTGGCTGGTCCCCACAATCGGGTCACCGCCGATTCCAATCGCCGTCGACTGCCCAATCCCTCGCTGCGTCAACTGGTACACCGCCTCATACGTCAGCGTCCCCGACCGCGAAATAATTCCCACCGAGCCCTCTTTATGGATCAGTCCCGGCATGATGCCTATCTTCGCCTTCCCTGGCGAGATCACACCCGGGCAGTTCGGTCCAATCAGGCGCGACTTCGAACTTTTCACCACCTCCCACACCTTCACCATGTCCAGCACCGGAATCCCTTCCGTGATGCACACGATCAGCGGAATACCCGCCGTCGTCGCCTCCAGAATCCCATCCGCCGCGGCCGGCGGTGGAACGAAGATCATCGTCGCATTCGCGCCGGTCTCGCGCACCGCTTCCTCCACCGTGTTGAACACCGGCCACCCCTCGAACGTGGTTCCGCCCTTACCCGGCGTCACGCCGCCCACCACCTTGGTCCCGTACTCCGCGCAACCCTTGGCATGAAACGAACCCTCACGCCCGGTAATTCCCTGCACAATAAGCCGCGTTCCCTTACCTACGAGTACTGACATCTAATATTCTCCGTTCTCAGCTCTTCAAACGAGCTTCGCTTAAGTACTTTGGATAATCCACTCAGCATCTGGCCGATCTCATGCGAGGCTACTTCGATCTCTTCAATCCCTTGTCCTTGCGCGAACCCCAAACGAGTTGCAATCAGCAACTGAGTTTGAAGTTCGCAATTACTTCCGCGTGCAATCGATACAAACTGCTTGAAGTCTTTCTTCGTGCCGCGCGCGGATCCCTCGGCAATATTGCTCGCTACCGAAACCGCCGCACGCCTCATTTGCGAACTCAAACCATACATTTCAGACTTCGGAAATTCCGCAGTCACCGCATACACCAACGTAGTCATGTCAATCGCCAGATTCCAAACCTTGAGATCGCGAAATGACCTGGCCACAACACCTCACCTACACTCACAACTCAGAACCAAACTGACGCCCAACAACTGAGAACTGAGAACTGACAACTGACAACTGACAACTGACAACTGCTCCACAGCTAATCCTCTCGCCGCAGCGTATCCTTCGCCGCTGCAACTACCAGATCTGCAGCCTCCTTCATCGTCGACCCGACCTGGAAATTCAAGCCCGACTCAGCGATAATCTGCCGGCCCTCTTCCACATTCGTACCCTCCAGCCGCAGCACAATCGGAATCGTCACGTGCAGGTTCCGCGCCGCATTCACCACGCCCTGCGCCAGCACATCCACTCTCAGGATTCCACCAAAGATATTGATGAAGATCGCCTTCACGTTCGGATCGCTCAGCAGAATCCCAAACGCATTCTCGATCTGCTCCTGCGTCGCTCCGCCACCCACGTCCAGGAAGTTAGCCGGCGCTCCGCCCGCATACTTGATGATGTCCATGGTCGCCATCGCGAGCCCGGCGCCATTCACCATGCACGCAATCGAGCCATCCAGCTTGATGTAGTTCAGCGCAAACTTGCTGGCCTCCACCTCCAGCGGATCTTCCTCGCTGATATCGCGCAGCTCCCTCAAATCCCGGTGCCGGAACATCGCGTTGTCGTCGAAGTTCATCTTGCAGTCCAGCGCCAGCAACTTTCCGTCCTTCGTCGTAATGAACGGGTTGATCTCCATCAGCGTCGAGTCCGTGTCCATGAACGCCCGATACATCCCCAGCATGAACCGCACCGCTTCGCTGATCTGCGCCGGCACCAGCCCCAGCTTGAACGCCAGCTTCCGAGCCTGGAATGCCTGGAACCCTATCGCCGGGTCCACATACTCCTTGTAGATCTTCTCCGGCGTCTCATGCGCCACATCTTCAATCTCCATGCCACCCGCCTGCGACGCCATGAACACCACCTGCGCCGACGCGCGATCCAGCACCAGCCCCAGATACAGTTCCCGGTCAATCGCCGATCCCGCCTCCACCAGCAGCCGCTGCACCTTCTGTCCGTGCGGCCCCGTCTGGTGCGTCACTAGCTGCATCCCCAGAATCGCCTTCGACGCAGCATTCGCCTCCGCCAGCGACTTCGCCAGCTTCACCCCGCCGCCCTTCCCGCGCCCCCCCGCATGGATCTGCGCCTTCACCACCACCACCGCATTCCCATTGGAGAAAAGTTGCTTGGCAGCCGTGTCCGCCTCTTCCAGCGTCGTCGCCATCTCCCCATTGGGAACAGCAACCCCGTACTTGCGCAGAATCTCTTTACCTTGGTACTCGTGGATCTTCATGCTGGCTCCAGCCTCGCGGTTTTAATTCCAGTGGTTAGTCGTCCCACCTTCGCTGATCATGGTAATGAGTGAGCATCATCACAAGCAACTAACTCCTACGGTAATCGCGCAGGGTGTTCGATTAATGCTTTTTCATCCAATCCGCTGAATTCCAAAAACCTGCATCCTAAAACCGTGTTGAGAGTATCGAATTGCAGCCCAAGATTGCGTTGAGCCCTACCCCAAAATCACGCATCCCTGCACAAACCTCACAGCCCGCATCCCGGCACCCTTAATTTGATACGCTCAGAGGGTCCATGCCCATCCAGCACCAACTCCGCCGCATCCTCGAACAGCGCGAGACCCTCTCCCGCGAAGACGCCTCCGCCCTCATGCAGCAGATCCTCGCCGGTGAGGCCAGCGACGTCGAACTTGCCGCATTACTGGGTGCCCTGGCCGGCCGCGGCGAGACCGCAGCCGAGATCGCAGGCTTTGCCACCACCCTCCGCGCAGCCTCTAACCTTCTTCCCCTCAGCAACATAGAACAGCACAACCTGGTCGACACCTGTGGCACCGGCGGCGACGCCAGCGGCAGCTTCAACATCTCCACCGCCGCCGCCCTCGTCGCCTCCGCAGCCGGCGCCACGGTCGCCAAGCACGGCAACCGCGCCGTCACCTCCCGCTGCGGCTCCGCCGACGTCCTTGAATCCCTCGGCATCCCCATCCACCTCTCCCCCTCCGATGCTGCCCAGGCCCTCCGCACCCACCGCTTTGCCTTCCTCCTCGCGCCATCGCATCACCCTCAATTAAAAGCAGTTATGCCTGTCCGCAAGGCCCTCGGCGTACGCTCCATTCTGCACGTCTTAGGCCCTTTGCTCAACCCCGCCGGAGCCCGCCGTCAGGTCATGGGCGTCTACCAGTCCCGCCTCTTGCCGCTGGTAGCTAAAGCCATGCTGCTCTTGGACATACACCACGCCATGGTCGTCCACGGCGACGGCAATCTCGATGAAATCGCCCTCTCCGGCCCCACCGAAATCGCCGAGATTCGCGACGGCAAAGTCTCCGAATACCTCATCACCCCCGAAGACTTCGGCCTCCAGCGTGCTCCTCTCACGGCCCTCGCTGGCGGCGACGCATCCGACAACGCACTGATTCTAACGTCTATATTCGCAGGCGAAACCGGTCCCCACCGCGACGTAGTCCTCCTCAACGCCGCCGCAGTCCTCGTCGTAGCCAGCCTCGCATTGAGCATCAAGACCGGCATCACCCTCGCCGCCCAGACCATCGACAGCGGAGCCGTCACCCGCCTCGTCGCAGATCTCCAAAGCATCTAGAACCATCCTCAAGGTATTGAAATGGCAAAAGTTACAGGCATAGGCGGCGTCTTTCTCCGCTCCCCCGATCCCAATGCAATGGCTAAATGGTACGCAGAGCACCTCGGCATCCGTCTCAGCGACTTCAACGGCGCGGCCTTCCAATGGTCCGACGAGCTCCCCATCGGCACCGGCATGACCGCCTGGTCAGCCTTCCCACAGGACACCAGCTACCTCGGCGAAGCCCAGCAGCAGGTCATGATCAACTACCGCGTCGACGACCTAGACTCCTTACTTGCCACACTTAGCGCAGCAGGCGTATGGATCGACCCCAAGCGCGAGCACTACGCCTACGGCCATTTCGCATGGATCAAAGACTGCGACGGCAACCGCGTCGAGCTCTGGCAGCCCCTCAAAATCGAGGAATAAGCACGCCCGCTGCCGTACACTGTGGCGATGCCACCCCGCGCCCAGCCCCGACGAGCACCCGTGTGGCTAATGGGCCTTTCCAACGCGACCATTGGCCTGGTGGGAGGCTTCATCGTGCTTCCCTTGCCGCAGATGCTCGCGGCGCAGGGGGTGCCTGAGTTCAGGATCGCGGCCATCAGCGCTGCCTGCCTTTCGCCCGGATTCTGGGTCTTCCTGCTCGGCCCGATGCTGGACATTCGTTTCACTCGTCGCTTCTATGCGGCTTTATTTGCAGCACTTGCAGGACTTGGCCTGATGCTCGCCGTACTGATGCGCGGTCATCTGCCAGCACTCGAAGCCATACTCATGATCGCCTACGCGGCCTCCGTTCTGAGCTCCAACGCTCTTGGCGGATGGCTCGCCGGCGTCATCCCCGACGTCGCCGCGTCTGAGGGCGACGAACCCAACCACGAAGGCGCCCGGCTCAGCGCATGGACTCAGGTCGGCCTCTTTCTCGGTAACGGCCTGATGGCAGGATTGGCCACCGAGGGCCTCCGCCGCCTGCCGTTATGGGCTATTGCTCCCCTGCTGGGTGCTCTGGTGGTCCTGCCAGCCGCCGTCTTCCCCTGGATTCCCATTCCCGAAGCAGCTTCGCCTGACGCCCTCCAATCCACGCTCAATCTGGCTCGCGACGGCTTCCGTCAGCTCTTTCTCGAACTTCGTGCGCTGCTCAAGCGGCGCGAAGTACTCCTTACGCTGCTTCTATTTACGGCTCCCACAGGCTCTTTCGCACTGACCAACCAACTCGGCGGCGTAGCTCGTGACTTCCACGCACCAGACGCCTTTGTAGGACGCATGGGAGGGGTCGTCCTGTCGCTTGCCGGCGCCGCCGCTTGCCTCCTCCTGCCGACTCTGGCGCGCTGGATCAAGGCTTTGCCGCTTTATTTACTGATCGGTACAGCAGGGAGTCTGTTCACCCTCACCCTCCTTCTCCTCCCACGATCCCCCGCCACGTTCGCCGTAGCCTTTCTCGGCGAAAACGTAGTCCAGGCCTTGAGTTTCACCGCAGCCGTGGCCATCTGTTTTGCCACCATTGGGCGCAATAACCCTCTCGCAGCAACGCAGTTCAGCCTATTGACCTCCGCAACCGTGATCCCAATTCTGTACATGGGGGTTCTGGATGGCCGAGTCTACAGCGGCCACGGCCTTTTGCGCATGTATCTCGTGGACGGCGGACTGAGCCTGGCCGCCTGTCTCCTGATGGCCGCGATCATGTGGCTGAGCGTCCACAAGCCAAACCATTCCCCTGCTACATCTTAGACAAGAGATGCATCTCACTCGATCATAATTAGATGATGCCGATAGCGCTTGCCCACATACTCCTGCCCGCAATCGTCGCAATCTGCATCATCCTGATGCTGCTGCGGCCGCGCGGCATTGCGGAGGTCTGGTGGGTCGCGGGCGGCGCAATGCTTTTGATCGCACTACGACTTATTCCACTCAATCTCGCAGCCCACGCCGTCGCCGAGGGCAGCGACGTCTACCTGTTCCTCACAGGAATGATGCTGCTCGCAGAACTTGCTCGAGAGCAGGGCGTCTTCGACTGGGTGTCCGCGGTGGCGGTTCGCGGCGCGAAAGGCTCATGTTCACGGCTGTTTCTGCTCGTATACGCGGTCGGAACGGTCGTCACCATCTTCCTGTCGAACGACGCGACGGCAGTCGTATTGACCCCTGCGATCCTCGCTGTCATACGTAAGGCAAAGATCTCGCCGCTGCCCTATCTGTTCGTGTGCGCGCTCGTTGCCAACGCGGCAAGCTTCGTGCTGCCGATCTCAAATCCCGCGAATCTAGTGGTGTTTCACACGGGAATGCCACCGCTCGGCCGATGGCTGCTCGCATTTGGCGTGCCGTCCGTGCTATCGATTGCCGCGACCTACGCGGCGATGCGCTGGCACTTCCGCGACGACCTCTGCCAGCAGATCGAGTGCGAGGTAGCCCCTGTCGAGCTTCGGTCCGGTGGAAAGCTGGTGCTGGTCGGGCTGGCTCTGATGGTCGCCGTGCTGCTAGCCGCTTCCGCGATGAATAAGGATCTTGGCTTGCCCACCTGCCTCGCCGCACTGGTTATTACGGCGATCTCCATGGTGACGTCCAGGAGCAACCCGCTCAAGCTGCTGCGCGAGATCAGTTGGGGAACAATTCTGCTGGTTGCGGGACTCTTCGTGATGGTCGATGCCATGGTGAGCCAGGGCGCGCTGCAGGTGACGCAGGCGTGGCTGATCTGGGCACAAAAGCTAACGCCTGCTGTCGGAGCACTGGTCGTTGGATTTTTCGTAGGCGTGGCAAACAACCTCGTCAACAACCTGCCGCTGGGGCTGATCGCCGGTGGAACGATTCAGAGCGCGCACGTTCACGGCCTCCTTACAAATGCCGTGATGATCGGCGTGGACCTCGGTCCGAATTTGTCTGTCACGGGTTCGCTGGCGACGATTCTCTGGCTGCTTGCGTTGCGCAAGGAAGGCCTTGACGTCAGCGTGTGGAAGTTCCTGAAGCTGGGACTGATAGCGATGCCAATTGCCTTGGCTGCGGCGTTGGGCGGAGCCATCCTGATGGCGCGAATCTAATTCGTGCCGGGCGACTCGAGCACCGCAGCAAGTTCCAGTTGCTCGGAAGCATGCTCGTCCAGAAATGGGTGAAAGTGCATGCGGCAGCGGGCTTCATAGAGCCCTGCAGCACCCACCACGACGAGTTCCTGGCTCTGGCCGAGGCGCTGGGTGTGGATCGCCGACGCACCGCAAACCATGCAGACCGCGGAGAGCTTGGTGACCGTGTCGGAGATCGCCATAAGGTTCGGGACCGGCCCGAACGGCTCGGCTGCGAACGTGGTGTCGAGCCCTGCCATGATTACTCGCTTGCCCAGCGCGATCAGTTCGACCGCAAGTGGAATGATGCCAGGATCGAAGAACTGGACCTCGTCGACACCGACTACTTCGATGCTGTCGAGTTGCGGATACAGCGCCTCGCGCAGACGTTCGACGTTGGCGACGGTGATCGCCTCATGGGTCTGCGAACTGTGGCTGGCGATGGCCGTGCGATGGTAGCGGAGGTCGATGTCCGGCTTGAAACACGCAACGCGCTGGCGTGCAATGCGGGCCCGTTTGAGACGGCGAATCAGTTCCTCACTCTTGCCCGAGAACATGGGGCCGGTGATGACTTCGAGGACGCCGGGAGTGGGGTGGGATGACATGCCTGGCCTTATCCTAAATCGGGGCAAAGCGGTGGATAATCTGGCGTATTCTGACGGTGTTGCATGGAGGGTTTCTGATGCGTCTGCGATGGTTGGCGATTGGGGCGTTTGTAGCAGGAATAACGGCGGTGGCGCAGGGGTCGGAGGCAGCCGGTCCCAGGCAGATCAAAGTTCGGATCGTGAACTCAGCCGGCCAGGATGCAGGCGTGGCTACATTCAAGACCGTCAGGAATGGCGTCCGCGTTAAGCTCGATTTGAAGAATCTCCGTTTTGGGATGCATGCCATACATATTCACCAGAACCCGGTCTGTGATGCACCAGATTTCGAAGGGGCAGGCGGGCATTTCAATCCCGATGGCAGGCAGCACGGCTTCATGAACCCGATGGGGCACCACAATGGAGACTTTCCCGGTGGCATCTCCATTGGCGAGGACCATACCGGCGAGGCAACGTTTGTGCTGAACTCGATCTCTCTGGATCCGAACTCGCCCGACTCTCTGTTCCTGCATGGCGGAACGTCAATCGTCGTGCATGTCAAGCCGGACGACCAGAAGAGCAACCCGAGTGGGGACGCAGGAAACCGGATTGCATGCGGAGTGATCCAGCAGTAAGCCCGGGAAGCGCAGAAAGCAACTCACAGCGGGCGGGAAAAGCCGGGTAGGATGAGTTGATACTGATCGCTCTGGCCGTCAGAGCCCAATGGAACTGCGAAGGCGGGGCTTGCGTATGACCCTCTATGGCAACTGCGACCATTCCGGCGATATTGGGGCGGAGCGCAAAAGCGCCACTGACGGTCTCGACGGCCCGGCGTGGAATGTCCCCGTCGGGCAGGGACAAAATCCCGGCTTTGCAGCAACCGCTTTCCAAGGAGATACGCCTCGTGGAGGCGCGCATGTCGCCTGAAGAGCCACAGACGCGGCCACAGTTGCAGCGTGATCGAACCGCGGCGATTGCCGAGCAGCAGGCGCTCGCCGATCTCGCCGCGCGGTGCCTCGCTGGAGACGCGCAGGCCTGGGAGCATCTCGCCCGGACCCAGCATCGTAGAATCTACGGGATCTGCTACCGGTTCACCGGATCTCAGAGCGATGCAGAGGACCTGGCCCAGGAAGCCTTCCTCAAGATGTATCGTAATCTCTCCAGTTTTGATCCGGTAAAGGGCAGTTTTACTACCTGGCTGACGACCCTGACGCGCAATCTGCTGGTGGACAACTATCGCCGGTCGCGGCTGGAGCGGGCCAGCGATTCCCTCGATGAGACCTATGAGGGCGAGGACGATGGGCCAACGAAAGCGGAGCGGCTCACCGACGGAGGCAAGAGCCAGGAACAGCTCGTCGCTGGCCTCGAGCTACGGGCGCAGATTCAGGCGGCGCTAAAGCAGGTTTCGCCCGATCTGCGGGAGGCGGTGATTTTGCGTGATCTCGAAGATATGGATTACAAAGAGATTGCCGAGATATTGGGAGTTCCGCAGGGCACCGTGAAGAGCCGGATCAGCCGCGGGAGAAGTGAACTGGCAAGGCTTTTGAAGCGTATAGAAGGGCAGGTGATGTGAGTGGCAAACATGAGCCAATTCGAGGAGTTTGA
>JAJYBU010000050.1 GCA_021778845.1 Acidobacteriota bacterium
TCATCACATCCAGCATCGGCACCTGGATCTGCGGATCTTCCTCGCGCGGAATCGCCATCACCGCAAAGATCCCCAGCACCAGCGAGCCCACCACCACCAGCGGCGTCAGCTTCGAATTTAAAAACGTTCGGGCCAGGTAGCCCGCAATGCCGAGAGGTTCCTTCATTGCTGTCCCTCAATCCGTTTTCCTGCCAGTTCCCGGTCGCCCGGATGGTTCACCAGCGACTCACCGCCCGCCAATCCGGACAGCACCTCCACCGCATCGCCCTGCCGATTGCCCAGCGTCACATACCGCAGCTCCGCAATCCCATTCGCATCCACCGCATACACGCACGCCAGCGACCCGCGCATCACCACCGCCGACTGCGGCGCCATAACCATCCCCCGCGTCCCACCCGGAAACGCCGCCGACCCATACATCCCCGCGCGCAATCCCTTCGTCGCCGGCAGGTCCAGCTTCACCTGGAAGCTCCGACTCGCCGGATCGGCCGCTGGAACAATCTGCGCCACCGTCCCGGTCAACTCACCCGAACCCACGCCGTCCACCTTCACCGGAATCTTCATCCCCTCCCGCACCGTCGCAATCATCGACTCATCCACCGACGTATACAGTTGCAGCGGCCCATCGCGATCGATCTGCAACAGCGGAACTCCCGGCGAAGCCAGCGTTCCCGGATCGGCCAGCCGCGCCGTCACCACGCCGCTGAACGGCGCCCGCAGTTGCGTATACGCGAGCTGCGTCCGTGCTCCGGCCAACGCAGCCTTCGCCGCATCGCTCTGCGCCGTCAGCGCCTGCACCTGCAACTGCGCTCCCTCCGCCCGCTTCTGCACTTCGTCGAACTCCTGCGGGCTCACGCTGTTCTGCTGCTTCAATATCTGGTAGCGCGTCAGCGTACTCTCTGCCAGCGCCGCCTGGCTCTTCGCCGCCTGCTGCTGTTTCTCCACTGCCGCTCCCGCCGCACTCGCCTGGTTCACTCCTGCCCGCATCGCCCCATCGTCGAGCACCACCAGCAACTGCCCCGCCCTCACCCTGTCGCCCGCCTGCACCAGCACCTGCCGTATCGGCTCCGGCACCTGCGCTGAAATCGTCGCCGACTCCTTCGCATGCACCGTTCCCGTCATCGCAACCGACTGCTGCCCCTGCTCAGCCACGCTCTTCACCAACTGCGCCTGCGCCGTCACCGGAGCCTGCACCACAGGCGTCGCCTCATGCGAGCAACCCACCGCCATCAGTGCCACAGCAGAAAACACCAACGTCGTTCCCGTCTTCATCATTCTCAGCTTCATCATGCGTTCCTTCATTGCAAACTCTCCGCAGCATCAGGGGTAAGTGTTCCCGTGGCGTACATCAGCTCCGCATACGCCACCGTGTTGCCATACACCGCGCGCCAGTAGTCATTCTGGCTCAGCCGCTGCGCATCTTCCGCGCGCAGCAGTTCCGTAATCGTTGCCAGCCCCGCGTTATACCGGTTCTGCACGATCCGCAAACTCTCCGTCGCCTGCTCGGTCGAAGCCTCGGCCGTCTTCACAATCCGCTCCGCCGTCGCATGCTGGCTGTACGCACTCTGCACCGCCAGCCGAATCTGCTGTTCGCCCGACCGCTCCTGCGCCACCGCCTTCCGTCGCGCCGCCTCTTCCTGGGCCAGCTTCGCGCGCTTACCCATCGGCAAAATATCCAGGCTGATCTGCACTCCCGCCACCCAGTTATTTCCGCCATTGCCGGCAAACGAATCCCGATCCATCTCCCAGTTCCCATACGCGCTCACCTGCGGACCGAAGTCAGCCTTCGCCGCCTTCACCCCCGCAAACTGCGCCTCCCGAGCCTGTTCCAGCGCCTTCAAATCCGGCCTCGTCTTCAGCGCACTGGCAATCTCATCGCCCAGCACGCCCGCCGGAAAGCTCTTGGCCTCAATCGGCTGCAGCGTCGTCCCCGCCGCCAGCTCCGACCCCATCGCCGCCTCCAGCGTTGCCCGCGCCACATCCCTGTTGCCCTCGGCGGTCATCAACTCCTGCTGCCGCTCCGAATAGTTCACCTGCGCCGCCAGCATGTCCGAGTCCACTGCCAGCCCCGCCTTCACCTTCCCCTTCGCATCCCCCAGCAGTGTCTCCGCCGTAGCCTGCTCATGCTCTGCCACCGCAATCCGCCGCTCGGCGAACAGCGCCGCCTGGTACGCCTCCACCACCTTCAGCACGACGCCCTGCTGCACCTGCTCGCTCATCGCCGCAGCACTTCCCGCCGCAAACCGCGCACCCTTAATCTGATCCTGCGTGCCCAGCCAGTTGAACAGCATCCACGACCCGCTAAACCGCGTCGCAAAGTTCCCCACCGGCGTCGGCCGGTTCAGCGAGTTCAGCGCAAAATCATTCTGCGTAAACTGCTGCTGCCGCAACCGCGACCCGAACACATACACCGGATCATTCCCCCGCGACATATCCTCCACGAAGTTGAGCCGCGGCATCCATCCGGTCTGCGCCATGCTCACGCCCGCCTTGGCCGCACTCACATCCGCCCCGGCCACCGCCGTCTCCGGACTCCCACCCAGTGCCCGATCCACCGCCTGCCGCAGCGTCAGCGTCGGCCCCTGCGCGCTGGCCGCAACCCCCATCATCCCCAGCGCCAGCACCATCCACTTGCCCGCAAGACGTCCTCTTCGCATAGCCAAACCCTCTTCTCGATATCTGTACGCTTTATAAGAGCCACTTTGCAGTGAAACTGTTACACCCGACATGAGAAATATCTTGGGCTTCCAGCGCCCCATCGATATTCGGACGCACTCCGTCCGTACACACCATACCCCTCCTCGACGCGCGCCCGCATCCCACCGCACGCGAGTGCCGTTTTGCGTAGTACCCCGTCCATGCACAACCCAAAACCGCGTTGAGAGTGTCGATTTGCAGCCCAACATTGCGCTGAGAGCGTGCTGAAATCAACAAAACCCACAGATTCTTTCGCCCTGCGCCCCTCCCCGCAAAAAGTTCAACCCACATCATCCTCACGGAGCTATACTCAACATCGCACCACGAACGTATCTCACCGAGGTCTCCCATGAAGAAGCTCCTTGCCGTATCGATCGTAAGTCTCTCTTTCCTCTCCGCTAGCGCGTTTGCGCAGACCTTCAAGGGCGTCGTATCCGACTCCATGTGCGCGCACAACGACATCGCCAAGGCCTCCGGCCCCAACCACGTCGACTGCGCCAAGAAGTGCATCGGCATGGGTTCCCCCGCCGTCCTGATCGTCGGCACAAAGATCTACAATGTCTCTAACTCCAGCAAACTCAACGCGTTCGCCGGCAAGACTGTCACCGTCGAAGGCACCCTGGCCGGTGACACCCTCACCGTCGCCTCCGTCAAGTAACCCACAGCCTCAACCGGCGTGGTGCTTCCCACCGAGTCGTGCCAGCCTCTGTGGCGCGTGTGTTCTCTCCGCGCCGCATGGGATGGCGGCTTTAAATCCTTTCAATCGAATACCTTGCCACCAGCTTCCCCAAACGGAACCAGCCCCGCTTTCCCATTCTGGCATCTGTTGCAAATACGGACATTACAAGCCCAACCCAAGAACACCCCCAACCCCCTCGCCGACTTTTCGCAGCCAGGTACCACTCCCCGTCAACTTTTCCCGTCTAAACTCTTGAATTCGGCTAGGATAGTCTTCGAGTGACACTAGCCCGCCAAGGAGTCAGATTGAAGACCGGTTTTCGCGCCCTCACCCTGCTGTGCTTCACCCTCGCTGCCTCCTCCTTGGCTCGCGCCCAGGCCATTCCGGCTGCCAGTCGGCCCCTCACACTCTCGGCCTTTGGAGGCCTCACCGGCACCTATACCGGCCTCGGCTCCACCGGCGCCTCTATCGGTGGCGGCAAGAATCTCGGCATCACCGCGGGCGCAGACCTCGGCTGGAAGCCCTTCCACCGCTACTATCCCTCTGTCGAAGTGCGCGGCACATACCCTGTCGACAAGGGCAAAGTTGACTCCCAGGAAAACCTCCTCTTTGGTCTCCGCGTAGCCCGTTTCTATGGCAACTTCCGCCCCTACGGAGATTTTCTCTACGGCCGCGGCAAGGTCACCTACGCCAGCCCTGGCTACCCCAACCCCTCTGCCACGCTCCTCTATCTTGACTCGGTCAGCAACGTCTTTTCCTTCGGTGGAGGCCTCGATTACACCCTCACCGATCACTTCGCGCTCAAGATTGACGGCCAGTTCCAGCACTATAGCGTCCCGGTCACCACCAGCGGCACCATCTACTCCAAGCCCATCACCATTGGCGTGGTCTACCGCTTCGGAGCCCAGGCCTTGGCCAACTAGAGCCCTCATCCCGGACTAGTAGTGCTCCTCCACCTCGCGATGCCGCTCCACCCACCAGCAAGGGTTGTGCCCCTCCTGCGGGTACAGTGACCGGCTGCACGCCACGGTCTCCGTCCCATTCGGGAAGTACTCCTCTTTCCCGCCCTTCAGGTCCGCGACGGTGAATCGCTCCACAGGCACCGCTCCCATGCCTCCGCCGCGCGCCACCCTCACCCGCCACACCGCAAAGTCCAGCGGATACGCCAGCGCCGCCGTCAGCAGCACCACCCCGATGCTCTTGAGCAGCATCTTGAACGCGAATGTCTCAATGGTATGATCCTCGGCCATAGTCTCCCCTCTTCCCCCAAAAGAAAACCTCGCCGCCACGGCGCTACAGGTTGAACAGCTCGCGCAGTCGTTTGGTCTGCGACCGGCTCACCGGCACCTCGGTCTGCTTGCGGTCATCCATGCGCAGTTGGTAGCTCGACTTGAACCACGGCACCACCTCGCGAATATGCTGGATATTCACCACAAACGACCGGTGCACCCGCCAGAACTGTTCCGGGTCCAGTTGGTCGGTCAGCTCCTCCAGCGTCCTGCAGTTCGAGTCGCCCTCGAGCGCCTTCGTCACCACCGAAATCCGCCCCTCCTCTATCGTCGCAAAGCACAGGTCCTTCTGGTCGACCAGCAGCAGCCGGCTCTGCGCCCGCACCACCACCTTGCCCGACCGCCCCGCTCCCGCCGCGCTCACAGCCGAACTCGCGCCCGTCCGTTCCTCCACCATGCGCAGCAGCGCATCCAGCTTGGCCTCCGCGCCCGCCACGCGGCTCGCAATCCGCCCGCCCGTCGCCTCACCGGCAGCGCCCCCATTCATGCTGCCCGGACTCTCTGCCACCATCTCCACCGCGCTGCTCATGCGCTCCCGAACCTTCTCCAGCGTCCGTTGCACGCGCTTGTTGTCGAACGGCTTCAGCAGGTAATCCACGGCGTTGACCTCAAACGCCTTCACCGCATACTGGTCGAACGCCGTCGCGAACACCACCTGCGGCAGCTTCATCCTGCGGTCCAGCGCCATCACTTTTTTGAGCACCGCAAAGCCATCGAGCCCGGGCATCCGGACATCCAGAAAGATCACGTCGGGCTTATGCGTTCGTATCAGCTCCACGGCTTCGATGCCGTTGGTTCCCTGCGCCAGCACCGACACATCGCCCGCAGCATCAAGCAGGTACTGCAACTCCTGCCGTGCGAGCGGCTCATCGTCGATAATCAGCGCCGTAAGGGGCATAGGCATGGCTGCGAATAGTGTACGCGTCCGCACAAGAGAACCAGGAAAACACGAAGCCGAAGCCGCGACGCAATCCTTTCTCTCTATCCTCTACACTCTGCCCTAATCGCTATAAATGTGCAGCCGTGCAGGGGCTCCATCCTGTGCCAGCTCATGCCCGCACAGGGTGCAGAACGCATCGGTGATCTTCACGCCGCGATGGCACTGCCCGCACACCGGCGAAATCTGGAACTGGCACTGCGGGCAGAAGTGATAACTCGCCGCAATCGACGTAGAGCAGTTCGGGCAGCGCGAGAGCACCGGTTGCCGCAGCAGAAAGTACACCACCGCGCCCATGCCGCCCGGCAGCACCACGCACACCAGCATCCACAGCCCGGCCGACATCCCGCGCCGCTTCACATCCCGGCTCACATACCCCAGCAGCAGCGCATAGCTGGCAAACAACGAGCCCCACGCATAGCCCATCATCAGCCGCAGCGGCAGCATGTCCTGTTTGTGGTGCGGCATCACCGCGTGGAAGATGTACTGCATCCCCAGGAACAGCACCACCGCCAGCACCATCGACCAGCGCGGAATCATCCGCAGCTCTTCATCTCCAGCCGAAGCCGCGTCCGTACCACTCGACGCTGTTCCCATCCACCCGGTTTTCATAGCTGCGCCTCGCTGTCACCACCCGAGCGGCCGCGTCCGCGCTTGAACCACACCATCCCCAGCACCACCGCCGTCACCGGCAGCGACCACAGCAGCAGCACCATCAGCTGGTTGCTCGCCGTCGGTATCCCAATCGGGTTCAGCTCATACCCATCCAGCACGCTCCAGATCGCATAGCAGATCGCCGGCATCAGAAACGAAAAAATCCCCAGCGGCACCCACAGGCTGCGCGACTTCTCTCTCCGCTCTCTCAAATGCAGCGCCTGTTCGCGCACCACGCGATGCGTTCTGTTCACCACCACGCCGCGCGCTCCGGCCGCCATCACGGCTCCGCGAAACGCCTGCGTCACCTCGCGCTCCTGCTCCTCGTGCTCCCAGTTCTTTGGACGAAGCGAGTTCATGGCCTCACCTCCACCTTGTCGAGTACAGTACCACGTCCGCGGCCCCCGGAACGCAGCTTCAAAATCTCCGGCTTCAGCGCTGCCAGCCCACGATACAGCCGCGACTTCACCGTCGACAGCGGCGCCCGCGTCACCGTCGCAATCTCATCCAGCGACATCTCCTCGTGGAACCGCAGCGTCAGCACCTCGCGGTACGCCGGCTCCAGTTTCTGCAGCACGGTCGCCACCTCTGACGCATTCTCGCGCCCCTCAAACTGCTCCAGCGGGCTCGGGCCCTCCTGCACAATCTCGAACGGCCGTTCGTCCTCGCCGCCCTCGCGCATCTCATCCAGCGACGACATCGTCCGCTTCCGCGACAGGTCGATCACCAGGTTCCGCGCAATCGTAAAGATCCACGTATCGAATCGCGCCTTCCCGTTGTACTGCGAGCCATTCCGCAGCACCCGGATCCAGACCTCCTGAAACAGGTCCTCGGCCACCTCGCGCCTGCTCGTCAGGAACATCAGGTACCGCATCAGCCGATGCTGATAGGTCTCGATCAACTGGTCCAGCAACTCCGGATCATGCTGCTTCAGTCCGCGCGCGATGGCAGCGTTTTCACGCTCCACCTGTCTGGCTGCCTCGGCTGTCAGTGTTATCGGAGTTCTCACCCTCTTATGGACGCCACTCTCGCTGGAAAAGACTCGATGATTCCAAGCTTTATTCTAAGCCGCAGCATCCATCGCCGCGAAAGAATCTCCACCCTTTGTCCTGACCGCCCCTGCTCCCGCCAATCTGCTCCCCGATTACACTCAAAGCATGGATGTTTTGTACGGCCTGCACCCGGTCGAGGAGGCGCTTCGCGCCGGCACCCGACCCCTCGACCACCTCAGCGTCGCCCGTGAGCGCGAAGCTCGACGCGACCCCCGCATGGACGCGCTCCTCGAACTTGCCCGCGCCAAGGGCATCCGCATCGCCACCGAGCCCCGCGATCAGCTCACCCGCCACTGCAAAACCGACGCCCACCAGGGCATCGTCGCCTTCGTCCGCGAGCGCAAATTCCTAGCCCTCGAAGACCTCCTGCACTCTCCCTCCCCCAACAAATTCTTCCTCGCCCTCGACGGCGTCGAAGACCCCCACAACCTCGGCGCCCTGCTCCGCTCCGCCGACGGCGCCGGTATCGACGGCGTCATCCTCCCCGAACGCCGCTCCGCTCCCCTCAGCGCCGTCACCGCCAAGTCCTCCGCCGGCGCCAGCGAGCACGTCCGCATCGCCCAGGTCGTCAACATCACCCGCTCCCTCGAAGCCATGAAGAAGCACAACATCTGGATCGTCGGCCTCGACGAGCGTGGCACCCCCAACTACACCGACTTCGACTTCCGCCAGGACGTCTGTCTGGTCCTCGGCAGCGAAGGCTCCGGCCTGCACGACCTCGTCAAGCGCACCTGCGACCACCTCCTGCGCATCCCCATGGCGGGCAGCGTCAGTTCGCTGAATGTCTCGGTAGCCGGCGCCGTCGTCATGTACGAGGCCATGCGCCAACGCCGCGCAGGCAACAGCACCCAACCACCGCCGCCAGAGTCTAAACCACCAAAGCCCCGCAAAGGCCTCGGCTCCTGAAGCACTTAACCGCTCCTAACCGCCGCCCTTGCCATTACTCCATTTCCGCCGTCATCCAGAGCGAAGCGAAGGATCTCCGTATCGGCCTTTGCCCTTGCTCTTCTCCCTCCCTAAAGGAACCTGTTTCTTGCCAACTCACCCCAAACCATCGTCATCTCGACCGGAGCGTAGCGTAGTGGAGAGACCCCTGTATGTCGCACTCCCCGCCGCCCTCCTCCTCGCGAGCCTGGCCGCGCCAGCCCAAACCACCCCGCCGCAACCCACCCCTCAACACGGCGAAGTCCTCTTCCAGAGCCACGGCGCCCCGCCGCCCACCCCCGACAGCGACACGCCCCCACCCCCTGAAGCCGTCACCGCCGGCCAGACCCCCACCGGCCCTGTCCTCACCGACGCCCAGCGCTCCTCCATCCTCTTCACCGCCTACGATCTCGACGCTCGCCTCGCCCCCGACACCTCGCACCTCACCCTGCGCGCCCGTCTCACTCTCCGCAACATCGGTGCACAACCGCTTGCCCGCATCGCCCTGCAAATCTCCTCCTCGCTCACCTGGGCCAGCGCCAGCCTTCTCGCCCCCACCGGCTCCACCGTGCTCCCCCTCACCCAGCACCTCATCGACACCGACGCCGACCACACCGGCAAAGCCTCCGAGGCTGTCCTCGATCTCCCCACCCCGCTCGCTCCCGGCGCTATCCTCACACTCGACACCGTCTACTCTGGCCTCCTGCCCGCCAGCGGCGCACGTCTCGAACGCCTCGGCGCCTCCCCCACCCAGGCCCTCACGACCGACTGGGACGCCATCGGCCCCGCAGCCTCCTCCTCCAGCAACAGCAGCAGTAGCAGCAGCTCTGATGCTTCTCCCGCATCCCCGTCGAGTCCTCTCGACGTTGCTCTCCGCGGCTTCGGCAATGTCCTCTGGTATCCCGTTGCCAGCCCCCAGCTCTTCCTCGGAGAGGGTGCAACCCTCTTCCAGGCCATCGGCCAGCAGCGTCTCGCCGAGCAGTTCGCCACCATCCATCTCCGGCTCGCCGTCGAGTACCACGGCCCACCGCCCACCGCCGCCTACTTCTGCACCCGTCGCCAGCCGCTCACCGCCTTCTCCGACAACCCCAACGCCCCGCTCGCTGACGCCTCCGGCATCGCCACCGCCGACTTTCCCGCCCAGCCCATCGGCTTCCGCCAACCCAGCCTCTTCGTGGTCCAACTTCCCGAAATCGCCGCCGCGCCTCTCCCGGAATCCGCCTCCCAACCCAACACCACCGACCTGCTCTCTGTCGAGACATCCGACCCCACCGACCTCGCGCATCTCACCGCCTCCGCCGAGCGCATTGCGCCCCTGATCCAGACCTGGTTCGGCCCGCTGCCGCTCACCCCCCTCACGCTCCTCGATCACCCCGGAGACCCCTTCCAGGACGGCGCTCTCCTCGTCGCTCCTCTGCACCTGCTGGCGTCCACCAAATCAAGCCCCGCGCTCGCCCACTCCCTCGCCCACGCCTGGATCCAGACTGGTCAGCCCTGGTTCGACGAAGGCCTTGCCCAGTTCGTCGATCTCCTCTGGGTTGAGCAGACCGATGGCCGTCCCGCCGCCATCCTTGCCCTCAATAACCTCATCCAGCCGCTCAACATCGCCGAAGTCGGCTTCGACTCCGAGCAGGCCGCTGACGCCGCCTCTGCCCCCGCTGGCCAGCCCCTCGTCTCCGCCACCGACGAGCTCTACTACCGCCGCAAGGCTGCCGCCGTCTGGTGGATGCTCCGCGGCATCGCTGGCGACGCGCCACTCCAGCAGGCCCTCACCCAATGGCGCACCCAGCTTTTCTCCCACGAGGATCCTACGGTCCAGGCCGTTGCCTTCGAAAAGCTCCTCGAAAAGACCAGCGGCAAAGACCTCGGCTGGTTCTTCTCCGACTGGGTGCTCCGCGACCGTGGTCTCCCCGACCTCTCCATCGTGGCGGTTGAGCCCCGCCTGCTCCCCGCCGGTAAAGGTCACGACGCTGGCTGGCTTGTCTCCGTCACCGTCCACAACG
Source organism: Acidobacteriota bacterium (assembly GCA_021778845.1). Lineage (GTDB taxonomy): Bacteria > Acidobacteriota > Terriglobia > Terriglobales > Acidobacteriaceae > Granulicella. Next base: position 10,236 of record JAJYBU010000050.1, read on the forward strand.
ACGGCGCACCCGCAGTCGACGTTCCTCTCACCGTCCTCTCCGCCAGCTTCACCAGCACCACCCGCCTTCACATCCCCGGCTTCTCCAACGTCTCTACCCGGGTCATCGTCGAAGCTCCACCGACCGAGGTCATCCTCAACGACGGCAGCACCCCCGAGATTCGCGCCGCCACGCACACCCGCGAGGTCATCCTCCAACCCGCCGGTACGCCTTAATCCCGCGGGTCTCGCTCCGAGACGCGGAGAGACAAGAGTTGGGTAGCAAAACTGCGCTGAGAGTGTCGAATTGCAGCCCAGAATTGCGCTGAGAGTGTAGTGAAATTCGGAGTTTGCGCTCTAGCGGATACAATCGAATCATGATTAAGGGACTTACACTCGTGGCGCCGGTCGCCTCGGAGGAAGCCTTCGCGCAACTCGGAGAACTGTTCCGCGCGCTGGGCTTCGAGCAGGGCAAAGGATGGGCCGAGGAGAGCGGCAAAGGCGCGGCATTCCTTGCTCCCATCGGCAATCTGGAGTTCGTCACAGGCCGCGTTCCGGCCGTTCCACCACTGCTCATTGAGGTGACACAACTGGACTCAGTCCATGCCGCTGTGCAAGCCTGGCTGGTTGCGCACCAGCGCACCGAGGACGTCGCCGCCAAGCTCTCTCAGCCCGCGCTGACGCACTGGAACTCGCGCCTGTTCACAGTCGATCTTTCCGCCGGTTTGAGCGTCGGCTTCTGGCAGTCGGAGAACCCGCTGCACAACAAGCCCATCGCCATTGAGGGCGATCTATCTGCTGCAGGCAAGAGGTTTGCAATCGTTGTAGCGCGCTGGAATGCGGTCATCACCGACCGCCTTCTGCAGGGTTCGCTCGACGCTCTGGCCCGCAGCGGCTGCGCAAAATCCGACATCGAAATCGTCCGCGTCCCTGGTGCATGGGAGATCCCCTCGGCCGCACGCACGCTGGCCGAAAGCAGGCGCTTCGCAGGCGTCATCACGCTGGGCGTGCTGCTGCGCGGCGAGACGGCCCACTACGAGGCCATCTACAACGAAGTCGCCCGCGGTATTGGGCAGTCGCAGCAGGAGACCGGCGTGCCCCATGCGTTTGGCGTGCTGACCTGTGAGACGCTGGAGCAGGCGCTGGACCGCGCCGGGCTAAAGGCCGGAAACAAAGGGTTTGAGGCTGCGATTGCGGCCATTGAGATGGCCTCCATTCAGGAGAAGCTGGGCGCGGCGAAGCGCGAGACGGTAGAGGCGAAATCCTGATGGGAACCCGCCGCAAGTCACGCGAACTGGCCATGCAGATGCTCTTTCAGGGCGACCTCGGCAAGCAGAAGCCGGAAGAGGTGGAGCGACTCTTCTGGGACTCGCGCGAGGACGTCGACGACGAGACCAGGGGGTTTGCGGGTGACATTCATCGGCTGGCCACACAGCGCGAGGACGAGGTCGATGCGCTGATCCAGAAGCATGCGCAGAACTGGCGGCTGGAGCGGATGCCAGTGGTGGACCGCAACCTGCTGCGCGCGGCGGTGGCGGAGATGCTCGGCTACCCGAAGACGCCCGCGGCCGTGATCATCAACGAGACGCTGGAGATTGCGCGACGCTACGCTGCGCCGGAGAGTATTCACTTCCTCAATGGCGTGCTGGACGCGATTGGACGCGAGATGCTGGAGTCGCGGCTGAAGCTGTAGGGGGCACCCCTCCCCCCCCATACTTTTTCGCTCAAAGTATTCAGAAATAAGCTGGTTATTGAGTTTGTGCGTGTAAAGTGTTCGATTCAGGGGTTTTGCGGGTATCCTATTGTATCGAAATGGGTTAGCCGCGCCGCACGATGCAGGGTGTGGGCTGCTTCCTTTTTCTTCCCCTGGTTAAATTGTAGCTGGTTGGTGGGGGTAACTATGCCACGTTTCGGAAATATAAATCGCCAATGTTGATAGGGGTTTGGCGGTTTTCGGGCGGCGTGGGGGCTTGACAGCTTTTGGCGAGGCAAGAGAAAAGGCCCTCGTCTGAGCGAGGGCCTTTCGTTGGATCGGGTGCGACCAACGATTAGTTGGTGGTCTTCTTGGGGTGCTGGGCGATGAGGTTGACCGGAGCATCGCCGGTGCTCGTCAGCAGGCAGCCTCCACTGCCGTTCGGGCTGCAGAACGGCAACTGCGGGGAGATGATGTTGCCGGAGAGTTCAGTGGCTGTAGGAACTCCGCCGGCGGGGTAGGTCATGCTGATGAGGTGAACGTCGTTATCGGCTGAGGTGCCATCGGCGGCGCCAGTGCCGGCGTAGAAGGTGAAGTTATCGGTGCTGAAGACTCCGGAGACCGGCGCAGAGGCCGCGGTGGCACCGTTGCCCAGGGTGAGGAACTGCATGGTGCCGCTGCCGGAGGCGGGCGGGAAGTACATGGGCAGGAGTTGGCCGCCGGTGGTGGCTCCGTTGGGCATGGTGTAGGTGACGAAGGCCACCGCAGAGTTGCTGGAGGGGACAACGCTGGTGATGGAAGCCGCGTTGATTCCGGTCAGGGGCTGGACGGTGAACGAGCTCTTGAAGTATCCGAGGGTCGGTTGAGTCGCGGGAGGAATCGGGCAGCCGTCCTGAGCAGGGAGGGTGATGGCGATATCACTCAGGGTCGAGGTGCCGCCGAGGACGGCATGGGCTCCGAGGATGTGCTTGCCGTCGGTGGTGGCTGCGATCTGATCGGTGATGGCCGTGCTATCGTCGACCCGCGGGATGAACTCATTGGTGACGTTGGGCGGCAATGTCGTGCTTGCGAGGGTGCTGGCGGGGCAATAGCTGCGTCCGTCAGTGGTTTTAGGACCGGCGAAATAAGCGCCGACGCTGGGCACGGTGACGGTGACGTTGGTATAGATCTCATCAACGGTCGCAGGGTTGGCCGTCTGCCAATCGGTGTAGACAGAGTGCGTCAGCACGGCACCCGACTGCGTGGTGATGTAGACGGCCTGATTGTCTGGCGACCAGGAGGCGCTGGTTCCAACGCCGCCATAGGTGGTGAGGATTGAGCTGTTATTTGCAGAAACCAGCGAGATGGTCTGGCGGGTGGGGTCGGTGACGACGATGGTGCCCCCGTCCGGCGATACGGCCAGGACAGTGCCGGGGATGTTCTGGTTGGCGGCCGAGACAGTATTGCTGGAGGTAGCGATGGACATCAAGCCCTGGGGGCTGCCAAGGTAAATCTCCGTGCCAGACAGGTTCATGACCATGGAGTTGGGCAGGAAGGGCAGACGGATCAGTGTGCTGGTCTGGTTGGTGGTGAAGTCCTTGAACGCAACGTCCTGGGAAGAGGTGCTGCCCATGTAAAGGACCGTGCTGCTGGTTCCGCCTGCGTTGATGGTGATGGGATTGGAGGTGATGGACTTGCCGTTTCCAAGGTAACCGATCTGGCTGAAGGCAGAGGGATTGCACAGGGAGGGCTGGCAGACGGCGGTGATGTCCGCAGAGCCGGGATAGAGGGGCGTGACCAGGCCGCTGGCGGCGGGGACGATGGTCTGCGGGGTGGTGGAGTTGTACTCCAGGGTGAGTCCAGTGATGGGGTTGCCCATGGTGTCAAGGACGGTGGCGGTCAAGGGCAGGGGGGTATTGATGGCGACGTTGATGCTGTTCGCCGAAGGATCGCTTGGAGCGACGATTGAAATAGAGGCGGGCGGGCAGGTGGAGAAGAAGCCCGCATTGGTGGCGGTGGAAGAGTTCGAGATGGTCGCGGTGATGGTGGTGGAGCCGGGCATCTGGGCGGTGGCCGCGCCGTTTTCATCGATGGAGACGATGCCGTTGGTCTGTGAGCCGAAGGTTACGTGGCCGACCTGGCAGGTGATGTTGTTGGCGGTGTCGCCAGTGGAACCGCCGTTCTGATAGATGCGGGCGACGAGCTGGCCGACCTGGTTCTGCGAGATGCAGGAGGAACCGTCGACGACGCCTGCGGGAGTTGGGACGGGAGTGCCGACGGTGTCGTTAGGGCAGCAGTCGGTGCCGGGGTCGATGGAGCAGTTGGCGGTTTTGGGGCCGAGCAGAACGCCGGTGACGATGGGGTGGATGTAGATGGGAATCGCGTTGCTGGTACCGGAAGCACCGATCGCCGAAGCGGTGACGTAAGCCAGATACGGGGCGGTGGTGCCGGCGGGGATGACGGGGGGGAAGCAGGTGGTGTAGTCGGCGATGCCGCCGCCGGTGTTGCGGTTCCATGTGCCGGCGCAGACCTGGCCGTTGGAGGGATTGATGTCGGCGATGATGGGGCCGGCGTTGGTGTTGTTGCCGAAGCTGCTGGTGCTGGAATAGACGAAGGATTTAACGGAGACTGCGTTGCCGTGGCAATCGATGGCAGAGGCGGAGAGCGCCTGACCCATCTGGCCGTAGTTGAGGCTTTCGCCGGTGGTGGCGAGGGTTGGCGAGAGAACGATGGTGGCAACCTGACCGACAACCGGGCCGGAATCGCCGGCGTTGCAGTAGACGAGGGTGGCAGCCTTGTGGCCGCAACCGATCACCGAGAGACCAAAGGGAAGCGCAAAGAAGAGAAGAGCTACCAGACCAACAAACCGACGCGCCTTATTCACGAAAACCAAACGCACTAAGAACCTCCCCGTTCAACCGGAACGAAAGCTGAACGGTAAAACCGTCAACTACTAAAAACTCCGAGACTCCAGTTTAGGGGTTGGACGGTCGGTGAGCAAATAGGAAATGCAGGAAGCACCAAACAGCAAACAGGAATTCGCCATGAAGAGGAGCGGCCAGCCCACGATTTGGCGGCTGGCCGGTGTTGTCTGGGATTTGATTGCTGACTATTTCTGCTTCCTACCTGCTGCTCTCCGGCATGTTTTCTGCAAACCACTTTGCTTCGCGCTGGGCGCGGTCGCGGATGTGGTCGGGGTTGCGGAAGCCGTGGCCTTCGTTGGGGTAGACGACGAGCTGGGTTTTGACGCCGAGATCGCGGAGAGCGTGCCAGAACTCGAAGGATTGTGGGGCGGGGCACTCGCCGTCGCGGTCGCCGACGATGACGAGCGTGGGGGTGGTGACGTTCTTGATGAAGGTGATGGCCGAGGACTTGGCGTAGACGGCGGGATCGTCGTAGACGCTGGCGCCGAAGAAGGGAATCATCCACTGGTCAATGGAGTTTTCGCCGTAGTAGCTCTCCCAGTTGGAGATGCCGGCACCGGCGACGGCGGCGCGGAAGCGATGCGTCTGGGTGACGGCGAACATGGTCATGAAGCCGCCGTAGGACCAGCCGGTGAGGCCCTCGCGGGTCTTGTCGATGGAGGCTTTGGCCTCGACCGCGTCCATGCCCTTGAGGATGTCGCGGAGGTCGCCGTAGCCGAAGTCCTTGACGTTGGCCTGGACGAACCGCTCACCCTGGCCGAAGGAGCCGCGGGGGTTGGGCTGGAACTCGAAGTAGCCGCGCCGCGACCACATGGAATTGCCCCAGCGAGCGCCGACCGAGGCCGAGGGTCCGCCGTGGACGCTGACGATGAGGGGATACTTTTTGGCCGGGTCGTAGTCGGCGGGGTAGGTGAGCCAGCCCTGGACGTGGTAGCCCTCGTTGGCCCACTCGAGGGAGATGGTTTTGGCGGTGGGCTTGAGGCCGGCGTTGAGGTGTGTGAGTTGCGTGATGTCGCCGGTGTCGCTGGCGAGGAGGTAGAGCTCGGGCGGGGTGGTGAAGCTGCTTTCGACAAAGGCGACCTTGCCGTCATTGGAGACGGAGACGGCGTCCTTGATGCTGCCGCCGGAGATGGTCGCTTCACCGAGATCTTTGGCGGTGACTTCGGAGTTGGTGGAGGTGTCCCATTTGACTAGAGCGGTGTGGCCGCTGCGGTCTTCGACGAAGCTGAGTTGGGTGTTGGAGAGCCAGGCTTCGAAGCAGGGCGTGCCGTCGATGCCGGGGGTGATGTCGGTGGGGGAGCCGCCGGTGGAGGGAACGATGTAGACGTCGCCACCGGTGGAGCCCTGGTCGCTCATGAGGCCGCCGATGAAGGCGATGCGCTTGCCGTCAGGGGAGAAGCGGGGGACCGCGATTTGCAGGCCGTGGAGCGGGCCGGGGACGGTGTTGGGGTCGAGGACGACGTGCGGTGCACCGCCGGTGATGGTCGCGGTGTAGAGTTTGGCGATCCACCAGTTGTTTTCGCCGGGAGGGTTGGCGGCAATGAAGGTGATCTCGGGTGCGGTGGGCGCCCAGGCGAACTCGTAGACGTGGAGGTTGGCGGGGGTGATGAAGGCCGCGTTGCCGGTGGCGACGTCGATGGAGTCGACGCGCTGGATCTCGACGCCGTCTTCGCCGATGACGCCGGACCAGGGCTTCATGGCGTCGAGTGCGCCGGCGGAGCGGGTGGCGTTTTGGACGAAGAGGAAGGCGATGGAGCGACCGTCGGGGGACCAGGCGGGCTGCTGAAGGTTGCCGGTGAGGTGGGAGAGCTGCCTGACCTTGCCGGTGGCCTTGGACCAGAGGAAGATCTGCTGCTGGTCGGGCCTGGCTTTGTCGCCTGTGCAGGTGGAGAGGAAGGCGAGGGTGTTGCCGTCGGGGGACCAGATGGGTGAGGCGTAGGAGCAGTGGGCTGCGCCTTTGACCTGGATGAGTTTGGTGCTGGCGGGATCGGCGATGTCGGTGAGGTGGAGGGTGGAGTCCTCGTGGCCGCGGAGGGTCCAGGCTATGGCGGTGCCGTTGGGCGAGAGGGCGACGCCACCGGGCTGGGCGGCGCTGGTGAAGGACTGGCTGGGATTGGCGGTGTCGGGTGCGGCGGCGAGGGCGGGTTTGGCTGGAGATTGAGCGGCGAGGGCTGTGGTGAGCAGCAGGGAAGAGGCAGCGGCGTAGAGTGGCAGGCGGGCGCGGCTAGCGGGAAAGATCATGCTGGACAGCGTATCAGTCCTGCGCGGACGGCGGAAGGTACTGTGCGAACGGCGAGGGGCTTCGCGTGGTGTTTGATTGGGGGCTTGGGTGACAGCGAGGAAGGCAATTTGGTCGTTGCGCCTGCGGCTTCACTCTGGCGTTACCGTCTGAGCGAGGAAGGAACGCTCGCTCGGGGCCTGGTTCTTCGGCAGAGCGGGCCCCACTCATCGCGCAAGAAGCCGCGCGATAAATGGGGCGCCCGGGGCCGCAAAATTCACCCTTGACATGGATGGAATATCCACTACCATATAGTTGTGGATAAATTGGGTACGACCTTTACGGCTTTGTCTGATCCAACCCGGCGGGCAATGATCGAACGGCTCTCCCATGGGCCAGCCTCTGTGCATGGATTGACGGAACCTTTTGCACTCTCGCAGCAGATGATTTCAAAACATGTTGCCTACCTGGTGAAGGCGCGGATTGTGATCAAGACGAAGCGGGGGCGAGAGAGTGTGTGCATGCTTAGGCCGGAGGCGATCAAGGCAGTCAGCGACTGGGCGATGAGCTATCGCCGATTCTGGGAAGAGAGTTTCGACAAGCTGGATGTGGTTGTGACTCAAATGAAAAGAGCGGAGGTCGGAGATGACAAACAACACGGGTAACGAGACGGAGCGGATGGTTATCACAAGAGTTTTTGATGCCCCACGCGAGTTGGTTTGGAAGGCGTGGACAGATCCGAACTACGTAATGCAGTGGTGGGGGCCGAAGGGCTTTAGTGCGCCTGTTTGCCAGATGGATTTTCGCGTGGGAGGGAGATTTCTTTGCTGCATGAGAGCGCCGGACGGGCAGGAGTTCTGGAATGGTGGTGAGTACCACGAGATTGTTCTGCACGAGAAGATCGTCTCCTCCATGTACTTTTCGGACTCGAAGGGAAACAAGGTTGAGCCTGAGCAGTTGGGAATAGAACATGAAGCCATAGACGGCGCGAACGACGTGACTCTCTTTGAGGATCTCGGGAACGGCCAGACGAAGCTCACCTTCATTGGAAATGAACCCATGGAAAGCGCGAAAAATAGCGGTCAACTGGAGGGTTGGAACCAGATACTCGATAAAGTTGCAGCAGTTATTGCGGGGCTGGCGCCGGCGAAATAGGAAGTTGACGTTTTGACGATCGTGATGCGCGAGAAACATCTCAGGGTGGCGGGGAGGGGCTTAGTTGAAAAGGTGCTTCCCGTCACTGAGCCAGGGGTCGCCTATCCGGATAGGCGACCCCTGGCTCAAGTGTTGCCTTCAGGGCTTAGCGCTGATTGAGTTCGGTTTACGCGCTCGCGACTGGATAGGTGTGGTCAAACGCTGTCCTCATTAGTTTTAGTTCTTGAGGGATGGCCGGCGGCCCGGGAGTCGGTACGCTACCGGTCTGAGAGGAATCTTGACGGCTTCGTGGCGACTTGATACAGTTAGAAGGTTCCGCGAGTATCCGGAACGTGCCGTCATGAAGAGGCTCGGCGGGCTTTGGCCCGCGCTATACTGGATACAAGAGATTCACCGCAGGGTTCGCCCGGATGTTTGAGGGGGGAATCAGTTAGTCTGCGGTTGGCATGATGCCTATCTAATCGCGCCTGCGACACCCTCCTCCCCGCTGCACCACGGCGGGACCCCATGGGGATGGGCTATGTGGGCCGGAACAGCGAAACGGAGTGGAGTCGTTGAGCGGCTTGTGAGAGCTGGCTTGATGCACCTCGGCCACCGTCGACTGTTATCTCGCTTGAGTGGTTTGCAGTTGGGTTGTTAGTGGTACGCGCAGTCGGAAGTACGGCCGCGTGCAGGATTCAGAACTTCGCCGGGACGTGTTCGCATGTTCCGCCTTCCGTGCGTCTGGCTGGACGTTGCCTTTGGCGCATGGGAGTAGAGCGACGGGAGCTGCCCTGCACCGAGCCCGAACAAGAGTTTCGGGAAGTAACTACCTTCGGGTAGAGCCAAGGAGTAGTAAAGTGCCTACGTTTCATCAGCTCGTCAAGCAGGGCCGGACGCCGACCCGCTACAAGACTGCATCGCCTGCGCTGCAGGGTTCGCCGCAGCGCCGCGGTGTGTGCACCCGCGTGTACACGCAGACCCCCAAGAAGCCGAACTCGGCGCTGCGCAAGGTTGCGCGTGTTCGCCTGACTAACGGCATTGAGGTTACGACCTATATCCCGGGCATTGGCCACAACCTGCAGGAGCACTCGATTGTGCTGATCCGCGGCGGCCGTGTGAAGGATCTGCCGGGTGTTCGGTACCACGTGGTTCGCGGAACGCTGGATTCGGTTGGCGTGGCGAATCGTAAGCAGAGCCGCTCGAAGTATGGCGCAAAGAGGCCGAAGGCGAGCAGCAAGTAAAAGATTCGGGTTGTCAGTTCTCAGGGGTCAGTTCTCAGTTTGAGGCTGGCGGTACTGAGAACTGATAGCTGACAACTGAGAACGTTTTATACAGGCCCAGCTCGTGAGAGGTTCACCGCGCTGGGGGAAGAAGAGAAAGAAGAAGAGATGCCGAGAAAAGGATTTATTCCCAAGCGTGACGTGCCAGCCGATCCGATCTATGGGTCGACGCTGGTGACGAAGTTCGTGAACAGCATGATGTGGGGCGGTAAGAAGTCGACTGCCCAGGGCATCTTCTATCAGGCGATGACCAACCTGGAAGCCAAGGGTGGGGATGAGGCGCTGAAGCTGTTCAAGAAGGCCGTCGAGAACGTGAAGCCGATGCTGGAAGTGAAGAGCCGCCGAGTGGGCGGAGCGAACTATCAGGTGCCGATCGAGGTGCTCCCGGAGCGCCGGACGTCGCTGGCGATTCGCTGGCTCGTAACCTATGGCCGCGCGCGTGGTGAAAAGGGAATGGTGGAGAAGTTGACCGCCGAACTGCTCGATGCAGCCAATGGCCGCGGCGCCGCGATGAAGAAGAAGGAAGACGTTCATCGTATGGCCGAGGCGAACAAGGCGTTCGCACACTATCGCTGGTAAGAGCTCTTCGACAGAAGGCTTTTGCTGGACTGGAAAATTTGTAGCAACCGCGGGCTGAATGGCTCGCATAAAAGAAAAGGATCACCGTGGCACGCACAGTACCTCTCGCAAAATGCCGAAACATTGGCATCATGGCTCATATCGACGCCGGCAAGACGACGACGACCGAGCGCATCCTGTTCTATACGGGCATTACGCACCGTATCGGCGAGGTGCACGAGGGCACGGCCACCATGGACTGGATGGAGCAGGAGCAGGAGCGTGGCATCACGATCACCTCTGCTGCGACCACCTGCACGTGGAATGGCATTCGCATCAACATCATCGATACGCCGGGTCACGTGGACTTCACTGCTGAAGTGGAGCGCTCGCTGCGCGTGCTCGACGGCGCGGTGGCGTGCTTTGATGCGGTTGCGGGCGTGCAGCCGCAGTCTGAGACGGTGTGGCGCCAGGCGAACAAGTATAAGGTTCCGCGGATTTCGTTCATCAACAAGATGGACAAGGCTGGCGCGAACTTTGAGTACGCGACCTCGACCATCGTGCAACGCCTCGGTGCGCGCGCGGTTCCGATCCAGATTCCTATCGGCGAAGAGGCGAAGTTTGCCGGCGTTGTGGACCTGGTGGAGATGAAGGCGATTCTGTGGCATGACGAGACCATGGGCGCGAAGTACGACGTCGAAGAGGTTCCCGAAGAGTTGAAGGCCAAGGCGGAGAAGTTCCGCACGGAGCTGATTGAAGCGGTTGCCGACTCTGACGAAGATGTGATGCACAAGTACCTCGAGGGCGAGGAAATCACGATTCCGGAGTTGAAGCGCGCCATTCGAAAGGCGACGATCGCGATGCATGTCTTCCCGGTGCTATGTGGTTCGTCGTTCAAGAATAAAGGCGTGCAGACTCTTCTCGACGCGGTGGTCGATTACCTGCCGAGCCCGCTGGATGTTCCGCCGATCGAGGGCACGGAGCCAGGTGAGCCGGAAGTGAAGCTGGTTCGCCGCGCGGACGATACCGAGCCGCTGGCTGCGCTGGGATTCAAGATCATGACAGACCCGTTTGTCGGTCAACTTATCTTCATTCGCATTTATTCGGGCGTGCTGAAGACGGGCGACTCGGTGCTGAATCCGCGCACGGGCAAGACCGAAAGAATTGGACGTCTGCTGAAGATGCACGCCAACAAGCGTGAAGAGATTACGGAGATCATGGCGGGCGATATCTGTGCTGCCGTCGGTCTCAAGAACCTCAACACGGGCGATACGATCTGTAGCGACAAAGCTCCGATTCTTCTGGAGTCGATCGACTTCCCGGCGCCTGTGATCGAAGTGGCGGTTGAGCCGAAGACCAAGGTGGATCAGGAAAAGATGGGCATGGCGTTGGCCAAGCTCGCGCAGGAAGATCCGACCTTTAAGGTTCGGACCGATATTACCAATGGCCAGACAATCATCTCGGGCATGGGCGAGTTGCATCTTGAGATCATCGTCGACCGCATGATGCGCGAGTACAAGGTTGAGGCGAACGTCGGCAAGCCGCAGGTGAACTACCGCGAGACGATCCGCGCGAACGCCGAGGCGGAGGGTAAGTACATCCGGCAGACGGGTGGCTCGGGTAACTACGGCCACGCGAAGATTCGCATCTCGCCGAATGAGCCAGGCAAGGGATACGAGTTTTCGAACGACACCAAGGGCGGCACGATTCCCAAGGAGTACATCAAGCCGATCGACCAGGGCATCCAGGAAGCGCTGCTGGGCGGAATTCTGGCTGGTTACGAGATGGTCGACGTCAAGGTGAGCCTGTACGACGGCAGCTATCACGACGTCGATTCAAACGAAATGGCCTTCAAGATCGCCGGATCAATGGCGTTCAAGGAGGCGGCACGCAAGGCGAAGCCGGTGCTGCTGGAGCCCGTGATGGCCGTTGAAGTCACGGTTCCCGAGGAGTATATGGGTACGATCATCGGCGATCTGAATAGCCGCCGTGGGCGTATCGAAGGCATGGAGATGGTGGGCGGCGTTCAGGCTATCAAGGCGACCGTGCCGCTGTCGACGATGTTTGGCTATGCGACCGCGATGCGCGGATCGACGCAGGGCCGGGCGAACTTCTCGATGGAGTTCAAGCAGTATGAGGAGGCACCACGCTCGGTCTCGGAAGAGATTATTGCGAAGGTGCAGGGCAAGGACAGCAAGTAGCCACCAGCCGCGCGCTGGAGCCAGCGAAGCTAGCTGGCGCGCGCAAAAACAGAGCAAGGCGCCAAGTCGGGCCTTTGAATTTTTGGCAACACGGAGAGAGTCATGGGCAAGGAAAAATTTGATCGCAGCAAGCCGCACGTAAACATAGGGACG
>JAJYBU010000072.1 GCA_021778845.1 Acidobacteriota bacterium
CGATTGTTGGCATGACTCATTCTGTTATGAACTCGAACGAATTTCTGCCCGGTCCTGTGCTGCTGCTCGGTGCTCCGGGCGTGGGCAAAGGGACGCAGGCCAAGCGGCTGATGGATGAGTTTGGTATTCCTCAGATTTCTACCGGGGACCTGCTTCGCGAACACCGCAAGCGCCGCACGCCAGTGGGCATGATGGCCGACGATTTGATGGCGAAGGGGCAGCTTGTACCCGACGACCTGGTCAACCAGATGGTTGCGGCACGGCTTACGGAGCCGGATACGCAACGCGGATATATCCTCGATGGCTTCCCGCGCACGCTGAATCAGGCGGAGTGGCTTGATCAGCAGTTGGCGCATTCTCCATTGCCAGTCGTCGCCGTGAACATTGTGGTGTCAGAGCGCGAACTGCTCGAACGAATTACCGGGCGGCTGAGCTGCCCGGTGTGCGGTACGATCTACAACATTTATTCTGCGCCACCCAGTCAGGCGGGGATCTGCGATCGCGAAGGGGCGACGCTCATCCAGCGTGCGGATGACACGGAGCCCGTGTTTTACGAGCGCATGAAGGCGTTTCAGGCCAAGACCGCAGCGGTGATTGAGTACTATCGAGCACACGGCGGCCGGTTCGCCGAGGTCGATGGCAGTGCTTCTGTCGATGAGGTGATGCAGTCCATTCGCGCGACGCTGTTTGGGTTGCGCCAATACAGTGGGGCTTAGGGATCGAGTGAGTTGAGCTATGGCTATTCTGATTAAATCCGACGCTGAGATTGAAAAGATGCGCATCTCGGGCATCGCGCTGCGCAAAGTGCATGAAGCGGTGCGAGATGCTGTGCGCGTTGGCGCTACGACAATGGACCTGGAGCGAGCGGCGGTTGCGAAGGTGGAAGAACTCGGCGTCAAGGCAGCCTTTCTTGGATATCATGGCTACCCGGCCGTACTTTGTACCTCGGTAAACAATGAGGTGATCCACGGGATTCCGAACGACAAGCATGTGCTGCATGAAGGCGACATCGTTTCCGTGGACTGCGGCGTCATTGTGGATGGCTATTACTCGGACTCCGCGATCACGCATCCAGTAGGGAAGGTCTCGCCTGCGGTAGAGAAGTTGCTGCGCGTTACAGAGGCGTCGCTGTATGCCGCGATCGATAAGGCTGTAGTGGGCGGACGGCTCTTCGATATATCGCATGCGGTGCAGACGATGTGCGAGGCGGAGGGCTATGGCGTGGTGCGCGAGTTTGTGGGCCACGGGATTGGCAAGAGCATGCACGAAGATCCGCAGGTACCGAACTACGGCGACCCGGGCAAAGGCCCGCGGCTGAAGGCGGGAATGGTGCTTGCGATTGAGCCGATGATAAATATTGGCTCGGCCGAGGTGAAGGTGCTGGAGGATGGCTGGACTGCGATTACGATCGACGGCAGCGCCAGCGCGCATTTCGAGCACACGGTGGCGATTACAAAAGATGGACCAGTCATCCTTACGCGATAATCTGCGCGCTTGAGCTGATTGCCATCAGGAGAAGTCGCTGCTTCAAGAAGCAGATTTCTCCGCTTTGCTACGGAACGACAACCATCAAAATGATCGCGACTATACCTGAAAGCGAATGGCTCTAGGGACGTTCCTTTAGAAACTTTCCAATCTCAGCAAACTCGTCTTCCGTCAGGCGGAAGGTGGCCGCGGGTAGGACGCCATCGACCTGCTTTGCGCTGCGGCCACCGACGATGGCTGCGGTGATGGCTGGGTTGTGCAGGGTCCAGGCGATGGCGACCACTCCCGGCTCCACGCCGTGGCGCTGGCCAATGCTGCGCAGCAGTTCGACGAGGTCAAGATTGCGCGAGATCTGCGGCTCCTGGAATTGCTTGGTGTTGCGGCGGAAGTCGTCCTGCGGCATCTTCGCTATGCGCTCCTTGGTCATGGCGCCGGTGAGCAGGCCGGACTGCATGGGCGAGTAGTTGATGACGCCGATGCCGTGCTGCTGGCAGAAGGGCAGAATCTCCGCTTCATTCGTGCGGTTGATCATGGAATAGGGCGGCTGGAGCGAGGTGATGGGCGCAATCTTCAGGGCGCGCTCCATCTGGGAGACGTTGAAGTTCGATACACCGATGTGGCGGACTTTGCCTTCGCGCTGTAGTTCGGCCATGGTGGTCCAGCCCTCTTCAATCTCTGCGTCGGGCAGGGGCCAATGGATCTGGTAGAGGTCGATGACGTCGACGCCGAGGCGGCGGAGGCTGCCCTCGACCTCTTCGCGGACTTTCTTCAGCGTCTGCACGATCTTGCGATCGGCACCCCAAGTCATGGCGCACTTGGTGAAGATGTAGGGCTTGGCGTTGGTGGACTTTAGCGCGGTGCCGACGACCTCTTCCGAGTGCCCCAGACCATAGACTGCGGCTGTGTCGATCCAGTTGATTCCGGCGTCCAGCGCGCGGTGAATCGCCTCGATGGACTGCTTGTCTTCCTGCGGCCCCCAGGCATACTGCCAGTCGCCGCCGCCGATGGCCCAGGCGCCAAAGCCGATGGCGGTCAGTTGCAGGTCTGAGTTTCCGAGTTGCTTCGTGGTGCCGAGGACGTGGGGGATTGGGTTCGATGAGCCGGTCATGAAGATTTGGATGCAGGCCGGTGCGGTCTGGCTTCACGGATCGGTAGAAAGAACGTACGGAAGAAATAGGCGCGCCAGCAGCTTCCGAGGTTGCATCTTAAGATGGAGTTTGGGAGGCCGAAACGAATGCCCATAGCAGACCGCGTAAGGGCGCGGGTAATCATTATTGGTGCGGGATTTGCGGGACTGAGGGCCGCGCAGAGACTCAGCAAGCTGCCTGTCGATGTAACCGTGATCGACCGCAAGAATCATCACACGTTTCAGCCACTGCTGTATCAGGTGGCGTTGGCGGTTCTGTCGCCAGGGGATATTGCGCAGCCTATCCGCACGATTCTGCGCAGGAACCGCAATACGGAAGTTGTGATGGATGAGGTTCTTGGCATCGATACGGGGGCGCGGCAGGTGTCGCTGGCGAGCGGCGCGGTGATGGCATACGACTACCTGATCGTTGCCACAGGCTCTACCCACAGCTACTTTGGGCACGACGACTGGGCGAAGGTTGCGCCGGGGCTCAAGACCATTGAAGATGCTACGGATATTCGCCGGCGGGTGTTGCTGGCGTTTGAGTTTGCGGAGCGGCAGATGCTCGAGACCGGTTCGCACCCGCCGCTGCGGTTCGTCATTGTGGGGGGCGGCCCTACGGGTGTGGAGTTGGCTGGCGCAATCTCGGATATCTCCCGGCTCTATATGACGCGGGACTTTCGGCATATTGATACCAAGGCTGCGCAGATACTGATCGTTGAAGGGTCGCCGCATGTGCTCGGCATGTATCCCGAGGAACTGCAGAAGAAGGCTGCGGAGCAGTTGAATGCACTCGGGGTGCAGATCCGCTGCGGAGCGCATGTGACGGATATTCAGCCGGGCTATGTGATGGTCGGCGACGAACGGATTGAGAGCGTTTGCACGCTCTGGGCTGCGGGCGTGCAGGCTTCATCGCTGGGGAAGATGCTCGGAGTCGAACTCGACAAGAAGGGATGCGTGCTGGTCGACGAGCACCTGAATCCGAAGAATCGGCCAGAGGTTTTTGTGTGTGGCGACCTGGCGCACTTCGAGCAGGATGGCAGGCAGGTTCCGGGGGTTGCGCAGCCGGCGATGCAGATGGGCGAGTATGCGGCAACGCGGATCGGGCTGCGGGTCTCGCACCCTGAGAAGGCTGCGTATCAGAAGCCGTTCCGATACTTCGACAAGGGAGACATGGCGACGATCGGCAGGAAGGCGGCCGTGGCGCGCATCGTCTGGCCGTTCCACGCCGACTGGAGCGGGTTCCTGGCGTGGATCACCTGGATGGTCGTGCACATCTTTTTTCTGATCGGGTTTCGCAACCGCTATGCGGTTTTTCTTAGCTGGGCGTACACCTACATCCGCGAGGAGGATGGAGTGCGACTGATCGTGGGCTCGCAGAATTTGCCGGGCTGGGAGAGGCTTGTGGAGGCCGAGGATCGGCGTGCGAGCTGAGCGGCTCGAGTGCCGGCGAGTGAAGATGCGGAGTGCGCCGGATGTAAGAAGTTCAGGCTCGACTCAAGTGGAAGATGAGCCGAGCCTGACGTTTGCGGGTGAGAGTCTGTCCTGGTGCCGGAGGTCTTCGGTCAAGTGGCCCCTGCGTGTTGAAGGGACCGCTCGTCCGGGCCGAGTCTATGGAAAGCGGAACACGAAGCCGGTGCTGAAGCCGAGAACGCTGGCTGCCGGGATCGATGGCGTTCCGAACAGAAAGATGGAACTGCTGATCGTCGTCACGGAGCCGTAGCTTAGCTCCACGATGCGCCAGTCGATGTGCTTGGTGAGCGCCCTGTCGACGCCACCATAGACGCCATACTGGAGCCTTTCAATGTGTGCGTTGCTCAATGGCGGCCTGGTCCTGCCCGCCCCAGCGCCTAACTGGATGTAGGGTTTCAAATGAAAGGCCATAGGCTTGGCAGCGACACGCACGCTGACGATGAAGCTGTTCAAGGAGGCGTTGTTGCCGTGCTGAAACGTGTCGCGCATATCGACGCCGACGTCCAGCTTGGAATAGTGAATGAAGTCGTAGTAGCCGCCAAAGGCGGCTCCGCCGAAGATCTGTG
>JAJYBU010000016.1 GCA_021778845.1 Acidobacteriota bacterium
AAGCGCGGCGTTGATCTCGAAGCTGGGATTTTCGGTGGTAGCGCCGATGAGGCGGATGCTGCCGCGCTCGACGTAGGGGAGGAAGGCGTCCTGCTGAGCCTTGTTGAAGCGATGGATCTCGTCGACGAAGAGGATGGTGCGGGAGCCGTAGGTGGCGGCCTTCTCGGCGTCGACCATGACCTGCTTGATCTCTTTTATGCCGGAGAGGACGGCGGAGAACTCGATGAAGGTGGCAGAGGTGAGGTTGGCGATGATCTTCGCGAGTGTCGTTTTGCCGACGCCGGGAGGGCCCCAGAAGATGAGGCTCGCTGCGTCGGCTCCATTCTCCCGGGATTGGCTTTCATTTTCTATCTGCAGGCGCAACGGCTTGCCGGGCGCGAGGAGGTGGGTCTGGCCGAAGAACTCGTCGAGGCTGCGGGGACGCATGCGCTCGGCGAGTGGGGCGCGCTGGAGCGAGGGGTTGGTGGAGGGATCGAGGTTGGGAGTGAAGAGACTCATACGTGCAGGGATTGGAGATCAGAACTCCGGGATTGGGTGCGTTGGCGGAGGGCTTCGTAGAGGAGGGTGGAGCCGGCGACTGCGGCGTTGAGCGACTCCACCGCACAGGGAATGTGAAGGCGAGCTTGCGCGAGAGCGAGGGCTGTGGCAGAGAGGCCTGCGCCTTCGTTGCCGATCATGAAGGCGATGCGGGAGGCGAAGTGAGCTTCGAAGAGCGAGATGGAGTCGAGTCGTTGCGCTACCGCTGCATAGACGGTGGATCCCTGGTGGGCGAGTTGCGCGGCGATCTGAGCGAGGGGTGCGCGGATGATGGGGATGCGAAAGACAGACCCGGCAGAGGCGCGAACGACCTTCGGGTTCCACTGGTTGACGGTGTCGGGCGTGAGGAAGATCTGCTGCGCGGCGAAGGCTTCGGCCGAGCGAATGAGCGTGCCGAGGTTGCCGGGATCCTGCAGGCTTTCGAGCACGAGCACGACCGATTGAGGCTGCGACGCGGGAGGCTGCGTCGCGGGGATGAGAAGGGTGGCAGCGATGCCCTGGGGAGAGGTAGTCTCGACGGCGCTCGCGAAGACATCGCGGCTGAGGGTAAGGACGGTGGAGGCTGCGAGTCCGGCGAGCGAGGGGCGATCGAGGACAGATTCGCTGCCTTCGCGGAGGAAGAGGGTTTCGAGAGTGAGGCCAGAGCGGAGGGCCTCGACGATGAGGTGCTCGCCTTCCAGTCCGAGGAGGTCGCCGGGCTGCGAGGCCTTGCCGCTGAAGGAGGCGCGGAGAGCTTTGACGCGGGCGTTGGACTTGCTCGTGATGGGGATGGATGGAAGCATCATGCGTGCGGTAAAAGACGTTGAACCCCAGTGTACGCGCAGATTCGCCGAAGATTGTGCGGCGTGGGCTTCGCCGCGACCGAGCGGATGGGATAAAGTCATTGCTGGGGTAGAGTGACCTTGAACGCTGAAGTGATTCGTATTCATCCGGACGAACCGGAACCTCGTTTGATCGGACAGGTCGTGGAGTCGCTGCAACGCGGCAATGTGGTGGCGCTGCCGACGGATACGTTCTACGGCCTGGCGGTGGACCCGGTGAACCTGCGTGCGGTGGAACACATCTACGAGTTAAAGACGCGAGCGAGACACAAACCGCTGAGCCTGCTGATCTCGGATGTGGCGCAGGCGTATGAACTGGCGCGGTCGATCGACAGCACCTTCGACAAGCTGGCGGAAAAGTTCTGGCCGGGACCGCTGACGATTGTGGTGAAGGCCGGGAGCAAACTGCCGCTGCGCGTGACGGCGAATACCGGGAACGTAGCGCTGCGGGTACCCGAGACGCAGATCTGCAGGGCTGTGGTGAGTGCGCTGGGGCTGCCGATTACGGCTACGTCGGCAAACCTGAGCGGGCAGCCGGAGTGCACCTATGCGGCTTGCGTGCGCGACCAGTTTGGCGAAAAGATTCCGCTGATTGTGGATGGCGGGCCGACGGCACGGTCGGTGGCGACGACCATTGTGGACCTGAGTGGCGGCGGAAACTCGTGGATGATTCTGCGCGAGGGAGCCATCCCTACGTATGAGATTGCGCTCGCACTGCAGCATTAGATCGAAACGCTTCAATGAGAGACGCTGGATTCTGCACAAGCGATCGCGGCATACTTAGAGCAGGTTCCGTTACGCATGGGTACAACACCGATCACGGCGAAGAGTCGTCCGCACAGAAGCGTCCACTGGATGCGCTGGACGGTGTTTGTGCTGATGATGATCGCGGCGGGATGGTTCACGTGGGTGTATCGGCAGATTGTGGCGACAGCCACGATCGATAACGCGCAACCGGCAGATGCGATTGCGGTGTTCGGGGCGGCGGAGTATGCGGGGCGGCCTTCGCCGGTGCTGCACGCCCGGCTGGACAAGGCCGTGGCGCTGTATGACGAGAACATGGCGCCGGTGATTGTGACACTGGGGGGCGGCTCGGATAAGGACTCGGGTAAGACCGAGGGCGGCGTGGGCCGCGATTATCTGCTGGCCAATGGCGTACCGTACGACAGAATGATTGCCGAAACCAAGTCGTTCGACACGGAGCAGCAGGTGGACAGCCTGGCCCGGATTGCGGCGCGGGAACACTTTCACCACGTGATCGTGGTGAGCGATGGGACGCACCTGTTTCGGATTGCGCTGCTGTGCAGGCGCGCGGGGCTGGAGGTGTATACGTCGCCGCGCGCACCGCTGGGACACATCGACGATCTCGACGCGGCGGAGCGAGTGATGCATGAGATGCTGAGCTATACGGCGCTGCGGATGAACCTGCATGTGAGCTCGGTGCATCTGTGGCTGAATGGCCGGACGGGCTGAGAACTAGTCTTCGTCGTCGGCAATGGGGGCGGGTATGCCGCCTTCCCTGCGCATGCGCAGATAGCCGCGAATGAAGGGCTCAAGCGCTCCGTCAAGCACCTTGTCGACGTCGCCGACTTCAACGCGCGTGCGCAGATCTTTCGCCATGCGGTAGGGCTGCAGGACGTAGCTGCGAATCTGTGAGCCGAACTTGATGTCGAGCTTGGAGTCTTCGAGCTTACGGCTGATCGCCTTCTTCTTGTCGAGTTCGTACTCGTAGAGTTTGGAGCGCATCATCTTCATGGCTCGGTCCTTGTTCTTGTGCTGTGAACGCTCGTTCTGGCAGCCGGTGACGAGGCCTGTAGGAATATGCGTGATGCGCACGGCGGAGTCTGTGGTGTTGACGTGCTGGCCACCCTTGCCGCCGGAGCGGTAGGTGTCAATGCGGAGGTCTTCAGGCTTGATGTCGATGACGATGGTGTCGTCGATTTCGGGTGAGACGAAGACGCTGGCGAAGCTGGTGTGGCGGCGCTTGGCGGAGTCGAAGGGCGAGATGCGAACGAGGCGATGAACGCCCGTTTCACCCGAGAGCAGGCCGAAGGCAAAGTCGCCGGTGATGGTGAAGGTGGCGGACTTGATGCCGGCTTCGTCACCGTCCTGGATCTCGTTGATCTCGACCTTGAAGCCCTGACGTTCGGCCCAGCGAATGTACATGCGCATGAGCATCTCGGCCCAGTCCTGGCTCTCGGTGCCGCCGGCGCCGGGGTGGACGGTGACGATGGCGTTGAGCGGGTCGGTGTCGCTGGAGAGCATGGTTTTGGATTCGAGCGCGTCGGCGAACTCGACCAGCGCGGGGATCTCGCGGGTGAGGTCGGGCTCGGTGTTTTCTCCTTCGCGGGCTAGCTCGAAGTAGGCGTCGATGTCGTCGGAGCGACGAGCGAGTTCGGCATCGTCAGCGATGAGGGTTTCTAGACGCTTGCGCTCGCGCATCAGGGGCTGCGACCTGGCGGCGTCAGCCCATACGGACGGGTCGGAGATCTTCTGCTCGACGGTGGCTAATTCAGATTTGAGGCGGGGGGCGTCAAAGATACTCCCGCAGTTCGCGTACTTTCTCGCGGACCGGGGAGTAGGAAAATTCGAGATCACTCAGCATGGTTCTAGTTTACTTGGGTTTGCGTTGTAAATCTTTTGCGGACAAGACCAAATCCAAGCAAGAGCGAGGTTACGAGGGCACAGAGCCATGGGAACCAATCGCCGTAACGGCTATAGAAGGTGATGTCGCTCTCGTAGCCGAAGGGCACCTGAACCGAAGTGCGGATGTGGCGCGGAATGGTTTCAGTGATGCGCCCGCGGGGGTCGATGGCGGCGGTGATGCCGGTGTTGGTGGCACGAAGGACCCAGCGGTGGTTCTCGATGGCGCGCATGCGGACCATGTCGAGATGCTCCCAGGGGGCGCTGGTGTCTCCGTACCAGCCATCATCAGAGATATTCACTAATACCTTCGCGCCCTGCAACGGGAATCGGCGAAGGTCGTCCCCAAAGATCGATTCATAGCAGATAAAGGTACCGTATTTTTTATCGCCCACTGTAAAGACGGTGCGACGAGTTCCCGGAATAAAGATGAGATCGTCGAGCAGATTCCCTACAAAGAAAAATAGCGGCTTGTAGGGGGTGTATTCGCCGAAAGGAACCAGGTGCATCTTGTCGTAGCGGCCAGCGTAACTTCCATTGGGGAGAAAAAAGCTGGCTGAATTATAAAGGCTGGGGTGGCCATGATCGTAGTCAGCTACGGTGACATCATTGACGATGACTGCGGCGTTGGCTTGCTGCGCGAGCGTGCTGATGGCCTGGCGAAGGATGGGATCGTTGTCATAAAAATCGGTCGGGGCTTCGGGCCAGATAATGATTTGCGAGCGCTCGTTGAGGGGCGTTCCGTATAGTTCGTGGTCCCTCGGAGTAAGACCAATGACAGGGTGCAGACTAAGTTGCGAGAAAGAGGCGAGCATCTGCTGCCTGGTCTCGACGTGACCTGTCGCTTCGCTTCCGACACTTAGATTTTCCTGCAGGAGGGTAGCAACCGAATCGGTGGCTTCGGGCACGTAGGAGCGATTGCGTGCGACCGCGACTGTGGCTAATACAACGAACAGAGCGGCCGCGCCAGCATGCAGAAACTTCGCGCGAAGGGGCATGCTTGCTGGGCGAAGGAGCCAGAGCGCATTGACGGCCGCGATGACGAAGGAAATTCCCATGACACCGGTCCAGGGTGCTAGCCGAGTGAGAGTGAGGTTATCGACTTGTACGTAACCGAGGAGGTCCCATGGGAAACCGGTAATGCGGGCGCGGGCTAACTCGACGGCTACCCAAAGAAATGGGACCGCAAGGAGCACGACGGTGCGTGCATACCGGATGCGCAGGATGCCCACCAGAGCTCCGAAGAGTGCCTGGTAGAGGCCAAGGTAGAGCGCAAACAGAATAAGAATTCCTAGCGATGCGATGCTGGGAATACTCGCATAGATATGCATCGTGCGATAGATCCAGTAACAATTTCCGGCATACCAGACGACCCCTGAAAAGTAGGCGAGAAGGGCGGCCTGATAGGGGCGAAGTGGATTTCCGGCACGATTGCAACTGAGTAGCGCATAGAACAGCGGTACCAGACAGAACCAGCAAAATGCCCTGCGCCAGAGAGGCACGGGCCCCGCAATAGAAAACGGCAATATCTGCAAGAAAGCGGAAAGTATGGCCAAAGCCCATAGCCGCAGGGGAATCGATCGCATCGCTATGAGTCTAGCATCGTAAGGGGAATAGATTATTTACTACGCAGAGAGGCTGCTGTTCGCAGTTGATCTGCATCAAAATCTATAACATTGGACTGGTCCATCAAGGCACATCAATCCAAGGAATAAATAAAATAGACTGATTTGCAGGAAAGCTAAATAGAACTATAGAATTCAACATGTTGCGGAAATGCTCAGAAAATTTCAGAGATGAGCAACTATGGAAAGGAAGTACCGGATGGACGTTAGCAAGATTATTGCTGAAATTGATGCGCAGCTCGCCCCACTCCAGCATGCACGGGCAGTACTGCTAGGTTTGAACGAGAACGCTGCGGTAGCGAAGCCGCGCCGCGGCCGTCCCAAGGGGAGCACCAACGCTGCGAAGACGGTTGCAGTGAAGGTGGCCAAGCGCTCCAAGAGGAAGCGTAACCTGAGCCCTGAGGGACGGAAGCGCATTGCCGAGGCGATGAAGCGCCGCTGGGCCGAGCGCCGCAATGAGACTCCTAAGGCAGCGAAGAAGGTAGCGGCAAAGAAAGAAGCTGCTGCACCTAAGAAAGAAGTAGCTGCTGCAAAGAAAGAAGCATCCGCGAAGAAATAGCCTTGCCCATTTGAGTATCAAGGAGAAAAAGGAGCTATCCGAAGATAGCCCCTTTTTTTCGTTTCTATTTTTTGCCTGAGCTATTGTGGGCTTGCGTGTTAATGCGGCAGGCATGGGTGCAAGGCCGTCAGCGAATCGCTATGACTTCTCGCACATTATCTTTTCCGAGGAAGAATCGAACGCTGCCGTATCCTTCGAGGAACTTCTCCACCTGGCGCGGCTGGTAGACCTTGCGGACGGGAAAGGACCCGCTGTCGAGCGCGAGCAGTTCATCCGTATCGGCAAGCTGAAAGCGCGAGAAGACGGTTTCGGGGCCGTCGAGGCGACCGTGAAAAAAAGCCAGCAGCATGCCATTGGGACGTAGCACCTTGCGCAACCGAGCGAAGAGTGCGGGAACCATCTCCGGCGGGAGAAAGTTCGCCGTATCCCACAGGAGAATGACGTCGAAGTCGCGTCCGGAGAAGTCTAGATTCGAGGCGATGAAGCGATCAACATCAAACTCTGGCTCAGTGTCCTTGGGATCAAAGAGTTGGGCAGGCTTGAGCCACTCAGGGCGGGTTGCATCCTGAACGATGTTGGCCATGTAGACGCTGTGACCTCGCGAAGTGAGGTAGTTGATGTTGTGCGGCGAGGTGGTTCCGAAGTCAAGGACGCGGAGGGACGGAGTCCGCTCGAGATAGGTACGCACCTCGACCCAGCCGCGGGAGTGACGTGGCGGTCGCTCAGACGAATGGGCGGTAGAGCCGCGCTCTTTTTTGAACATCCCAAACATGGCAGTCCTCTCCGCAGTGCGATCGACTCAGGCGTGCTGGCCTGCGTGGGTTACGTTCCCACCGGGTGAGACAGGGAACGGTTCGTTGGCGCGGGATGGATCGACGCCGCCACGCAACGTGGCTCCGTCTTCGATGGACATGCGAGTGGCGCAGATATCGCCGAGGACGACGGCACCACCTTGCAGTTCGACGCGTCCGGTGGCGCGAATCTCGCCCTCGACGCGTCCAGCAATGACCACATCCTGAGCCATGATAGTGGCGCGGACGTGACCGTCGGCGCGCACGATAAGGCGTGCGCCGGGAAGACGGATGATGCCCTCGACATCGCCGTCAATCAGCAGGTCGGTTGAGCCGGAAATCTCGCCGCGAAACTTAATCTCGCGGCCAATGACAGTTGCACCTTCGGTCGGAATCATAAAAATAAGGCCGCTCCATGGCCGAGGGAGCGCGGTCGTCACGCATCCCGGGTAGTAAGCCCGACTATAAACTAAGCGGGTCAACACGACATAATCGACGGCGAAGGGGGCACCTTGTGTCTAACGTGGTAGCGAGGCAACCATTCGCCTGAGAGAACGATGGATGGCGCTATGCGAGTTTCGTTTATGCTATCGCTGCTATCGTCCGAGCACGCGGTGAGATTGCTGCTGGCAATGCCGAAACCAGTGGATTAACCAGCGACGGCGTCGCCACGGCGCAGCGTGCGGCTGCGGACGGTGAGACGTTCGATGCGGTCGCGCTGCACGTCGAAGCCGCGGCCCGGGGTGGTGGGAACGGTGATGGTGCCGGAAGGGCTGACGATCACCTCGGGCTCGATGATGTCCTGGGCCCAGTAGCGTTTGGACGCAGAGACATCGCCGGGGAGTGAGAAGTTGGGCAGTGAGGACAGCGCGATGTTGTGAGCGCGGCCAATGCCGGTTTCGAGCATGCCGCCGCACCAGACGGCGATGCCGAAGGAGTGGGCGACGTCGTGGATGGCGATGGCCTCTGTGAAGCCGCCGACGCGGCCTACCTTGATGTTGAGGATGCGGCCGCTGCCAAGTTCGAGAGCGGCGATGGCGTCGCGGCGGTTACGGATGCACTCGTCGAGGCAGATGTCGGTCTTGATGCGGCGCTGAAGTTCGGCGTGGAAGAAAAAGTCGTCGTACCAGAGCGGCTGCTCGATCATGAGGAGTTTGAACTGGTCCCAGGACTCGATGGCCGCGACGTGCGCGGGGTTGTCCAGCGAATAGGCGGAGTTGGCGTCACAGCTGAGAAGGATGTCGGGCCAGCGCTCGCGGACCATCGCGAAGATGTTGGAATCCCAGCCAGGCTTGCACTTCAACTTGATGCGCTGATAGCCGGCGGCGAGTTCTTTGGCGATGGTGTCCATGAGCTTTTCGGGCGTGGCCTGGATGCCGATGGAGACGCCGCAGGGGATGGTCTCGCGGGTGCCGCCGAGAAGCTTGGCCAAGGGAATTCCCTGCTGCTGGGCGTCGAGATCCCATACGGCGTTCTCAAGCGCTGCCTTGGCCATGCGATGGCCGCGGACCTGTTCAAAGAGAGCGGGACAGTCGCGGCCAGAGGCGACGGTAGCATTGAGCAGGCGCGGTGCGAGTTCCTTCTCCATGATGATCCAGGCAGTGTCGACCTGCTCGTCGGAGAAGTAGGGGTGTTCGCCGGCGACGCACTCGCCCCAGGCGGTGAGGCCGTCGGCTTCGATCTCGATGAGGAGAATACGGCGGCCAGTGGTGACGCCAAAGCTGGTCTCGAATGGATGCGCGAGCGGCATCTGGATCTCACGGAGGTGGATGGCTTCGATCTTCATGGTGACTCCTGCGGTAGTTAGTGGTGAGTCGTGCGTAAAGAGTAGATAGCTAAGAGCTAGTAGATGTGGAGTTCGTCCCAGTGGCCGAGAAGGAAGGTGCCGTCGCCGCGCTCATTTCGCTGGTAGCCGAGGACGGAGAGGTTACTGGCAAAGGCGGATTCGAGAGCCTGCGCATTGCGTGCCTGGAGGTCGCGGGCCGTGGCGCGATCCGGGGGCGAGGCCTTCCACGCATAGATCTCGGAGGGTACATCGACGCGCTCAATAGCGGCGAAGGATTGGATTTTTCCGCTGAGTGCGCGCTCGACGCGGTTGGAGCGGAGCCACCACTCGGCGTAGACGCGATCCGTAGGTAGTCCACCTTGCAGCGGCGAACTGGAGGGCCCGTAGAAATTGTGCTGGTAGCGACGAACGATGGCGCCCAGCTTGGAGATATTGATGTAGGCGTTCTTGATTTCCAGGGGATCGAAGGTCCACTCCATGAGTTCGATGCCGCGGGCAAGGGCGTCTTCGCGCTGCGCCAGCTTGAGAGCGTAGGCGATACCGCGATTACGAAACTCGGGGAGCACTCCGACCATGTGCGAGTGCAGGTAGGCGTGGCCGTTGCGGACGGCGGGGAGGGCCATCGCGAAACCGACGGCGACTGAGCTGTCACCAAGGAAGGCGCCCATGACCTGGCCGCCGATGCGCGAGGCGAGCAGAAACATGCGGCGCGGAATCATGTCGGCGGGATCATAGCCCCAAACCGCTTCTTCGAGAGCTACGCACTGATCGAACTGCTCGAGTGTGGTGAAGGATTCGATGCGGATGGGTGCGGTCTGCTGAGAGTCGTTCAATCGTGGATCTCCGCGGAAGTGGCTTCGGGGTTGGTTGCGGGTTGGGGTTCGAGTTTGGCTGCGGACCAGAGACGCTCGAGCCCTTCGGCGGACATGGCCTTTAGCTGAGAGGCTCCGCCGCTGATGCGCTCCATGGCGGCGAAGCGGGCGCGGAACGTGGCGTTGGTGCGGCGAAGGGCGGACTCGGCATCGACGTGAAGATGGCGAGCGAGATTCATCATGGTGAAGAGCAGGTCGCCGAACTCGGCTTCGATCTTGTCGGTGTCGGCACGAGCGATCTCGGCGCGGAGTTCGGCGGTCTCCTCGGCAAGTTTGTCGAAGAGGCCGTCGGCGCTGGGCCAGTCAAAGCCGACCTTGGCGGCCTTCGATCCGAGCTTGGAGGCTTCGAGCGTCGCGGGCATGGTGCGAGGAACATCGTCGAGGAGTGAGGACGCGGCTGGCTTCGACTTCTTTTCTTCGACTTTGATCTGCTCCCATTTGCGCAGGACGGCGCTGGCGTCGGCAGCGAGGGTGGTCGATCCGTCCGGCTGCGGGAAGACGTGGGGGTGGCGGCGGATGAGCTTGGCGTTGAGGTTTTCGGCAACGTCGCGGAGGTCGAAGTAGCCGGCCTCGGAGGCCATTTGCGCATAGAAGAGAACCTGCAGGAGCAGGTCGCCAAGTTCATCTTTGAGGTCCGGCCAGGCGCGGCGTTCGATGGCGTCGAAGACCTCGTAGGTCTCCTCGAGTGTGTGGCGCTTGATGGTGTCGAAGGTCTGCTCGCGGTCCCATGGGCAGCCGCCGGGTGCACGCAGACGCGCCATGATGGCGGCGGCGCGTTGCAGGGATGCAGCCGCTGCGGCCTGATCCTGCTCGCCTTCGATTTGGCTGGTGGAGTCCATTCCTTCAGCTTACCCGAGGTCGCGTGCAGGATGCAGCGCGGTTCGTAAGCAGGGGAGGTCGCGAACCTTCTAGACTGGAAGCTGCACGATGGACCTCACGGAAAAAATACGGACACTGCCGACCGGCGCGGGTTGCTACCTCTACAAGAACGCAGAGGGTGAGGTGATCTACGTCGGGAAGGCGAAGAACCTGCGTGCGCGGGTGCGGTCGTACTTCCTCGCCGCCAACCAACTGGCGAATGCGAAGACTGGTTCGCTGATGCGCGAGGCGGTCGACCTGGAGTACATCCTGGTGGCCAATGAACGCGAGGCGCTGGCGCTTGAAAATAACCTGATCAAGCAGCGCAAGCCACGCTTTAATATTCTGCTGCGCGACGACAAGACCTATCCGTACATCAAGCTGACGCTGGGCGACAAGCATCCGAAGGTGTTTGTGACGCGGCGGCTGCGCAAGGATGGGAGCGCGTATTTTGGACCTTATTTTCCGGGGAACCTTGCGTACCGGCTGGTCGAGGTGATTCATCGCAGCTTTCTGATTCCGAGCTGCAAGGTGGACCTGAATCGATATCATCCGCGTGCTTGTTTGCAGTACTACATCAAGCGCTGCCTGGGGCCTTGTGTGCAGGGATTCGTCTCGCAGGAAGACTACGCGCAGGCGATTCGCGATGTGCAACTTTTTCTGGAGGGTAAGTCGACCGAGTTGGAGGCGCGGCTGACGGAACGTATGGAAGCCGCCGCGGAGAACATGCAGTTCGAGCTGGCAGCGCGGTTGCGCGATCAGCTGATTACGATCAGCCAGGCGCAGGACCGGCAACGGATTGCCTCGACCGACGATGAAGACGCGGACGTGTTTGGCTTCCACTACGAGAACGATATGCTCGCGGTGAATCTGTTCCACATGCGCGCTGGAAAGATCGTCGACCGGCGCGAGATGTTCTGGGAGGAGCTGCCGGAGTTCGCTGCGATGGAAATGCCGCACGCAGAGGAGATGGAGGCCGAGACGGAGGCGGCGCTGGAGCCAAATCCCGCTATGGCTGCGCCAACGATTCGTGAAGATGGTGCAGCGTTGGATCAAGTTTCAGTGCTTGAGTCGGTGGCCGATGGGCCGACCGCAGTGTTCTCCGCTGCCACATTTTTCTCGGCGCTGCTGAAGCAGATGTATCTCGATCAGACGTATGTGCCGAAGCATATTTACGTGCCGGTGGACTTTCCGGATCGCACGGTGCTGGCCGAGGCGTTGCGCGAGCGCATCGGACACAGGATTGAGATTGCGGCGCCGCAGCGTGGCGACAAACGATCACTGGTGGACCTGGTTTGCCAGAATGCAAAGCAATCATACGACCAGCGGTTTCGCGTGTTGCAGCCAAGCATCCAGCGCATGCAGGAAGCGCTGCAGGATGCGCTGATGCTGGCCGAGCCGCCGGAGCGGATCGAGTGCTTCGACATCTCGCACATCCAGGGCGCAGAGACGGTTGCATCCATGGTGGTGTGGGAGAAAGGCGCGATGAAGAAGGCGGACTATCGCAAGTTTCAGGTGAAGACGGTGAGCGGCGTGGATGATTTTGCGTCGATGCGGGAGATTATTCACCGGCGCTATCTGCGACTACAGGAGGATAAGAAGCCGATGCCGTCGCTGGTGCTGATCGACGGTGGACTGGGGCAGTTGCATGCGGCGGCCGAGGCGCTGGAGGAGATTGGTCTGATGACGCAGCCGCTGGCGTCAATTGCCAAGCGCGAGGAGATCATCTACGTGCATGGGCAGGAGGATGATCCGGTGGTGCTCGACCGGCGGTCGCCGGTGCTGCATGTGATCCAGAAGATTCGCGATGAGAGCCATCGGTTTGCGGTGACGTACCATCGCAAGCGCCGGCAGATGCGCGACCGGACCAGCGAACTGGATGAGATCCCGGGAGTGGGTGCGATTACGCGACAGCGGTTGCTGGAACACTTTGGCAGCGTGCGCGCGCTGAAGCAGACGGCGGAGAAGAATCCGGATGCGCTGACTGCGGTGGTGAATAAAGCGACAGCGGAGAAGATTCAGCGTTTCTTCCATAGCAACGATCAGCAAAATGGCTAGGTCTGCAAAATCAACGCACTGCGTCTGCGACTTCGTCGCAGACGCATTATGAGCGGCATCCGAATCACGCAACAGTCTTACTGCAACTATCCGCGCTTGCCTTTCACTGCGGCAACAGCTTGCTCCGGGCCATTCTCTGGGACCTGCGGGATATCAGCCTCAGAGAGCGCCTTGATACCCAACTTCTTGCGCAACTCCGTATCGATGCGCGCGAAGACGTCCTTGTTTTCTTTGAGGAACCCGCGCACGTTCTCGCGTCCCTGTCCGATGCGCTCGCCCTGATAGCTGTACCATGCACCCGACTTGTCCACGATGTTGTTGGCCACCGCAAGATCCAGCGTGTCGCCCTCGCGCGAGATGCCCTCGCCGTAGAGGATGTCGAACTCGGCATCGCGGAACGGCGCCGCCACCTTGTTCTTCACCACCTTCACCTTGGTGCGCGAGCCGACAACGACGTCGCCCTCTTTCACCGCTCCAATGCGGCGAATATCAATGCGCATCGACGAGTAGAACTTCAGCGCCTTGCCACCGGTAGTGGTCTCGGGGTTGCCAAACATCACGCCAATCTTCTCGCGAATCTGGTTGATGAAGATCAGGCAGGTGCGCGACTTCGATACCGTTCCGGTAAGCTTGCGCAGGGCCTGCGACATCAGCCGCGCCTGCAGGCCCATGTGCGAATCGCCCATCTCGCCATCCAGTTCGGCCTTGGGCACCAGGGCAGCAACCGAGTCCACCACCAGCACGTCAATCGCACCGGAGCGCACCAGCGCCTCTACAATCTCCAACGCCTGCTCGCCGTAATCCGGCTGCGAGATCAGCAGATTGTCGATATCGACGCCGAGCTTCCGGGCGTATGCCGGATCGAGCGCATGCTCTGCATCCACGAATGCCGCCAGGCCGCCAGACTTCTGCGCCTCGGCAATAATCTGCAGCGTAATCGTCGTCTTGCCCGAGCTCTCCGGTCCAAAGATCTCGATGACGCGGCCGCGCGGCACGCCACCCACTCCCAGCGCAGCGTCGAACGAGATCGAACCGGTCGAGATCACCGCGATCGGGCCAACGGCTTCCTTCGCACCAAGCCGCATCACCGAACCTTTGCCAAATTGCTTCTCCAGTTGCGAAAGGGCGGTATCAATTGCTTTGCTGCGGTCGTCGGCCACGATATTGGTCTCCTCGGTGGGTGATTAGGGATGGCTAATCATTAGATTGAACTAACACCCGATAGTAGCATCATCTACCCGCCAAAAGCAAAAGAAAAGCGAAAGTCTTTGTGGACATCCGCGCGGACACCAGGAAGCCCGCCGTGATCCTCGTGAGGTAGGCTTTCCCCATGCGCCGCTTCCGCTACCTCGACGCCCTCACCACCACCTTCGTGGTCATTCTCCTCGTGTCCAACCTCGTAGCGCAGAAGGTCGTCCGCATCGGCCCCGTGTCCACCTCCGGCGCGATGCTGCTCTTCCCCATCACCTACATCTTTGGCGATATCTTCACGGAGATCTACGGCTACGCTGCATCGCGCCGCGCCATCTGGCTGGGCTTCTTCGGCACGGCGCTGCTGTACGCCGTCTCGGCTATCGTGATCGCGCTGCCCTCTGACCCGCAGTTCCACAACCAGCAGGCGTTCATCACGGTCTTCGGCATCCTGCCGCGCATCCTCATCGCCAGCTTGATCGCCTTTTGGGCGGGAGAGTTCGCCAACTCCTACACCATGGCCAAGCTCAAGCTGATCACCAGGGGCCGCTGGCTCTGGACGCGTACGGTCGGCTCAACGGTGGTCGGCCAGGCGGTCGATACCACGCTGGTCGTCGTGATTACCTTCGCCGGAACCTTCACCCCGGGCAAACTTTTTCAGATCATCTGGCAGGGCTATCTGCTGAAGGTCGCCTACGAGGTCCTCGCGACGCCGCTCACCTACCTCGTCGTCAACTGGCTCAAGCGCGCCGAGCACGTCGACACCTTCGACACGCATACAAACTTCAACCCCTTCCGGTTCGCTGCTCAGACAGAAAAGTCTTGATCCAAAAGGCTCACCGTTTCAGCAGATCCACGGGCACGTTCACGTCCTCGATGCGGAACATGCTGGCCAGCGCTGGGTGGCGTCTCGCGATGGCCTGATACATCTCCCACGCGACGCGGCGGTAGCTGAAGTGACCGGCTACAGTCGAGCGCAGCTCCGCGATATATAGCGCCTCGGCGAAGTCCATCTTGAACATGGTGCGGCAGCGTGTGGCCAGCGGCAGAAGGTACTGCGCACTCTGCGCCGCCTCTGGCTGGCCACTGTCGCGCAGCGCACGGTAGGCGGTGTAGGCGGACTCAATCGCCGTCGTGTAGGCTGCGTCAAGGCCAGCTTCGGCCAGCGAAGGCTGGCCCGGACACACTGGCTCGTCGTAGCCGTGCAGGTCGGAGAACTGCTGCATCAACTGCACGCAACGCCGGTGACGATGCATGTCGCGGAAGCCGCCGATGTCCATGAGGATGTCGAAGCGGAAGCCGTGGCCGGAGTGGAAGGACCGCAGCAGTTCATCGTGCTTTCCACGATGCGCCGTGCCCAGCCGCAGCAGTTCATTGCGCCGCGTCTCGCTCAACGCGCCCACGGCCCCGCGCAGCTGGCGGTAGGAGTAGTGGCAGTTCGGGTACAGCAGCGACGTCACCAGCTCGACCTCGAGATGCTCCTCGTCGTCGAGCAGATCGACGATGGGAGCCGGATAGATCTCCACGCCCCGCATCAACTCCTGTGCGGCCTGCGCCAGCTCCCTGCGGCTGATGATCTGATAGCCGTTCGCCTCGGCGTGCTTCAGCAGCGTAGGGGCCGTGCGCACGGGCGGCATCAGCTCATTGAGAATCTGTGCGGTGGCCTCGGCATTCACGACGCCCTCGCCGGCCAGTTCCTCCAGCTTGTCACGTAGCACGTTCCAGGCGGGCTCGGTGGCCGCTGTGCGCAGCTTCACGCCTAGCTCCCGAATCTCGGCAAACGGGCTGGAAAGCAGCCGCGAAACCTGCGTCTCGAGCGTGCGGGCGTTCACAATCTGCCCCAGCGACGTGTTGGTTGCCAGCGGCAGCAGGTACCGGGCCACGTCGAAGGCACGTGCCTTCAGCGTGCGATCGTAGGCCTCCGGCTTCATCTCCTCGGGGCGCGCAATCACGCCCTTGAGCGCCTCGAACATGCCTGCACTCAACTCGTTGTAGGCGGCAAACAGGCCCTCGGCAGCCCGCGTATACGCTGTGCGGTGGTGGCCCTCCAGGTGCGGCGTGTGCCAGCCCGAGCGGCGAAAGTCCTGGTAGCGCGTCGAGCGCTCCTGCCCGTCCCAGCGTGTCTCGTCCACCAGCGTAATCGCCGCCAGCAGGCTCAGACGCTCCACCGCAAACGGAATATGCGCCAGGTCGGCGATCGACCGGTGTCCATACTGGAAATAAAACGTGTTCAAAAACTGCTCGGCGCGCTGCGAGCTGATCTCGGTCAGCGACTCGCGCATGGTCAGCGATGATCGTGAATACTTAGCCATCGCGTAGGCGAGAACTTCGGGTTCGGCGCCGTGAATAGCGTAGACTTCGGTGGGGCTCTGTGAGAGCTTCGGTTCAGGTGTGTGCTTCTGGCTATCGGTCATGGCTCGCACAAGAATATCGCGCTTGCAATCTTTTGGTTTAATGGTGGAAAACATAGAGCGGAGGTTCATGTGAACGAGCAGGAAACGAGGAACAACCCAGGAGTGCCAGCGGGCGGTCACGGGCTCAGCGGAAGAATCGCGCTGGTCACCGGCGCCAGCCAGGGCATCGGCCGAGCCTGTGCGATTGAACTCGCCAAATCGGGTGCCACCGTCGCCCTTGCCGCGCGGTCGGTTGCCAAACTGGAGGCCGTCGCGGGAGAGATCACAGCCGCCGGTGGCCACGCCCGCATCTACGCCCTCGACGTCTCCAGCGAGGAGTCCATCAAGGCCTGTGCAAAAGCCGTCCTCGCCGACCTCGGCAAGGTCGAGATCCTGGTCAACAACGCTGGCATCACCAAGGACGGGCTGACCCTGCGGATGAAGCTCGCCGACTTCGATGAGGTCTTGCGCACCAATCTGACGGGGGCATTCCTGCTCACCCAAGCCGTCATTTCGTCGATGATGAAGGGCCGCTGGGGCAGAGTCGTAAACATCACCTCGGTGGTGGGCGAGACCGGAGCAGCCGGCCAGGCCAACTACGCGGCGTCCAAGGCCGGGCTGATCGGCCTCACCAAGTCGCTGGCCCGGGAGTTCGCCAGCCGTGGCATCACAGTGAACGCCGTTGCGCCGGGCTTCATCCAGACGGCCATGACCGAGGAGCTGCCCGAAGCCCATAAAACTGCGATTCTCGCCCAGATTCCGCTGGCGCGGTACGGCAGCGATGCCGATATTGCCGCGGCCGTCGCGTTCCTCGCCAGCGACGCGGCTGGCTATATCACCGGCCACACGCTCGACGTCAACGGCGGCATGTACATGGGCTAAAGGTTCTTCCCCGGCGCGCCGATAGAGAGAAAGTAACCACCCGGCACAGCCGAAAGTCATCTGTACCGCCGGGTGCACGAATCTTAATTGGTACAAGTGCTGCAATATTGTGCACTTAGCCCTTGCCACACTCGCTTGGTATAGTTACTTTACCGCTAATGGCAAATATGCAAACAGTAACGCTGGAAGAGCAGTTCGTTGGATCCGAGCCGACTCCAATTAATATTGGAGCCACGATCCGCGACTTCCGCCTGCAACGCGGCATGTCGCAAGGTGACATTGAGAAGCGCACAGGCCTCCTGCGTTGCTACCTCTCACGCGTCGAGAACGGCCACACCGTTCCATCGCTGGAGACGCTGCAAAAGATTGCCGCCTCGCTGGAGATGCCGCTCAGCCAGTTCTTCGCGGAAGACCCGGTGAAAGAGACCTACGGCGTCACGCTCAACGAGGACGAGATTCGTTTCCTCACCCAGATTCAGCGCTACTCCGCGAACCTGACCGAGAGCGATCGCAAGCTGTTGCTGGCCATGGTACGCAAATTCGCCGCAACGGCTACGACTTCGATCAGCTAAGTCGTTCCATAGACACGCGGTGGGGCGTGTCCAAAAATATTTCCGCTACCCATTCCACGAGCTGGCATCTTATTGCCAGCTCTTTTTACGTTCGCTTCAGTCAGCCACCAACGACTTGTCTTATTCTGTAACCTGCATCGGATCTGTTTCCCGTCAAACCTTTCATGCGCAAAGCCCTGGCTCTGGCGACATTTTTCTGTCTGTCGGCTCTCTTTCTCCCGACGCGGGGGCTTCTCGCGGCGAATATACCCGTTCGTACCCTTCCGGGTAGACACCACCCGTCCTCGACCAACACCAACACGCCACACCCGGAGCTACACCACCATCGTCTCCTGCACTACATTCCCCCGGTCAAAATTCCTCGACTCTCGGGCAATCCCACGCTGCATGATTTTCTAACACCACACCTCGGCTCTATCGCTGCACGTCAGATGGTTCGCGAGGCCAGGTTCACCCAGCGCTTTCCAGAGGATGGACGTCCCGTCTCGGAGCCGACAACAGCCTATCTGGGCTATACCCATGATTATTTTTACGCCGCCTTCGTGTGTCAGGACCAAACGCCGGGGCTGATTCGCGCGCACATGCTGGCCCGCGACAATCTCGCTGACGATGACTTTGTGGAGGTGATACTGGATACCTTCCATGACCAGCGCCGGGCCTTCGTCTTCAAAGCAAACGCTCTCGGCATCCAGGCCGACGCCCTCTACAGTGAACAGAACGGCTCCGACTACTCGTTCGACACCGTCTGGGACACCTGGGGCAAACGAATACCGCATGGCTATGTCGTTCTCATGCGCATTCCCTTTGCCAGCCTTTACTTCACCCGGGCGGCGCTGAACCGGCCGCGTACCTGGGGCCTGCTCCTGCAGCGCGGAATCTCCCACGCGAGTGAGTCCGCGTACTGGCCCCAGGTGCAGCACGACATCGCAGGCCGCCTGTCGCAGGAGGTTGCGATTCAGGGCTTCACCAATATCCAGCACGGCAAGAACACCCAACTGGAGCCCTATGCGCTCGCGCACAACCTGCGCCAGTTGGATACCGTCAACCCGGACGATCCCTACTTCCAGCACAAGCATCTGCAAGGCTACGAGGGCCTCGACGCCAAGTTCATCCTGCACAACAGCCTGGTGCTCGACGCCACCCTCAATCCCGATTTCAGCCAGGTGGGCATCGACAACCCAGCCGCGCCGAACCAGCGCTTCCCGCCATTCTTTCCTGAGGTTCGGCCCTTCTTCATCGAGAACAGCAGTTACTTCATGACCCCGATCAGCCTCTACTACACCGACAACATCGTGCTGCCCAAGTACGGGTTGCGGTTGACGGGCAAACTCGGTCCGTGGGCGCTGGCGATTCTAGCCGTGAATGACCGCAGTCCCGGGCAGGCCGTTCCTCCCGGCAATCCCGAATACAACACCGACGCAGGCTTCTATGTTGGGCGCGTCAACCGCGATATCGGGGACCTCTCGAACGTCGGCCTCATCTTCGCCGACCGCGAGTACCATGGCTCCTTCAACCGGGCCGGCGGGCTGGACTACCGGTTTCGCCTGAAAAATCGCTGGACGCTCACAGGACAGGCCGTCACCTCGGAAACCAGTAATGTGAGCAACTCCACGTCGGGAGAGCAGAGCTGCGAAGTGGGCACCCTCACCTGCAGCGGGCAGGCTTATCAGACGGGTGTCAGCTACAACGACCTGCACAAAAACTGGTCCTTAAACTACAACGACACCTCGGCAGGCTACGTCACCGACACCGGTTTCTTTCGGCGTCCAGACGTTCGCGAGCCCAATGGCTACTTCAGCTACATCTTCCGGCCCAGCCACGGATTCATTCTGTCCCACGGCCCCAGCATCTACGGCGAACGTATCTGGGACCACACGGGCGTTCCGCTCGACTTCT
The DNA here is from genome assembly GCA_021778845.1 of Acidobacteriota bacterium. GTDB lineage: Bacteria > Acidobacteriota > Terriglobia > Terriglobales > Acidobacteriaceae > Granulicella. The sequence goes on from JAJYBU010000016.1 coordinate 19,485, forward strand.
ACATCAATCCGTCTTACGGAGTCACCTTCACCCACCGCACCTCCCTGACCGCCAGCCTCGACTTCGGGGAGGACCGCCTGCGCCCCGTGGACTACTCCATCCTTACCCAGGATGTGGAGTACCACAGCCACACCGAGAGCCTCAGCATTTACACCTCTCCCACCCCCTATTTCGCCTTCGGTGCAGGAGCCTACACCGGAACGGTCGTCAATTACTCACCGCCTTCCACCAGCGGCCCGGATCCCGTTAACGTGAGTTCCCCTAACGCATCTCTCGAAGTAAAGCCCTTTGGCTTCCTCGATCTGCAAAACAGCTATACCTTCACCCACTTCACCAATCCAGACAATGGAGACCTGGTCTACGACAATCATCAGTTGATCTCGCGGTGGAACTATCAGGTCACAAAGGCTGTCTCCTTCAATCTGATCGGGCAATATATATCCACCTTGCCTAACTCCAATTACACCAGCCTGACCACCTCAAAGACGCTCTTCGCCGACGCGCTCTTCACCTATCTGCCTCATCCAGGGACGGCCGTCTACTTTGGATACATCGGCAACTTTGCCAATATCGACCGGGCACTCTGCACGCGTGAGCAGAGTGGCATGTGCAATCCCACCGACCCCATTCTGCCCCCCAGCAGTTCGTCGATGATGAACGACGGCAAGACGATCTATCTGAAGGTCACCTACCTGTTCAGATTCTAGGCTAGGCACACGCTCTATCGCGGGTACACATCGGCCTGGGGGAAGAACGCCCGGCGCATTAAAACTTCGACAGCGCGTATCCAATCAGGCAAAGCAGCAGCGTGGCAAACCCGAACGTAATCCTCTGCCTTGCCCGGTAGCTCGACCGCCCCGACGTCATGCGCGGAAACAGCGGAAGCCCGAGAGCCAGGCCGCTGAGAAAACCGCCCACATGCGCCGTGTTGTCGATCCGCGGCAGCATCCCGAGATCCAGGTGAACCCTCTGGAGCTGGCTCGCCGACGCCATGCCAAGCATCTGCGGCGTCATGCCGATCACCAGGTTCGCCACCGCAAAGAAGATCACCTGCCGCCGCAGGCTGCGCAGTTCGCTCCACGGCAGCGACAGATTTCTGTTCGAAAGCAGCACGATCAGGATTCCCGCAATGCCAAACACCGCACCCGAGGCTCCTGCGACCAGCATAATCTGGCTACTCAACAGACTCCACGCATAGGAGAGCATCATCCCCGCCGTCCCCGTCAGCACATAGACCGCCACCAGTCCCCGCTTGCCCAGCAGCGGCTCGCCGAACAGCCCCAGGTTCCACAGGCACCAAAGGTTCAGGCCAATGTGCAGAATCGTCACATGCACAAAGGTGCCCGTGACCAGCCGCCACCACTGTCCCTGGTGGATCAGGGGCGATGCACTGGCCCCAAAACGGAGCAGCGTATCCACATCGAATGGCGCCGTCAACAGGCTCGACCACGCGTGCTGACGCACCAGCCCCGGCACCGGCCCATAGAAGAACATCACTGCGAAGACCGCAAGATTGATCCCCATCAGCAGATACGTTGCCGGATATCCCCACAGCGGGACCCTCCGCGCAACTCTCTGCACCGGCGGCGCTTCGACCGGCACATCGCCGAGCGCCAACGCTTCCAAATCGTTGAGTTGCGATGGCATCACGGGTTCAGTCTGGGCAGGATTTGTCACTGTAATGGGCGCCGGGCTGTCTTAGATCGTCTGCTTGCGAAGCCGCTCGCGCAGCTCCGGAGAGATTCGTTCGTGAAACAGCGCCGCCACCATGCCGGGAATCGGTGTCGTAATCGTCACGAGCGTCCATAACAGCATGGAGATGAACACCCCGGCAATCGCCACGGCCTCCAGGCTGATGGCAATGCTGGTGGGGATGCGCAGCAGCGATGCCGCGCCCTTATCATGCAGATTCAGGTGTTGCACATTGCTGATGTGGCTGATCGCCTCAACCCGATGCATGACCAGAGCCGCCAGCAGAAATGCGGCAAACGATAGCGTCGTGATAGCCAGCAGCATCACGTCCCAGGTGCGATGCACCCGCTGCCGCTTCCGGCAGTGCGCACAGTTGTAGAGATGCGCCTCGTAGTCCACGCGAAGATCCGGCGAAATCCCGGAGATGTCATACCGCCAGCCGGACAGAATCGCACCGACAACTGGGTCGTTGCAGGTTTCCTGACCAGTTGCTCGAGTGTGGGATGTATGTGTGGCCATGAACTTATTGATGCTCTATTGATTTTAGTCGATTCTGAGCTGCGTTGAAAGGCCCCGTCCGACCATCGCACAGACCCGCCGCTGCCACAAACAACGGTACTAGAGGCTGATAGGCTCCAGCGGTACGTCCTGCGCAGCCAATAACACTCGATTCCCCAGCAGGCCCATCCGTTCCCCAATCGCCTCTTCCGCCGCCAGTCGTGCCAGCTCCGGCAGATTGTTCTTCGCCGACAGATGCCCCAGCACGATCGTATGCGCTCCGCCGTCGTAGTCCCGCAGCAGAAACTCCGCCGCCGCTGCATTCGACAGGTGCCCTACCCTGCTCAGCACCCGTTGCTTCACACTCCACGGATACGGCCCATCCTTCAACATCTCCAGGTCGTGGTTGGACTCCAGCAGCAACACATCCAGGCCCTTCAGCGCCATCTTGACGTTCGGCGGAACATAGCCCAGGTCCGTCGCAATGCCCATCCGAATCGACTCGGACCGCGCATGGAAAACGAACCCGCAAGGGTCGGCCGCATCATGCGGAATCGTGAACGGGCTGATGTCGATCTCGCCAATCGAAAACCCATGTCCTGCGCGGAAGTACTCTACCGCTGGCAGAAACGCCGGATCGGCCTTGACCTTCGGCGCGACGACTTCTTCGTCCACCGCTACACTCAAATCCGCAGCCGCCGCCAACGCTAAATCTGCATGCCCGGCGTCTCGCGTCTCAAGCCCAGGATGGCTCCACTCCGCTCCCTGCGCAGCAACGGCCTCGGCGCGCGCTTCCTTCTCGCGCTGCACCCGCTCCAGCCATTTCGCATAGCTCATCGTGCTCCGCGGTGTCACCATCCGCACCCATGCCCGGTGCGTCGACTCGGTAAAGAACACCGGAATCTTCAGCCGCCGCGCCAGCACCGACAGCCCCGTCACATGGTCTACATGCTCATGCGTAATCAGGATCGCGTCCAGCGCCTCGGGGTCTTCACCTACCTGCACCATTCGCTTCATCAATTCGCGGCACGACACCCCCGCATCGACAAGAATCCGCGTCGAGCCCGCGACGATCACCGTCGCATTGCCCTTCGATCCCGATGCCAGTACTGTCATCCTCACTACTTAAAAATACGCCCCTGCCCTGTGGCTAAACCGTTCGGACCGGTGGGCGTTGTCAGTTCTCCGTTACCGACGACGGCGCTGGCTCTTCCTGAGAACTGACAACTTGCTACCCCGATGTCTTTACCGGCGCAATGAAATTCACCACCGATCGCATCACCAGTTCATCGCGCTGATTGAAGACCAGCGTGCTCGATCGCACCATTCCGTACTCAGGCCGCGAGGTCAGGCGCCGCGCCGACAGAATCTCCGTCTCCGTGCGCAGCCAATCGCCCGGCCTCACCGGCTGGGTAAACTTGATGTCCTCCACCCCGGCACCAATCATGCCGCCCGCAATGTGCATCGACTCCACCCTCAGCCGCATCACAATCGCCGCTGTCATCCACCCCGACGCGGCCAGCCCCTTGAAGAACGACTTCTCGGCGGCCGCCTCGTCCAGATGAAAGGGCTGAGGATCATACTTCGCTGCAAACTCCTTGATCTCCTCCGTCGTCACCTCGTAGCTGCGAATCGAGCGGAACGTCATCCCCGCATGCAAATCCTCAAAGTACAACTCATCCACCAACGCCAACCTCCGCCTTCACCGTGCCTGCCTGCTACTTCCTAATACGTATAAAACCCGCGCCCTGACTTGCGTCCCAGCCAACCCGCATCGACCATACGGACCAGCAGCGGGCACGGCCGGTACTTTGGATCGCCGATCCCATCCTCGAGCACGCGCATGATGTCCAGGCAAACATCCAGCCCGATGAAGTCCGCCAGCGTCAGCGGCCCCATGGGATGCGCCATTCCGAGGCGGAAGATCTCGTCGACAGCCTCCGCCGTTGCCACGCCCTCCATCACCGCAAACATTGCCTCATTCAGCAGAGGCATCAGCACTCGGTTGGAGACAAACCCGGCAGCATCGTTAACCTCAACCGGCGTCTTGCCTGCGTCCAGCGCCAGCGCCCGTACTGCCGCAAACGTAGCATCCGAAGTCTGCAAGCCGCGAATCACCTCCACCAGCGCCATCATCGGCACCGGGTTGAAGAAGTGCATCCCGATCACGCGATCCGGTCTTCCCGTCCCCGCAGCAAGCTTCGTAATCGAGATTGATGACGTATTCGTCGCCAGGATTGCATCCGGCCCCAGCATCTCGTCGAGGTCGCGAAAGATCTCCTGCTTCACCACCAGCCGCTCCGTCGCCGCCTCCACCACCAGCGTGCATGCGCTCAGATCCTGCAGTCTCGACACCGGCCGAATCCTTGCAAAGATCGCCGGTGCCTCCGCCGGGTCAATCTTGCCCTTGGACGCCTCGCGGTCCAGGTTGGTGCGAATCGCCGCCAACCCCCGCTCCATCGCCCGCTCGCTCATCTCATACAGTGTCACTCCAAAGCCCGCGCGCGCAAACACATGCGCAATACCGTTGCCCATGGTTCCCGCGCCCACTACACCCAGCCGATGCTCCAATGCACTCATTACGACGTTCTCCTTACCACTCTCCGCGCAGCCGCCCGCAGGCCCTGGACGATCTCCGTCAATGTCCACAGAGCGTTGCGCGGTCGATCATCAATCGCTATCCATAATAGACTTACCGCGGAGCCACCTCTTGCCACGCAGCCAACCCAGCACTCAGACCAGCACCAAAAATCGCACCGACGCCAGCGAGCCGATCCGCATCCTCCATAGCGAAAATCTCTCTGCCCTCCGCTCTCTCCCCGATTGCAGTGTCGAACTCATCTACATTGACCCGCCCTTCAACACTGGCGTCACGCAAAAGCGAACCCGCATCCGCACCATCCGCGACGCCGACGGAGACCGCACCGGCTTTGGCGGCAACCGCTACCGCACCGAAAAGCTCGCAACCACGCCCATCTACGCCGACATCTTCGACGACTACCTCGGCTTTCTTCGCCCACGCATGATGGAAGCCCATCGCATCCTCACCCCCACCGGCTCGCTGTTCTTCCACATCGACCCGCGCGAGGTCCACTACTGCAAGGTCATGCTCGACGAAGTCTTCGCCCTCAACGGTGGAGCCGGCCGCGCCTGCTTCCAGAACGAGATCATCTGGGCCTACGACTACGGCGCGCGCTCCACCAAACGCTGGCCCGCCAAGCACGACAACATCCTCTGGTACACCCGCCACCCCACCGACTACACCTTCAACCTCGACGCAACCGACCGCATCCCTTACATGGCTCCCGGCCTGGTCGGCGCCGAGAAGGCTGCGCGCGGCAAGACGCCCACCGACGTCTGGTGGCATACCATCGTCTCTCCCACGGGCAAGGAAAAAACCGGCTACCCCACGCAGAAGCCGCTCGGAGTTCTGGAACGCATCGTCCGCGTCCACAGCAATCCCGGCGACACCGTGCTCGACTTCTTCGCCGGCTCAGGCACCACCGGCGTCGCCGCACTCCGCAACCAGCGCAACTGCGTCCTCATCGACCAGAGCCCCGAAGCCATCGCGCTGATGACGCAACGCCTGACCCACGAAGCAGCACAACTGCAACTACCAGGTCACGCCCGGATACAAACTCGGTAGCCGAACCGAGCGGTACTGGTTCGTGCCCTTCGTCACCGCCTGCCACACGATCTGCTCCGACCCGGGCGCGCCTGTCACCTCATACACCTGCGATCCTCCTACCGGAGAACTGAAGACGACATGCCGGTCGTTGTTGGACATCAGAGCCACGTCCCCGCCAAAGAAGCTATAGACTGCAGGTGTCGGCTGATAGTGTTCCGTCAACGTCGCCGTCATATTCGTCTCATTCACCTGCACCACCGCCATCTTCGAATAGCACAGGCTCGTAGGTGCGGTCGATCCGGCTGCAAAGCAATTCCCTATGGGGGTACCCGGAAGCTCCCGATCGTCGCCGTTATCCATCACCCCCAGCGTAAACGCGCCCGTCGTCTTGGAGGTGAAGTAGTTCGGTCCGTGCTGCGCATAGAACCAGTCGGTCGGGTCGATTCCCCCGTTGAGCGTGAAATCTCCACCCTCGCCCAGGTGCCACATAATATTACCGTCGCCCGTCCCATTATTGAAATTGATTTTGATGATCCAATTCTGGTGCCGTACGGACAGCAGCAGATTCCCATCGGTGTTTGAGTACAGCATTGCATTCGAGTGCGTATAGTCCGGAAACTGTGCTGGCCACGGAACCCGGTTCACATCCAGATAGGTGAACCCATTCCACAGCCAGTCCGGATTGCCGCTCTGGTCCACATCCACCAGCACATCGCCCAGCACATTCGTTGGCCCGCTATAGGTCACAGGCGTGGGCGCTGGAACTCCCGGCTTAGGCGATGGCGGAGCCGATGTAATCGCAGGACTCACATTGACCGTCTTGGTCGCAGAAAACAGCAGCACCATGTGCCCATTCGGCAGCGGCAGCACATCGTGGTGCAGACTCCCCAGCGTGGCTCCATTCAGCTCTGCCGACAACGTTGGATTCGCGGTCACCGCCGCAGCCACAGCCGCCGCCGTCACCGACCGGATCGTCGTTCCCGCCAGATCTACCTCCCTCACCTCATCGAGCGTGCCGGGAAGCACTGTTTGTCCCTTATGCAGCGGGATGGACGACAGATAAGCGATCTGCACCAGAAAATGCCCGTTGGGCAGGAACTGAATCGGTTGCACAATATCCTGCGTCGTACCCGGGTCCGTCGCCGCCACGATTGCGCCCGACGCATTTTCCGTCTTGGCGTAACTGTAGGTCCAGATCACGTTCCCATTCAGGTCCGTTGCAAATGCCAGTGCCGTCGCCTGAGGCTGCGCCGTGTCGAATAGTTCAATCCCCGGTTGCGGCGTTCCTCCACCCACTGCTCCCGCCACCACTGAGGACGTCGCGAACGGCGTGCCGGTCGTAAACGTGTGATCGCTGTCCGTGAATGTCGCCGTCAGCGTCTGTCCGTTGGACAGCGTGTCGGTCAGCACTGCGGTCGCCTGCATGTGGTACGTTGTGTTCCCCAGCATCCCCGCCACCAGCACGGGCACCGTGTTCGCCGTCGTGGAGGTCTGCGCCGACGTCGGGAACCCATACGCCGTGCTCTTGCCGAAGTTCACCATCATCGATCCCGGATCCGGCAGGTTCAGCGTATAGCTCGCCACCTGTGGATTCGCCGTCGTGCTCACAATGCCAGCGTTCACCAGCGCCATCACCGCCTGCGCATAGTCACTCTGCGGGGAGCTGGCTAGCTGCGCGGTGATCGTCGCATTCTGCGACTGGAAAACCGTTGCCGGAGCCGTGTACAGCCCCGTGGAGCTTATCGTTCCACACGTCGTACTCGTCCCGTTATTGCACGCCAGCACCCACTGCACGGTTCCCCCACCACCCGCGACCGTTGCAGTGAACTGCTGCGTTCCACCAATGCCCAGCGCCACAAACTGCGGAGAGATCGTCACCGATCCATTCTGTCCCACGATCGGAGTCGGCTGCGGCTTGAACGGCGTCGGGATAAAGTGGTTCCCGCCGCAGCCTGACAGAATCGCCAGGCCCAGCAGCAAACCTGAATATACCCATACACGCTCTTTCATCTTGACTCCCTGTTTTCGATCAGCACTGCGCATCCTTATCATCTCCCGAGGATCCGCGTTATCACAACGATACCCGATTCTCACCATGCGATTGTTTTGACGGCGACGCACAGGCAATCGCTTCACTCCGGTCAACAAATCATCCCTGGATGGTCATCCTCCATAGTCCTTGTCAAGCATGGCTATAGCGTAGGATGCACAAATTCGCTCCATCGGAATCGGTGGTGCCTGCCACCCACCTTCTCGCCAACACTCGACAGCCATCGGGCAACTGCATACGAAGCTCCGGTCTCCCCAGCCTGAGTGAGCTTCCCGACTGGTGCCCTCCGAGGCCTCGGCTTCAGACGTCGATTAGCCTGGGAAAACAGCACTGGCAGGCTTCGTCCAGCTCACGGTCATCGAGATCAGCTACCCTCCGCGTCATCGTGTTGCACAGTCATCACGCACAGCCCACTCGGCTGCAAGGCTTTCGCAAAAAGAAGCGGCCCGGATAATCCGGACCGCCTCGTGCATCGTTGTGACTGTGTTGGCTAGGGAGCAAGCGCAGCGAGCAGGCCGGCATTCGGACTACCCCATCCTGTCACCAGGTCATACCCGACGACAGCCGAGTAGCTGCCCGATTTTCCGCTGATGATGTCATGGAAGTCCGTGTCATACACCGACGTCACATTCTGCGCATAGATCGTCGGATTCATGAAGCCAATCGTCGACTTACCCTGCGCAGCCAACTGCTGGTTGACCAGCGCAACATACCCCGCCCACATCGGTGCCGCGAAGCTCGTGCCGCCATACAGATTCGCCGTGCAGGTGGTTTGATCTGCACACACATAGAAGGTGAAGTTCGCATTCGCCGACACATCGGGTCCATTACGATACGTCGTCGATCCCTTGTTGCTCGAGTTGATCACGCCAGGGAGCTTCTGCCATGCCGGAATCGCAATCTTGTCCGGCGAGATGCCGCCGCCGCTATCCACCCACGCCGTCTCGGACTGCCATGGGCCTGCCGCGCTGGACGTCACCAGATCCGTGCCTCCGACCGCGACCACGTACGCATCATCAGCCGGCCATGCCTCATTCCTCTTGGACCACGTCGAATGATCGCCCGACGCTGCAAAGAAGTTCTGCCCCTGCGCCGCCATCTTCTCGAAGTAAGGGTTCAGCGTCGAAGGGTCAGCCGGCTTCCAGCCCCATGAGCAGCCAATAGTCGTCGGCAGCGGGCTATGCGTCGTCATCGCGCTGATGATCGCCGTATCGGTCGACCCGACATACATCGTAAGGCTCGACAGCCCCGGAGCCATCCCGATGGCCTGCGTCATATCCAGCGTTTGCTCCGTATCATCGCAATTGCCGCCGGCCGTCGTATCCACACAGGAGGTGCTGGTTCCATCCGTCGAGAGCAGCGTGATGGGAACATTATTGGTCTGTCCCACATTTTTGAAATAGGTATTCAGATCGGTCAGATCAGTACCGTAATACTCCAGCAATCCGAGGTTCTGACCTGTCCCCGTAAGCGTTCCCGTCCCGTAATACGCTGCGCGCATATCGCTGCCCAGAAAGGACGCCGAAGGCCCTGAACCAGTAGTCGCGTGCGACACCACCTCATTCACCGGTATGCCATGCGCCGCAGCATAATCCGTCTTGCTCTCCAGCAGACGGTACGGAATCGAGTAGTTATCCAACCCCGAGATGTGCCACAGCGGAAACGTCAGGTCGGTCGTAGGCTCACTGTCCGGAGAATAAAACGTACGGTTCTCCGTCGGGTGCTGATAGGTCATCATGCGTATGTGGAACGCGCTCTCTACCGCGGCCACTGGACCTCTTACCTCTACATCCATTCCGTCTCTCGAGCCGCCGGTGACCGTGAAGCCATTCGTCACCGCGAATTGAACGACCGCGTCATACTGCTCCTTGCTGGGACCAAATCTGGCAGTAAACTCCGTCGGCGTCAAAAATTTGTGAAATAGCGGACTGCCGGAATCGTAGACCTCACCTAAAAAAGCTTCCAGCCCGGGCGCGTCGCCCAGCGGCAGAACAATGTTCAAATTCATGATCTGGCTTGAGCTGAGTCGACCGAGTGGCTGCGCCGCGCCACTCTCAACTACATCTCGCACGTGATGCGTCAACACTGACTGTGCTTGCGATTGGAGTGCAGCAACCGGCACGCACGCTATAAGCGTAAGCAATAGAAACCCTGTTCCCCGCATGGTGATTTCTCCTGTCTCGTGTAGCTCTATTCTGTTGTGGCTGATGCGTGGCTCAATTCTTGACCGGCACGCTGTGGCTGTCAACAACTTATTCGATTACCTTGGGATGTAGCCGCAGGTACATACACCCTCTGGGCATGCGGACCACACCACTACCCGTCTGCGTTCGATCATCTGCCGCTCCACCGGAAGCCCCTGCCTACCCCTGACTGCCAGTCGCGCAACGCGTGGAGCATCGCCACACTATAAAGCTGGCATCCTAACCACCACGCACCGTATCCTTGCGGGATGCATCGAGAGATGACAGGAAGACTATGAAAATCGACTCAGAGAAGTTTCGGGTACGTCCCGGCGAAGTAATCAAGCTCAATCAACTGCCGACCAGAGTTGCCCCCTTATACCGTTCGAAGAAAAACTATAGCGCCATCCTGCGGCAGCATGTCTCCGAGTTAAGCGACCTGCAGCAGTTGCTCTACGGCTCCAATCGCTACGCCCTCCTCCTGATCTTTCAGGGCATGGACGCCGCCGGAAAAGACGGCGCGATTCGCCACGTCATGTCCGGCATCAATCCCCAGGGCTGCGATGTGACCAGCTTCAAGCAGCCCAGCGCCGACGAGCTCGAGCACGACTTTCTCTGGCGCTCAACTCGTCGGCTTCCCGAGCGTGGCCGCATCGGCATCTTCAACCGCTCCTATTACGAAGAGGTGCTCGTCACTCGCGTCCATCCCGAACTCCTCGACAACGAAGGGCTGGCGAAGGAACTCCGCGACGACAAAAATCTCTGGCAGCAGCGCTACCGTTCCATCATCGATCTCGAGCGCCACCTGCACGACAACGGGACCCGCACGATTAAGATATTCCTCCACCTCTCACACGAAGAGCAGCGCAAGCGCTTCCTCGAGCGCATCGACCAACCTGACAAAAACTGGAAGTTCAGTCTCGCCGACATTCACGAGCGAAAGTATTGGAAGAAATACATGGATGTGTTTCAAGATTGCCTCAACACCACCAGCACCGCGCACGCACCCTGGTTTGCGGTTCCGGCCGACGACAAGGAGAACGCCCGCCTGATTGTCTCCACCATCGTCCTCAATGCGCTCCGGAGCCTCGAAATGGCTTATCCCAAAACCACCGCCAAACGACGCGCCGAGTTGCTGGCTATTCGCAAACACCTCAAGAAGTAACCCATCAAAACGCATTCGGGATACCCGGCGACACGCAGTGTGCACCATGTGGCGCCGGGCCCTTCGCAGAGCCTAATCGGCCAACTCATCGGCCAGGTGCAGCCACTTGTCCAGCGTCGCGATCCCGCGCTCGATCTCTTCCTTCTCCACAATGAGCGGCGGCGCCACCACGAAGTGGCTCACCCAAGCCTGGAAGATCACGCCATCGGCCAGCGTCTTCGCAGCAATCTGATCCACCAGCAGCGGCTTACCCGACACCTTATCCGAGTACGTGTTGAACGGCTCCTTCGTCGTCTGATTCTTCACCAGATCGACCGCCCAGAACAGCCCTCTCCCTCGCACATCGCCGACGCTCTTATGCTTGGCCTTCAGCGTCTGCAACAACCCTTCGACGAACGGCCCTAACTCCCGCGCCCGCTCCACCAGCTTCAGCCGCTTCATCTCATGGATCGTTGCCACGGCCGGCCCCAGCGTCATCGGATGCGCCTCATACGTGTGTCCATGCGCAAAATAATGGTCGTTAAAGAAGTCCCCTATCTTCTCGCTCGTAGCGCACAGCCCCAGCGGCACATACGCCGACGTGATGCCCTTCGCAGTCGTCAGAATATCCGGCGTCACGCCCCACAGGTTCATCGCAAACCACTCGCCCGCGCGGCCCCAGCCGGTCATCACCTCATCGGCAATCAGCAGCACGCCTGTCTCGTAGCACACCTTGCGCAGCTTCGGCATGTACTCGTCCGGCGGCACTATCACGCCGTTGGTGCCCACGATTGGCTCCACCAGCACGGCCGCCACATCGCTCTCATTGCGGATCATGTGCTCCAGATAATCCACGCAAGCGATCCCGCACTGCGGATACGTCTGCTTAATCGGACACTTGTAGCAGTGCACCTCGGGCCCAAAGATAATCCCCGGTCCCTTGCCGCGCGGCTCCATCGCCCAACGCCGCGGATCGCCCGTTGCCGCAATACTTCCCGCCGTCGATCCGTGATAACTCCGGTAGCGTGCGATGATCTTTGTCTTGCCCGTATACATGCGCGCAATCTTGAACGCCGCCTCGTTCGCGTCTGTTCCAGACGTCGTAAAGAAGAACTTGTTCAGCCCCTTTGGCAGCACCTCCAGCAACAGCTTACTCAACTCCGCGCGCGAGGTCGTGGCATATCCCGGCATCGCATACGCCAACTCCTGCGCCTGCTGCTTGATCGCATCCACCACCACCTGGTTCTTATGCCCCAGGTTCACGCACATCAACTGCGACGAAAAATCAAGATACTTCTTTCCCTTCCCGTCGGTGATGTAACAACCCTCCGCATCGACGATATGCATCGGCGTCCAGCCCTTCTGGAATCGCCACGTGCCATAGTTCGTCTCCTGCGTTATCTGCACCACCTCTTCCGAGGTCATCGCCGCATCCTTCTCCAATACATCACTAGGACTCATGATTTAATCCTTCCGCTTCTGCCGGCCTCATGCACCGGCCAAACATGCTTGGACTCCAAACATCCTTGCGTACCAGATTGCACCCAGGGAGAAGCATCCTGCAAACCACGCATCGCCGAGTCGAAGCGCCGCACTCGGCCCAGCCTTGCTTCGCCTCCAACGCGATCAGGTGAACCCACCACCATTTGCCTCTCGCTTCACAAACCGTCCCCGCCCCGTCGCTCCCAGAAACTTCCCCGGCTGCACCACGTTGTCCACCACCAGTTCGCCGCGCGAGTACACCTTCGCCGCATTGCCTTTCACCTGCCATCCCTCAAACATCGAGTAGTCTGTGGCCATGCGCTGCGTTGCCGCCGAGATCGTGTACTCCGCCTTCGGATCCCACAACAAAATATCCGCATCCAGCCCTTCGGCAATCCTCCCCTTCTGCTTCTCCATACCAAAGATCTTCGCTGGATTCGTCGCACTCAACTCCACAAACCTCTCCGGCGAAATCCGTCCCGCGTTCACGCCGAAGTGCCAAAGAATCTGTAGCCGATTCTCCACCCCCGGCCCTCCATTCGGGATCTTCCGAAAGTCTCCGCGCCCCAGCTCCTTCTGATCTGCGAACCGGAACGGACAATGATCCGTCGAAACGACCGCCAGTGATCCATCCGAAAGCGCATCCCACAGCGGTGCCTGGTTCCACTTCTCTCGCAGCGGAGGCGTAAACACATACTTCGCCTCCTCCCAGCTCTTACCCGGCATCTGGTCCTCAATCGACAGCACCAGATACTGCGTGCAAGTCTCCGCCAGCGCCTTCGCTCCGCGCGCCTGCATAAACTTCAGAGCGGCCAGCGAATCCTCATTCGACAGATGCACGATATACACGGCAGCACCGGCCATATCGGCCAGTGCAATCGCTCGATGCGTCGCCTCCGCCTCTGCCTTCGGACTCCGGCTCAGCGCATGATAGTGTGGCGCAGTCTTGCCCTCCGCAATCATCTGCGCAACCATCACATCAATCGCACTTCCATTCTCCGCATGCACGCAGCACAGCGCATTCAGCGCCGCAGCCTTCTGCATCACCTTGAACATCAGCCCATCGTCGATCATCAGCACGCCTGGATACGCCATGAACAGCTTGAAGCTCGATATCCCTTCGGCTACCATCTCCTCCATCTCGCGCAGCCCCTGCGCCCCGTCCCCTTGCCCTAAATCCGTCACCGCCATGTGCAGCGAATAATCCACGCAAGCCTTGCCCCGCGACTTCGCTCGCCACACGTCGAACGCCTCGCGCATCGTATGCCCCTGCGACTGCAGCGCGAAATCGATCAGCATCGTCGTTCCGCCCACCGCCGCCGCTTGCGTGCCCGTAGTGTAATCATCCGCTGAAGTCGTCCCTCCAAACGGCATATCCAGATGCGTATGCACATCGATCCCGCCCGGCATTACCAGCAGTCCCGACGCATCCACCACCTCATGTCGCGCCTCGCCAATCCCCGCCGCCACCCGTGCAATCGTTTCGCCCTCGATCAACACATCGAGCGCCTTCGACTCCGTCGCACTCACAACCGTTCCGTTCTTAATCAGTATTCCCATGTCTCTAACTCCCTGCGCACTTCCCTACACCTTCGGAACCTGCCCCATCGCCCGCCTCAACGCGTTCGGCCCATGTCTGCGGAAGCAATCCCGTATCCACGCGCTGCATCGTGATGCACTCCGGCACCGGGCAAACCAGCGAGCACAAATTACATCCGACGCAATGCTCTTCCTCCACGCGAGGGATTCGTTCCAGCGGCGTCACATCCCGCCCGCTCACTCCGTCACCATTCAAATCCAGCTTCGCAATCGGCGTCGTGCTGATCCGCCGACTACTCTCCGCCGCCACCATCGCCGGCGTCCGCGTCGTATCCGGAGCAGCCAAGGTGCGATCCAGATGGATGCACTGGTGCGCACCATCCCAGCACGCCGTATAGCAAAGCTCGCAGCCAATGCACTTCGCCTCATCAATCTGCGCGACCACCTTGTAGTTCAAATTAAGGTGTTGCCAATCACGCATCTTCGGCAGGGACAGCCCGCGGAAATCGCTGATCGACTCATACCCTTTTCGCCGCATCCACGCCAGCAACCCATCGCCCATATCCTCAACGATGCGATATCCGTAGTGCATCACCGCCGTGCACACCTGCACCGTTCCCGCGCCCAGGAGCATGAACTCCGCCGCATCCTGCCAACTCCCAATTCCCCCAATCCCCGACATCGGCAGAGATGCCAGAGGATCGCTCATCACCTGCTGCACCATGTTCAACGCAATCGGCTTCACCGCCGGCCCGCAGTATCCTCCATGCGAACTCTTCCCATCTACATTCGGCCGCGGCTCCAACGTCTCCAGGTCAATCCCTGTGATCGAATTAATCGTGTTGATCGCGCTCAACGCATCCGCACCCGCATGTTTCGCGGCTCGCGCAGGCAGCCGGATGTCGCTGATGTTCGGCGTCAACTTCACGATCACGGGTGTGCGCGCCTTCTCCTTCACCCATCCCACAATCTGCTCGCAATACTCTGGCACCTGCCCCACCGCAGATCCCATCCCGCGCTCATTCATGCCATGCGGACACCCGAAGTTCAACTCCAACCCGTCCGCGCCCGCGTCCTCCGCTCGCTGCACAATCTCATGCCACGCTTCGCGCCTGCTCTCCACCATCAACGACGCAATCACCA
This sequence comes from Acidobacteriota bacterium, assembly GCA_021778845.1. Lineage (GTDB taxonomy): Bacteria > Acidobacteriota > Terriglobia > Terriglobales > Acidobacteriaceae > Granulicella. The sequence goes on from JAJYBU010000016.1 coordinate 34,844, forward strand.
CATGCTTCGGATACCTGTGCTTAACCTCCGCCATCTCGCGCAGATTCACCGTCGGCGGCCGGTCGCTGATCAACTCAATATTGTTGAGCCCCATTATCTTCTGGCCGTTCCAGTCGATCGACGAGTAGCGCGAACTCACATTCGTCACCTGCGCGCCAATCGTCTTCCACACCGCGCCGCCCCACCCTGCATCGAATGCGCGCATGATCTGTTCGCCGCAATTGGTAGGCGGCCCACTCGCCAGCCAGAACGGATTCATACATCTAATTCCTGCAAACGTCGTCTCAAGCGTTGGCATCATCACCTCCCGCAGGCTTCTGCGATTTCTGCCTCTGCCCGGCCAGCCACGCTGCAATCCCAATGCCTGCGCGCTTTCCATCTGCAACCGCATCCACCACCTCGCGTCCGCCGTTGACGCAATCTCCGCCCGCAAAGTACTTCGGATTCGACGTCTGTCCGGTCTCTCTATCGATCACAATCCGTCCGCGCTCCAGCCTCACCTTGTCCCCGTCCTGGGCTGGCATCCTGTCTAAAAACTCCGTGTGCGTTGCCTGCCCAATCGCCACCACAATCAAATCCACAGCCAGCATAAACGTCTCGCCTGGCTTCGGTGCCAGCGAACCATCCTCCATCGTCTCCATATGAGCCAGCTCCAGCCCGTGCACATGAGTTGTTCCCGCCACACCCACCGGCATCACGTGCCACAAAAACTTCACCCCGGCCTCGCGCGCATGCTCATACTCAAACGCAAACGCCGACATCTGCTCAGACCCTCGCCGGTACACCATATGCACCTCGCTCGCACCCAGCCGTACCGCGGCATTGGCCGCATCGATCGCCGTATTCCCCGCCCCGATTACCGCCACTCTCGCCGGCGCAGCGTGAATCGTCCCGCTCTTGTACCCCGCAATAAAATCAAGCGCATTCGTAACCCCCTGCAGCGATTCACCCACCACGCCCAGCTTATGGATTCCTCCCAGCCCCATGCCGAGAAACAACGCATCATAACTCGCCTCCAACTCCGCGAGCTTCGCCGCATCCACCACCGTCTCGAAGTGAAACTCCACGCCCAACTGCGCCAGCAGGTCGATCTCCCGCAGGCTCTCCGCAAGCGGTAGTTTGTACTCTGCAATTCCATACGTATTCAATCCGCCCGGCAGCGGCCGCGCATCGAAGATCTCCGCCTTTACCCCACGCCGCCGCAGTTCCGCAGCGCATGCCAGCGACGCCGGCCCACCCCCGATCAACGCCACGCGACTGCCCGTATCCGCACCCGGCGCAAACGGCAGCGGGTCGCCACTTGCGTGCAGCGCATCCATCGCAAACCGTTGCAGCCTGCCGATCTCAATCGGCTGCTTGTTATACCGGTGCATCACGCACGCACCCTCGCACAACACCTGCACCGGGCACGCACGCGCGCAGCTCGCACCCAGAATATTCGCATCCAGAATCGACCGCGCCGACCCCTCCAGGTTCCCACTCGCAATCTTCTTGATGAACTTCGGCACGTCCACATGCGTTGGACACACCGCCGTACAAGGCGCATCGAAGCAGTACAGACAGCGCTGCGACTCGGTCACCGCCGCAGTATTCTCCAGCGCTGGATGCAACTCCGCAAATCGCGCCGCAACCTCAACGCTTCCTTGCGCCCTCGAAAAGAAATTCGTCGACTCACTCATAGAAACGAGCACATCTCCTTCTTTTACCTGAGCTGGCTGGATGAAGGTTCGATTATCCATCATCCTCGTCAGCGTGGAAACTCTCAACCTCGCCGCATCCATCCTTCAAGACTTCCCAATCCACTGCATCGTCTTCTCGCTCAATCTCCCAAACGCCTCCACCGCCTGCTCCAAATGCTCGCGTCTGGTGTCCTCCGCGGCATTATGGCTCAGCCCTTTCAGCGACTGCACAAACATCATCACCGTTGGAACCCCTAGCCGCGCCACCTCTGCCGCATCATGCAGCGGCCCGCTCGGCAACCGTTCAGACACCCCAACTGTCTCCACAATTGCCTCTTCGCACAATGCAATCAACTCAGGCGAGAACGGAATCGGCTCAATCGACCAGATCTTCGCCCACTCCACCGTGCATCCTTCTTCCTGCGCAAACCGCTCGCTCGCTGCCTGCGCCTCGCGCAGCATCCCGGCCAGCACCTCTGCATCGAGGTCCCGCATATCCAGCGTCGTCTCGCACCGCCCCACCACCGCCGTCACAATGCCTGGAAACGTCTTCACACTTCCCATCGTCGCCACGGCCTGCGGATGCCTTCGCGCAATCGGCCGAATCTCCAGCGCCAGCTTGGCCGCAGCGGCCAGAGCATCGCGCCGTACTTCCATCGGCGTCGATCCCGAATGTGCCTCCTGCCCTCGAAACGTAATCGCCCACCGCTCAACACCCTTGGTCCCCTGCACCACGGCCAGCGGCTTCCCCATCCGCTCCAGAATCGGTCCCTGCTCAATGTGCAGCTCTATATACGCCGCCAGATTTTTCTGCTCTACCACTGCCTCGCCGACGCGCTCCACGTCTACGCCACAAGCCGCCAGCGCGGCCTCCAGCGTCACGCCCTCGCGGTCCGTCCTTCCCCGGTCCGCCGCAATCGTAGCCTTGCCCGCAAACGCCGCCGACCCAAACAAGCTTCGTCCAAACCTCGCGCCCTCTTCATCGGCCCAATCCACCAGCTTCACCGTCACCGGAGGCTGCCCATTGCAGGTCTCCACAAAATTCGTCAACACCTCCAGGCCCGCCAGCACGCCCAGGCACCCATCCAGCCACCCACCATTCGGCACCGAGTCCAGATGACTTCCCACCACCAGCACCCGCTCACTCGCGCCCTTCAGCGTCACCCAATGATTCCCTGCCGCATCGTAATGATCCTCCACCGGCAGCGTCTTCAGCTTCTCCGCAAACCACTCCCGCGCCTTCAGCCACATCGGCGACCACGCCACCCTCTGCGCTCCAGACTCATCCGCCGTCAGCGCCCGCAGTTCCTCCAGATTCCTCAACACCCGCGCCGCATCAACCATCCCTTACCTCACGCACCCAACCTATCACCAACCGCGCAGCAAAAAACAAGGGCCGCCCCCTGCGAGGCAGCCCTCCCGATTTTCCGGTCTACGCTCCGCCTCTATTTGCTTCCCGGCGGCACCATCCCATTCATCCGCAGATACTCCACCCACTGTCCATAGTGGTCGTAGCCATGCGCCACGGCAAACGCTGCCAGCGTCGCCCGCGTATGCATCCCATCGGCGCCCTTGATCGTCTCAAACGCGTTCGCCGCAGTGATCGTCGCTATCGCCTTATGCCCAAACGCAAACGAAGACGCCAGCACGGCAACGGCCTCATCCTTACTCGTCATGGCAGCAATCTTCTTCATATCCACATCCGGCTTCAGTCCGCTCAGTGTGGAATAGAAGTAGTAGTTCGCCTCGGCGACATGTGCCACCTGCTCTCCGAAGGTCCGCACGGTATCGAACTTCACTCCCTGCCCCGCCGCAAAGATCGCCGCACCTGGAGCGAAGCCATACTTGTCTGCGGGCATCTCCTTCACCACGCCCATGGCCTCCTGCTCATACAGGCTCAGCATGTCATCCAGCGCCTTGGCCGGCGACATCGCAGCCATCTCCGCCTTCGCCGGCATCTCCATCTTCATCTGCGCGCCCGCCGTCATGGAATTGACTCCCAGCGTTCCCGCACTCAGCACTATCATTCCAACTATCGTCCGTAAACGCATCGATTCACCTCGATTCAAAGTTCGACCCAAAAGCACAACCAGCCTAGCAGCAGCACGCAATTCCGCGCATAAATATTCCCGAGCGATATCCTCACTCGCACGTCTGTCACTGTAGAGGGGCAAACATGGCGTCAACCAGCCAATGGGAAGGAGAATGGAACGTGGCACTTGTCTCCGCCGAGCCCGTCTCATCGGCAACCGATCTCACCACGCTCATCCCGGCCTACTCCCCGCTCCTCTACCGCGTCGCCCACTCCATCCTCCGCAACCCCGCCGAGGCCGAAGACGTTGTTCAGGACGTCTTTCTCCGCGTACTCGAACATCAGCACCAACTCCCCGCCATCCGCGACCTCCGCGTCTGGCTCGTCCGCATCGCCTGGAACCTCGCCCTCGACCGCCGACGGCGCATCCGCCCCGACCAACTCGACCAACCCTTCGCCGACGCACTCCTCTCCACCGCCGTGCCCGCCGATCAGGCCCTCGCCGACGCCCGCCACATCGCCGCTGTCTTCCGCCAGATCGACCGCCTCCCAAAGCCCGAGCGCAACGCCCTCCTTCTCTCCGCCATCGACGAGCTCAGCATCGCCGAAATCTCCGCCGTCCTCCATCGCACCGAATCCGCCGTCCGAGCCCTGATCTTCCGCGCCCGCACCCGTCTCCGCCAGCGCCTCGAGAAAGGAAACCCGTCATGACCCACCCACCCCACTCACCCAACGCGCATCCAGACGCGCGCATCGACCAGGCCCTGGCCACCCTCCGCAACGCCGCGCCACCCTCGGGCCTCGAGCAACGCATCGCCACCGGCATCGCCAACGCCGCACAAGCACGCTCCGCTTCGCCCCTCGCCGTCGGCCTGAACGCAGTGAAGGATCTCCGTATTTGGCTCGCTCCGTCCGCACGCTACGCTCTGGCCGCGACCTCTCTGGCGGGCCTCGCAGCCCTCACGTTCTTCGCCCTCCACAACCACCGCCCCACACCCACACAGCCCCAGATCAACACGTCCGTCCTCCCTCTGCAACCCTCTGCGCGAAACCCCAGTACATCCGCCTCATTGGATAGCGCGGAACTTCAGCCCCGATATCATGCCCACACCGCCAACGCGGCACACGTCGCTGAGAGAGCCGACATCCATCCCCAACCCGGAAGCCCGCAGCCACCCACCGATCCCGACGCCATCGCCCTGGCTGAAACCCTCGCCCCCAGCCGTCCGGCCCCGCCCGAGCCGCTCACCCAGCAGGAACTCCTCGCGCTTGCCATCCTCCGCAGCGGCGACCAGGAGGAGATTGCCGCGCTCAACCCCACCCTGCGCGAAGCCAACCTCGCCACCGAGGAACTCGCCTTCAATAAATTTTTCGCACCCCCGAAATCCGAACCCCCAACCCCAGCAGCAACCACCGGAGACAAAGAATGAACCCCACCCACCACCTCGCGAAGATCCTCACAGCATCGGCCCTGGCCCTGGCCCTCGCCGCACCCAGCGCTCATGCCCAGGCTTCAGAAGCCACGCAGCCCGACCCCTGCCACACGCCGTCCGGGCCAGCGACCACCAGGATCTTCTACCTCGTAAACACCAATACCGACAGTCGATTCAATCTGGATGGAAGCGAGCTCGTGGCGACTATCCGCAATCTCCTCTGCCCCCACGATAAAGTAGACCTCATCGCCGGACAGAGCGCCATCGTCGTGCAAGCGCCACCGAATCAGATCACCCTCGCCGAAAAGCTCATCACCGAACTCGACCGCCCCAGAAAAACCTACCGCCTTACTTACACCATCACCGAGCTTGACGCCGGCAAGACCATCGGCACCCAGCACTACTCCATGGTCGTCGTCACCGGGCAGCACACCACGATGAAGGAGGGCGATAAAATTCCCGTCGCCACAGGCTCCTACCAGACCGACAAGGCCACATCGCAAACCCAGTTCACCTACCTCGACGTCGGCATGAACTTCGACGCCACGGTGGACGAATTCACCAACGGCGTCCGTCTGCAATCCAAGGTCGAGCAGTCCAGCCTTGGCCAGCCCAGCACCATCGCCGGCGTGCAGGAGCCCGTCGTCCGTCAGACCGTTCTGCAGGGCACCTCGCTCCTCTCACCCGGCAAGCCCATCATGCTCGGCTCCATCGACGTCCCCACCACCACCCGCCACTTCGACATCGCCGTCGTCCTCGATCAGGTCAAGTAGTCTCCTCCCACGCAGCCCATCCTCCGCCGGCAGCTTCATCCCCATGCAGGATGGGCTGCCGCTCCAGATGTCAATCCCGTCATAAGTTCTATTCGACAGAGCACTACAAATTCGTGTATCTCTCAGGTAATCAATCGGGCGAAGAAAGCGTCCTATACGTCAGTGGTACAAAAGTGCCACTCAGAGGCGCTGCTCCCAGGCCACAGTCTTGTTATGCGCACAACACGCGCCACATAAGACCGGGTCAGGGCATCGAAGCTGAAGCAGCATTTTTTCGAGGGTCATACAATGTTGGATATGCTCAGCTTCTCGTCGAAACATCATGCATCGGTTATTCCCCCGGCACCTGCGCGCCGGTCGCGCATTCTGCCCGCAGCCCTTCTCCTCACCTCTGCCCTCGTCGTCCTCGCCTCAGGCTGCGGCGGTGGGTACGGCTATGTAGCCGTTGGCCCCGCCTACCCCTGCTACTCGTGCGGCGGTTACTACGGCGGCGGTTACGGCGGCGGTTACGGCTATGGCTATGGCGCCATCTCCTCTCCCGTCACAGCCCAAAGCGTTCCCGGCACGTCCAGCAGCGGCACCGTAGCGGCGGCCAGCACCACGCTCCGCCCTGTCGCCCTCGCAGTCGATTCCTCTGGCAACCTCTACATCGCCGACCAGAACAGCACCACGGTTCGCGAAGCGGTCGCCTCGTCCGGATCACTCGCGGCTCCAGCGGTTGTAGGCCCGCAATTCAACCAGCCTACTGCGCTTGCGGTAGGCCCCTCCGGCAATCTCTACGTTCTTGACCAGGCCAGCGGCACCGTTCGCCGCGTCACCAAGTCCTCCGGCGCCGTCGCTCTCGTCGCTGGCAGCCGCGCCGGCTTCTCCGGCGACAACGGCCAGGCCACCAGCGCCCAACTCAACCTCCCCTCCGGCATGGCCTTTGACCCTTCCGGCAACCTCTTCATCGCCGACACGGGTAACAACCGCATCCGGGAGATCTCAGCCTCCACCGGCATCATCATCACCGTCGCCGGCAACGGCACCGCGGGCTACTCCGGCGACAACGGACTCGCCACCAGCGCCCGCCTTAACCAGCCCTCCGCTGTCACAGCCGACAGCAACGGCAACATCTACATCGCCGACACCGCCAACTCCGCCATCCGCAAGGTCGATACCCAGACCGGCATCATCACCACCATCGCAGGCAACGGCACCGCAGGCTTCTCCGGCGACAACGGCCCAGCCTCAGCCGCCCAGCTCGACCAGCCTCGCGGCATCACCGTTGACCCCATCGGCAACCTCTTCATCGCCGACACAGGCAACCAGAGCATCCGCGAAATACCTGCCAGCAAAGGCACCATCTTCACCATCGCCGGCAATGAAACCGCAGGCTACACCGGCGACGGCGGCCTCTCCTACAAAGCAGAACTCGACGCCCCCTACGCTACCGTCATCGACACCAACACCGGCAACCTCTACATCGCCGATTACGGCAACGGCGCGGTCCGCAAAGTCCTTCCCAGCCCCGCACCGTCCACCACCACCGGCAACTAACCCGCACCGTCCTGCCCCTTGCCGTTCATGCCCCATTCCAGCGCCGATCATCGCGCAGGAGTGGGGCATCGTTCTTGCCGTCCACAGCGCCGCTCGACGCCACGGCACTAGAATCATCGGATGGACCGCATCTACCTCGACAACAACGCCACCACCCCCGTCCTCCCCCAGGTCATCGAAGCAATGCGTCCTTTCTGGAGCGAGACCTTCGGCAATCCCAGTTCAGCGCACCACTCCGGCCAACGCGCCCGCACTGCCATTGAGCACGCCCGCACCGCCGTCGCTCGGCTGCTCAACTGCTCCCCCAAAGAGATCGTCTTCAACTCCGGTGGCACCGAGAGCGACAACCTCGCGCTGACCGGCGTCCTCCAACCCTTCTTCGACAAGCGCCAGCCCGCCCACCTCATCACCACCGAGATCGAGCACCACGCCGTTCTCTACACCGCTCAGGCCCTCCACCGCCGCGGCGCAGCAGCCACCTATCTCGTGCCCAACCGCGAAGGCATCATCGACCCGGAAGCCTTCGAAGCCGCCCTCCGTCCCGACACCGAGCTCGTCTCCATCATGCTCGCCAACAACGAGACTGGCGCCATTCAGCCCATCGGCAAGCTCGCCCGCATCGCCAAGGCATACAACCCCGCCATCCTCTTCCACACCGACGCCGTACAGGCCGCCGCCAAGCTCCCCATCGATCTCACCGGAGCTTTAAAAAACGTTGATCTCCTCTCCATCTCCGGCCACAAGATGTACGCCCCCCAGGGCACCGGCATCCTCTTCATCCGCAGCGGAGTCCACCTCGCGCCTCTGCTCCACGGCGGCCCGCAGGAGCATCAGCATCGCTCCGGCACCGAAAACGTCCCCGGCATCGTAGCCCTCGGTCGCGCCGCCGAACTCGCCCTTGACTGGCTCTCATCAGACGCCCCCCAACAACTCGCCGCACTCCGCGACCGCCTCGAGTCCGGCCTGCTCGCCGCCATCCCCGACACCCACGTCAACGGCTCCACCACCCACCGCGCCGCCAACACCACCAATCTCCGTTTCGCTGGCGTCGACGCAGAATCCTTGCTCATCGCGCTTGACCTCCAGGGCATCGCCGCCAGCTTCGGTGCGGCCTGCCAGTCCGGCGCCACCGAACCCTCGCACGTCCTGATCGCCATGGGGCTCACCCCCGCTGAAGCTCGTTCCAGCCTGCGCCTCTCCCTCTCCCGCCTCACCACAGCAGAGGAAATCGACCGCGCCCTGGAAATCATCCCCGCCGTTGTAGCTCGTCTCCGCTCGCTAGCTTAAAGAGCAACGCCGCCCCTTCAAGGAGCGGCGTTGCGACTTCCAATCCCTGCCTCTCACAGATACCAGGGAATATTCACCACCACGATCCGCTGATTTCCCTTCAGCAGCAACAGCAGCTTCAGCAACTGCACCCTCTGGCCGTGCAGCAGATACTCCCACCAGTGCCGCACCACCAGCTCCGGCAACAGCACCGCAATCTTCCGCCCAGGAAACTCCTCTTCCAGTTCCATCACATAGTCAATCAGCGGCGTGAGGATATTGCGATAGCTACTCCTCACCGTCACCAGCTCCGGCAGCGCCATCTGGTGTTCGCGCACCGGAATCAGCACCATCTGCTCCCACACCTTACCCAGCGCATCGGCGTCATCCGAGTCCACGTGCACCACCTTGACCAGCGGGCTCATCAACATCCCAAACCGCATCGCCTTCTCGGTCACCTTGTCCCACCCGGCCATCGGGATCACCACAATCGGCGGTGCCAGCCCGGTCAGCCGCAACGGCGTCGGGTCAATCGTCTCCGCTCGCACCCGCGTATAGTGCCGCTTCACGCCCATCATTGCCGCGATCAGCAGCGGCACCAGAATCGCCGTCACCCACGCTCCCTCCAGGAATTTGGAGAACAGTAGAACGCACAGCGTAATGCCGGTTGCCACCGCGCCCAGCCCGTTCACAAACATCTTCACGTGCCGGTGGGGAGCATCCAACGTCTTGTGCCAGTGCCGGACCATCCCTGCCTGGCTCAGCGTAAAGGCCAGAAACGCCCCAATCGCATACAGCGGAATCAGCCGGTCGGTCACGCCGTCAAAGATGATCAGGATCACCGCCGTCAACGTCGTCAGCGCATAAATCCCATGCGAGAACAGCAGCCTGCGCCCGCGCAGCAGGAACACATGCGGCAGATAATCCTGTCCCGCAATCGCACGCGCCATACGCGGAAAATCCGCAAACGCCGTATTCGCGCTGAAGCTCAGCGCCGCCAGCACCGATCCCATCGTCAGAAAGTAGAACCACTGCCGCCCAAACACCGCCGACACTTCAATCGACAGCACGCTCTGATAGCTCGTCGCATTCGGGTCCATCGCCGTCACGCCATAGGCCCGCGCCACATAGCTCAGTCCAAACAGCAGGATGATCAGAATCCCAATAATGACCGTCAGCGTCACGTTCGCATTGTGACTGCGCGGCTCCTTGAACGCCGTCACCCCGTTTGAAACCGCCTCCACGCCCGTCATCGCCGCGCATCCGCTTGAGAACGCCTTCAGCAGCAGATACACCAGCAACCACCCCGCAAACTTGTGCAGCGGATTATCCACCGGTGATGGCGGCGCATAGTGCGCCACCGGGTGCCCGTGCGTCATCAGCGCCTGGAATACGCCCCACCCGATCGTCGCCAGCAGCGTGCCCACAAATAAAATCGTCGGCAGCATGAAGACCACCCCGGTCTCTTTCACGCCGCGCATGTTCACCAGCGCAATTCCCGTCAGGATGACCAAGCACATCAGCAACTGATGCTGGTGCAGTTGCGGCCCATATTTTGTCTCCTGGAACGCGCTCACCAGGGCCGTCACGCCGGCCGAAATTCCCACCGCCGCCGTCAGCACATAGTCGATCATCAACGCCGCGGCCGCAAACAGCCCAGCCTTGTCGCCCAGGTTTTCGCTGGCCACCGTGAACGACCCACCGCCGTTCGGATACGCCTCAATCGTCTGCCGATAGCTGAAATAAAGAATCGTCAGCAGCGTCAGAATCAGCCCGAAGATCGGCAGCAGATAGTGCTGTACACCCCAGAATCCCAACGGAATCAGCAGCGTCATCGCAGCTTCAGGCCCGTACGCCGCGCTCGTCAGCCCATCCAGCCCGAAGATCGGAATCCCTACCGCAGGACTGATCTGTATCGAATGCGATTCATCGGACGATAACGGTCGCCCAAACAATACGTCAAAAACCTTCATAGCCCTCGCAAAATACCTTGCAATTTCCCTCGGCTGACCGCTGTTCGCACATGGCGCACCGTTAGATATCCTACGACATTTATGTCAAATCACCCCCTATGATCTTTATGAATCCTTTATTTCCTCGCCCTCCGGTTCCATCCCGTCAAAGCAATTCCCTCCCCGCTAGGGCCTGTAAGCCCAACGGACACTCCATCTGCGCCGCAGATTCCACCGCAGCCCGTCGCCCTCCCACATCCCCTCACAGCGCCTAAGCGTTCAGTCCCTTCAGATATTGAAAACTCTCGGTCATGCTCTCCACCACCGGCTCGGACGTCTCATCCTGATCCACGTAGGCATACCGTATGCCCTGCCGCCTGGCCTGCGCCAGCAGCTTCGGCCAGGCAATCGTTCCCTTGCCCAGTTCGGTAAAGTGCTCCGCCTCCGGCCCCATCACAAACCCCGTCGGCGCTCCCTCCGTGCGATCCTTCAGATGGATCAGCTTCACCCGGTCCAAATACGATCCGAGCACGGCCGCGGGCTTCTGGCCAGCTTGCGTCAGCCAGTACATATCCAGTTCCAGCTTCACCAGTGTTGGATCCGTATTCCCCATCAACGTCTGCCAGCCCGTCAAGCCTTCACTCTGCGGCTTGAACTCATAGCAGTGGTTGTGGAACACAAACTCCATCCCCGCATCGTGCACCTGCGCCCCCCAGCGGTTGAAATCGTCCGACGCCTTCTCGAACCCCGCCGTCGAGGGCCACTGCTCCTGCGGCAGCATCGGGCACACCATATACTTCAGACCCAACTGCTGCGCATAGTCGATCTTCCCCGCAAACCCCGCATACTCGAAGTGCGCCGAAACCAGTCCCAGCCCCGAGTCCGCAACGATCTTCTTCAGCTCCCCCGCCGGATGGTTGTACACCACCGGGTACAGCTCGATCTGCGTATAGCCAATCTGCTGGATTGACTTCAAAATTCCCGCCAGATCGGTCACCGCCTGTCGCCGCACCATGAACAGTTGCACCCCATAGTTCAGCGGCTCCGGCACCTGGCCGGCAAACGCGCTGCGTGGAAGGCTGATCACACATCCCGCGGCCAGCGCGGACTGACGAAGAAATTCCCGGCGTGTTGTCATCAATCTCTGCTCAACTTTCTCGTACGATCCATGCTTCGCTAAAGACACGCACCATCCTCTGCGCGCGTATCGATCACGCCGACACTCTATGCTCCCTTCCCCCGCAGGTCAACGGCACCCATCACACATCTGCAACCTGTCAGATCCGCCTCCACTCAGGGTGCAGGAGGCCCCTCCAGCGTCGACGGCTCCACCTCCACAAATCCCCCGTCCGCCCGCACTTCCACCGTCGGCGCATAGGTTCCCAGCAGCTTCCGAGTCCACCACACGCCCTCGGTCCGCTTCTCCTCCGGTGTGCTGAACCAGTACTGCCACAGCACCGCCCGCACCATCTTCGGCGGCGTCCCTCCGAACGGGTCTCCGCGGAACATCTCCAGCACCTCCGGATCGCCCTCCAGCAGCCGCTCCTCGGTCAGCGGCACAATCCGGGCCTGCTGCCACGACGTCAGCGATGCAAACCACAAATTCCAGTCGAACCGCGGCTGATACGGTGCATAGATCCCCGGCCGATCCCGCACATCCTGCGGCTTGAACCGGAACGGATATGCGGTCCACGCCCTCCCATCCTCCGATCCCTGGAACTCAATCTCATACCGATGCGGCGTCATCACCGCAAACAGCCCATACTGATTCGCAATCCGCAGCGGCTCCATCGCCACCACCGGCGCGTTCCACAGCGGAGCCTCCCGCCAGAACATCTCCACCAACTCCGCCGTCGTCGCATACCCCACCCACGTCAACGCCACAGCCGTCACCCCGATTCTCACGCCCGACCACCACCGCACCGGCCGCGCCTCGCTCATCTCCACCGTCTCCACGCCCTCCCGCCAACGTCGCGGCACCAGCCACAGCAGCGCCCGATCATCCAGCAGCAGCACCGCCAGCGCCAGCACCAGGTAGTTCAGAAACGCATAGTTTGCTGTCGCAATCACCACCGCCTGCCACGCCGTCACCATGCAGAAGCAGGCAATCTTCCACCGTCGCGGCAGAAACGCCATCCACACCAGCACCAGTTCCATGCCCAGCGTCGCTCCCGCCGTGGCCTTCTGGAACCCGTGCGGCAGGTGTTGCAGATACCATCCAATCCACGTCGGCAGCGGCCCATTCTGGTAGTACTCATACATCGCCGTCAGGTTGCGCCAGCTCGGATCCCCGCTCAGCAGCTTCACCGCGCCCGACTCAAAGTAAATCCGAAACCACTCCCACACCAGCAGGAACACCGCCGCCCGCGAGGCCAGCGCCAGCGGCCTCGTCACCGACCGCCTTCCCCACCCCGGCCACCATCCTCCCGGCGCCACAAACAGCGACAAAAATCCTGCCTCCAGCAGCATCCCATCCGACTGATACTCCCCAAAGTCCTGCGACACTGCAATAAAGCTCAGGAAGCAGACAAAGCACACCGCCAGCGAAGCCTTCGGCGCCACATTCGCCACCACCAGCACCGACGCCGCCAGCCCCACCCACGCCAACGCCATCAACGCATGGTTGCCGCTACTCCACCACAGCACCGTCGGCGCATACCAGAACCGCGCCGCCCCCAGCGTCCGCACCCTTTCGAGAAACATCCCCGCCGGCAGAATCCCCTCCGGCCCCACCATTCCCCGAATCTGAAACACCAGCGCCAGGAACGCCGAAAAATAAATTACCCCCAGGGCTCGCAGCCACAGCCAGCGCGCAATCAGGTCGTTCCCCGCACCCTGCTCGCGATCGAAAAGATATCGAAGCATCCGCATACCGCTGCGCATCCTCTCCACCCCTCTCGCCCTGCAAGCGCCCATTCTGCGCCGACGCCAGCATAGCGCAAAATCCATCAACCGGCAGCCATCGCGTCGCGCCTAAGGCTGCGCTCCGGCCGGCCCCTCGCGCTTCAGCATCTCAATCGCCTCCCTGTACCCCAGCCCCGGCTTCATCGGCCGAAACCCGCTCGCCCCCTCATCAATCTGAATATTCAGCGACTTCACCAGCAACGCTCTTCCGGTCAGATTCAGCTTCAACCCCGTCAGCTTCCACACCTGCCCGCCCACGTCGCGCTGTTGCAGCTCCACCGTCCCGCCCTTGTCCACCCTCCCCAGAATCCCAAATCCGAAGTCCACGTCCACAATCAGGTGGGCCTCCAGCCGCGTCAGCCTCTCCTGCGTCTTGTCGATCCACACCTCACCCGCAAAGCCGCGCAAAGCATCCGCCGCAATATCCGGCGGAACGAACTTCGGATTCGGCCGGAAGCTCATCCGATAGCAACTCCCCCCCGCATCGCACGGCACCATCCCCTCCAGCGTATAAATCTCCGCCTCCGGCAGCATGCCCAGTATGTGATCGATCCGCGCCTGGTCCCGCATCTCGCTCCGATGCCTGCGCTCCTCCAGCTCCGGATGCGCCGCCAGAAAATCCAGCCGCGCCATCTCCGCGCTCTCGGCGTCCGCGCTCAGCGGCTTTCCATCCACCGCAATCAGCCGCGCCACATCCCCATCCTTCGTCTCGATAATCTCCTTGGTCGTCTCCCGCGCACCATCCTTTTTGCTCAGCACAAACCGCAACAGGGGATGCCCCTGGTCCATATCCAGCCTGTGCCGCACCGCCCGCCGAACCAGCGCCGAGCCATCAAACGCCTGCACACCAGCCTTAGCCTGTGCCCCCGCCACCGGCGACCCCGCCGCGCCCAGGCTTGCCAGCAGCATCAGACCACCGCACCGCCGCACCCCTCGAAGAGCGCGCAACCCATCGCCCGCTCCACGCCTCCCCGGCACTCTGCGCATGATCCAGGCACCCACCTCACCAGCATACTCAATCCCGCCCCGCGCGGCCGCTCGCAGTAGCTCACCGATCCCCCGCGCTACACTATCCCCATGGCCACTCTCACCACCATCCCGCTCACCACCATCACCGGCGCTCCCTCCTCCCTTGCCGACTACTCCGGCAAAGTCCTTCTCATCGTCAACGTCGCCTCCAAGTGCGGCCTCACCCCGCAGTACACCGCCCTCGAAGCCCTCTATCAGAAGTACAAGGACCGCGGCCTCGTTGTCCTCGGCTTCCCCGCCAACGACTTCGCCGGCCAGGAGCCCGGCACCGACGCCGAGATCGCCACCTTCTGCTCCACCGAGTACCCCGTCACCTTCCCCCTCTTCTCCAAGATCCCCGTCACCGGCCCCTCCAAGCACCCGCTCTACGCCGCCCTTATCGCCGCCGCGCCCGAGCACATCCCCCACGGCCCCTGGCGCGAAAAGCTCACCGGCTTCGCCGCCAAGAACGGCTTTCCCCCACCCAACGAACTCCCCGAACTCCTCTGGAACTTCGAGAAGTTTCTCATCGCCCGCGACGGCAGTGTCCTCGCCCGCTTCGCCCCCGACACACCGCCTGACGACCCCAGGATCATCACTGCCATCGAGCAAGCCCTGGCTTAACGGTTGCTACCCCACCCGGTGCGCCGCCTCTCACCTGAGCAGCGGCGCACCCGGCAGGAACCCATCAGCCGGTTCCGCTTGGCGTTTCCATTGCTCGTCTTCCCGCGTCAACCTGAAGTGTAGCGAAGAACCGCTGTAGTTGCTGTTCCTGTCGCCTATGTTCGGCCGCCACCCAGAGCGAAGCGCGCGCCCATCCCACCGATCCAACCCTCCCAAAATAATTTCCTCCAAAACAACCCGGAAATCGCGTGTCAACCCCCCGCAGCACCCCGGAACCACCAAAACCCCTATCCCTATTGGCGATTTCTCTTCCACCAATCTGGCATACTTACCCCTGCCAAAGGGCTAGACTTTAACTAAAGCTATCGCTTGCACCGCACCGAGCAGAAGACCACCGGATCAAACCGGCCTGCGTCCCCTGGCCAACCCGCAACCATCCGGACTGCCATAAGTCCGACACTAACTCGAACCACTCCAAGACTTTGAGCCAACAAGTCATGGGGGGGAGGGGGGGCACATGCCAACCCATACCAGCCCATGACCGCAGCGCCTGCGTCTTCCGCCCACTCGATAACGTATCCTCTCTAAACCTGCATTTCACCTGTCCAGAGAGGCTATTCAAGAATGCCCCGCAAGCCATTGCTCCTCGCCGCCGCCATTGCCCTCACGCTCCCAGCCTTCAGCCAGGCCCCCATCCGCATCACCGCCGACCTCACCGAAGCCCCTCGCAAGCTCTACCACGCAGACATCGATCTCCCCGTACAGACCGGTCCCGCCACCTTCATCACCCCCGAGTGGATCCCCGGCAACCACCGGCCCACTGGCCCCGTCGCCGACATCACGGGCATCGTCTTCACCGCCAACGGCAAACCCATCTACTGGCGGCGCGACGACCAGAACCTCTACGAGTACCACGTCGACATCCCCAAGGGCGTTACAACCCTCCACGCCCACCTCGACTGCATCGTCACCTCCCGCGCCGATGACAAGATTGCCGTCCTCGAGTGGGAGAAGCTCCTGCTCTACCCCGCCAACATCCCCGTCCGCGACATCCCCATCCAGCCCAGCGTCACCGTCCCCGCCGGCTGGGGCATCGGCACCGCCCTCACCCCCGCCGCTCCGTACAATCCCAACGCAAAAATTGGCGGAACCACGCAATTCGAACCGACAAATGTCGAACAGCTTGAAGACTCTCCTGTCATCGCTGGCGAGTACTTCCACGAGTTCGCCCTCGCTCCCGAGGTCACGCCGAAGCACTACATCGACGTCGTCTCCGATGAGCCCGGCGACTCCAACCTTCGCCCCGATCTGCTCGCCGAGATCTCCAACCTCGTCCGTGAAACCGGCGCAGCCTATGACTCGCGCCACTACCATGTCTACCACTTCCTCCTCACCCTCTCCGACATTGCTGGGGGTGAAGGCCTCGAGCACGGCCAGTCCTCTGACAACGGCGTTGACGAGCACGCCTTCGAGAGCCAGAAGAGCCAGCTAGCCGATGCAGACCTGCTCTCCCACGAGTTCACCCACTCCTGGAACGGCAAGTATCGCCGCCCCTACAATCTCTACCAGCCCGACTTCGCCACCATGCAGCAGGGCTCGCTCCTGTGGGTCTATGAGGGCATGACGCAGTATCTCGGCAACGTCCTCGCCGCGCGCTCCGGCCTCAAGTCCCAGGCCGCCTACCGCGATATGCTCGCCGCATCCGCAGCTCAGCTTGACTACAAATCCGGCCGCATCTGGCGTCCCACGGAAGACACTGCCATCGCCGCCAGCATCCTCCGCAGCGACGGCCCCGCCTGGTCCAACTGGCGTCGCGGCCAGGACTACTACCAGGAAGGCGAACTCTTCTGGCTTGACGCCGACACCAAGATCCGCGAGCTTACCAACGACCAGAAATCCCTCACCGACTTTCTCCACATCTTCCTCGGCAAGGGTGGCAACACCGGCCCGCTCATCGTCACCTACAACCGCGACGAACTGGTCCGCGACCTCAACGAGGTCGTCAAGTACGACTGGGCGAGCTTCATCCATGACCGCATCGACCTCATCAACCCCCACGCCGACTTCGACGGCATCACCCGTGGCGGCTACAAGATCGTCTACCAGGACCACCCGACCGAATCCTTCGAAACCCTCATGAAAGCCTATGGCCGCCGCGGTGGCGGAGGCCCCAGCGTCTGGTACTCCCTCGGCCTCCAACTCGGTGCCGATGGCACGATCCGTGACGTCCGCTGGGGCAGCCTCGCCGACGAGGCCAAGCTCGCCCCTGGTCAGAAAATCATTGCTGTAAACGGTCTCATCTATAAGGCCAGCAACGAAGATCACCACGCCGACACGCTCGTCAACGCAATCGAAGCAGCCAAGACCAGCAAGGATCCCATCCACTTCCTTGTGCAATCCGAGCAGTACATCACACCCGTCAACATCGACTACCACGACGGCATGCGTTACCCCGCAATGGTCCGCGTCGAAGGCGCCAAAGACTACCTCGACGAGATCACCGCCCCGCTCGCAAAGCCCGCAAACGAACCTGCCACGGCTCCAACCAAGTAGATACAACAGCGTGGTCTCTCCTGCAGGAGAGACCACGCTGTTGTATCAATTCACTGTATGGTGTTGAACAGTAAGGATCACGAGTGGGCTCCTGCTACCTGCGTGGGGATATGCAGTGCGGCGCGGCGGGAACGGCAGTCTTCAGGAGCTGACTCTGCGTAACCAGGCGACCGTTGGCGCCTGGCAAGCAGTGAGCGACCAAACCCACTGAGTCACATCCAATGGCCATGGATTCACCCAACATCTCCCCCGGCGCGCCGCTGGCCTCCACTGCTTTGAGCGGCCACGAGGTTCGGTTCGGATTTGACAATACGTATGCGCGATTGCCGGATCGCTTCTACGCGCGATTGGACCCAAAGCCGGTAACGACGCCGCGGCTGGTTAAAGTGAATGCGGAGCTGGCGGAGAAGCTGAGACTCAACCCGGACGCGCTCAAGAGTGAGCACGGAGTTGCCGTTCTAGCTGGCAATTGTGTCGCTGAGGGGGCCGAGCCCTTGGCGCAAGCCTATGCAGGCCATCAGTTTGGGTCTTTTGTGCCTCAACTTGGCGACGGGCGCGCCAACCTTCTCGGCGAAGTGGTGGGACGTGACGGCGTGCGCTATGACGTCCAACTCAAGGGCTCGGGTCGGACCCCTTTCTCGCGTGGAGGGGATGGGAGAGCAGCCCTCGGACCGGTACTGCGCGAGTACATTGTGAGCGAGGCCATGGCGGCGCTGAGCGTGCCCACCACGCGGGCTCTGGCTGCAGTGACCACAGGCGAACGGGTGCTGCGGGATACTGCGTTGCCGGGGGCCGTGCTGACGCGGGTAGCGGCGAGCCATTTGCGCGTAGGCACGTTCCAGTACTTTGCGGCGCGGCGCGATACGGAAAGCCTGCGCGTGCTGGCTGACTATACGATCGGCCGGCACTACCCCGAGGCTGCACAGGCAAAGCAGCCGTATCGCACACTGCTAGAAGGAGTTATCACACGGCAAGCGAAGCTGGTAGCGCAGTGGATGCTGCTCGGATTCATTCATGGGGTGATGAATACGGACAATACATCTATCTCGGGCGAGACGATTGATTACGGACCTTGTGCCTTTCTGGAAGCCTATGATCCGGCTAAAGTGTTCAGTTCTATCGACCGTGGCGGCCGCTATGCCTATAGCAATCAGCCGCGTGCAGCTGCGTGGAATCTGGCCCGGCTGGCTGAGGCCTTGCTACCAGTTCTGGCGCTGGAAGCTGGAAGCGAAGACGGGGCAATTGAGCTTGCTAATGAAGCACTTGCTGCCTTTGAGCCACAGTTTGAGGCGGCTCGGCTTGCAGGGTTGCGCTGTAAGCTCGGCTTATTTACGGAGCACGAGGGCGATGCGGCCCTGGCTGAAGACTTGCTCAAACGGATGGGGGACAATGAAGCTGACTTTACCCTGACGTTCAGGCGGCTATGTGATGCTGCTATTGAAAATAAAGGAGATGCTTGCGTTCGGACGCTGTTTGCGGACCCGGCGGCTTATGACGGATGGGCTGCGGGGTGGCGTCGGCGGATGGAGGCTGAGGGCGGGGATGGGCAGGCTCGGGCGGCTGCGATGCGGAAGGTGAACCCGCTCATTATTCCTCGTAACCACCTTGTGGAAGAATCACTTACCGCTGCAAGCGAGCGGCAGGATTTTCAGCCGTTTGAGGCGTTGCTGGAGGCTGTTTCGCGGCCATTTGAGGAGAGCGTTGGGCTGGAGCGGTACGCTACGCCGGCGCGACCGGAGGAGCTTGTCCACGCTACGTTCTGCGGGACGTAAGCGGACTGGATGTCGGGATTTAGCGAAATGGGCAGAATCGTGTGAGTTTCGCGTAGGGCTCAACGCAATCTTGGGCTGCAGAACGGCACTCTCAGCACGGTTTTAGGTTGTGGTGTGCGGGTTTGGGGGCCATCGGGGGATGAGCTCGCGGAGATTGCTGCGGGGAGTGCGGTGGGGAGGGTGGCGACGCGGATGGCGGCGGTGGAGCAGGATGCACTGTTGGACCTGGTGTTCCAGTCGATTGCGGGGACGGAGAAGGCGAATGCGTCGTTAGGAATTAATCTGGTGATGCTGCGGGAGGCGAATGAGCAGGCGCGGTCGCCGAAGCGCAGGGCGTGTCTGCGAAGGACGCGCGCTCGCCGGGGAGCCCACTCTCCGCTACGCCAAACGATGAAGCCGGTTGGCTCCGGTCGAGATGACAGTGCGTTGGGTTGAGGTTGAAGAAATGCTCTATAGCCAGCCGCGGGTGCGGGCGATGCGGGCGGCGGATTCAAGGACCGTGGTCATGGTGGCTCCTGGGGCGTGCTCGTATGGGGGCAGGCTGAGTACAAGAGCGAGTATGGAAGCGGACGGACAACGGTGGCAGTGTAGTGCGTCAGGAAAGCGTCGTGACGTTTGTCATGCGCAGGGAGCAAGGGTCACGCGGCGACGCTGAAGCAGGACACCCGACACAATTCATCTTTTCTTTATGGGAACTTTATGTGTCGTCTCAAAGTGCTTTGTACTTCGCGCGACTTCGGCTATGCTCTCGGTATCAACTCAGAACGTTAGGGTTCTCCCATCCGGTTCGCCGGATTATATCTCTGCATCTTTCGGTAGCCGTCCGGCACCTTGTGCAAGATGCAATCCAGGCAGCGCTCTACCCCCGAACACCCTTTTGGAGGCAACGCAGTGGTCTATCTAACTAAGCAGAAACACAATTTTATATTCCGAAAATCGTAACGGAACCGCGTCCCGACCTTGTAGTGACGATCTACAACCAGCAGCAGTAGTAGATGGCAACGTCTGAGCCCTCGTCGACGGGGCGACGGATGCAGTGTCGAAGTGTATCGACCTGCGGATGTGCACGCGACGATTCACCTTCAGGAGGCAATGCATTGGTGTATTTGAAGAGCAGACTCTCAGCCCTCGTATTTCTCATCACCGCGATTCTGTGCGTGGTAAGGCCAGCAGTTGCACAACAGACCCTGGGGGGTATTACAGGGATGGTGGTCGATCCTTCGGGCAGCGCGATTCCTGGAGTCACGGTGAAGGCCACGTCGGATGAGACGAAGCTCGTACGCACGGCGAAGAGTAATGGGTCGGGAACTTATGCGCTGGCGGACCTGCCGATTGGCACCTACACGATGACCTATACGCTGGATGGATTTAGGACCGAGCGTATTCCGGGAATTGTGGTGCAGGCGGATCGTACGCTGACGCTGCCGGTAAAGATGGCTGTGGGAGCCGCGGCAGACTCGGTGACAGTGAACGCGAGCCCGCTGCTGAATGCTACCGATACGACCAACGGCTATGTGCTGGATAAGGCGCAGATCGAGTCGATTCCGCAGCCGACGGGAAGCTTTACCGGGATGGCGATTCTGGCTCCGGGTGTCAACGCGGAACTGCCACCAGGAACGGGTGCGAACGCCGGACTGGGTAACCTTCCGATATGGGCCAATGGGCAGCGTGATACGAGTAATAGTTTTTCAATTAATGGTGTGGACGCTAGTAATTTATTTAATGGCAAGAGTACCAGCGAAGTGGACTCGGCGCGCGTGATCAATAGCACGGGGGTGTCGACCAGCCTGGGAGCGGGTGGTGTGATTCAGTCGGTGGCATCGATTTATTTATCGATTGGCAATGCGCTGCCGACGCCTGCGCCAGAGACGATTCAAGAAGTGCGAGTGAACGCCTCGATGTACGACGCGCAACAAGGTTCAACATCAGGCGCACATATTGACGTAAGCACGGCGTCAGGCACGAATAACTTTCATGGCACAGCTTACGTGCATCGAGGGACTAACTGGATTAATGCTGCACCGTTCTTCTTCAAGAATGACGCAGACATTCCAGAGAATATGAAGAACCCTGAGTTACACCGTTATCTGGCCGGGGGAACGGCTGGTGGCCCGATTATTAAGAATAAATTATTCGGCTTTATCGCTTATCAGCATCTGCAGGTATCCGACCAGGAGATTGGGGACTCATTTCTGGACGTGCCGGTGGGACTTAGTGATACGACGCGCACAGCGGAGGGTCTTGCCACGATTGTGAATGCGCAGTTTCCATCAAGCAGTACTTTTAGCCCGCCACTAACTTCAAGCAGCATCGACTCGCAGGTGGTCATGGCGCTGTTCAATTCACCGGCGCTGCCGGGTGAGCCGGGCAAGTGGCTTATCCCGAATGATTCGGGGGCGACGCTCTCTCCGGTGCATCCGTTTAATGCATTTCTCCCGGGTACGGGGCGATTCAAAGCGGATATCGCAGTAGCGGACCTGGACTATAACGCAAGCACAAAGGATACCGTGTCGCTGAAGTACTTTTATCAGCACGATCCTACCCTTGCACCCTATGCGTTCTCCAGCGTGCCGGGCTTTACGGAGCACCTGGATTCCGGCTCGCAGGTCTTCTCGATCAACAATACGTACTTGGTCAAACCTAACTTCAGCACGCAGCAGACGGTCGGTATTCTGCGCGAGAAGACTTATGCGAACAACGAGCAACCCTTCGGACCTGATGCCATTCCAGGCGGATCGACTGGCACGGCTGCTATCGATATGTTCGGATCGAATTACTTTCCCGGGGTGTCAATCGTGAATGTGCTGGGGCAGGCCGCTACGGCAGCGGGCCTTGCGTCTACGGGGATCCTGGATATTGGGCCGAATGCGGAGGGGCAAAGCTCGAATACGGGGGCGTTTCAGAATCGCATTGAGCCCTCTGGCAGTGCGATCTGGGCGCTGGGCAGACATACGGTGAGCTTCGGCGGCACGTATAGCTACACGCAACTGAATACCATCGACCACCGCACCGGTGCAGGAACTGTGACGGCAGATGATCTTAGCCAGTTTGTACAGGGGTTGGTGACACCTGGCGGATCAGTTACGCAATTTTATGTAACTTCGTTTCTACAGGGAGATGCTAACCGATACTATCGCGCCAATCAGGTTGGACTGTACTTGCAGGACAAGTTCCAGATTACGTCGAACCTGAGCCTGACTGCCGGTGTGCGGTATGACTGGGATGGCGGGCTCACTGAGAAAAATGGAAGAATATTCAACTTCGATCCGAAGTTATATAGCTATAACACGGCTGCGGATACGATCGTGAATCCTGGATTTATTATTGCTGGCAATAATGCGAATGGAACTGCGGGCGTAAGTAATACAACGCTGACTGGCCGTCAGTGGGGTATTGCACCACGACTAGGAGCAGCGTGGCAGCCGAATATGTTTCATAACAAGGTGGTGGTGCGCGCTGGCAGTGGAATGTATTATGACCGCGGTGAATTGTTCAGTTACTTTTCGCCGGGCTATGCTATTGGCACCGTGACGGGCGGCCCATTTGGCGTCAACCAGCAACTTCCGTTTGTCAGCGCGCAGTCGTGCCTGAACACTGCGGCAGGCGCTGCTGGGGTGAGCTTCTATCAGGGCTACCTGCCAACGTGCGGCGGTACTCCTGCAACCGGCAATCTGGAATATCCGTATACCAACACTGAAAATGCGGCGCCTTCGAATCCGAAGGCGTCCGATCTTAGTAGGTATCTCCCCAACGCAGCTAGTATTCTGAGCGGTGGTCAGCCGATTTCTCTGGGAGTGTACGACCGGGCCAATAAACTTCCTTACACGATCAACTACACGCTTGACGTGCAGTGGCAGCCACGCAATGACCTTGCGATCGAAGTTGGCTATGTAGGAAACGTGGGACGCCACCAAGTGATTCCGGTGCCATTCAACCAGCCGAATATTGTTTCGCCATCGAGTCCCGCCCTGGCTGGCGGTCCCTATCAGCAGAGCTATAGCTATGGCTATACGGTGGGCGGGGAGAACCTTCCCGACGGAACGCCCTACCTGGCTAACTATGAGGGCGGCAACGTCGATCTGCGGGTACCCTATATTGGCTATGCGGCGGAGTCGATTGACTACAAGGCAGCCGGAGTGGATGCGTACAACGCCTTGCAGGTGCACTTGGAAAAGCGTATGAGCCATGGGATACAGGTCGGGGCTTCCTATACGTACTCACATGCGCTGGATGAGCAGAGCGGCCTGGGGCTGTTCTACAACGGCAATAATCCGTTGGACCTTAGGAGTGGTTATGCTTCGTCGGACTTTGACCGGACGCATGTGATTAATTTCAACTACATGTATCGGCTGCCGGACTTCGCGAAAAAGCATTCACTGGAGGGCTATTTCGCGGATGGATGGTCACTGGTAGGGCTGACGGTACTACAGAGTGGTCAACCGTATAGTGTGATCGACTTCAGCGGAGCTATCGGCAGCGTTTACTACAGTACGGCGGATGGCATCACGAATCCTATTGTTCCGCTGGCTCCGGGATGCACTGCGAAGAGTGCACGGAATGGCTCTTCTTCGGGCGCATTCACGTCCATCAATCCGAACGATACGGCGCTCAAGGCAAGCTGCTTCACGCTTCCACTACTGGCACCGGGCTCGTTCAACGGTGGCATTCCTTCCAATGATCCGTTTGAAACGGGGTTCACGACCGGGCAACGTAATATCTTCCGGCAGGCATTCCAGAAGCGGGCAGATGCGTCGTTGATCAAGATGACGCAGTTTACGGATCGATATAGTCTGAAGTACACCTTCGATGTCTATAACGTGAGTAATACAACCAGCTTTGATGTGCCAGGAAATGAAGTTTCACAGAATATTTATTACAACTCTTTCCCGAGCGCTGGAACTACGCCTTTGCCGGCGAACTGCAATAACCAGGGGCAGCAGACTAATACCAGCTTCTACAATTGTCCGACTGGACTTGGCGTAACGACGCACGCGATCGGAAGTGCGCGCCAGATTCAGATGTCTCTGCAACTTCAGTTCTGATGGATGGAGGCGGATGTGTTGATTCTGATGGGAGGCCACGCGGCCTCCCATTGATTTTCAAGCCTCAGGAGATCAGAAGGGTGGGATCCTCCAAGGTGGGCGAGTACCGCTCACACTGCGCGAATTTCGGGAGTAGGCTAGGGAATAAGAGGGTACCTGCGACATGGACGCGCTCACGCTACACAGGCTTCAATTTTCCTTCACGATTACGTTTCACTATCTCTTTCCACAATTGACGATGGGGCTTGCGCTGCTGCTTATCGTGCTGAAGACGATGGCGCTGCGCACCAATGATGAACGCTATAACGAGGCGGCAAGATTCTGGGCAAAGATCTTTGCGGTGAACTTTCTGCTGGGTGTGGTGACGGGCATCCCGATGGAATTTCAGTTCGGGACCAACTGGTCGGAGTTCTCGCGGCGGACGGGCGGAGTGATTGGACAACCGCTGGCCATGGAGGGCGTGTTCTCGTTCTTTCTGGAGTCTTCGTTCCTTGGACTGTTTCTGTTCGGCGAGAAACGGCTGAGCCGTTTGGCCCACTGGGGAGCGGGGTTCATGGTGTTTCTGGGATCGTGGATCTCGGGGTTCTTCATCATCGTGACCGATGCGTGGATGCAGCATCCGGTGGCGTATGAACTGATGCCGAATGGGACGTACCAGGTGAGAAGCTTCTGGGAATTGATGACGAATCCATGGGCGCTGCGGCAGTATGCGCACAATATGTGCGGCGCGGTGGTTACGGGCGCTTTCGTGATGTCTTCGGTGGGCGCGCTGTATCTGCTGCAAAAACGGGATGTTGATTTTGGAAGGATCTTTGTGCGTGTGGGCGTGATCGCAGCGGTGCTGTCGTCGATTGCGATGATCTTCCCGACCGGAGACCTGCAGGGAAAATTTGTGGCGGACAACCAGCCGACGGCGATGGCCGGGATGGAGGGGCTGTTCCACTCGCAAAAAGGTGCGCCGATTGTGCTGATGGGACAGCCGGATATCGAGGGGCAGAAGATCGACAATCCGATCGCGGTCAACCGGGTGCTGAGCTTTCTGATCTATGGAACAAGCGCGGCGGAGGTGCAGGGGCTGGACTCCTACCCGAAAGACCAGTGGCCCACGACGCTGCCACTGCTGTTTTACGCGTACCACATCATGGCTGGATTGGGGACGTACTTCGCAGCGTTGATGGCCGTGTCGGTGTTTCTGCTTTGGCGCGGAAAACTCTATACGACGCGATGGTTGCTGTGGCCGATACTACTTAGTTTTCCGCTGCCGTATATTGCGAACACCGCAGGATGGATGACGGCTGAAATCGGCAGACAGCCGTGGCTGGTGTATAACCTGATTCGCACGGCGGGTGGTGAGTCCGCGACCGTGGGAGCAGGAACGACGCTGTTCAGCCTGCTGGGCTTTATGGGGATGTATACGGTGCTTGCGATTCTGTGGGTACTGCTGGTCTACAACATCATCGAGAGCGGACCGAGGCCCGTGGTGGCGATCGGCTCAAACGAAACAGCGATGCACGCTTAGGAGGCGCGAGATGGCCACTCTATGGTTCTGGATTGTCGCGGTGATGCTCGCCGCTTATGTAGTGCTGGACGGCTTCGATCTGGGAGCCGGGATACTGTTTCCCTTCGTCGCAAGGACGGAGGAGGAACGGCATCAGGTGATCAGCGCGATCGGCCCGGTGTGGGACGGCAATGAGGTGTGGCTGCTGGCAGCGGGAGGAACGCTGTTCTTCGCGTTTCCGCTGGTCTATGCGTCGTCGTTCAGCGGGTTCTACATGCCGCTGATGATCGTGCTGTGGCTGCTGATTCTGCGCGGACTTGCGGTAGAACTGCGGTCACATTTCAAGGATGTGGTCTGGCGCACCTTCTTCGGCGGATTGTTCTTCTTTGCGAGCGCAATGCTCGCGATCTTCTTCGGCGCGGCGCTGGCGAATGTGATCCGCGGCGTTCCGCTCGGGGCGGACAATTACTTTTTTCTAGCGCTGTGGACCAACTGGCGGACGGGCCCAAACCCGGGGATTCTGGATTGGTACACGGGGATCGGTGGCGTGGTGGCGTTGCTGGCGCTGGCGCTGCATGGGGCGCTGTACCTGATTGTGAAGAGCGAGGGCGAACTCCGGCAGCGTGCTCGTACGGCAGCCGGGCTGCTGTGGCCGCTGGTTGCGGTGACAACGGTGCTGGCAATCCCCGCGACCGTCGTGGCCAGGCCGGATTCGCTCCAGAATTACCACGGGCATCCGGCTGCGTTCCTGGCACCGATCATTGTGGCGGCGAGTTTGGCGGGCATCGTCATTCTGCTGCGCAGGGGCTCCGAGTTGGGAGCATTTCTGGCCTCGTGCACCTATCTGATCGCGATGCTGTGCGGCGCGGCGGTTGGGCTGTATCCGGTGCTGCTGCCCTCGACGAACCCAGCGATGGGCTCAATGACGATTGCGAACTCGATTGTTGGGCCGCATAGCCTGAGGGTGGGGCTGGTGTGGTGGACGATTGGAACGATGCTGGCGCTGATGTATTTTTCCATCGTGTACTGGCTGTTCCGAGGCAAGGTGTCGCAGTACAGCGATACGTACGGCCACTGAGATTGGGCGTGGCCGACGCCCAGCCGAGAGGAAATGCGGGTAATTCGCGGAGGCATCGGCTGGCGGGCCGATGTCTGTGGCATTCGCTTTTGCGTTCTGTGTATACTTGCGGGGGAATCCCACCGTGGTCGGACCACGATGCTACTTCAAGAGAGAGTGGAACTGAAACTATGTTGCTTGATGATAACCGCCTGTTTCCAGCCGACCCCGGTACACGCACGATAGCCAAAACGCTTTATGAACAGGTGCGGGGACTGCCAATTATCAGTCCGCACGGCCATACGCAGGCCGCATGGTTTGCGAAGAATGAACCGTTCCCTGACCCGGCGAAGTTGTTTGTGCAGCCCGATCACTATGTCTACCGGATGCTCTATAGCCAGGGCGTCTCGCTGGATGATCTGGAGATTGGCGTGGCCGAGATGAAAGATCCGCGCAAGGTGTGGCGGATCTTCGCGAGCCATTACTACTTGTTCCGCGGGACGCCGACGCGCGTCTGGCTGGACTTCTGCTTTCAGGAACTCTTCGGGATGGAGGAGCGGCTGTCGGAGAAGAATGCGGATCACTATTACGATGTGATCGCAGAGAAGCTGAAGACGCCAGAGTTTCTTCCGAGGGCGCTGTACGACAGCTTTCACCTCGAAGTGATGACGACGACCGATTCTCCGCTGGACTCACTCGACGATCACAAGGCGATCCGGGATTCGGGGTGGAAGTCGAGGATTCTACCAACGTTCCGGCCGGATTCAGTGGTAGATCCGGAGTTTGTCGGGTTCGCGGAGAATGTTGCGAAGCTCGGAGCCCAGACGGGCGAAGATACGACGGCATGGGGTGGATATTTGAAGGCTTTGCGCGCTAGCCGGGCCCGGTTTCGTGCGCTTGGATGCACGGCTACCGACCATGGACATCCTACGGCGCAGACTGCGAATCTTTCGGCGACGGAGGCGGCGGAGTTGTTTGGGCGCGTGGTCGCCGGCAGAGCAGATGCTGCGCAAAACGAGCTGTTTCGTGCTCAGATGCTGACCGAGATGGCGCGCATGAGCCTGGAGGACGGACTGGTGATGCAGATTCATCCGGGAAGCGTGCGGAACCATAACCGGAAGATATTTGAGCGATATGGACGCGATATGGGAGCGGATATTCCGCGGGCAACAAATTACGTGGATGCGCTGCGGCCGATGCTGGATTTGTTTGGGAACGAGAAGGATTTGAGTATTATTTTGTTCACGCTGGACGAGTCGACTTATAGCCGGGAGCTGGCGCCGCTGGCAGGGCACTACCCTTGCCTGAAGCTGGGGCCGTCGTGGTGGTTTCACGATAGTCCGGAGGGGATGATGCGCTTTCATGAGCGCGTGACGGAGACGGCCGGCTTCTACAATACCGTTGGATTTAATGATGATACGCGGGCGTTTTTATCGATTCCGGCACGACATGACATGGCGCGCCGGGTGGATTGCGCGTACCTTGCGAAGCTGGTGAGCGACCATCGGCTGGAGGAAGCCGAGGCTGTGGAGTTGGCGCACGAGCTGACGTATGGGTTGGCGAAACGCGCGTATCGGCTGTAGATCTTTGGGTTGCGAGCATACGGCGGGGCTAAGGTCCCGCCGTATGCTTCATTAAAACGAGGCTTGCGCAGAGGCTCTTTAGTGGAGGGAGACTTTGGCGCCTGCCTGCTGGGTGATGGGCTGGCCTTCGGTGGCTTCTACCTTTACGTCGCTGCCGGAGACGGTGGCGTAGGCGATGGTAAGACCACGCTGCGCGCTCAGGTGGACGTTGCGCAGAACTACGTTGGCGATAGGGGCTTCGGGGAGACCGACGATAGCTCCGGCTGAGGTGCTTCCGGTGGCGGTCACGTTTTCAACGGTGATGTCATGGAAGTAGGGGGTGAGACGGGTGATGGGCTGTGGTGTTGGGTCCTGGGATGGAAGGATGTTGGGGTAGTACTCGCTGATGATGAGGGCGTTCTTGACGTCTTTCATGTCGATGTCTTTGAAAGATATGTGGCTGACATCGCTGCCGCGGTCGCGGTTGGCTTTGACGCGGATGCCGTTGTCGGTGCCCGTGAAGTGGATGCGCTCGGCGCGGATGTTCTGGGCGCCGCCGGCGATTTCGCTGCCTACGGAGAGGCCGTGGCCGTGGAGGAAGGTGCAGTCGGTGATGGTGATGTTGCGGCTGGGAGCGTCGGGACCGGGGGAGTTGGCGGGGCCGGACTTGATGGCGATGTCGTCGTCGCCTACGTCGGCGTAGAGGTGGTCGATGACGATGTTGGAGGATGAGAAGGGATCGACGGCGTCGGTGTTGGGGGAGTTGGCGGGCGCGAGGACCTTGATGTTGCGGATGACGATGTCATCGGTGTAGTAGGGGACGAGCTGCCACATGGGAGAGTTCTGGAGGGTAACGCCTTCGACGAGGACATGCTTGCAGTGGTCGAAGACGACGAGGCGGGGGCGGGGATGGTCGAAGCCCATGACGCCGTGATCCTTGTAGGCGCGGGCCATTTGCCACCAGCTATCCCCTGCCCCGTCGATGACGCCGTCGCCGGTGATGGAGACGTTGGTGGCGTTGACGGCGCTGACGAGAGCCTGGATGCCGGGCTCGCGGAACTCGGTTTTGGCCGGGTAGTCGGCGTGATCGGGGGAACCGAGAAGCGTGGCTCCCTTGTCGAGGTGAAGGGTGATGTTGCTCTTGAGCAGGATGGGGGCGCTGATGTAGGTGCCTGCGGTGAGCAGGACTGTGCCGCCTCCCTTTTGCTCGCAGGCGTCGATGGCGGCCTGGATGGCGTGGGTGTCTTTGGTTACGCCGTCGGCTTTGGCCCCGTAGGCGTGGACGTTGCAGGTGGGCAGGGCGTGGGCAAGAGGAGCTGTGAAGGCGAGGGCGGCGGAGAGGCAGAGGGAGGTTGAGCGCATGCGGATCACGGAGGAGCCTCGAATCAGGGATGGGGACTTGCGCAGATCATCATACCCCAGTGGTCATACCACTAGCGAGAGCTATTTAGAGTCGATTGCCATCAGGTGTAGTCACCGGTATAAGAAGCAGATTCCTCCGCTTCGCTGCGGAATGACAAACATCACAATGATTGCGACTACAACGGAAAGCGAACGGGTCTGGAGCTGCAGGGACTCTAAGGCTGCGGGGATTGGATGGGGTTCCAGTTGTCGGTGCCGCGGAGGAAGACGGAGGGTTCGTAGGGGCGGGCCTGCTCGGGGGTGAGGAGGTGGGTGTGGGGGTCGCGCCCGGTGGGGTGGGCGCCGGGGCCGGTGGAGTTGTACTCGGCGTAAAAGACGGTGGCGAGGGAGTTGGTTTCGCCGGGGTGCCACTCGCGCCAGCCGGCGGG
The DNA here is from genome assembly GCA_021778845.1 of Acidobacteriota bacterium. GTDB lineage: Bacteria > Acidobacteriota > Terriglobia > Terriglobales > Acidobacteriaceae > Granulicella. The sequence goes on from JAJYBU010000016.1 coordinate 65,328, forward strand.
ATTGATCTGCGCGCCCATCTCGGTGTTGAGATAGATGACTGTCGCGTAGGGTCGCCACGGACGGCCGAGGTAGACGTTGGTGACGCCGGGGTCGGCGGTGAGGGTGCAGTGGTCGAAGACGAAGCCGGAGTCCTGGGTGGGAAAGTGTTTGGACTGCGCGGTGAGAAAGCCTTCGGAGTGGGGCGTGCTGTGGATCTCGCAGTGCGAGAAGACGGCCTTGGCGTCGCCGAAGATGAAGTCGACGTTGCCGGCAATCGTGCAGTCAGAGAAGTACTGACGCGATGTTTTGCACTGCGGGCCCTCGGTGGAGCAGTTGCGGCTGCCGGCGTAGACGGTGTCCTGGTTGCCGAGCAGGTGGACGTTGTGGAAGATGGCGCGGTCTCCGGTGACCATGAGGGCGAGTGCCTGCGAGCCCTGTGGGAGCTGGGGATGCGTGGCGTTGAAGTCGTTCTGGAAGGTGATGTTTTCGGCGAAGAAGTTGTCGGCGGTGACGTTGACGGTTGCGGAGTGGAGAGTGCCGCCGGAGTTGCCTGCGCTGTTGTCCATGACGACGATGGTCCTGGAGGCGTCGGGGTTGGCGCTGCGCAGGATGATGCTGGGCTTGTCGATGGTGAGGACTTCGCGATAGGTGCCGGGGGCGACGAGGACGAGGGCTCCGCCGGTGGCGGGTGCGGCGTCGAGGGCACGCTGGATGGAGTAGAAATCGCCGGTGCCGTCGGCGGCGACGTAGAGGGTTTTATCCTCGGGAGGGGTGATGCCGGCCATCTCGGGAGCGGAGGAGAGATCGGGGAATGGGACGAAGCGTGCGGCGCAGGCGAGCGGAGTTCCGGGGATGGAGTTGGGGGTTTGCTGGATGGAGACGTCATCGCCGGTGGGGGTGAGATTGCCGCGCTGTGCACCGATGGTGAGATCGGCGTCCTTGGCAATCATGTGGGAGCTGAACTGGTCGTCGGCGAAGACGTTGTTGAGGGTGAGGCCGAGTTTGTGCTGCGCGTCGAGGCCGAGGAAGGTGTAAGCGCCGGGGGTGAGGATGTGAATGCTGTCGAGGGTGATGTCGCGGTAGAGGGGGAGCTGGTCGCCGGAGAAGGTGGTGTAAAGCGGCGTGAAGACGAGGGGATTTTGGGTGTTGCGGATGCAGACGTTGCGGTAGGTGAGGTCGTGGACGAGGCCGCCGCGGGAGCGATCGGACTTGATGCGGATGCCGTTGTCGGCGCCGTCGATGGTGAGGTCGTCGACGAGCATGTGAGAGACGCCGCCGTTGGTGCCGCTGCCGATGGACATGCCGTGGCCGGTGTAGAAGTGGTTGTGCAGAATGGAGATGTTGGTGGAGGGACCGGCGCTGCTGGACTTGACGGCGACGTCGTCATCGCCGGTGTGGATGAAGCTGCGGGTGATGGTGACGTTGCGCGAGGAGCCGGGGTCGATGCCGTCAGTGTTGCGCGCGGTTTTGGGAGTCATGATGCGGACGCCCCAGGCGGTGAAGCCGTCGGTGGAGTTGACGGCGACGTGGAAGCCGGGGGAGTTGCGAAGAGTGATGTTGTAGAGGGTGAAGTTGTCCGCATGGTGGAGGACGATGAGCGCGGGAACGCTCTGGCCCTTATCGGTGATCTTGGCGGTGTGGGCGAGATCCCACCAGGTGACGTTCTGGCCGAGGAGCGTAGCGCCGCCACGGCCGTCGATTGCGCCCGCGCCCATGATGCCGGCGTTGACGATGTTGTCGCCGGTGATGAGGGGGTGGCAGCCGTGGCCGTGGTCGCTGACGATGCCGCAGGTGCCGCGAGCGATGTCGAAGACGCGGGGGTCGCGGGATGCGACGAGGGCGGTGTTGGCCGAGACGACCAGCGTGACGTTGGAGCGGAGAGAGAGCGGGCCGGTGAGGAAGACGTTGTGCGGGCCGCGGGCGCGGAGGACGACGGCGTGGTTGGGTGTGCAGTGGTCGAGCGCGGACTGGATGCGCGCGGTGTCGAGGGAGTGCTCGGCAGCAAGGGGAATGATGCCCTTGGGAGCGGCGATGGCGGCGCTGAGCGTGGTGCAGGCGGCGGGGATGTGCGGCTCGGTGACGGTGCGAGTGTCCTGCGCGAGAAGGGTTGCAGAGGCGAGCAGGGCGGCTGCGAGGGACGCAGCGAGTTTCAGGGAAGGCATGGAATCTCCAATGCTGGCAAGGGTTTTAGCGGGAGGACTGAATGAGTCCCGGACATTCCCTCAGCGGCTAAAGCCGCATGGATCTGGTTGATGTTACGGCGGGACTAAAGTCCCGCCCATTCAAAGCAAAAACTTATGCAAAGAACCTTGTGCAGAAAAAACTTGTGCAGAGATTTGTTTGTGCAGATTACTGACTATCGTGAACGGGATGAAACAGCGGACTTCTTTGGCTTGGCTGCGGCGGGAACGGATTTGAGATTGCGCTCGCGCTCCTTGCCCTGCGCGGTCTCGGCCATGCGCAGATGCTGCTCCATGAGCTTGCGTGCATCGAGAGGCTTGCGGTCGCGGATGGCGCGGTAGAGGGCACGATGCATCTCGGCGGACTCGCGCAGGTCGACGGAGTGCTCGACGGTTTTGCGGCGGTCGTCGTAGAGGGCGGAGGTGATGGTCTCCATGAGCGCGGCGAGGATGGGATTGCCAGAGGCCTGGGAGATGATGCGGTGGAAGAGGATGTCGTGGACGAGGTACTCGGAGGGTCTGTCGAGTGCGGCGAACATCTCGGTGACCTCTTCGGAGAGTGCGGTGTGGTGCTCCTGCTGGCTGCGTTCGGCGGCGAGTTCGGCGAGATGGCTTTCGAGGATAAGGCGGGCCTCGAACATCTGCCAGGGTTGGAAGCCGTGGAGGGCGCCCATGATGCCGAGGGAGGCTTTGTCGAACTCGGCGGGGCCGTCGGCGACGAAGGTTCCTACGCCGTGACGGACCTTGATGACGCCCATGGCGGCGAGATAGTTGATGCCGGTGCGGAGGCTGGCACGGCTGATCTTGAGCGAGCTGGCGAACTCGCGCTCGGCCGGGATCTTGTCGCCAGGTTGCAGGGTTCCGTTCTCAAGGAGAGTGCGGATGTGGTTGACCACCTGCATGGTGCGATGGGTGTCGGGGGCCTTCGGCTTCGTCGCTGGCATGGACTCGTGCGCCTCACTGTGTGGAGATTGCAGATCAAGATCACCTTAGCAGCGGAGAGAGAGATTGCCAAAGAGGATGCTCCGACACTGCTCTCGATGCTCTGGGGTGTGGTCTGACCTGCTGGTTTGGTGCGTGCCTAGTCTACACACTTGAGGCGGATGCGTGCATGGGGGCTGGCGGGGAGAGGGAGGTTACTTTGCGGATACCGCGGACGGAGTTGCAGAGGAAGATGGCGTCGGCGGCGTGCAGATCGTCGAGGGTGAGGATGCGTTCTTCAGCCGTGGGGCGGGTTTCGAGGAGATGACGGCGCAGGACGCCGGGCAGGACGCCGGAGGCGAGAGGAGGGGTGAGGAGTTGGCCGGAATGCTCGGGGTTGCCGGAATGCTCGATGAAGATGTTGCTGATGGCGCCTTCGGTGAGTTCGCCGCGCTCGTTGAGGAAGAGGACTTCGTCGAATCCTTCGGCGCGGGCGGAGGCGTATTGGTCGTCGTAAAGCTCGCGGTGGGTGGTCTTGTGGCGGAGGAAGACGTCGGTGGAGGAGGTTCGCTCGGAGGAGAGTCTGACGCGGATCGGGGAGGGATCTTCGAGCAGCGAGGCGTGGGTCAGGGTGATGGTTCCGTCGGGATGCAGGAGCTGGCGAACTCTGTATTGGGAACCGGCCTTGAAGGTGAGCGCGAGGGCGTGGAGTTGGGATTCGATGGCGCTGCGGTCGAAGGCGAAGTTGAAGTAGTGGGCGGAGGATTCGAGGCGGTCGAGATGCAGGGGAAGAAGGAAAAACTGGTTGTCCCAAAGGATGGTTTCGATGAGTTGGAAGGGGTGGTGGGCGCGGGTGAGGAAGGATGCCTTGAGGAGACACTCGCGGTGCTCGTCTTCGGGGACGGAGTCGGCGACGATGCCCCCGCCTACGCCCATGTGGACGTGGTTGTTGTGCAGGACAAGCGTGCGGATGGCGACGCTGAAGGTGGCGGAACGGTTCGGGGCGATGAAGCCGATGGCTCCGGTGTAGACGCCGCGGGGATGGGGCTCGAGTTCGCGGATGATCTGCATGGTGCGGATCTTGGGGGCGCCGGTGATAGAGCCGCAGGGAAACATGGCCCGAAAGATGTCGTAGAAGTTGGTGTTGGGACGGAGCGTGCCGGCGATGGTGGAGGTCATCTGGAGGAGGGTTTCGTAGCGCTCGACGGAGAAGAGGTCTTCGACATGGACGCTGCCGGAGTTGCAGATGCGGCCGAGGTCGTTGCGCAGGAGATCGACGATCATGACGTGCTCGCTGCGATTCTTTTCGTCACGCTGAAGACGGAGGATCGCCTCGGCATCTTCGGCGGTGTCGAGACCGCGGGGCATGGTTCCCTTCATGGGACGGGTGATGATTTTGCTGGCGTTGGGGTGAGCGTCGACGCTGAAAAAGAGTTCGGGGGAGAGGGAGAGGATATGATGGCCGGCGACGTTGAGGAAGGCTCCGTAGGCGACGGACTGGTGGCGAGATAAGGCGGCGAAGAGAGTAGAGGCGGGGAGCTGCGTGGGGAAGGTGACGGCGTCGGTGAAGTTGACCTGATAGGTGTCGCCGGCAGCGATGTAGTCTTTGATTTTTGCGATGCTGGCGATGTAGTCATCCTTCGGGATGCGGAGGGATAGTTGATGGAGAACCGGGGCGGTGGTGGGCTCGTCGTGCGGGAGGTGGCGCGGCAGAGGAGTGTGGCCCTGGAAGCAGCCGTGGGCGTGATCGAAGATGCAGGGCGCGTCGTAGGCACCAAACCAGGCGAGCGGAAGGCTTTGCGGGGCGGAGAGGCTGGCGGTGACGTTCTCGAAGTGGTAACCGGCTTCGTAGGAGAAAAAACCAGCGACGTGGAGGCCGCTGGCGAGCGCCGCTTCGACGGCGGAGAAGAGTTCGGGGAGCTCGTTGAGCGAGTGAGCTGTGAGGATGTTGACGGGGTGGAGGAAGAGGTAGCTGTGTTGGTTGGCAGCGTCGAAGCGAGAGGTTTCGAGGAGGATGGAACTGGGTGTGTGCTGGATGAGAGAGCGTGCGGAGGCTGGGAGCGGAGTCCACTGCGGTGTGCGAGGTTGGGTGGAACTGGCGTGGGACATGCTAAGGCTGATGATTGCAGAGGCAGCGGATGGAGGCAATGGCGGCACGGATGGGGTGAGGCCGGCGGGCTCGCTGCACCTTATACTTGAGAGGAGATGAAAATGGGCGCGAGCTGCCTTGGATGCGGCTGGCCCTTGAGGAGTTCATGGCTGCACTGATTGAAGCGATTCATGTGAAACGCAAGACGATGTTTGAGTTTGAGAATGCTCCGTATGCCTGCCTGGACTCGGACATCAGCACGCCGACCGCGCGCGGTGGACAGACGCTGGTGCGGCTGAAGATGCGCAACCTGCTGACCAGCGCGGTCTTTGAGAAGACCTTTAAGGCGGATGACAAGTTCAAGGAGCCAGACCTGGTGCTGGTGCCCGCGACGTATCTGTATAGCGACAACGATGGGTCTTACTTTCTGGACCAGGAGAGCTACGAAACGCTGACGCTGCGCGGTGAGATGCTGGCCGGGGCGCTGGATTTTCTGATCGACGGAACGCAGATCCAGTTGCATAAGTACAACGGCAATCCGATTGGGTTGCAGTTGCCAATCTTTGTGGAGTTGGATGTGAAGTACACCGAGCCGGCGGTGCGCGGGGATACGTCAAGCGGCAGCGGAACCAAGATTGCGACGCTGGAGACGGGACTGGAGATTCGGGTGCCGCTGTTTATCAAAGAAGGTGAAAAGGTAAAGGTGTCGACCGAGAACCGGGAGTTTGCGGGACGGGCGTAGGGAATGGGGGCGGCCTCGGGGTGGGGGCCGCGGGTGGGAGCTGGAATGCGATTTGTTTGGTGGCTGCGCCGCTTATCGCACTGATGGATGGGCAGAATCGCACGTTTCCTTGAAATTTGAACGGCCGCGAACTGTCCGGCTGGTCAATTGAGCGATACAGGCATAGGATTTTGATTCTAGATTCAGGCGAGGGTCCAAGGTATGCGAAACCGTCGCTGTGAAGTGGCAATGAACCGTGCGCATGGCGTCAGGTGAGCGTGAACCGCATGGACGGAGGGTGGCGATGAAGCAGGAGATAGGCAATACGCAGTCGAGTATCTGGAACAAACTGTTGTGGGTGCTGATTGTTGGGCTGGGGGTGGTTTCATTTGCCTTCGTGGCGCTGCATCGGCATGAGTCGGTGGACGCTGCGTGGCTGGTGGTGGCGTCGGTGTGCATCTACTTTATTGCGTACCGGTTTTACGGCCTGTTCATTGCGAACAAGGTGCTGGGCGTTGAAGCAGGGCGGCAGACGCCGGCGTATCGGCGCAATGACGGGCTGGATTATGTGCCGACGAACCGCTACGTGCTGTATGGACATCACTTTGCGGCGATTGCCGGAGCTGGGCCGCTGGTGGGACCGGTGCTGGCCGCGCAGATGGGGTATCTGCCGGGAACGCTGTGGATATTGGCCGGATGCGTGTTTGCCGGAGCCGTGCAGGATATGACGGTGCTGTTTCTGTCGACGCGGCGCGATGGGCGATCGCTGGGCGACATGGTGCGTTCGGAGATGGGCGTGGTCGCGGGAACGGTGGCGAGCATCGGGATTCTGCTGATCTGCGTGATTATTCTGGCCGTGCTGGCGCTGGTGGTGGTGAAGGCGCTGATGGGCAGCCCGTGGGGCACGTTCACGGTGTTCTGCACGATTCCGATTGCGTTCATCATGGGCCTCTATAGCCGGTTTGTACGGCCGGGGCGGATTGGTGAGATGTCAGCGATTGGCGCGGTGCTGCTGGTGGTGGCACTGGTATATGGGCGCACGGTCTCTGAGACACCGTCGCTGGCGGGCTACTTCAACCTGACGGGAACGACGCTGGCGCTGATCATTATTGCGTATGGGTTTGTGGCTTCGGTGCTGCCGGTGTGGCTGCTGCTGGCGCCACGGGATTACCTGACGACGTTCCTGAAGGTAGGCACGATCTTTTTGCTGGCGGTCGGCGTGATCATTGTCCACCCGCATTTGCAGATGCCGCCGTTCACGAAGTTTGTCGATGGAACGGGACCGGTGTGGGCGGGGAGTCTGTTCCCTTTCCTGTTCATTACGATTGCATGCGGCGCGGTGTCGGGTTGGCATGCGCTGATCTCTTCGGGCACGACGCCGAAGATGATTGAGAACGAACGGCAGATTGCGTTCATCGGCTATGGGAGCATGCTGATGGAGTCGCTGGTCGCGATCATGGCGATGATTGGTGCTTCGGTGATTCATCCGGGCGTGTATTTTGCGATGAACAGCGCGGCGGGAGTGATTGGAACGACGACCGCACATGCCTCGCAGGTGATCTCGTCGTGGGGCTTCACGGTGACGCCGGATGTGTTGACGCAGATGGCGCACAACGTGGGCGAGGCGAGTATTCTGTCGCGTACCGGCGGAGCTCCAACGCTGGCGGTGGGCATGGCGACGATTCTGTCCAGCTTCCTGGGCGGAACGATGATGATGGGGTTGTGGTATCACTTCATCATTTTGTTTGAAGCGCTGTTTATTTTGACCACGGTCGACGCAGGGACACGCGTGCTGCGGTTCATGATTCAGGATTTTGTTGGCACCGCGATTCCGGCGTTCAAGGAGACGAAGTCGTGGGTGGGCAATCTGATTGGCTCGGCACTGGCATGCGCGATGTGGGGATACCTGCTGTATGCGGGCGTCATCGATCCATACGGCGGCATCTATACGATGTGGCCGCTGTTTGGTACGACCAACCAGATGCTTGCGGCGATTGCGCTGATCTTCTGCACGGTGGTGCTGTTCAAGATGAAGCGCGGAGTCTATGCGCTGGTCACGATCGTGCCGACGCTATGGCTGCTGGCCTGTACGGTGACGGCGGGGCTGGAGAAGGTGTTTGATCCGGATGCGTCGATTGGTTTCCTGAGCCATGCGACGAAGTTTGGCAGCGCCGTGGCTGCAAATAAGGTGCTGGCACCGGCGAAGACGATGGCGCAGATGCACCGCGTGATCTTCAGCGACTACCTGGATGCAAGCCTGGCTGGGTTGTCGGTGCTGATTGTTACGGTGGTGGTGATCTATGCGATCGTCGATATCCGTAAGGCGATGCGTAGCCCGACGCCTACCGCAGTCGAGGTGGGCGGAGTGCCGGCCATTGCGGGAGGTAGCGGTGACTAACATCAGGACGATGTACGAACGCGTTTGCCGGAGGGTGCGCGTGGCGGCCTATTGGACCACGCGTACCGCTCGGTTGATGGTGGGTGTGCCGGAGTATGAGACCTATGTGCATCGGCGTCGGATTAATCATCCGGGAGAGCCGGTGATGAGCTATCAGGAGTTCTTCAAGGAACGGCAAGACGTGCGGTACACGATTACAAAGGGACGATTTAAGGGGTGTTGCTAGGGCTGCGGTCGAGATTACGGGGGGTGGGGGGATGCAAGAAGCTGCGCGGCTACGGTCGAGATGATGGGTGGGCGGGGGAAAGCGGATTCCTCCGCTACGCTGCGGAATGACAACCAAAAAAGCAAAGGCAACGACAAAAGCAAAGGCAACGACAAAGGCAAAGGCAAAAGCAAAGGCAAAAGCAAAGGCAACGACAACGACAACGACAACGACAAAAGCAAAAGCAAAAGCAACGGCAACGGCAACGGCAAAGGCAAAGGTAACGACCGGTGCAGTTGCAGGGATCTCTGGCGCGTTAGGTTACATTAGCTCGTCGATGAAGGACTTGACGATGTTGTCGGGGATGCGGTTGCTTTGGTGGACGAGAGGGCCGGAGTTGAGGACGGGCTCGAGGGAGTGGAGCGTGGGGACGTCGGTGCACTCGAAGAATTTGCCGATGGGGATCTCGTCGCCCCAGAGCTGGGATTGATCCATGGCTGCGTCAAAGTTGGTGGGGTCGTAGTGGGGGTTGTCTTCGAGCTTTTTGACGCGGGGGCGGAACCACGGAATGGTGTTGTCGTGGTTGTAGGTGATGCAGGGGCTGAAGATGTCGATGAAGGAAAAGCCCTTGTGCGCGATGGCGTTCTTGACGAGTTCGGTGAGGTGTTTCTGGTCGGCGGAGAAGCCGCGGGCAACGTAGGTGGCGCCGGCGGCGAGAGCGAGGGCGATGGGATTGACGGGGCGCTCGACGTTGCCGAATGGGGTGGTCTTGGTCTTCATGGCCACGCGGCTGGTGGGCGAGGTCTGACCGGTGGTGAGGCCGTAGATCTGGTTGTCCATGACGAGATAGGTGAGGTCGACGTTGCGGCGCATGGCGTGGACGAAGTGGCCGCAACCGATGCCGAAGCCGTCGCCGTCACCGCCGGTGACGAGAACGGTGAGGGCGTGGTTAGCCATTTTCACGCCGGTGGCGACGGGGAGCGAACGGCCGTGCAGGGTGTGCATGCCGTAGGTCTCGATGAAGCCGGGAAAGTTGGAGGAGCAGCCGATGCCGCTGATGGTGGCGACCTCGTGCTGGGGAATTTGCAGCTCGACGAGAGCTTTCTGGACGGCGGCCAGCACGCCGTAGTCGCCGCAGCCGGGACACCAGTCGGGTTCGACACGGCCTTTGAAGTTTGCCATGGTGATTGCGTTGGGAGTGAGGATTTCGGTCGCCATCGGGGTTCTCCTGGGAGTTTGTGCTGGAGTGTTTTCTAGCGTTAGACCATGACTTCGTGGGCTGGGATGGAGAGCGTTGTCTTGCCGGCGAGTTGGTCCTTGACGGCCTGAACGATGTGCTGCGGGAAGAAGGGCTCGCCGTCGTACTTGCGGATGTGGCCGTTGGGGACGAAGCTAGTTTCGCTGCGCAGATAGCGGGCGAACTGTCCGCTGAAGTTGTTCTCGACGATGATGGTGTGGCGTGCGTTGCGGAGGATGTCGAGGATGGCTTCGCCGTGCAGCGGTACGAGCCAGCGGATAGGAAGATGGTTGGCGGAGATGCCCTGCTCGCGGAGGAGTTCGCAGGCTTCGTCGATGACGCCGAAGGTGGAACCCCAGCCGATGAGGGTGACGTCGGCGGCGGCTGGGCCGATGAGTTGCGGCGGGGGGATGGAGGCGGCGATGCCCTCCATCTTGCGCATGCGTTTTTCCATCATGGCGCGACGCTTAGCGTGGTTGGTGTAGGCGTCCGAGATGAGGATGCCGTCTTCGTCGTGCTCGTCGCTGGAGACGACGTGCGTGTAGCCGGGGAGGCCGGGAATGACGCGCGGAGAGACGCCGCTGTCGGTGATTTTGTAGCGGAGATAAGGGGCGTGCTCGCCGCCGTTCGAGGTAATCATTTCGCCGCGATCGACGGTGGGGTGGAAGTCGATTTCGGCGGGGTCGACGCTGAGGCGGCCTTCGGCCAGGAGGAGGTCGCAGAGGACGATGCCGGGACACTGGAAGCGGTCGGTGATGTTGAAGATCTCGGGCATGAGCTTGAAGCAGTCGGCGATGTCGAGGGGCGCGGCGATGACGCGGGGATAGTCTCCGAAGGCTGCGCCGAGCATCTGCCAGAGGTCACCCTGCTCGGTTTTGGTGGGGACGCCAGTGGAGGGGCCGGCGCGCTGGCAGTCGATGACGACGACGGGAATTTCAGCCTGCGCGGAGAGGCCGAGGCCTTCGCTCATCAACGCAAAACCACCTCCTGACGTCGCGCACATGGCGCGGACTCCAGCGTGTGATGCGCCAATGGCCATGTTGATGACGCCGATCTCGTCCTCGACTTGGCGGACCATGATCTCGGCCTCGCGCGCGTGTTCGGCCATCCAATGCAGGACGCCGGTGGCGGGGCTCATGGGATAGGCGGAGTAGAACTTGACGCCCGCAGCAGCTCCGCCCATGGCCATGGCGCCGTTGCCGCTGAGGACGGCATAACGGGCTTCGGTGGAGGGTAGCGGCCAGGCGAAGGGCTTGAAGTTTTGTGTTGCGTAGTCGTAACCGGCGCGGGCCAGGCTGACGTTTTCGTCGATGACGGCCTGAGCCTTCTTGCGGAACTGCTCTTCGAGGACGCTCTCTAGTGCGGCGAATCCGACGCCCATCATGCTGAGGGCTGCGCCGATGGCGAGGGTGTTCTGCGCGACTTTGTTGCGGCTGATGTCGGCGAGTTTGGAGACGGGGAGCGGGCAGAGTTGGACGCCGTCGGCGGAAGTGCCGGGGTGGATGAGATCGGCGTTGTAGAGGCACGCACCGCCGGCGGAGAGCAGGCGGAGGTGGCGATCGGCCGTGTCCTGATTGAGCGGAATGAGGAGATCGATGCGGCCGTCGGTGGTGGGGATTTTGTCCGGGCCGGTGCGGATGGTAAGGAAGGTGTGGCCGCCGCGAATGATGGACTGATAGGCGTTGTAGGCGTTGAGGTGCAGCCCGCGACGGCTGAAGATCTTCGCAAAGATGTCGCCGGGAGTGGCGACGCCCTGACCGGCGGCGCCTCCGATACCGATGCTGAAGGAATGTCTCATAAAAACGCTTCTCCAGACTGGCGGATCGATTTCAATGCCGGAGCGCCAGCAAAATGTCGAACCCACGGATCGTAACGGCAGCTGTGGCAAAGTGGCAAGTTCGCCTGATCGCTTGCCAGGGTGGTTAGACGCTGGAGAGACGCAGGAGTGTCACCTGGAGACGAGAGGATTTCTTTCCGCGGACATGCGCTGTTGTTCCGCGCAGGTTTGCGCTGCCGGCTCGATGGCTGCGCATAGTATGGTTTAATCGTGCTTCTTCAGGGTTCGACGTGGGCGTGAGATGAGGAGCCTGATGAATCGTAACTGTCAGGACGTGACGGAGTTGCAGCCAGGATAGATGCGGGAGAACATTCTTTGAATCGTCCGGGGCGAATGAGCGATGTTGCGAAGCTGGCGGGCGCATGGATGATTATTGGGTCGCGGGAGCAGGATGCAATTGCGAGGCTGAACGATAAGCACGCCTGGCGCAATGAGTCGCGGCATGGTGACGCTGTCTGCTTCTCGCTACCCGCGGAAGGTGCTGTCCCGTGAGAGCGGGATGAGAACGGTTTATTTGAAGGAGGAATTTTTTGTCCCTGTCGAGACGTGAGTTTTTGAAGAGTTCAGCGATTGCGGCGGGAGAGGTCGCGCTGCCGACGCTGCCGGTGATGGCGGCGACGTTAGTGCCGGCGACGGGTGGCTCGG
>JAJYBU010000017.1 GCA_021778845.1 Acidobacteriota bacterium
CGTCGGCTCCACAGGTCACGTCAACTTCACCACGTCCAAAGCCAGCCGGTGGCAGACGGATTCGCGCCGCTGCCACATCAATTGGGTCATTCTCGACAGCGACTGGGAGGCTGAGTTCTGCCGCGTAGCAGAGAATCATCCCCGTGTGCGCGCCTACGTCAAAAACCACAATCTCGGCTTCGACGTGCCCTATCGTCACGGCTCGGGCAGCCACGTCTACCGGCCCGACTTCATCGTTCTGGTGGAGGATGGCCACGGCGAAGACGACCTGCTGCATCTGGTGGTCGAGGTCAAGGGCTACCGCCGCGAAGACGCCAAGGACAAGAAACTCGCCATGCAGACCTACTGGATTCCCGGCGTCAACGCCAGCGGCCAGTTTGGGCGCTGGGCCTTTGTGGAGTTCATTGAGGTCTTCGGCATGGAGGCCGACTTCGCAGCCAAGGTTGAATCCGAGTTCTGCCGCGTGATGGACTCCGTCACCCAGCCCCAGCCCGCGCAGCCTGCATAGAGGAAAAGGAAGAATCATGGCCAGGACGACAAAAGATAAGCCGAAGAAGATCGTCGAAACCCTCCTGCACGATGAGGCGTCGCGCAAGAACATTCCCACGGCGGAGTATCAGTCCGTCATGCGCGCCGAGGAACTCTCGCCCATCCGCGTGGCCTATGAACGGCGCAATCGCGACCTGGACCCGCAACTGGTCTGGCGCGGCAAGGACGAGCAGGACTGGTCCGATCTGGTGGTGGCCGCTCCGCCGCTCTACATTCAGGAGAAGGTTCACCCCAAGGTGCTCATCGACGACCTGCAGCGGCAGACGCAGGCGAGCAAAGATGCAACGGCCCCGCAGTTCGATCTGTTTGCCGACTTCAACGGTCTGCCCAGCACGGAGGCGCGCACGGAGTTTTATCAGCACGACGCCCACTGGTCGAACCGGATGATTCTGGGGGACAGCCTGCAGGTGATGGCGTCATTGGCGGAGCGCGAAGGACTGCGCGGCAAGGTGCAGTGCATTTATCTCGACCCACCCTACGGCATCAAGTTCAACTCCAATTTTCAGTGGTCCACGACCAGCCGCGATGTCAAAGACGGAAATGTCGATCACATCACACGGGAACCCGAGCAGGTGAAGGCGTTTCGAGACACCTGGCGGGATGGGATTCATTCCTACTTGACATATCTTCGAGATCGCCTAACCGTTGCGCGGGATTTGCTCAGCGATTCCGGCTCGATCTTTGTGCAGATTGGGGATGAGAATGTGCATCGCGTGCGCGCATTGCTCGAAGAGATATTTGGTGAAGATAACTTTGTAAGCTCAATTCAGTTTCAAACTACAACTGGCCAAGCATCTGATATTTTGCCTAGGTCGGGAGATTACGTTCTCTGGACTGCTAAGCACAAAGCGAGCTTGAAATATCGAGTCCTCTATAAGGAGAAAGATCTCAACGAGCTTGCTAGCTACTCGAACGCGCTGTCCATATTGAGTGGGGAAGTGCGGCGACTGACGGAGTCGGAAATTAAGGGCGCGGTTGCGATTTCTGAAGAATGGAAGGTCTATTCTGCGCAAAACTTGCGTTCACAGGATTCAGGCAATGAAGGCAATCGCCAGTTTGAGTATCGCAGAAGACTCTTTGATTGTGGACCGAATCATCACTGGAAAACGGCTCCAATCCCAGGAGTTAAGCGCCTTGGACACGCTTCGCGTATCCAGATCAACGGAAATACACCGAACTACATCCGCTTTGTTGATGATTATCCCGTAATCGAATACACAAACAAGTGGGATGATACAGCAATTGCTGGATTTAGCGGCGATAAGAAGCGATATGTTGTCGAAACCCCCGCGAAGGTAATTCAGAGATGCGTATTGTTAGCTACCGATCCCGGTGACCTTGTATTGGACCCAACCTGCGGCTCCGGCACAACCGCCTTCGTTGCCGAGCAATGGGGCCGCCGCTGGATCACCATCGACACCTCTCGCGTCGCGCTTGCTCTCGCTCGTGCCCGTATCATGGGCGCTCGGTATCCGTATTACCTTCTGGCTGACAGCCCCGAAGGGCAGACGAAAGAAGCAGAGCTTCAGGGCAGAGTTCCATCCGGAGGGCCGACACACGGCAACATCCGTCATGGCTTTGTCTATGAGCGCGTGCCGCACATCACGCTGAAGTCCATCGCCAACAACGCCGAGATTGACGTGATCTGGGAGGACTACCAGACGCGCCTGGAACTGCTGCGCACGCAGTTGAATGCTGCACTGGGCAAACAGTGGGAAGAGTGGGAGATTCCCCGCGAGGCCGACGCCAAGTGGCCCGCCAAAACCAAGGAACTCCACGCCGCATGGTGGGAGCAGCGCATCGGCCGTCAGAAGGCCATTGACGCCTCCATCGCCGCCAAGGCCGACTTCGAGTATCTCTACGACAAACCCTACGACGACAAAAAGAAGGTCCGCGTCGCCGGTCCCTTCACCGTCGAGAGCCTGTCGCCGCACCGCGTGCTGGCCGTGGACGAGAATGAAGACCTGATCGAAACCTCTGGCCGCGCCGACGCCGATACGCGAGACGCAAAGAACTTTGTCCAGGTCATCCTCGACAACCTGAAGACCAGCGGCGTGCAGCAGGCGCACAAGGAAGACAAGATCACCTTCACCACGCTCGCGCCGTGGCCCGGCAACTACATCTGTGCCGAGGGCCGCTACAGTGAAACCGATGGAAGCGAGAAGCGCGCCGGCATCTTCATCGGCCCAGAGTTTGGCACCGTGACCCGCGAAGACCTGGTGGCCGCCGCGCGCGAGGCCGGCGATGCCGCCTTTGACGTGCTGATCGCCTGCGCCTTCAGCTACGACGCCCACTCCGCCGACTTCAACAAGCTGGGCCGCATTCCCGTGCTGAAGGCCCGCATGAACGCCGACCTGCACATGGCCGCCGACCTGAAGAACACTGGCAAGGGCAATCTGTTCGTCATCTTCGGCGAGCCGGACATTGAGATTCTGCCCGGAGCGGACGGCAAGTTGCAGGTGAAGGTGCGCGGCGTAGATGTCTTCCACCCAAGCACCGGCGAGGTGCGCAGCAACGGCCCGGATGAGATTGCCTGCTGGTTCCTGGACACGGACTACAACGAGGAGAGCTTCTTCGTGCGCCACGCCTACTTCCTGGGCGCGAACGATCCGTACAAGTCGCTGAAGACGACGCTGAAGGCCGAGATCAATGAAGAGGCATGGGAGTCTCTGCACAGCGACACCTCGCGCCCCTTTGACAAGCCGGAGTCAGGACGCATCGCCGTCAAGGTCATCAACCACCTTGGCGATGAGGTGATGAAAGTCTTTCGGGTGAACTGAGGATTGCCGCCGATGGAGTTCCGAATTGCAGACACATTTACGGACAGCCTGGCCCGCCTGACCGGCGAGGAGCAGAAGGCCGCAAAGACGGCCACGTTTGACCTGCAAGTAAATCCGTCCAATCCCGGCCTGCAACTGCACAAGCTGGACAAGGCCAAGGACCACAACTTCTGGTCGATCCGCGTGAGCCGCGATCTGCGCATGATTGTGCATCGCACCGGCACGAGCCTGCTGCTCTGCTATGTTGCCCACCACGACGATGCTTATCAATGGGCAGAGCGCCGACGGCTGGAGACGCACCCGAAGACCGGCGCGGCGCAACTGGTGGAGGTGCGGGAGCGCGTGCAGGAGATCACCGTTCCCAGGTATGTGGAGGTGGAGCATCCTGTCACGAAGCCGCGCGTGCTGCAGGGCATCTCTGAGGGGACGCTGCTGTCCTATGGCGTGCCCCCGGAGTGGGTAACTGACGCGCTGAACGCGACCGAGGACACGCTGCTGGAGATTGCAGGCCATCTGCCAGGCGAAGCCGCCGAGGCATTGCTGAATCTGGCGACCGGCATACGGCCCCCGTTGGCTGAGGTTGCGCCCGCAGGTGGCGATCCCTTCGAGCACCCGGACGCGCTGCGCCGCTTCCGCGTGATGAAGAACGTCGAAGAGCTGGCGTTGGCGCTCGACTACCCGTGGGAGCGCTGGGCGGTGTTTCTGCATCCAGCGCAACGCAAGCTGGTGCAGAAGAACTTCAACGGCCCGGCGCGGGTGGCAGGCACGGCGGGGACAGGCAAGACCATCGTGGCGTTGCACCGTGCCGCGCACCTGGCGCGCTCGAATCCGCAGGGGCGTGTATTGCTGACGACCTTTTCTGAGCCGCTGGCAAACGCACTTCGAGCAAAGCTGCGACTGCTGCTGCACAGCGAGCCGCGACTCGGCGAGCGGATCGAAGTCTACTCGATGGATGCGATTGGGCGGCGGCTCTACGAATTGAATCTTGGAAAACTACGTATCGCGTCGAGTTCCGTGGTGCGTGACCTCATGGAACAGGCTTCCCAGGCGGTGGGCGGGCACAAGTTCTCGTTGCGCTTTCTGACGACGGAATGGGAGCAGGTGGTCGATGGCTGGCAGTTGGAGAGTTGGGAGGACTACCGGGACGTTGTTCGGCTCGGGCGGAAGACGCGCCTGAAGGAGCCCCAACGGCAACTGCTGTGGCCGATCTTCGAGCAGGTGCGTGCTGGATTGCGGGAGCAGGTATTGCTGACGACTTCCGGAATGTTCAACGTGTTGGCCCGGCACTATGCCGCAGGCGCATCCGCACCGTTCGACTTCGCAGTCGTCGATGAGGCGCAGGACATCAGCATCGCCCAGGTTCGATTCCTCGCAGCCATCGGCGCAGGCAGGCCCAATGGCCTCTTCTTTGGCGGCGATCTTGGCCAGCGCATCTTCCAGCAGCCGTTCTCATGGAAGACTGCGGGAGTGGATGTGCGCGGTCGATCCACGAGCCTCAAAATCAATTACCGGACATCGCACCAGATTCGATCGCAAGCGGATCGCCTGCTGGAGCCGCAGATCGCGGACGTTGACGGAAACCTTGAGGAGCGCAAGGGGACGGTCTCGCTCTTCAATGGGCCGCAGCCGGACATCAAAACTTATCCGTCTACGGATGAGGAGAGCAAAGCAGTTGGTGATTGGTTGACCCACCTGCTCAAGGATGGAATGCAATCGCACGAAATCGCGCTTTTCGTCCGCTCCTCCGCCCAGCTTGACCGCGCCAAGGCCGCAGCCCAACGGGCAGAGATGAAGTACAAAATTCTCGACGAGCATGTTGAGACGACTTCCGGCTATCTGTCCGTAAGTACGATGCACTTGGCAAAGGGACTGGAGTTCCGGGCGGTGGGCGTGATGGCGTGTGATGACGAGGTGATTCCGCTTCAGGAACGAATCGAGACTGTCACGGACGAATCCGATCTTGAGGATGTCTATAACACCGAACGGCACCTGCTTTACGTCGCCTGCACCCGTGCCCGCGACCATTTGCTTGTGACCAGCACCGAACCTGCGTCAGAGTTTCTGGAAGACCTGCTGGCGATTTAGTGTGAGCGCGTGATGTATCCATCCAGTTCTTGCGTCAATGGCGTCCGATAACAACGACAATGTTTGAGGAGTTGCTGGCCCGCATTGATCCACCAACCGCTGGGCAGAGGTCTCAAGGGCAGAGGACGTGGGTTCGATAAGGGTCCAATCAGCGTTGCTAAGGGTGTCTCAGGGCGCTCAAACGGGCCATTCGTGCCCCTGATTTCTATAAGTTACGCGTGGTAGGTTTGCTGTCACGGCAG
This sequence comes from Acidobacteriota bacterium, assembly GCA_021778845.1. GTDB lineage: Bacteria > Acidobacteriota > Terriglobia > Terriglobales > Acidobacteriaceae > Granulicella. The sequence goes on from JAJYBU010000017.1 coordinate 5,657, forward strand.
AGGTCGCGGGTTCGAGCCCCGTCGTCCCCGCCATACAAAGTGAAGAACTTAGCTTCGTATGGGACCTCATGTGACACCCAAAAAGGGACACGATCAGGGCACAATAAGCGAGTTACGCTTGAGTGCCTGTTTTTGTGGGTTCCCTCTTTGTGCCCATGTTTGTGCCGTTGCCTGGCATTCCAACTGGCTTCATGCGAAGCGCAGAGCTAATTCAGGGCGGGTGCTTCGTCCCGCATCGCGGTAGTGTTCTTTGGTTATTTCCGAAGCAGCGGGACTGACTCCATGTGTTGTTTGATCTGAAGTCGGGCATCTCTGCCGAGCGGAAGATCATTCTGGAGCGTCGGCCAAACCGTATTCATCCGGTCTGCTGTTTCCCGTGCGGTATCAAGAACGAGTTTCGTAGGCACCTGGGCCTTCCGCGCGAAGCGTTCAAGTAATCAACATTCAACTGATTCGCGGCCTTTTCTTTGGCAATAGAGAGCGCGAACCGACCATCGGCGATGTAGCGCAGAGTAGAGACGAAATCGTAAGCCGGGGACAAACGCGGCATGCGTTCGTCGGGATAGATCAGCGACCAGTTCTTGAGGTGCATATCGTTGTTGCCGATCCCCACGCTGAAGATCAAGCGGCGGATGAACTCGGCAAACTGCTCCTCATCGGTCAGCCGCCACAAATCGGTCGCCATGTTGGTGTAACTGTAGTTCTTGTATTTCGCTTCGGGAAACTGACCGTAGAGCTGATTGAAGTTCTCAATGTGGATGCGGGTGCCGTTGGGGCCCCTATCAAATCGGCGGATGTAATAGGCATTCCCCTTGAGCTGCTGCCAGGCCTCCGGCACCCCCTGGATCTGGTTGAGGGGAGTCAGGCCTATCTCGGGAACCTGGATGCCGACCTCCCGCGCAAATGTCATCATCGAAAACTCGTTCTCCGGCAGGCCCGGAAACGCGGGGGACGGGAGCTTGACGATCCAATGACCGCCGACGCTGGAGGCAGGAATCGAGAGCTGGCGATTCGGATTGCCGATGGCAGAGAGTTTCAACTGCTCGCCAGCTAGAGAAAAATGCAGCACGTCTCGCCCGGCGCGCACGCGCGCCACTGTGGGGTTCTTTTCAGAAGGCGGTAGGAGGCGGCCTTCGGCATCACGCACCGTGATAGCGCCGGGAAGATCGTTGCCGAGGAGCCAGAGCAGGAAAAACTCTCGCTGAGCGTTGACTTCTCCTCGATCTGCGATGAACTGGCACAAGGCTCCTTCTGGTAGCAGATTGGAGAAGAATGGAGGCAGCCTGCGCGTGACGGGACGAACGTTCGGCATGACGTTCCGGTAGGCGTCGTAGTCGCTCAGACTCAAGACTGGCCGGTTTGCATCGGCGACGTAGTCTGTGTCGAAGACGAAGAGGTTTTGGTCATTGGGCAGGTTCGTGATGGTGCCGACTAAGTTTTCCCCCAGTCGGACCTCCAGCACCGTGGGCCGGTTCGGATTACTCGCTGTCTTCGGCATCTTCTGGAACGACTCCTACGAGAGGTATGCTGTCCGCACTGGCTGATTGGCCTCCGGCATGTCCGAGAAGAGCCCTCACAGCAGGGACAAGATGCTTGGGAACAAGGACAGGCTCCATCTCTAAGACGCGGGTCATCTCCAGCAGTGTGGAGACGCGCAGGTCGCCTCCGCGCTCGATTCGTGATACGGCGCTTTGTGGCTGCCCGATGCGCGAGCCCAGCTCCGACTGCGTAAGGCTTTTCGATTCGCGAGATTGACGAAGCTGATCTTGAATAGATGCCATGACATATATCCTCGATCAAACATATCTCAAGGCATATATGACGAATGCGAAGCGAATCGGAGTTTGTGAGCGTGGGCGATCCTACTTCCGACATCGGCAAAAGCGAGCGCAACGAGCGTTGGTCCCATGACGTGAGCGGTATGGCGGAGTTTTTGCCTGGAGAAGAGTTGCGACCACCGTTTAGTGGCGGCATTGGACGACAGGTCTTTTCGGTTGACGGAGTTTTCTTTCATCTGCTAGCTTTTTCTGTATACAGTATCCCGTATGCGTAGGAGTGCACGGTGCTGACTGATGATTACAAGGGGATGCCCATGTCCAGGATGAAGGCAATCGAAGCGGCAGTTCTGGTATTAGACCGTGAGGGGGTGGACACGGCTTTCGGTGTTCCTGGCGCTGCAATCAACCCACTGTATGCCGCACTTCGCAAACATGGTGGAATTCGCCACATTCTGGCGCGGCACGTGGAGGGCGCATCGCACATGGCCGATGGCTACACCCGTGCCAAAGCCGGCAATATCGGCGTGTGCATCGGGACCTCGGGGCCGGCTGGGACCGATATGATCACAGGGCTGTATACATCTGCGGCTGATTCAATCCCGATTCTGTGCATCACCGGACAGGCGCCACGGGCGCGACTCTATAAGGAAGATTTTCAGGCCGTCGACATCGAGTCTATTGCGAAGCCCGTTGCGAAATGGGCAGTCTGCGTGCGTGAACCCGCACTGGTGCCGATGGTCTTTCAGCAGGCATTCCATATGATGCGCTCAGGGCGTCCTGGCCCGGTGTTGATCGATCTTCCGTTCGATGTACAGATGGCGGAGATCGAGTTCAACATCGAAACCTACCAGCCGCTGGCGGTCTACAAACCGGCCGCATCGCGGCAGCAGGCACAGCGGGCGATCGAGATGTTGAATGCGTCGAAGCGGCCGCTGATCATTGCTGGGGGCGGCATCATCAATGCCGATGCGAGCGACCTTCTCGTGGAGTTTGCGGAGTTGACCGGGGTGCCCGTGATCCCCACGCTCATGGGTTGGGGGACCATCCCGGACGACCATATTCTGATGGCAGGCATGGTTGGTCTGCAAACCAGTCACCGCTACGGCAACGCTACGTTTCTGGAGTCTGACTTTGTCATGGGCATTGGCAACCGATGGGCCAACCGGCATACCGGCTCGATCGAGGTATATGCCAAGGGACGGAAGTTCGTGCATGTCGATATCGAACCAACACAGATTGGACGCGTGTTCGGGCCGGACTTCGGGATTGTCTCCGATGCTCGCGCGGGGCTCAAGCTCTTTATCGAGGTGGCGCGCGAGATGAAAGCGGCCGGTAGTCTCGCTGACCGTTCGGCATGGGCAGGCGAATGCCTCCACCGCAAGAACAATATGCTACGACGCAGCGATTTCGACCAGACCCCACTGAAGCCGCAGCGTGTGTACCAGGCCATGAACGAGATCCTCGATCGCGACACATGCTACGTGACCACCATCGGTCTGTCGCAGATCGCGGGGGCACAGTTCCTGCATGTGTACAACCCGCGGCACTGGATTAATTGCGGACAGGCGGGTCCGCTCGGCTGGACGATGCCTGCCGCGCTGGGCGTCTGCGCCGCCGATCCGAAGAAGAAAGTTGTGGCTCTCTCCGGTGATTACGACTTCCAGTTCATGATGGAAGAGTTGGCGGTCGGCGCGCAATACAAGCTGCCCTACTTGCACATAGTGGTCAACAACTCCTATCTTGGCCTGATTCGGCAGGCCCAGCGCGGCTTCCAGATGGACTTCGAAGTCAGCCTCGCCTTCGACAACGTTAATATTCACCCTGAAGAGTGTGGAGTTGTGGGTTACGGGGTCGACCATGTCGCCGTCGCAGAGGCTCTGGGATGCAAGGCAATTCGGGTCAAGACAGTCGGGGAGTTCGAGAGCGCGTTCGCGCGGGCACATGCACTGATGGAGGAGTATCAGGTGCCAGTTGTGCTGGAGTTCATCCTCGAACGCGTTACGAACATCTCCATGGGCACCGAGGTCGACAGTGTCACCGAGTTCGAAGAAATCTTATGTCTCGATCCGTCACTTTCTCTCCGTAAGCGTCTAGACATGGATGCACTTCCGGAACTGGTTGAGGCGGAAGCGACACCTGCATCTCGGTGACCGCGCATGTGACATTGCACAAAATACAACCGTGCATTTAACGCCCGTGACGCCATGATCGCACGGGAGCAAAGGAAGAGATCGATGCCAAAGTTTGCCGCAAACCTGACAATGATGTTTACCGAACTTCCATTCCTCGATCGCTTCGCAGCGGCAGCGGCGGCTAGCTTCCAGGCGGTTGAGTTCCTCTTCCCTTACGACTTCGAGAAGCAGCAGATTGCCGACCTGTTGGCGGCTAATGAACTGACTCTGGTGCTGCACAATCTTCCCGCTGGCGATTGGGCGGGGGGCGAACGCGGCATCGGCTGCCATCCGGCGCGGGTGGATGAGTTCCGAGCCGGAGTCGACCGCGCCATCGACTATGCCACAGCGCTCGGTTGTCCGCGCGTCAACTGCCTGGCTGGCATCCTGCCGGCTGGGGTAAGCGCGGATGCTGCCCGCGCGACGCTGGTCGAGAATCTGCGCTACGCCGCTGCCAGGCTCGAAGCCGCCAACATCGAACTGCTACTCGAGCATGTCAATAGCCGCGATATTCCCGGATTCTTCGTCGACCGCTCGCGCCCGGCGGTGGAGATCATCACGGAGGTAGCATCCGCGAACCTGAAACTACAGTACGACATCTACCACGCGCAGGTGCTGGAAGGCGACCTCGCCCGGACTATTGAGACGGAGTTTGCGCGCATCGGCCACATCCAGTTAGCCGATAATCCCGGTCGCCACGAACCGGGAAGCGGCGAGATCAACTTCCCTTACCTCTTCCGCCGGATCGACGAACTCGGCTACACAGGCTGGATCGGATGCGAGTACAAGCCTCGCACGACAACGATCGACGGATTGGGCTGGTTCGAACCGTATCGAAGCACACGGCCAGCCACGCAGACACCTTCGAGCACTTCCTGAGCCTCATACCCTGGAGAAAATCAATGAGCAAAATTGGATTTATTGGTCTCGGCATCATGGGTCATCCGATGGCCGGTCATCTGCAGAAGGCCGGTCACGATCTGTTTCTGTTCTCTCGGAGCAACGTCCCGGCGGATCTAGTCCGCGACGGCGCCATTGCATGTGTGTCGAGCTCCGATGTCGCTTCCAAAGCTGACATCGTGATCACGATGGTACCGGATACCGCCGATGTCGCCGCGGTGTTATTTGGCAAGAAAGGGGTTGCCGAATGCCTTTCCGCGGGGAAGATCGTCATCGATATGAGTTCGATCTCTCCAATCGAGACAAGAACATTTGCCGCCCGCATTGGCGAATTGGGAGCGCACTACTTTGACGCGCCTGTCTCCGGTGGCGAAGTGGGCGCGAAGGCCGCCAGCCTCACCATCATGGTCGGCGGTCCTGAGTCGCTCTTTGCTCAGATCGAGCCCATACTTCGGCTGATGGGGAAGAATGTCACACTGGTCGGAGGCCACGGAGACGGTCAAACGGCTAAAGTTGCGAACCAGATCATCGTTGCTTTGACGATTGAAGCGATTGGCGAGGCACTCCTGTTCGCATCCAGGGCCGGAGCCGATCCCAGCAAGGTGCGTGCGGCCCTCATGGGTGGATTCGCCTCTTCACGCATTCTTGAAGTGCATGGCCAGCGAATGATCGATCGCAACTTTGAGCCCGGATTCCGTATTGCATTGCATCAGAAAGACCTGAACCTGGCTCTGGCGGGGGCCAGGGAGCTGGGCATTTCTCTCCCCAATACGGCCACATGCCAGGAGTTGTTCAATGCATGCTCCGCTCATGGCGGCGCGGCCTGGGATCACTCCGCAATGGTTCGCGCCCTCGAACTGCTTGCCAATCACGAGATTGCGCCCGACGCTGCGAAGGAGACTTAGACCGGGCTGCTTCCGCCAAGAATAGCAACACGGGCGTTGGCAATGTGGCGCGACGTCGCTTTGGCGATAGCGGCCTCATCGCGTGAAGCCATCGCTTTCAGCATGGATGCGTGCTCATTCACGACGCCCTGGCGTCGCTCGAGTGTAGCCAGCGCAAAGGATCGCAGAGGAAGAATGTCAGAGCGAAGGTCTCCAAGCATTCGCTTGAGTCGAATGCCATCGGCGTAGGCGAGAATCTCATCGTGGAACGCCGTATCCAGTCGTTCCATCTCGCTAAGATCGTCAACATACTTCCGCATGCGTTCGACGATCCGTTCAATCTTCACATAATCGCGTTTTTGCATACGCCGCGCAGCGCGCAAAGCTGCAATCGTCTCAAGAGATTCTCGGATCTCCAATATGCAGCCGACCTCGTCAAGCTTCAACTCCCGGACGACCGTTCCGCGTCCGCCTCGGGGCTCAACCATCCCTTCCGTTTCAAGCCGTCGGAGTGCCTCGCGAACCGGGGTGCGGCTCGCCCCTAGGCGGGTCGCAATTTCAACTTCGATCACCGGCGCACCGGCGGGCATCTCGCCAGACAAAATCGCCGCTCGCAGGCGATCGTAGATCTGATCCCGCAGAGGCCGTGGACGCTGCAGGGCGCCGCGAGCCCCAATTGTACTTGCCTGGTTCCGTGTCCCTACGGCCATGTCTTGGAGTCTATCCATCTCCGATCAGGTGGGTCAATAGTTTCCTGTATACAGTATCCCTTGACAAAGCCCTGTCGCACACATACTATCCGATTCGCCTCCGGGATACCGTATACACGCGCTCTGAAATTCTTCGACGGGAATCAGATTCATGCGGACACAGACATCCGGCAAGACGGACCTTCACCAGCGGTTTGCCACCATTGTCGGCGATTCCAATACCATCAGCGCTGCCAGCGAGTTGCGCACGTATGAATGTGACGGCCTTACGGGAACCCGCGTCACGCCTGCGCTTGTCGTACTGCCTGGGACAACCGAAGAAGTCTCCCAATGCGTTCGTCTGGCGAACGAACTTGGCATGCCGATCGTCGCACGCGGCTCCGGTACAGGTCTGTCAGGCGGTGCGGTACCAAGTCCAGAATCGCTCATCATCGGTCTCTCGCGCATGAATGCCATTCTCGAGGTGGACCTTCCGAATGAACGGATCCGCGTACAGCCTGGGGTCGCAAATCTGGACGTAAGCCGGGCAATTGCTCCGCACGGCTACTATTACGCTCCTGATCCATCGTCACAATCCGTCTGCTCGATCGGCGGAAATGTAGCAGAAAATTCCGGCGGCGCACACTGTCTGAAATATGGCTTCACGGTGAACCATGCCATGGGCGCAACCGTCGTGCTGGCAGACGGTACAGTCGTTTCGATCGGTGGCCCGCTGGCGGACTCACTGGGTTACAACCTCATGGCGCTAATTGTCGGCAGCGAAGGAATGATGGCTGTGGTAACCGAAGTCTGGCTGCGTATCATACGGTTGCCACAGAAGACACGCACGATCTTTGCAACGTTTCCGTCGACCGACGAAGCGGGTGCGGCCGTCTCGGCGATCATAGCGAACGGCATCATCCCAGCAGCCATCGAGATGATGGACCAGTTAGCCATCAAGGCTATCGTCGCTGCCACCGGTGTCGACTGGCCGCTCGACGTCGGTGCAGCCCTGCTCGCGGATATGGACGGCATCGCTGCAGAAGTCGATCACACCGCCGAGGCGGCGATCGCATCGATGAAGCAAGCAGGAGCGGTCGATGTGCGCACGCCGCGCGACGCGGCAGAGCGTGCGCTGATGTGGAAGGGCCGCAAGAGCGCCTTCGCTGCGGTGGGACGCATCAGCCCCAACTACTACGTCCAGGACGGGGTCGTCCCGCGCAAGCAGATTGCCGCCGTCTTGCGCGAGATCGCAAGGCTTGCTGCCGAAGCAGGATTGTGCGTGGCCAACGTCTTTCACGCGGGTGACGGCAACTTGCATCCGCTGCTGCTCTATGATGCCCGCGTACCAGGCGAGGAGGAGCGCGCCGAGCACGTGGCCAGCGAGATTTTGCGAGTGTGCATCCGGTATGGCGGTTCCATCACCGGTGAGCATGGCGTAGGACTCGACAAAGCACCGTATATGGGCGAACTCTTCAATGAGAATGACCTTGAGACGATGAGCCTTGTGCGGTGCGCCTTCGATCCGGCAGGGCGGCTCAATCCAGGCAAAGTATTTCCTACGCCACGGCTTTGCGGTGATCGGCCCGGCCCCTTCGTGTTGTCCCCTCTCGAACGTCTTGACATCGCGGGGCGTGGTTAATGTTCGATTCCACAAACCTACTCGAGCCAGCCAGCCTCACCGAGGCCGCCGCGCTAATGCAGGAGCACCGCAGTGCTGGAACTCATCTTGCCTTTATCGGCGGCGGCACGCACACGATCGGTCAGCCAGCGAGCGGCGACGTATTGTTTTCAACTCGCAAACTTAACCGAATCATCGAGTACGCTCCGGAAGACCAGACCGTTACCGTCGAGGCTGGAGTCACGGTCGCGCAACTCACTGAAGTGCTCGCCTCGTGTGGCCAGCGTCTTGTCCTGGATGTAGCTGATCCGCACCGCTCGACGATCGGCGGCGCCATTGCGTCCAATGCCTTTGGGCCCAGACGCCTGCGATTCGGTTCGCTCAAGGACCTTATCCTCGGCATATCTCTCGTGCGCGCCGACGGCATCGAAGCCCGAGCGGGCGGCAAAGTCGTGAAGAATGTTGCCGGCTTCGACATCTCAAAGTTTGTCGTCGGCTCCCACGGTACATTAGCGCTCATCACATCCGCGACGCTGCGTGTTCATCCGCTCCCGGACGTGTCAGAGGCTATCCGTGTTACCCAACTGTCTGCAGGACAGGTATGGGACTTGGTCATGGCGATGCGCGAACAGCAGCTTGAGCCAACAACCATCATCGCCGTGGGTACAACAGACGGCCCCGGTGACTATGATGTCGATGTTGTGTTTGAGGGTGTTCGATCCGGCGCCGATGCACAGGCCAACTGCCTGCGCAACATAGCTGAGCGCCGAGGCTGGTCGATGGAAGAACTCCCGTCCGACCGCGTCCTCGCAGCCGATGCGGAGGCTCTCTCCGCCGGACCGTTACGCGTGCACTGCACCACCTCACCCTGCGAGTTCGCTCAATCCAACGAGCGCGCGATTAGACCGTTAATGCACACACTGACTTCACCCGTAGTAAGCACGTATCCTGCGCTCGGAATATTTACGGTCGCAGGTACACCAACTCCTGCGACGACGGCAGAGCTTGCGAACTGCCGTAAGCAGATTGAACTGCGCGGCGGATCGCTGATCGTTGAAGCGCAGCCAGCCCCACACGACGGCGCGCCGATGATCGAGCCCTGGGGAACGCCACCGCCGTCGTTTCAATTAATGCGAGAGATCAAAGCACGTTTCGACCCCAATGGCCGACTGGCCTCGGGCCGTTTTGTCGGAGGCCTCTAATGAGCGCACCCCAGACCTCAACTGGAGCTGAACGCTCGAATGTCGATCTCATGTCGGACTGTGTCCACTGCGGCTTCTGCTTGCCAGCTTGCCCGACCTATACCTCATGGGGAGATGAGATGGATTCGCCGCGTGGGCGCATCGATCTGATGAAAGGCTTGCACGACGGCGTCATCCAGATGGACGACACCGTTGTCGCGCACTTCGACTCCTGCCTCGGCTGCATGGGATGTATGACCGCGTGCCCCTCCGGCGTCCGCTACGATCTACTGATCGAGTCGACGCGTGCGCAGATAGAAACCACTTACCAGCGGCCTGCTGCGGATACTCTGTTTCGCAAACTGATCTTTAGGCTTTTCCCCTATCCCAAGCGACTGCGCCTCGCCGCATTGCCGCTGCGGCTCTATGTTCGCACTGGCCTTCAGAGCATGATCCGCGGGTCAGGCATGTTGCGTCTCCTGCCGGATCGTCTCGCTCAAATCGATGCGCTCGCGCCTCCCATCGCCACGGAAGCATCCCTTGCAGAGTTCTATTCTGCTCAGACCGCATCCCCACGTCTGCGTGTTGCGATGATCGCGGGTTGCGTGCAGCGCGTCTTCTTTCCCAATGTCAATGAAGCGACCATCCGGGTTCTGACCGCCGAGGGCTGCGACGTCGTTGTACCGAAGTTGCAAGGCTGCTGCGGTGCGCTCTCACTCCATAGCGGTCGCATCGACGAAGCGAAAGGCTTCGCAGCCCGGCTCATTTCAGCGTTTGAAGGCGAGCAGGTCGATGCCATCATCATCAACGCCGCCGGATGCGGTTCGGCATTGAAGGAATACGGTCATCTGTTTGCCGACGACGAAGTCATGCGCGAACGGGCCAATGCTTTCGTCGCAAAAGTTCGCGACATCAATGAGTTCCTGGCTCAACTTACCCCGATCGCACCTCGCTATCCACTCCAACGCCGTGTCGCGTATCACGATGCATGCCATCTTGCGCACGCGCAAGGCATTCGTTCACAACCTCGGGAGCTGTTGAGTTCGATACCGGGATTAACGCTGTGCGAGATCCCCCATGGGGACCAATGCTGTGGCAGCGCCGGCACCTATAACCTCTTCGAGCCCGAGAGCGCAATCGAGATTGGGGAACGCAAGGTGAACAATGTCCTGTCGACACACCCCGACATCCTGGCGAGCGCAAACCCGGGATGCACATTACAGATTCAATCATTGCTGAGAAAGCGGAACATCACGTTGTGCGCAGCCCACCCGATCGAAATCCTTGACGCTTCAATTTCCCGGCGAGAACTCGCCTGAAAGAAGGTTCCCCTCAATGCAAACCTGGACTCAAATCTACACTCCGGTCGCACACAGTCTCGGCTGGTCTGCCCTGGTTGCCGCACTTCCGGCCGTCGTTTTGTTAGTTCTTCTGGCGTTCGCACACGCCAAAGCTCATTGGGCGGCGTTGACTGGACTTGCCGTTTCTCTCAGCATCGGCATTTTTGTCTTCGGTATGCCGGCGAAGCTCGCTCTGAGTGCTGGCCTGCTCGGTGCGGCCTATGGCCTCTTTCCGATTGGATGGATCGTTCTTGGTGCGATCTTCATCTACGATGTGGCAGTAAAATCCGGTGATTTCGACATTGTAAAAGAGTCGATTGCGGGCGTAGGAATTGACCGTCGCTTGCAAGTGCTGCTCATCGCTTTTTGTTTTGGTGGGTTCATTGAAGGCGCGTCGGGATTTGGAACTCCGGTGGCGATCTGCGCTGCCATGTTGATCGGCCTTGGCTTCGAGCCTCTCCCGGCCGCTGGCCTGTGCCTCATCGCTAACACCGCACCCGTAGCCTTCGGTGCACTGGGAATTCCAGTCATCACCCTCGCTGCGGTCACGGACCTGCCCGTTGACCTGCTGAGCGCCATGGTGGGCCGCATCCTCGTTCTATTCTGCCTGGTAGTTCCCTTCTGGGTAGTCTGGGTACTGTGTGGTCGCCGCAAGACGATGGAAATCTGGCCGGCCTGCCTGACCGTTGGCATCACGTTTGGTGTTACGCAGTATGTCATCAGCAACTACGTTGGACCTTCGCTGGCCGCGGTCGGAGCAGCCGTTGTCGCCTCGTTTTCGCTCATGCTGCTTCTCAAGTTCTGGCAACCAGCAACCACATGGTCCTTCGCGCATGAAGATCAGGCCCAACGAGTAATTGAGCACTCCAGCCGGCGTATTCACGCAACCCGCCGCAAAGTGCAAGCCTGGACACCGTGGATACTGCTCTCCGTGTTTGTATTCGCCTGGGGCCTGACACCGATCAAGAACTTTCTGAACGGCGGGACCCCGGCTGCTCCAAATTTCCTGAGCGGAATCTCCTATCGCGCCATCACAGTCCCATTGCTGCATAAGGCGGTGACGCGGATGCCTCCGGTGGTCTCCAAGTCAACCGCCGAACCAGCAATCTTCATCTTCAACTGGCTTTCAGCAACCGGAACCAGCCTGCTGTTGGCCGGCGGCATCAGCGGATTGCTGAGGGGTCTTACCCCCGTCACCCTCTTCTGGGTTTTTGTGGGGACTCTGAAGCGAATCCGCTTGTCCCTGATTACGATCGCGGCCATGATGGCTCTGGGCTTTTCCACCAGGTATGCAGGAATGGACTCGACCATGGGACTGGCATTTGCAGCTTCCGGCGTTCTCTTTCCCTTCTTTTCCCCGCTCCTCGGCTGGCTAGGTGTAGCCTTGACCGGCAGTGACACCTCGTCCAATGTGCTGTTCGGCGGCTTACAGCAAACCACGGCTCGACAGCTAGGACTTTCGCCGATATTAGCTGCAGCTTCCAACAGTGCTGGCGGTGTGATGGGCAAAATGATCGACGCCCAAAGCATCGTCGTCGCCGGAGTGGCCACGGGACAGCAAGGCGGAGAAGGACGGATTCTACGCTATGTCTTCCTGCACAGTGTTGTGCTCGCAGTTCTGGTTGGCATCGTAGTATTCCTCATTGCCTATGTATTCCCATCGGTGATTTCTGTGGCAGCCAAGTGAGCCGACTTGCTTGGCTATGGAACGCTGATTTCGATAGGAGCTAAGCCAACCCATGCAGTAACTCTCAACTGAGTCCGTGGCGGTGGCAGGTGCACTCTGCCACTGACCTACTTCCCCTGCACAAGACGAATGTGTTTTACGCTTCTGACTTGCAGAAACTGTCTGCTTCATAACGTAACGTGGCGCGTGCATCCATCGGATTTTAAGTCCGCTCACACTGTTTATGCCATTACGCACATGCCATCCCACGATTCGAGCCCTATCGATCAAACGACAGCGAAAAATTTCAACACGAGTACTTACCGGGGCTTAATCAGCCTTGCTAACGCAAAATCCCTGAACTTTGTGACGATGGCTGAGCGACTCGCTTTGCGAACGGCGAGGCCAATTTCTGACATTGGAATATCGTCTGCGATTTCGCATACCGCGACAGGGGTCGTACTCTTTCGGACCGCGGATGCAGGGAGTATCGCAATTCCAGCGCCAGAATCGACCAGTGCAATCAGCGTTGGCATCTCACCTGCGATCTGACATACCTTAGGGACGATGCCAGCATCGCGAAGCATGCCCAATAGCAAATCATGGAAACCCGGAGCATGTTTCCGCTCGTACATAACAAAGTCCTGATTCGCCAGTTCGCTCAATCTAACTCGCTTCCTCTTTGCCAGCCTGTGAGATGCTGGCACCACCAGCACAAACCGTTCCTGATGGACAGGAACGACCTCAAGTCCCCAGTGCTCGCTGATGGGTAGTCTAAGGAATCCAATATCGATCGTTCCGTTGTTCAGCATCTGAATCTGATCCATGGTCAGAATGTTTCGAAGCGAGAACTCCACTTGTGGATGTAACTCTCGGAACTCACGAATAATACCTGGGACGATCTCATTGCCGGCGGTAGAAATAAATCCGATACGTAGCAAACCCGACCTACCGGCGGCTGCCAGCTTCGCCCTGTGAATTGCCTGGTCCAATCCCTCCAGAACGCCGGCTACATCCTCATGAAAGGCAATCCCCGCAGCAGTCAGTACCGTCCTGCGCCTGTTTCGTTCCAGAAGTCTTACGCCCAGTTCCTCCTCCAGCGCCTTTATTTGAAGGCTGAGTGCGGGCTGGCTCAGGTGAATGATCTCAGCCGACCGGACAAAGCTCAGCGTCTCTGCAATGGAGAGAAACGAACGAATCTGGCGAAGTTCCATCCCTTCATTGTATTTTCAAAACTCATTACAGACTGCAAAAAATACAATTTCCCTTATCTATCTCGGAAGCGCCTAATTGGAGCGTTGGAACAGGAGCACCCCGGATGACACATCAACCGCTAGAGCCGCTACAGCGATCGTGGACGACGCGACGCGATGAAAAGCGGCGACGTATGCAGCAGGTTCAACCCTGGATGAATGGCCCAATCCTGCCGAGCACAAAGATCATCGAAGCCCTGGAATCTCTCATCGTTTCCGGAGATCGCATTGTTCTCGAGGGGGACAATCAGAAGCAGGCTGACTTCCTCTCACGCTCACTGGTGAAGGTCGATGTCAAAAAACTACACGATTTACACCTGATTATCTCCAGCATCAGCCGCGCAGAGCACCTCACATTATTTGAACTCGGCATTGCGAAGAAAGTGGATTTCGCCTACGCCGGGCCGCAAAGCCTACGCGTCTCGCAGCTTCTTGAAGACGGCATTTTGGAGATTGGCGCAATCCACACGTACGTCGAGTTGTACGCGCGTCTGCTAGTTGATCTGGTGCCAAATGTCGTCCTCGTATGCGCGGAACAGGCGGATGCACAAGGAAATCTCTACACCGGCCCGAACACTGAAGACACACCCGTCATCGTCGAGGCTGCGGCCTTCCACGACGGCATCGTGATCGTTCAGGTCAACGAGATTGTGGATAAGCTTCCACGCGTCGATATCCCAGCGTCGTGGGTCGATGTCGTCGTCGAAGCAGATCGTCCCTTTGCCGTCGAGCCATTGTTTACGCGTGACCCCCGGCACATCAATGACCTGCAGATTCTTGTTGGCATGATGGTCATCCGCGGCATCTACGAGCGGCATCAGATCCACTCCTTGAATCATGGCATTGGCTTCGATACGGCTGCGATCGAACTCCTACTGCCGACCTATGGCGAATCGCTCGGACTACGCGGAAAGATCTGCGAGCACTGGACGCTCAACCCCCATCCGACGATGATCCCGGCTATCGAGAGTGGCTGGGTGAAGAGCATTCACTGCTTCGGCAGCGAGGTCGGTATGACAGACTACATTGCAGCGCGGCCGGACATCTTCTTTACAGGTCGCGACGGAAGCCTGCGTTCGAATCGAGTACTGTGCCAACTCGCAGGCCAATATGCCGTCGATGCGTTCATCGGTTCGACACTGCAGATGGATGCAGACGCAAACTCTTCGACCGTTACCACAGGACGTCTCACGGGGTTTGGTGGAGCGCCCAACATGGGCCACGACCCACATGGCCGTCGGCACAGTTCGCACGCTTGGCTTGAATTGATCACCGACAAGGGGCCGATTGTCCATGGCCGCAAGGTTGTCGTACAAACCATCGAAACCTTCCAAAGCGGAGGCCTTCCTGCCTTTGTTGAAACCCTCGACGCAGTTCAGGTAGGCAAGAAAGCGGGCATGCCGATCGCACCCATCATGATCTACGGCGACGATGTCAGCCACGTCGTGACGGAAGAGGGGATCGCCTACCTCTATAAGGCTGAAGGACAGCAAGAGCGTCGTCGTGCGCTCGCAGCAGTCGCAGGAGTCAGTCCCGTCGGTCTGAAGGCAGTTGCTTCTGAGACGGCAGCTCTCCGCAGGAAGGGAGTCGTCGCTTACCCCGAAGACATCGGCGTCCATCGAATGGAAGCGAAGCGGTCTCTACTGGCTGCGAGGAGCATGGAAGATCTGGTCGCATGGTCCGGCGGGCTATATAACCCACCCGCAAAGTTTCGGGGGTGGTAATGATCGCCGATCTCATGTCCAAGTCGGCTACAGCAATGGTCTGCGCACGATCCGAAGCAGAGAGACTGGCTGCTTGGCTAGCTCGTCTCTGCATGCAGGCGCTGGTTGCTGAGGCAGAATTGACGCCTAAACCAGGCCTTGTCGATCGTCGTGGTTCAGGAACTCACAACGATCTGTCGCTCTCCATTATGAGGCGATCCGCGCTGGCGCTACAGCCGTACTTTTATCAAATGGCCCTCATCTCTTCGGGCGCTTGCGCGAGCCAACAGTTGCGCGAACACCTCGCTGCCATCGGCCGCGAAGCTGAGCGCGCTATGTACATGACAACTGGCGGCAGCAACTCTCATAAAGGATCCATCTGGGTTCTGGGCTTGCTTGCCTCGGCGGCTTCGATAACAAATAGGGACACAACTGCGACGGCAACAGCGATCGCTGAAACTGCAGGAACCATCGCCGCGTTTCACGATCGCGCAACGCCTCGGCTGGTAACTCACGGTCACGTCGTAGCGGCGAGGTATGGGGTTCGCGGTGCACGGGGCGAAGCCCTTGAAGCCTTCCCTCATGTTGTCCATGTTGGCCTGCCCACTCTTCGAGCACGACGTGCAGGTGGTGCTACAGAATCGGTGTCGCGCATGGACACACTACTCAGCATCATGTCTCGCCTGGAAGACACCTGCGTGCTCTATCGAGGGAAAGCCGCTGCCCTCCAGGCCGTAAGATCCGGAGCTCGCAAAGTCATCGCAGCTGGCGGATGTGGCTCCATGCATGGGAAACAGCAGTTGCGACGGCTTGACCGTAAACTCCTCACCCTCGGAGTCTCTCCCGGCGGAAGCGCGGATCTCCTCGCAGCAACTCTATTTCTCGATGCGGTCGAACGTAGGCAGAACGAAGTGCAAAAGGACCGAAGCTGGTCGGAGGATACTGATGGAGAAAATTGAATTTGACTACCCGGCGCAGCACAAGGTGCTGAAAAGAGCCCACGTTGGCGTTGTCGGTTCCGGTGATCTGGAAGTGCTTCTGGAGCCGCTCGAAGGCGACAGAGCGCATGTTTCCATCCAGACAAGCGTCGATGGTTTCAAGGACACATGGAAGGCTGTACTGGACCGTTTCTTCGCAAAGTATGACGGTGCCGTCCGCATCGAGATACACGATGCCGGAGCAACACCCGGGAGCGTCTTGTTGAGACTGGAGCAGGCAGTGGAGGTGAGCCAGCGATGAGCGAACAACGGAACGATACGAAATTCATCAATCGGCAAAGCTTTATCGAACTGAATGCACGAGAGCGAGCGGAGATTCTCTTTGATACAGGCACATCCCGCGAATTGGCAGGTCCCTTCGACCGCATGGAATCGCCCTGGCTCGCTATGCAGGGAGTGACGCCACAAGCCGACGACGGCTGCGTCGTGATGAAGGGCAAGATCTCTGGACAGTCTACCGTCGTCATCGCGCTTGAAGGCGCATTTCAGGGGGGAAGCCTTGGCGAGGTCTCGGGCGAGAAACTTACGGCCGCGCTTGACCTGGCCTGTGCCGATAACGAGAAGGGTATCCGGACAAATGCTGTCATGCTTCTTGAAACAGGCGGGGTACGGCTTCAGGAAGCCAATCTTGGATTGGCTTCCATTGCAGAGATCATGGCTTCGATCCTTGTGCTTCGCCGACATGTTCCGGTGATCTGCATCATTGCCGGCACGGTGGGATGTTTTGGCGGCATGTCCCTGGCCGCCGGTCTTGCGAGCTACGTAGTGATGACGCGTGAAGCTCGTCTCGGCATGAATGGACCGGAAGTGATCGAGCAGACGTCGGGCGTCGAAGAGTTTGATTCAAGTGATCGAGCGCTCATCTGGGCGATCCATGGAGGCGAGCAGCGATTCGCGATGGGTCTAGCCGATGCGCTCGTCGAAGACGATGCGCAGCAGATGGTTGAAGCCGTTCAAAGCTTCATTGCCAAAGGCGTTCCTGCTGTGCACCGCAGTTCCGAGATTGCGCTGTATCGCAGTCATATCGCAGCTCTCGACGCATCACGTCAGTGGGATCCCAAAGAGCTGCGCGCCATCTGGAAAGCTGACGTTGCTACGGAGGACACTCAATGAGTGAATACAAGGGTATTCGAGGAGCCGTGTGGTTCAAAGCCCTCACCGGACAGTCGGCGCCACTCAGCGGCGGCCCCGCCTCCGTGCTGGCGGCAGATGCACCCCTGGGTAATGACACCGCTCGTTTCCTATGTGTTGTTCCTAACCCGGAGGGACGCTTCCCTTGCGCGCGACACGGCGAAGTAGGCCTCGAAGAAGCCTACACACTAGCTACCCGCGTCCGCGAAGTCATCCATGAAGACAACAACACCATCAAGCGTCCCATCATTGCGATTGTGGACGTGAAAAGTCAGGCGTATGGCCGACGCGAAGAGACGGCTGGCATCTTTCTTGCCGCGGCAGCAGCGGCAGACGCCTACGGATCGGCACGGCTTGCAGGCCACCCTATCATCACACTGGTCGTCGGTCATGCCTTCTCTGGAGCCTTCCTTACCCACGGCTATCAGGCCAATCGTCTATTAGCATTCGACGATGACGGCGTGATGATCCACGCGATGCACAAAGCGGCGGCGGCCCGCATCACGCGGCGCTCGGTCGAGAGTCTCGAAGCGTTAGGCAAGACCATCGCGCCCCTCTCCTATCACATTCGCGACTATGCAAAGCTTGGCCTGCTCCACAAGTTGCTCCATGTTGAGAATCCAGAGGACCCTCCGCAGCAGGAGATTCAGGCTGTGCAGAAGGAACTCATCACAGCAATTGTCGACACTCGCAATAGCCCCGTTGATCTTCGTAGTCGGATGACTTCGCCAGGCGCACTCGACATGCGTAAGACGTCCATTCAAGTTCGTAACCTGCTCGAAACTCAGTGGGCAGAGATAAGGCATGCACAATGATTAAAATTTTGGCAAATGCACTCATCCCTGTTTTCGTGGGTCTTCTGGCTGGCTACCTGGCTGGCCTCCGCAAATACGTCGACAACAAGAACGTCAAGACCTTAATCATCTTTGTCATGAGCTTTGCTGTTCCCTGCGCGTTGTTCGCCACTATTGCCCGAACACCGCATCAACTGCTATGGGGACAGGGAAAGATCGCACTGGTGCTCGTGGTTGTGTACGGCATCATCTATGCAGTCACCTATTTCAGTTCGCGGATACTGAGTAAGGACTCCGCACGAGACAGTTCCGTCCTTGCGCTCACCCTGACCTTCCCCAATATTGCGGCGGTTGGCTTTCCACTGCTGGAAGCCATGTACGGAGCCCAGCAGAACATCGTCGTAGTCGTTGGTATCGCCGTCGGAGCCATCACCATCACTGCAATTACGCTTGCAATCCTTGAGGGAGGAACTGCCGAAGGCCGCGCCCTTTCGACTGCAGCATGCGTACGTATTTCCATGTGGAAGGCACTGAAGAAGCCCGTCTTCTGGGCTCCCATGCTCGGTATCATCACCGTCATCATCGGGCTTCATCTCCCCAGCTATCTTGACCGCAGCCTCACCCTCTTCGCAAATGCAACGGCAGGATCAGCCCTGTTCCTTACAGGTCTGGTTGTATCGGCGCAGCGCTTTGAATTGACATGGGGTGTGATGTGGGCGGTCTTCGTGAAGAATATTCTTCAGCCGGCGCTGTGTTTAGGAATAGCTCGCTTGCTGGGATTACCGCTTGACCTGACTCGCTCGGTTGTATTGATGACAGCTATCCCGTGTGGCTTCTTCGGAATTGTTTTCGGTAAACATTTTGATGTGACGCCGCCGGTGGCAAGCTCCGGTCTCATCGCGAGCTACGTGGTGGGGATCTTTAGTTTGGCTGGATGGATCATCGTCCTTACCTACCTTCACTAGGAACCCGCATGTTTACCTATAAGGGACGCGCCGTCCAAACGCATGATCTGTTGAAGATCAACCCGAAATACCTTCTCGATGAAGCCACAGCCCGCGGCGACACAGTACCAGGCTGGGCAGAAGAGTACGTGCGTCACGTATCCTTTGCGGTAGTTCGCCGAGGCTTTACAAGCGAAACCTGTCTACCGATCGGGATCCGTGGATATGACAGAAACCAACGATGGGCCGCTTCCTGTTCTCCGCATGCGATCCTATATTTAATTGCACCGTCTCAGTTGTTAGGGCTTGCCGCAGCTCCTTCAAGAGTGGCGGAGGTTCCAGCGCTTCAGTCCCTAGAGATATTAAAAGCTCTCTGGCTTGATTTTGATCGCCCTTGGGGGCCGGGAGGCAGCGTTGGCTTTGAGCTTGCAACGGGCAGTAACATGGCGCACGTCGAAAGCGATCTCGATATCGTCATCCGCACTGCAAAGCCTATAACGCTTGAAGAGGCAAAGTTCCGTTGCGCCCAGGCGACGGATCTCCCGGCAACCGTCGATATTCGTGTCGAGACTCCTGCGTGGGGCTTTTCCCTGAAAGAATACGCACGAGAAGACCGCAAGGAGATCCTTTTGCGCACACCGAATGGACCTGTGCTCGGGAGTGATCCGTGGCGCAACGAACCCGACATGCTAAACGCCGCAAAGAGCTTTGAGAGAGCGAGACTATAGATGGGCATAGCGTTTCTGTTTCCCGGTCAAGGCTCGCAGATTCCCGGCATGCTTCACACCTTGCCAGACCACCCCGTCATTCGGAAGACATTGGATGAAGTGAGCCAGATTCTTGGTAGTCACATACAGGATCTCGATTCCGCCTCCGCACTCGAGTCAACAGTCTCAGTTCAATTAGCACTTTTGTCCGCTGGCGTAGCGACCGCCCGTACCCTCGTCGCAGAAGGTGTAGAACCTCAGGGTGTTGCTGGCCTGTCCGTAGGTGCCTTCGCCGCTGGCGTCCAGAGTGGCGTTATCGAACTGTCGGACGCAGTGCGCCTCGTACAACATCGTGCCGAGATGATGGCCAGCCTCTACCCCAATGGTTACGGCCTTTCAAGCATCATTGGACTAACAGAGCAGCAGGTCGCACAGCTCGTTAACGATCTACACACAGCAGATGCCCCTGTATATCTGGGCAACATCAATGCACCCCGGCAGATTGTCATCGCAGGCTCCGACGCTGGGATGACGAAGGTCCTTGCCGCTGCTCAAAGGATCGGCGCTCGCAAAGTTGAACGCCTCCATGTACCTGTGCCTTCACACTGCCCTCTTCTTGAGCCTGTCGCTGCCTCCCTAAGAACGATGTTGCGAGCCATGACCATCCACCAGCCCACAACGGTCTATGTGGGCAATGTGACCGCGAGAGCACTGCGAACCCCCGAGGCCATTGCCGAGGATCTAGTCAGCAATATTGCGCACGGGGTTCGCTGGTTTGACGCAACAACGGTTCTTGAAGAATTAGGATGTCGTCTATTTTTTGAGATGCCATCAGGCCATGTGCTGCGCGAACTCGCCCGGGAAGCTCAACCTGAAGTGAGAGCTTTGTCTATCGGCGAGAGCACCATACCCTATGCGTTGCGCCTCGCATCGCAATTACACGATTTGTAGTACTCTCATGCCCGCTTCGTCGATAATACCTACATAGAATCGGACACATGGCTTAACAAAATTTCCAAGGTCGGATAATCCAGTCTCTGTAAACCTTTATGCGAACGTTCGATCCCGACCGCGCATCCAACAGTTCAAATACTCGAGCCCGTGGCACCCAATGCCGCTGTAGCAACAATACCGGATCCTCACTACGCGCTTCCCGGCGTCTGAGTTCTCGATGGTCCCCCTCGGCGCAAAGCCCTCCGTTTGATGAGTAGAAAGAAGATGGGGACAAGCACCAGAACGTGGATCGTCGATGTAATCATTCCTCCAACAATGGGTGCTGCGATCGGCTTCATCACATCCGAACCGATGCCAGTTTCCCATAGGATCGGTGCAAGACTCAGAATCACCGCTGCTACGGTCATCAACTTTGGCCGCAGACGCTGCACCGCACCTTCCATAATGGCCTGCTCCAGCGCCGCGTCGGTCATAGGTTCGGGCAGCGCGAGATGTCGCTGGAAGGCATCCTCCAGATACACCACCATTACTACGCCCGTCTCCACCGCGATACCAAATAGCGCAATATAGCCGACCCACACCGCGACGCTGAAGTTATAACCGAGCGCCCACTGTAACAACAGGCCGCCAGACATTGCATAGAGCGTAGGAACGATCAGCACCACAGCTTCGATGGCAGATTTAAAGACAAGATAGAGCAGAAAAAAGATTGCGCAGAAAACAATCGGCAGGATGATCCTCAAACGTTGTTTTGCGCGCATCTCGAACTCATACTCTCCAGCCCAGCGCCAGGTGTAGCCTGCCGGAAGCGTCAACTTCTGATGCAGCAACTGTTCCGCTCGATGCACAAAGCCGTCGTAGTTATGCGTGTTGAGATTGAGATAGACATAGCCAGTCAACGCCCCGTCTTCGTCACGGATCATCGACGGGCCGCGCGAGTAGAAGACGTGAGCCACTTCGCCAAGAGGAACCTGCTCTCCCGAAGGGGTTGCAATCAGCGCCCTGGAAATCTCCTCAGGATGATCGCGAAAGTCATGCAGATAGCGGACAGCGATGGGAAAGCGTTCACGGCCTTGCACGTTCTGCGCTATGTCGGCGCCGCCAATCTCTGACGTCACAACGCGCTGCACATCAGCCACACTGAGGCCATAGCGTGCGGCTTGTGAGCGGTTCACCTCCACATTAAGATAGAAGCCTTGTGCTACGCGCTCTGCAAATACAGAGTTCGCGTCCGGCATGGCGGAGAGCACCTGCTGCATCTGCGCTCCGATATCCTCAATGGTCGAGAGATTGGGTCCCTGGATCTTGATGCCGACCGCGGTCTTGATGCCGGTAAGCTCCATGTCGAGTCGGTTCGCAACAGGCATGGTCCAACTGTTCGTCAACCCCGGAAACTGCAACTTCTCATCCATGTCATGGATCAAAGTTTCGTACGTCATGCCCGGGCGCCACTGCGCACGGGGCTTCAGCATAATCGTCGTATCGTACATATCGAGGGGTGCGTTGTCTGTCGCGCTGTCAGAGCGGCCGACCGTTCCAAAGACTGTAGCAACCTCCGGGAAGGAGCGGATGATCCGGTCCTGCTCCTGCATCAGGGAGACAGCCTGCGTCATCGAAATACCCGGCAGCGCATTCGGCATGTACAGGGCGGAGCCTTCATACAGTGCCGGCATAAACTGGCTGCCGATACGAAAGTAGAGCGGAACCGTCACGGCCAGAAAGACAAGGTTCAGCGCGATGACCACCTTCCAGTGTTCCAGGCACCAGCGCAGCACGGGAAGATAGATAGCCTGAGCCATGCGCGCCGCCGGGTTTTGTGACTCGGGACGCAGCTTCCCACGCAGGCAGAACGGCATCAGCGCAGGCACCAGCGTGATCGAAAGCAGTGAGGAAAAGATGAGTGCAAGCGTCTTCGTCCACGCCAGCGGACGGAACATGCGGCCTTCCTGTGCCTCCAGCAGAAACACAGGAAGAAAGGACACAACAATAATGAGCAGCGAATAAAACAGCGCCGGCCCAACCTGCTGCGCAGCGCCCACAAGAACACGTCGCCGCTCGGCTCCGTCCGGTACATCCGTGCGCTCGGAGAGGTGGCGATACCCATTCTCCACCATGACGATGGCAGCGTCGATCAGCACGCCGACGGCCAGCGCCAGGCCTCCGAGCGACATGATGTTGGAGCTGACATGCAAAAAGTACATCGGGATGAACGCTGCCAGCACCGCTATCGGCAGCGTCAGGATGGGGACCAGGGCAGAACGGAAGTGGAATAGAAACGCAATGCAGACGAACGCCACAATAATGGCCTCGGCAATCAGGTCTCGCTTCAGAGTGTGGATCGACTCGTCGATCAACCAGGAGCGGTCGTAAGCCGTCACAACCTCAACTCCGGGTGGCAGCGAAGGCGCGATCTCACGGAACTTCGCCTTCACCCCGTTGATGACGTCGAGCGCGTTCATGCCATAGCGCATCACCACAATGCCACCGACAGTCTCACCTTCACCCTGCCAGTCAGCCGCGCCGCGTCGCACATCCGGCCCGAATGACACCGTGCCCAAATCTCGCACCAGCACAGGCGTTCCGTTCTTGCTCCCAACAGCAACGTCTTCCAGATCGGTGAGCGAGCGAAGATATCCAAGCCCGCGAATCATATACTCGGCTCCGCTCATGTTGAGTACATCTCCGCCAACTTCATTCGTACTCTGTCGCACGCGGTCGATGACAGTAGAAGCAGAAATTCCGTACGAGAACAACTTATTAGGATCGAGATTCACTTGGTACTGGCGCACAAAGCCGCCAATGCTCGCCACCTCCGCGACACCCGGCACGGTTTCAAGTTGGTAGCGCAAGTACCAATCCTGCAACGCGCGCAGGTCTGCCAGACTCTTCGTATGGCTACGGTCCACAAGGGCGTACTCGTAGACCCAGCCAGCACCCGTGGCATCTGGACCGATTGCTGGATGCACGTCCGCAGGAAGCTTTCCTGCGATCTGCTGCAGGTACTCAATCACGCGCGATCGCGCCCAGTAGAGATCAGTCCCATCCTGAAAGACGACGAAGACGTAGGAATCGCCAAACATGGTTTGCGCGCGCACGTTTTTGACGTTCGGAGCCGAGAGCAACGCGGTCACAATCGGGTACGTGACCTGGTCTTCAATCACATTCGGTGGCTCTCCAGCCCACGGGGTATGAATGATCACCTGCACGTCGCTGATGTCGGGCAGAGCATCGAGCGGCACCCGCTTCATACACCATAGCCCTGCAACAAATAAAAAAATCGCGCCCGTGAACACGAGGAATGGATTGCGCGCACACCACGCAATGATGCGTGAGATCATCACATCCCTCCCGCAACACTGACGCCAAGTTGTTTTGTCGCCACGGTCTGGCCTCCACGTTGGACTGTCACCGACACCTGCCATGTGCCAGCGGTCGAAAGTTGTACCGTGCCTTCATAGGACCCACTGCCCTTCTCTGCCAACATTGCCGCAGCGTGTTCCGCCGCCATACCCATGGCAGGCATCGCGGGCATAAAGAACGTTGCCTTCACCTGCGCCCCGGTCGCTGGTTTTCCGTCCGCATCCGTCACCTTCACGCGCACCGTATTCGAGCCATTTCGTGGAGGGGATGGCTCCGTGCTGAAGTCAATCTGCATAGCCTTTCCCGGCGCGGCGCTTGTGCTCTGCGGTGGTGCAGGCGCTGCAAAGCCTCCCACAGACGCTTGAAGCTGCGCCTCCGAGTCCACCAGAAAATTAGCTGAGCTAACCACCTGGTCGCCTGCCTTCAGGCCCTTCAGTACCACAACGGAATCGCCGATCTGCGGCCCCGTCTCAATCGTACGTGGCTCCAGATAGCCTTCCCCGTGGTTTACAAAAGCAATCATCCTTGTGCCTGTCTGTAGCACGGCAGAGGCTGGCATCACCAACTGGCGTCCTAGCGGTGCCGCAATCACGACGTTCACATACATCCCCGGTTTCAGCACGACGCCAGGATTGCGAAATACAAGTCGCACTCGCACCGTTCGCGTCGCTGGATCCACCTGCGGCAGAATCTGGTCGATCCGCCCTCCAAAATTGCGGCCCGGATACGCATCGACTGAGACCTGCGCGGAGTCACCCGGCTTCAACCGGCCTACATCGTTTTGAAACACATTCGCATATACCCACACCGTCGAGAGGTCGGCAATGGTATACAGCTTCGTCTCCGGCTGCACATACGCATTCGGCAGAGCGTTGCGTTCAATCACATACCCCGATGCCGGTGAGTCGATGGCCATGTTCCGCTGCACCTTCCCACTTTGCTCCAGCTCAGTGATGGCCTGCGCCGGAACGCCGAACTGCTGCAACCGCTCTGCCGCGGCCTTAAGCAACCAGCCACCCTCCTTCGCCGCCATTCCATTCGCATCCGGTGCAAACGCCTTCTGGTTCTGCCGCGCCAGCACATACTCCTGCTCGCTGCTCACCACGTCCGGGCTATACACCGTGAACAGTTGCTGTCCCTTGTGCACATACTGGTAGGTCGCATTCACCGAAACATCCTGGATCCATCCAGGAAAACGAGTCTGCACATAAGAAACCTTCTCCTCGTCGATGTCTACATTGCCGGGAACATTGACATCGTCGTTCAGATTTCTGAATTCCACCGTCGCCGTCGTGACGCCAATCTCCTGCAGGCGTTGCGGAGACAACTGCACCGGTGCCAGGGCCATCTCGCCGTGCGAAGGTGTGCCTGCCGCCGACGTTGACGGTGCAACACTCTGCGGACCGCGCGCCACCACCACCGACTCTGACGAGGCCGCTTCCGGCATCGCACGATTCCGGTACACAAGTACATACGCAAGCATCGCAGCCAGCACGATGCAGACGGCAACGGCCGCCACGAACGCAATCAAATAAGGACGTGTCTTCATGGTTTCACCTCTGCTGCGGGGGGCGCGGATAGGTTGATAGGTGCGCCTGTGGCAAGCTCAAGATCGGCCAGCCGTGTATCAAAATCAGCAACCGCCTGAAGCCATTCCAGGTCGATGTTGATCACCGTCATCTGGCTGTCGAGCAGGTCCAGAAAGTCCGTCTTGTCATTCGCATAGGCAATCACGCTCGACTGCAATGTGGCCTCTGCCTGCGGACGCAGATCATCGTGATACATCCGTGCGAGCTCTTGCGCTGATCGCGCCTCGACAAGCCCTTCTTGAATCTCTCCGAATGCGGCACGGCGCAGTGCCACCAACTCTGCATCCTGCTCCGTGGCTTGCACCGTTGCCTCTGCAATCTCCGCATCATGCTTGCGGTGATTCAGCCAGGGAAGATTCATCGAGCCTTCCACCATGTAGCTATTGCGCATGTTAGTGGTGGGCTGCATCAGCATGTAGCCCGCCGAGACGGTGAAGTCCGGAACGTACGCCTTCCGCGCCAGCACCTGCTCGGTGTGACTCTGCTCCGCAGCCGCCTTCGCCGCCCTCAAATCAGGCAACTCCTGCAGCGCAAGTGTTTCGAGCGTCTGCACCGTAGGCAACGGCGACAGCACAGCAAACTCTCCAGTCACACGCAACGGGTCTGCGGGGTCGCGTCCCAGCAGCGTGTTCAGGCGCGCCCGCGCAAGGTCCGCATCGTGGTCGAAACGAATCATGTGCTCCGCCAGGCCAGTGAGCGTGACCTGCGCCTTCAGAATGTCCTGCTGCGATACCTTGCCAACCGCATACTTGATACGCGCCGCCTCAATCGCCTGGCGCGCAATCCCCACATGCTGGTCGTGGATCCGCATCTCATCGTCTGCACGCAGCAGATCGTCAAAGGCCTTGTGCGCTCGCACTCGCACCTCTAGTCTCACCTGGTCCAACTGTGCCTTGGCCACCTCCACGCCGGATGAAGCCACGCTCGTGCGCAGCGCCCGCTTGCCCACTCCCGGCAGCGTCTGGCTGACGCTGAACATGTTCAACGCCTGGTTGTAATTCCACGGCTGCTGAAGCGGAACGCCCCACCCCCGATACATGGCCGACGGATCGTCGAGCGCGCCAGCCAGCGGAACATGCGCCTCGGCGACAGCAACTCGACGAGCCGCGACCGCAATCTCAGGATTCCCTGCCAGAGCCAGCCGTTCAACATCCTCCAGCGTCAGTGCCGTCCCGGAGGCCTCCGCCGGAGGGTTCTCTTCAAGCAGCGCGGCAAAGGCCGCCAGCGGGTCGCTCGCCGCAAACGTCTGCGCGCGGGAAGCGCTGGTCGACGCACTGAGCGCCACCATGCAACATGCAACAACAAACAATTTCATGGACTCTCTCCCAAGGGCTGCGGGTATACAAGCCGGGCTGCGCGTCTACTATGCGCCGAGGCGCAGGTAGCCACACGAAGGCCCAGGTTCAGCCGGCAAAGGATGGAGTTCTAGATTCGAAGTGCAAACGCGCCGCCCGGCGGGAACTTCGGCGGCGGTGCTTTGGATGCGTTACGACACACGATACTCGAACGACTACTCTCTTCGAGTGCCTTCGCGTGGGGCACAATGACAAGCCTCTGTGAATGCTCAGATGAGTACGGTTGCGCCGGGGACACAATGAAATTCTGACCCTGAATCTGACAACACGCACCGCTTGCTCCCATCACAGGCGAGCAACAGTCCGGGCCCATCTCCATCTGTTTGCAGCAATCAGGCCGTCCAGCCTTCTGCATACCCAGCAGGCACGCGGCCGCCGGCATCGCAGTCCAGAGGACGACAACGGCCAGCAGGAACAACGCGGATTTTCTGCCCCAATTCACGTGTAAGCGTCCTGTCCGTCAATTATAAGCTTCAGTGACCTGCCCGTTCGCCGCAGTGATAGACATCACCTATGCGCGCTTGAAAACTCGATGTGTCATGCATTCGTCAAGCCCAGCAGCTACAGCCGGACAATGATCGTTCTGCCAGTCGACACTTACTATTCCGACTTCGATCGCTGAGCAGAGCGATCAAACCGGAACACATAGCGCAGCAGCCCTGCGTTAATCGCAAACAGCACTGTTGAACTGATCGCCGCAGGAATGGCCGCACGAGCTTCGTGACGGAAGATGGCTTCCATACTCACCGTGAGCAGCCAAAGCTGGACCACCACGCAGGTTGCGACAAACACAAGAATGGAAGTAAAGAGGGCTGTGCCCTGCTGCTGGACGCTCATGCCGAAACCTCCACCCCTGTAGCAAACAACTCATCGCCACGTCGTTCAATGACGATCCTAGCTAACGGACGTGTAGGGGGGCCGGCCGTGGGACGTCCTGCCTTAAGGTCAAACGCACCGTTGTGGCACGGGCAAAACAGATCGCGATCCTGCGCCTTGTAGACAACCGCGCACGAGAGATGCGTACACACCTGTGAATACGCGACGATCTGCCCCTCCGGCATGGATACCGCGATGCAAGGATCTTTGTCCGTCGGATACCGAAAGAGCATCGAACCTTCGCGCTCCAGGTCGAGCGCTGAACCGATGGGCCGCTCCGCAAACACGGCTTCACGATGCCAATGCCCAATGCCTGCCGCAGCCCAGTTTGCAGTTGCCAGCAACGCCGAGCCGAGCGTTAGAAACTTCACCATTTCGCGCCGTGCCACGTAATGGTCGCCTTCCCACTCCACAGGGAAATCCTTCTTCCACTGTTCATCCGTTGTTTCAGAATCGCAATTCTCGCAGTGCTTGCAGCTCTTATTCTCTTCCATTACGCATTCTCCAACATGAGTGCTACGTCATAGGGGTCGCGCGGTAATGCAGCGGCCGTGCCTGCAATCTGCACAACGTCGATGTCGACTCGCTGAACCTCAGGCGGCACCATCACGTACACCTTCGTTCGTACGACCTCACCGCCAAACTTCCACTCGTTGATCGGAATACCTCGCCGCGTGCGCTGGATATCCTGCATCGTCGTGTACGTGAGCGCTCCTGAAGGACAGACCGTCGCACACATGGGCTTCTTGCCCACGCTGCTGCGGTCGTAACACATATCGCACTTCATCATCTGGTCGATGTCAATCTGATACTTTGGAACCCCGAACGGGCAGGACATGACGCAGTTCGAGCAGCCAATGCAACGCGGCTTGAGCGAACTCTGCACCACTCCATCCGGCGTCTTCTTGATAGCGTCGGCCGGACATACCTGTGCACAGATCGGCTCCTCACAGTGCATGCAAATCTGTGGCGCCGTCTGCACACTCTCACGCCGCGCAACGGTCTCCAGATGAATCATCGAGACCCCACGGTGCGTGTCGCATTCAGCGCAAGCCTGCACGCAAGCCTGGCATCCAATGCAGCGCGAGTAATCGATGAAGAATTCTGCGTTTTTCATCGGATGCCTCCCGCCTGCACTTCCAACGCTGCAATCGCATCATGCGGAGCCTCTGTTTTGCAGACACGAACGGCACAGATCTTATACTCCGGAATCATCGACTGAGGGTCGAGCGCTCGAATCGTCATATTATTCGCCGATCGGTCGAGCGGCCAATGATACGGCACAAACACAGTGTCTGGCCGAATCGTCCTTACGATCTTGGCATGGACCACCACGCTTCCTCGGCGGCTTTCCACCTTGACGTAGTCGTCATCAGCGATGCCAAGCTTCTCCGCCAGCACGGGGTGCAACTCGCAGAACGCCTCTGGCACCTGATCTACCAGAGCGCCAATGCGGCGGGTCTGCGTTCCTGAAAGAAAGTGGGCTACGACGCGGCCGGTCGTAAGAATAATCGGATACTCACCATCCGGCATCTCAGCAGAAGGCCGCCAGTCGACAGGAATAAAGTGCGCTTTCCCATCCGGATGGCCAAACCTTCCACCTTCGTAAAGACGGGGCGTTCCAGGATGATCCAGCGTAGGGCACGGCCAGCAAATTCCATTGTTCTTCTCGATCTTGTCCCAGGTAATTCCGAAATAGTCTGAAACGCCGCCCTTCGACGCAACCCGCAACTCGTCAAAGATCTCCTGCGGCCCCGAGTAGTTGAACTTGTCTCCGTGTCCCAGCCTGCGTGCAATCTCGCAGATAATCTTCCAGTCTTCGCGTGCACCTTCAGGCGGAGCCACCACCTTCCGATGACGGATCACGCGCCCCTCCGTATTGGTGGTTGTCCCCTCGTCTTCCTCCATCAGAGATCCAGCGAGCACAATATCGGCGTGCCGAGACGTTTCAGATAAAAAGAAATCAATATTCGCGTAAAACTCCAGCTTGCCAAACGCTTCACGTGTGAAGTTCGCATCTGGCAGTGAGACCACCGGGTTGAAGCAAATCGAGATCAGTCCCTTAATCTTGCCCGCGTGAATGGCCTCTACGAGTGGAATCGCTGATAGCCCTTTTTGCGGCAGCGATTCCTCAGGAACGCCCCACACTCCTGCGATGTACTTGCGATGCTCAGGGTTTGAGATGTCCCGGTTGCCCGGAAGTTGGTCGCATTTACCTCCTTGCTCCCGCGCTCCCTGTCCATTGCCTTGGCCGGTAATCATAGCGTAGCCACAGCCTTCGCGGCCCAGTCGGCCTGACGCGAGAACAAGCGACATCACGGCAATACAGTTCTCCACACCCTTGCTATGGTGCTCGATCCCCTTCGCATGCAGGACAAAGCTGCTCTTCGCAGGCCCAAATAATTCTGCAGCGCGGATAATCATCGCAGATGGAACGCCCGCGATCTTTGACGCATACTCTGGCGTATATTTCTCGACGGACCGCGCCACTTCTTCAAAGCCAGTCGTATGCTGTTCAATAAACTCTCGATTGATCCAGCCACGCTCGATCATCACATGGAGCATGCCGTTGAAGACTCCGATATCTCCACCGGGCTTAACGGGAATATACAGATCCGCACTGCGCGCGATCGGAGTCATACGCGGGTCGATGACGATCAACTTGGCGCCCCGGTCCCGCGCTCTCCAGATATAGTCCGTAGTGATAGGCGATGTCTCGGAGATATTCGCTCCCGCTACAAGAATCACATCGGCCTCCACAATATCGCTCCATGGATTGCCGCTCCGATCAATGCCGAAAACCTTCTTCGAGGCGGTAGCGGACGACACCATGCAGAGCCGTCCGTTGTAATCAATATTCGCCGTCTGCAGCGCGACGCGCGCAAACTTGCCCATCAGATAAGCCTTCTCGTTGACCAGCGACGCGCCGGTAAGCACTGCGAAGGAATCTTTTCCGTAAGCTCCCTGTATCCGCTTGATTTCCGCTACCACACGATCGAGCGCAGCATCCCATTCGATCGGCTCAAACCCCTTCCCTTCCACGCGAGCAAGCGGGCTCTTGAGGCGGTCCGGATGCTCATCCTGCATGTATCGCTTGATGCCTTTTGGGCACAGCATGCCGCGATTGAACGGAAAGTCCTCCCACGGCTCAAAGCCAACAACCTTATTATTCTGTACGCGCAACTGAATGCCACACTGCTGGCCGCAGAAGCAGCAGTGCGTTTTCACCAGCTTGTCGTCTTCCCGCGTATCGGTCCATCCACCAGGAGGCACGCGGTGCAACGTTGGCCCAAATTGCTTTACAAGATCGGGAATATCAGTAGAAGGTTTTGCCATGAGGGTTCCTGTCTCCTAACGCTTTTGTGCGGCCGCGATCCACATGCTGTCCTGGGTGAGCGCAATGTTCTTGCGGCGGCAGGACGGACAAACGTCCTGGTAGTGCGTAGCATTCGCAAGCTGATATTGAATATTGAGCGCAGCCTGCACCTGCTTAAGGTCATCCATTTGCATGCGCGAGCCATACATCAAACCACAGCGGATGCACACCGCCTGCTCCCCTTCCACGCCCGCACGCTTATAAAAGTCCACCCCCAGTTGCGCTGGCCGCTGAAAAATATGAAAGAACTTCCCGAAAGGAAGATAGAGCAGCGTAATGATCACAGTGATCGCATGCAACTCCGATAGAAAGGTGTAATGCAAACCCTGCATCAGGTGCGTGGATGCAGTAAGAAATAATCCCGTGATCGAAATAGCAAATAGCAGAATCAGAGGCATCAGGTCGTCGGCAAACTGTTGTACCGCCATAGCGCCGTGGTCACGCCCACGCCGCCAAAGCGCAGCGAAGACTCCGATCAACACCATCACCGCTGCAATATCCAACGCATTGAACATCAATTCGGCAATGATGGAATTCAGCGGGAACTGCACAACAGGTATCCCAAAGAGAAACGCCCGGTACATCTGCTGAGAGCTTCGCAGCGTCTCGAAGTGAAGCCAGCCGAACGAGAGCGGAAACGTAATGGCCGCAGCCATCAGACATCCCCACGCCAGGAACCAGTGAGCTGTCCACCGCATCCTCGACCTTCGACCGATGAAGCGTTGCAGAACAATATTGCTCCAGAGGATCTCGAAGAGGTGCACTATATTTTTGGAAAATCTGCGCGGCTGAAGAAATACCTCCCATCCCCGGAACCAGTAAAGACGAGTTGGCGGCCGCCGTAACCACATGGAGAAGCGATAGCCTAGACCGAAGGCCGCAAATAAAGTGGCCCCTGCATAAGACACCAGCGCAGGGTCAAAGTAGCGCAGCCCGCGGCTCCCTATCAAAATCCCCCCGATGAGTGCAGCCGTTGCCAGCAGCCCCCACGTCGTCGCATGAATTACATCCGAGCCACCAGCCTTCGCGACATTCCTGCTATTCTTCTTCACGCCCTTACCTCCGTCCCACTCGTTACGGGGTTTCCAGACCGCAGGAGAAAGATTAAACACACCAGCGTGAACAACGCCAGAGCAATAAATCCAAGCATAAAGGATCCGGTCAACTGCTTAATGGCGCCTAACAGGAGAGGCGGGAAAAATCCTCCCAGTCCTCCAGCCGCACCGACAACTCCCGTCACGCTTCCGACTGAATCTGGAAAGTACTCCGGCACAAGTTTGAACACCGCTCCATTTCCCAGACCAATCGCAGCAGCCATGCCGAGTGCGCCAATCGTAAACGCGACCATGCTCGGAATCGCGAGGACGACCGCCATCATGGCAGTGAACGAAAAAACATAGATCAGAATTCGTTTGCCACCGACCTTATCCGCCAGTGTCCCTCCCACTGGCCGAAGCACAGTTGCCAGCACGACAAACCCAGCAGTCCGCATTCCCGCCTGCTCAGGAGTGAGCCGGAAGATGTCAGATAGAAAGATCGGGAGGTAGATCGCCATCGCGACGAAGCCTCCGAACGTGAGGAAGTAATACAGGCTCAACAGCCAGCTTCGCGAGTCCCGCAAAGGAAGGAAGAGTTCCTTTATCGGCTTTGCTGGCCGTGGGTTTGGAGCATTGCGTGCCGCAATCACAAACAGCACCAGCCAAACCGACAGGCCGACTCCAAACGTCCAGAATCCCCATCGAACACCGTATGCCCGCGCGATGAACGGAGCACCAAACGCCGCGACCGATTGCCCGATATTTCCAGCGCCATACACTCCCAGGGCAAAACCCTGCCGCTTCGCCGAGTACCAGCCGCTCACGAAACCAACCCCAACAGAAAAGCTTGCCAGGCCAATCCCTATAAAAAAACCGTACAGCAGGAGATGCTTGTAGTCGGTAATTCCACCCATCAAAAATGCTGGAATAATCGAAAACATCATCGTCGCAATAAAGATGATGCGTCCACCGAACCGATCCGTCAGGATGCCAAGCGGGATGCGTCCAACGCTTCCCAGCAGAACAGGCAGTGCCACCGCCAGGCTCTTCTCCAGTGATGAAAGATGCAGTTGGTGACTGAGGATCGGCATCATGGCTGAAAGCGATCCGAACACCGCGAAGCAAAAGCCGAAAGCACCCGTTCCCAGCGTCAGTTGCAGCGGCGAGCGATGCATGAGGTCCTTCATGCCGCAAGTATACGACCCATGTCGATCAAAACCTATGACTTAAGTCGCATTCCACGCCACAGCCAAGACAACTCTGCTCAAGCAAACAATCAACGCCGCTGCGAGATCGTTCCATAAGGCTCTCCCCCTGATCTGATCAGGGATACAAGCCGCTCGCTTACTCATCCCGTCCGGTATCCGATCAAGCCGAAGCAGGCGCGGCTCCTGTCACTGTACCGAAGACGAAACAGGCGTAAATTTCCTGTGGCATGAAGCCGAAGTCATGCATGTTTCAGGAGGAGAAAGATCGTGGACATCAAATCGAAATTCGCTTTGGGTGCAGGGTTACTAATGGTTTGCTGTCTTACGATGGCGGGCCAGAAAACAACAGCCGTGAAGCCCACCGCCGCAAAGAAGAACGTCGCGGTGACGAAGCTTAAGATCTCCGCCGAAGGCCAGGCCTGTCTGGACTGTCACGCCGGCACCACCCCGGTTGTGGTGAAGCAGTGGCGCGACAGCGAACACTCCAGACAAGGGGTCGATTGCTACTCCTGCCACAAGGCCAACGACAGCGACCCCGCTGCCTTCGATCACTACGGACAGAAAATCGCAGTCATCGTCACGCCGAAGTATTGCGCGCGCTGCCATACCACCGAGGTTGATCAGTATGAGCACAGCCGCCACGCCAAGGCCACGCAGTTCATCGGTTCGCTCGACAATGTCCTCGGCGAGATCGTCGAAGGCGCACCGGCCGTGCAGAGCGAGTGCGTTCAATGCCACGGCAGCAACGTGCAGTATCTCGGCGACGGCAAGTTCAGCTCCAGCACCTGGCCCAACAGCGGCGTCGGCCGCGTCAATCCCGATGGAAGCACCGGTTCCTGCTCCGCCTGCCACGGACGTCACTCGTTCAGCGTCGCGCAGGCACGCCAGCCTGAGACGTGCGGCAGGTGCCACCTGGGCCCGGACCATCCCCAGATCGAGATCTATAACGAGTCCATGCACGGCGTCATCTACAACGCCAGTGTCGACAAGATGAATCTGAACTCCAAATCCTGGATCGTAGGCAAAGATTACAGCGTCGCTCCCACCTGCGTTACCTGTCACATGAGCGGCACGCCGAACCACCCACAGCCTACGCACGATACAGGCACGCACCTCAGTTGGACACTTCGGCCTGCCATCAGTATTCATCAGCCCAACTGGGAGCAGAACCGCGCCGCCATGCAGGACGTCTGCCTCAACTGCCATGCCACCGGCCTGGTTAGCAACTTCTACAAGCAGTACGATGACACCGTCAACTTTTACAACAGCAAGTACGGCGAACCCGCAACGAAGATCATGAAAGACCTTGCTGACGCCAACAAGATCACGTCGACTCCCTTCGACACCCAGATCAAGTGGGACTACTTCGAACTATGGCACCATGAAGGCCGCGACGCACGCATGGGTACCGCAATGATGGGCCCCGATTACACTCAGTGGCACGGCTTCTATGAGGTCTCCAAGGACTTCTACATGCACCTCATCCCCGATGCGGAACAGTTGATGCCCGGCGTCACCAAGGACATCATGAACTCACCCGACAACCGTTGGATGAAGGGTATGACCAAGGAGCAGATCCAGCAGCAGATCGAGTACTACAAGAAGAGGTACAACCAGTAACACAATCACGTGCCGCAACCACTCAAATAGCGATGCCCTGGATCTCAACCACGAGATCCAGGGCATCAGTCCGCCGTAGCAAAGCCCCCATGAGGCGCTCACGGCACAACCTCCCCGGCTATTGAGAAAGCGCCGTTGAGGACGATCCCTCATTGAGCGAATAGCTGCTCAGCACCTTCATGTAATTGGCGCGATGGAACACCGCCGGATTGGGCACATTCTTCTGGCTCATACTTCCCTGCATCTGCCGAATCGACTCATAGCTGTGCTCGTCCAGCCAGCTTTCCACCCCGGTCAGCATCGATCGCAGGGAGCCAATTCCGTGCTGCAGCAACTCTGACGTCGTCATCGCCACCCTGGCTCCTGCCATCATTGATTTCAGTATGTCCGCCGATGAATGCACTCCTCCCGTAATGGCAATGTCGGCCTTGACGTTGCCGAAAAGAATCGCTGCCCAGTGCAGACGCAGTGTCAGATCGGAGGAGCGGCTCAGTTCCAGGCTCGGAAACACGTCAAGCGTCTCGAGGTCGAAGTCCGGCTGATAAAAACGGTTGAAGATCACCAGGCCATCAGCACCGGCTTCATCCAGCCGCTTGGCAAAGTTCGTCATGGAACTGAAAAAGGGACCAATCTTTACAGTCAGTGGAATCTTTAGTTGCGACTTCACCGAGCGCACCAGACGAACGTACTGATCTTCAATCGAAGCGCTGTCGTGCTGGCCATTCGTGGCCATAAAGTAGATATTCAACTCCACGCCATCTGCTCCGGCCTCCTCCATCAGCTTGGCGTACTTTACCCATCCGCCTTCAGAGACTCCGTTGAGACTGCCAAAGACTGGAATGCCCACTGCCTCCTTGGCCTTGCGGATGTGCTCCAAATAGGCATCCGGCCCCGTGTTGTAACTCTCCATGCTCGGAAAGTAGCTCATCGCCTCGGCAGATACATCGGTGGAACTCCATAGATACGTGTCCAATTCGTTGGACTCGATATTAATCTGCTCCTCAAATAATGAGTGCAACATGATCGCCGCAGCGCCGGAGTCCTCCATCTGGCGCAGGTGAACGATCTCCCTGCACAGTGGCGAAGATGAAGCCACAAGAGGGTTTTTCAATTGAAGTCCAGCGTAGTTTGTGGATAGATCCATCATCGTTCTCCATCTCTTTCGTTTGCCTGGCGTCGGAGCCAATCCCCGACGGGAATGCAGCCACCTCTTCCCCTATTCTGCTCCTCCTTCGTGCTCCTTCGCCACGCAACGTCCGCACCAGGCTTCAAAAACCATCGACGGCCTCGCCACCAAATTGAGGAAAGGCCCAAGTCCTTTACTTCGGAACTACAGGCCCATCTTCCTGCTCAACTTCATTTCCTTCCCCTGGAAATGGCCAATTGCGATTGAGTGGTTGCGTCTCTTCGCGGACGGCTTTCGACACGTGGTCGATCTTCAGATTCTCAAACACATGCACTCCGAGCTTTCCTGCAGTAGCGAAGTCCATATCGCCATCGTGATCAAAGTCCGCTGCAACGATCTGCGTGCCGATGGTCGCCGTGCCATTCACGGAGAGCGCAAGCCGCGTGAATACAGGGTCTGCCGCCGGATCGGCAATCTCCATCGTAGTAACCGCTGTGCGGCCAAACTTCGCTTTCACCCTTGCCGCCCGGACCTTTGCTGCAGCCATCGTCTCCGCACTCGGAAGCCGATACGCGTAGACGACAATCGGATCATACGAGCCTGGATCATTGCCGGAATGCCCGCGATAGCGCTTACCCGTCACCAACTCCGGTTGTCCATCTCCGTCAAGGTCAATCATCGCCAGAGCATGCGACTGCGAGAAAGACTCATCGATGCTGTGCCGTATCCAAAGCCTATGCCCAGGCGTCCCAGCTTGCTCCAGCCAATACAGACCATACCCATGCCCCTGCCCATAGATCAGATCGAGCTTGCCATCGTGATTCACGTCGTACCCGATAATCGGAAAGCCAGTATCACCAAGATCCCAGTCCGGATGCCACACCCACTGATCGGCATCCGCATTGATCTGCTGAAACCACCCATGCGGTGTGAGGATGTCAGCCTTTCCATCGCCATCCACATCCGCGATGCCAATCCCGTGACCATCCTGCTCGCTGCCGCCAACATGATGCACGCGCGGCTCACCCTTGCTGAAATCCACCCAGATAATTCCCGAGTGGTTATAGTGCGCGAGCGCAAGGTCTGGCTTTCCATCGCCGTTGATATCTCCAAACGCACCGCCCTCCGTGTCGTAACTGTCGGTGATTTTTTCCGCCTTCCACTGCGTGCCCGTCACAGTCGCCGCAGGGCCAGGATTCCGATACCACCACAGCCCATTGGTAATCCATCCCGTTGTCACCACATCAGGCAGCCCATCGTGGTCTACATCCACAATCCACTCGCCGCAGTCTGAGACAAACTCGTTATGAATGCCCACCGTACGGAACTGATGGCGCTTCCACTCTCCGCCGCCCGCGCCAGGATTCTCGTACCAGTAGGCGCCGCTCAACAAATCGACAAACCCGTCGCCATTCATATCCAGCATCGAGATTCCTTCTGCGTGGTCTGTCCCCAGCCGATGCACCAGAAACGCACTGCGCGGCTTGCCATCAGGTCCCGGCCCCGGATGCTGCATGCGAAACTCCGTGGCGTGTGCAGGGTCCTGCGCTCGTGCCCCGCCAGGCATCCCAGCCAGCAGAGCCAGCGCGAACGCAATGCGTTTTGAAAGATTCATCATTAGGTGTGTCTCCTGCGAACAGTGCCTTACGTGAGCTGCATGGTCTCCGGGTTCCAATGAACAACACTGTCGCGTTGCACGCTTAGGTTGCTCAGCAGCGCAGCACCCGCAGCGCGAAAGCCAAAGGTCGCATCTTCGACAACCGGTTTTCGGGTGCGAACAGACTCGAAAAAATTGTGAAAGTGGTCGTAGCTGTCAGAGTATCCCGAAGGTGCTGAGAACGTTTCGATCTCCCGCGGCGGCGGCCCGGCCGGATGCTGCATCGGATACTTCTTGCGGTACTGCTCGATGTAGGCCTTCTGCATCGCATTCGTAAACGTGCCGACCGTATAACCCGGTTCCCGCTCAAGCGGTGTCCGGGTTACCGTAACGTTGTTGCCCGCGATCTCCATCAGGCCTTCCGACCCGGTAAACAGAAATCCTTCGCTCTCCTGTCCGCCATCGACGAAGTTCACATGCAGGCTCAAATTAAAGCCCTCAGGATAGTCGAACAGTGCAAGCAGCACATCGTCGGTATTGCGCCCGTCCTTCCAGAAGCGCAAACCACCCGTTGCCATCGCTCGCGTCGGACCATGCACTCCTGTGATGAAATGCGTTCCGCTGAACAAGTGGACGAACAGATCGCCCGCCACCCCCGAGCCGTAGTCATTCCACTTGCGCCACTGGAAGAATCGTTCCGCAGAGAATGGAATATGCGGCGCTGTCCCTTCAAACCGCGGCCAGTCGCACGTCTCCGTCGAAGCGTCCAGCGGAATCGAGTAATTCCATGCGCCGATCGACGAGTTTCTATCCCATCGCGCTGTCACCATATTCAGCTTGCCGATCGCTCCCGAAGCCAGCAACTCCTTCGCCTTCGCATACACAATCGAACTCACGCGTTGGCTGCCCACCTGAAGAATGCGATCCGAAGCCTTCACCGCCGCGATGATCTCCGGCCCATCGCTGTAGAGATGGATCATCGGCTTCTCCAGATACACATCTTTACCCGCGCGGAGGCTGTCCACCGCAGCCTGTTTGTGCCAGTGGTCAGGCGTAGCGATCAGCACCGCATCAACGTCCTTGCGGCTCAGAATCTCGCGGTAGTCGCGCGTCGTGAACAGGTCCGCACCCCACAACTCCTTCGCGTGCGCGAGCCGTCCGTCGTAGCAATCGGCCACCGCCACCAGCTTCACGCCCGGCACCTGCAGCGCCGTCAGCGTGTCGCCCTGACCCTGCCAGCCTGCTCCGATCAGCGCAAGCTGAATCATGTCATTCGGAGATCGGGGCGCGGACGCAGGCGTTTGCGCAAACAACGGGTGGACACGGGTCGCCGCCATCGCCAGAGTCGTCTTGGCGGCGGAATGGAGGAAGGTTCTGCGATCAAGCACTTCGGGGACTCCTCAAGACTGTCAGAATCGAAACGGATGCTGCGAACTAGACACAAACACTACCCGAACCCGCAGAGGCTGTCCAGCCTCACCGTCAGTTCTTGACGCTCCAGACCCTATCCTTCGCAATCACGCCGTCAGACGAGTGCGCCGATGAAATTTGCGCGAATTCACGAAGCGCGGTTGCCCATCGGTGGAACGCGTGGTGCGATCTCTGGAGCCGGCGCAGCAGGCTTTTGCGGTGCAAGAAAGGTCCGGGGAGTGGGCTCGGAGTTACTGGTATTGGACAGCCATTTGTCCTATCCTTAGCCTCACTGAGCCTGAAAATTGCTGGAAGAATTTCTAGTTGGAGTTGGATGTATGCGAATGGACGGAACCTGGAGGCTGCTGCTGGTCGGCGCTCCACTGCTGGTCGTTGCACAGATGATAGCCGCGCAGGAGACCGCGCCGGCGATAGCCGCTCCGCAGCCCACACAGGCTACAGAACCGCAGATTGCCGCCCCCACCAAAGTCGCTGCTGCGGCCAGGCCAGCCAAAAAGCAAAAGACAAAGAAGGTCGAGTACACCGGCCCTAACACTGTAATTGTGCTGCCTCCGACTCCCATGCTCGATGAGGAAGGCAAGCAGCGCCTCGATCCCGATGCCAAGCCCATGTTCAACCCCGCCGTGCGCCAGCAACGCGATAAAAAGGGGCACCCGCTGTTCGACGACAAGGGTAAGCCCGTCTTCCAGACTGCGACCGACATGGGCTACGACGAGCACGGTAAAAAGATCAAGATCCACAAGGAAAAGGAACCGAAGAAGGTTCCCGTGATCATCAGCCGCGGCACATTCACCGTCGATGGCATGA
Organism: Acidobacteriota bacterium; assembly: GCA_021778845.1. Classification (GTDB taxonomy): domain Bacteria; phylum Acidobacteriota; class Terriglobia; order Terriglobales; family Acidobacteriaceae; genus Granulicella. Next base: position 45,753 of record JAJYBU010000017.1, read on the forward strand.
TTGGCAAGGCCGAACTGAACTACAACATTGCCGACCTGAAGTACGTCTATCTCTACGCTCCCGGGATCGGGACATTGGTTGTGTCGAATCGTCCGTTTACAGGCTCCAAGGAAGAGAAGGGTGCCTTCAACCAGAAGACCCTGACCGTAACCACCGGGGACCACACCTTGCAGGTCGCATCGGACAATTTGCTGCTGAGCAAGAAGCCGGCATCGGCGTTTGTACTCGTGGACCGCGAGTTCAACCTACCATCGCCCTATCCTGTAATGGGCTATGGAACGGTGCTGAAGCCTCCGTATGTGTGGCCCGGCGGTCGCCCAAACGAAGATCTCAAGGGAGCGTTCGTGAAGCCGCCACCGATCCCCATCAACCTGCAGCCCGTGCTGCTGCTGCCGCCATGTCCGGAGGGGCAGATGCGCAAGCCGGCACCAACCGCTCTGCCAGGCCAGAAGACCACTCCGCAGCCCTGCGTCTTGATCCCCAAGGGGACGGCTACGCTCTCAGGGCCAGCGACGAAGAAGCCTGTCGCCTCGGCACCTGCTGCAACTCCATCACAAACGCCACCATCGCAGTAGAATTCCCGCAATTCAACGCAGAGAAGAGGCGACCCAACGGGTCGCCTCTTGATGTTTCAGGGATGCAAGACAAATTACGCGGTGCGCGCAACTTCCTTCAGGCGAGCAGCCTTGCCGCGCAATCCGCGGAGATAGAAGAGCTTGGAGCGGCGTACCTGGTAGGACCGAATCTTCTCAACCTTGTCCACAACCTTGGAGTTGTACGGAAAGATGCGCTCGACACCCTGGCCAAAGCTCATCTTACGGACGGTGAAAGAGCCTTGCGGACCCTTCTTGCAGGCAATGACCATGCCTTCGAACGCCTGGAGGCGCTCTTTGTCGCCCTCTTTGATCTTCACCTGCACACGGACTGTGTCGCCGGGGGCGAAGTCGGGGAGGTCGGTACGCTGGAGCTTGTCGGCCAGCTTCTGCATGATGGGATGGATAGACATGATAGGTTCCTTACGTAAAGTCGCAGGATTCAGTTTACATGAGATGAGAGGCTTTTGCAGGGATTTTCCACATCCCATGCGATCAATCCCCTCGCCGATAGCCCAGAGTAGCTAGAAACTCCCGGTCGTCATCCGTAAGATCCGCGCCGGAGAGCAGGTCTGCACGATTGGCGAGCGTCTTGGCCAGCGCTGCCTGGCGACGCCAGCGGCGGATAGCCTGATGATCCCCACTGCCCAGTGGCTCGGGAACCGACACACCCAGAAACTCTGCGGGACGCGTGTAGTGAGGGTAGTCCAGCAGCCCGTTCGACGCGTTGGTCGAGCGCGGCGGAGCCTGCACATCAGCAGAAGCATCAGTTCCTCCGCCCCCCGAGGCCCGCCCCTTCCTTTCTTCCTCGAGGTCCTGCGCATCGCCTTCCCCGAAACTCTCATAGCGACTGGAGTCCGCATGGCCAAGGACGCCCGGCAGGAGCCGAACCGTAGCGTCCACCACAATCGCGGCAGCCAGTTCACCGCCCGAGAGAACATAGTCGCCAATTGACAGCTCTTCATCGCACAGCAATTGGCTCACCCGCTCGTCGACGCCCTCATAGCGGCCGCAGATCAGAACCACGCGGTCAAGTGCAGCCAGGCGGCGGGCCGTGGATTGCTTGAACGGCTTCCCCTGCGCCGAAAGCAGAATGACCGTTTCGCGCGAACCGTCGCGTGCCGGTCTGGGTGCGATAGCCAGCGATTCGAGGCACTCGAAGATCGGTTGGGGCTTCAACACCATCCCCTCCCCACCTCCGAAAGGACGGTCGTCAACGGTCCGGTGGCGGTCGTGCGTAAAGCTCCGAAGATCATGGACGTGGGCGCTCGCAAGGCCCGTTCGCAGCGCACGCGATACGACGCCGTGGCCCAGAATACCCTGGTCAGGCAGTGCGCCAAAGAACTCGGGAAAGATAGTGAGGATGTCAAAGCGCATGAAGGCAGAAACCACAGCTCGAAAATTGGATGTCCACTGTGAGTGTACGGCTTGGGTTTGGCTTTGCTAGTCGAAGAAGAAACAACGCCCCGAACCCGGTTCAGGGCTCCGGCGTCGCCGGAGGAATCAGGTCTTCCTCCGCGTCGAGGAGTCCGTCAGGAAGGCGCATCGTGATGCGGCGCGCCGCAATGTCGACGTCCTCGATCCACGACAGAACAAACGGTACAAGGATCGGCTCAGTGGCCTCGACGTCATCGGCTTCGTCCGTTACTTGCACAGGACGGCTGAGTTCGACAGCCAGCAGCGGAGCCGCATCCTCGATGCGCGTGCGACCATCAGGGCCAGTGGCAAACTCTACGTCAACAACCCTCCCGACACCGACCGCTCCGCTGGTCGTAGCAGACGCGTTGTAGAGGGTGCAACCTACCAGATCACCAACGAAAAACGTTCCAGGGTCCAGTGTCGGAAGCTGATCGTTGGCTATCAGAATTTTCTGCCCGGCCAAGGCTTCGGCAGCCGAGATACTATCGCAGCCCGACAGCTTGAGCACCACGCGACCGGCATTCTTGCCCGTAGGAAACCAATGCTCCTCGATCCTCCGGCTGGCAGCTCCAACTACGGGCATCGTCGCGTCCGCAGAGGCTAGAACGACGTCGCGGCTCCCTGCAAAAAGGTCTGGAAGATCACTGAGCGGATCGGCAAGGAGTTCACCCCGCCTCCCCTGTGGGCGTAGCAGCCGGGCAATCGGAAACCATCCGGAAGTCGATGGGGAGTTCAATGGGAGTGGCTCCGGGAGGCGTCACGGCTCGCGGTAACACCAGGAAAGGCCTCCGCCTCTCCCCGTCCGCTAAAGTCGCAACGCCGCGTCTAAGGTGATGGCAAGACGAAAGCCTCACCTTTTGCAAATCAAAAACCCATGGACAGAGTTTCAGCGCGGAATCGCGATAAGCGACAGCGGTGCTCTCTCGCCTCAGTCCCTGTCGTGGGCTTCGTGGTCGTGATGCGTACGTCCGGCTTCCACAATGTCGAGCGAAAACCTGTGCTGCAGCTTCATGCTGGCTGCACCGAGAATCGTACGCAGCGAACGGGCCGTCCGCCCCTGCTTTCCGATCACTTTCCCAATATCGGTTGGCGAAACGTGGAGGCGAAGGACTGTAGCGTCCTGTTGGGTGATCACTTCCACCTTAACCGCGTCGGCATCATCAACCAATGCGCGGGTGATCTCCGTTATCAGGGTTTGCATTTCCGCTACGGCGAAGTTGCGGTCGGGCAGCGCAGTAGAATCAGACACTCGTACACCTCAAGAGAGTATTGAGCCTGCACCGCAGTAGGGGAGCCACTTCTCTTGTCTGGAAGGGGTCTCGCCGGTTACCGCTTTGAGGTGTCGCGCAAATCAGGGCAGACAAATAAAGTGTTTTGAAGCAACAATCTACGATCAACATCAAAACGGCGGTATTGGCTATCGTGAGTGTACTGCAATTCTGCTTGACTTTGCCACACTCTTTGGATTTTAGCGAGTGCCACGGAAGTTACAGAGCGTTGGTTACTTATGCCGCAGGAGCCTCTTCCGGGGCTGCATCCGCAACCACTGGCTGGTACTTGGCCAGAAGTTTACCGACGGTCTCCGAGAGTTGTGCCCCCTTGGATGTCCAATAATCGACGCGGTCACGCTTGATCTGAACGCTCGCCGGATTGGTGCGGGGGTTGTAGGTGCCTACCACCTCGACCGAACGGCCGTTCCGGGCGCGATCTTTTTCGATGACAACGACGCGATAATGAGGCTGCTTACGGGCGCCAACGCGCGCCAAACGAATCATCAACACAGGGGTAGATCCTCTCAGAAAAACTTGAATGATTTCAGGGTTGCCGCCCATTATCCTCGATGCATGAGGATCTCCTGATCGGCACAACCGACGGACGCGAAAGTCCGAACACCTAAGTATCGCGGATTTCTGCCCATTCTGCAATGGCTGGAGCGAATTTTCTGCGACCTTTGCGGTGCAAAACGCTGGCTATGCCATTCCCCGCGCGGAAACTTCCCCCGCCCGGCCCCGGTTTGCCGGTGCCCCGGCGGGTAACGACCAAGGGTACGTTCTATAAATGGTTCATCCAGAGGCCGATGCGTGCAGTAGAATTCTTTGGTAACACGTGGCACTGAACTATTTATCGTTACGATCGATTTGAGTTACCTCCCGGAAGGAGGGTCGTTTGGCGACCCTGCAACGATCCTACGAAACCGTTCCAGTCCGCGCAGCGGTGCGTTTCCCCTTGCGCCTGGAAATTGTGTTGCGTACGATCGAGCGGCAGTATCCGGCGGTTACCGAAGATGTATCGGCGAATGGACTACTATTTACCGCCGAGAGCCTGCCGCCGATAGGCATTGAAGTGAAGTTCGACTTGACGATGCCTGCGGAGATCATGGGTGGGGTGGATGACGTACTGCTGCATTGCGTGGGACGGATTGTTAGACATCAACGGACTGCAGACAGACAAATGGCGGCCGCGGTCATCGATGAATACTCTTTTAGAGGCTGAGCAGTTATGAGCGATGAGTTGGCGAATGGCAATGCGTTAGAGCGTAATGATGATCTCGCAGGAGATCTGGACGACCTGGAACCCGGTGACCCCGGTCCAGACGGTGGCATCCGCGTCATCCTTGCGGACTCGCAGGCCATCTATCGCGTCGGGATGCGCAAGGTCTTTGCACTGGAAGATGACATTCGCGTCGTAGCCCAGGCCGAGACGCTCGAAAATCTTTATGCGGCGCTGCAGCACTTCCCTACCGACGTCGTGCTTCTCGAAGGACACCTCATCGCCGGCACAGTCGACGCCATCCCGGAGTTCATGCGCCGGGCTCCGCATGCCAAGTTGATCGTGCAAATCTCTTCGAGCGACGAAGGCAACACCGTCGAGCTATTCCGGCGCGGCGTGCGCGGCGTAGTGCCGCGGTCCATCTCTCCGGAGTTGCTGGTGAGATGCGTGCGCAAGATCGCCGCTGGCGAAACGTGGATTGATAACCAGTCGATCAGTTGGGTCATCGACGCCTATCGCGAGCAGGCGACAATGCTCACCAATCCCAAGTCCCAGCCCCGCCTCTCAGAGAAAGAGTTGGCGATCATTGCCTGCATTACGCGCGGCATGCGGAATAAAGAGATTGCCTATCAGATCGGGACTACCGAGCAGGTGATAAAAAATTACCTGCGCAAGATCTACGACAAACTCGGTGTGGCGGACCGCCTCGAACTCGCGCTCTATTGCCTGCACCACAAGATTCTCCAGTCGCAGCCGGGAGGCGCGGAAGCTCCGTTCGTGGACCCGGGGATTCCACTGCGCGCGAAGCTGTAACGATCCCGTTCCGCGCAGTTGCCTGAGTCCCTGCGTGCGGATACACCTGGATGAGGGCGGTTCACGATGAAGCTGCTGCAGCCGTTTCAAGCGCTTGATGCAAAACAGCGGCGCGTCTTTCTCGCCTGTTTTCTGGGTTGGTCGCTGGATGCGTTTGATTTCTTCCTGCTGACCTACTGCCTCGACTCGGTCGGAGCGACATTCCATCTCTCCTTGAAAATTGTCGCAGAGAGTCTGTTCTGGACCCTGGCGATGCGGCCCGTGGGAGCACTCCTCTTCGGCTGGCTGGCGGAACGCTACGGTCGCCGTCCCACGCTGATGATAAACATCGCATGCTTCAGCGTGTTCGAACTGGCGTCCGCATTTGCGCCAAGTTGGCCGGTGTTCCTCGTATCGCGGGCATTGTTCGGAGTAGCCATGGGTGGCGAGTGGGGCGTAGGCGCGGCGCTCGCTCTCGAGACACTCCCCGTCGAAGTGCGCGGCTTCTTCTCCGGCCTGCTGCAGGAAGGCTATGTAACCGGCAACCTGATCGCCGCCGCCGTGGCCGGGTTGTTCGGGCTGTTCATCGCGCACCTGCATCCGCAGGGGTTTGCAGGGAGTTGGCGAATGCTGTTTGTCATCGGCGCCCTGCCGGCGCTGCTGGTGTTCTACGTGCGCTCCTCGGTCGAGGAGTCGCCGTCGTGGGAGGCGGGCAGGCAGGCCCGTACGGTTAAGCAAAGCAAGCCCCGCAAATCGATGATCACGTCGGCTCACAACGGCCTCGCGCTGGTCATCCGCTATGGCCGCTCGTTTCTGTTCCTCACCGTGCTCATGTTCTCCTTCAACTCCCTGAGCCACGGAACACAGGACCTTTATGCAACCTTCCTCAAGCATGATGACGGCCTGTCCGTCCCAACCGTATCCGCAGTGGCGATGATTGGGATGCTGGGCGCAGTACTCGGCGGCCTGGTCTGCGGCACACTCTCGGAGCGCTTTGGCCGCAGGCGAACCATCGTTGTTGCAGCCTTGCTCGCAATCCCCATGATTCCGCTCTGGGCATGGAGCCATACGGTCGTGATGCTCGCCGTCGGTGGATTCCTGATGCAGTTCATGGTGCAGGGTGCGTGGGGAATCATCCCGGTGCATCTGAATGAGCTGGCGCCGCCAGCAGTGCGAGCCGTGTTTCCCGGCGTCGCGTATCAACTCGGAAATCTCATGGCATCTCGCAACGGCGTCTTTCAGGCGGGCATTGCAGCCCACTTCTATGGCGGACGCCTCGCGCCAGTCATGTCGTGGACCGTGCTGGGGATAGCCCTGCTGGTGGCGCTCGTCACCTCGCTCGGACCCGAAGCCAAAGGCGCGGACTTGTCCAATGTCGACGCAAGTAGTTAGGGTTACTGTGTTGGCTGGAGGAAGACAATGTCTACGCCGGTGGTTGAGTCTCCCAAAATATTTTCACCAGAACTGGTGGCCGCGCAGCCGTATCTGATCGAGCAGGATTGGGCAGCCTATACGTCCGAGCAGCATTCCATATGGACCGAGCTAGTAACCCGCAGAATGCCGCAACTCGAACAGCACGCGTGCAGCGCATACCTCGAAGGTTTCGAGCAGATTGGGCTTCAGGTCGACCAACTGCCGCAGTTGGCCAGGGTGAGTGCGCGGTTGCAGCCACGCACCGGCTGGAACTCAACGCCCGTCAGCGGTTTCCTCCCGTCGGACGCGTTCTTCGAAATGCTCGCAGCGCGAAAGTTTCCCACCACCACCTGGATTCGCAGCCGCGACGCCATGGAGTACACTCCCGAACCTGATATCTTTCACGACGTCTTTGGCCATGTGCCAATGCACGCGCACCCCGTCTTCGCAGATTTTCTGGAGCACTACGGAAAAGTCTGCGCAAGCCTCAAGAGTGCGGAAGCACTCGAACGCATGGGCCGCCTCTTCTGGTTCACCGTGGAGTTTGGCGTCATCCACGAGGCCGGAAAGATCAAGGTCTATGGCAGCGGTCTGATCTCATCGCACGGCGAGTGTACCCACGTTGTCGAGCGCGGCGCGGGTCTCGAGATTCGCGAGTTCAACCTCGATCAAGTCCTCCACACCGTCGTAGACGTAAGCAAGATGCAGCCCGTGCTCTATGCAATTGAAAGCTTCGACCAAATCTACGAGGCCGCGAAAGAAGCGGAATCCCGGCTAACTTAATGACCCGCAGCGCGCACGGAGCAAAGGCTCGCTGCGCGCCAGCGTGTATTGCCGGATTTGCCCTCGGCGCCGAGTAACGATATGCTGGAAGGAATGATAGTGATGCGCAGCGCAGCTTGTTGTAACTGTCCCGGCCTCGTGGTCTCGGACGCTGCTGCTTGTTGAACGCTGGATAAGCGAAGCCTGAGAATTACCCCGAGTGCCCACGAATCAAATCGTGGGCTTTTGTTTTTCTGCGGAAGCATCTTTGCGAGAGCGATTGGAGAATGCAGTGAGCGAAGTAGTCAAGACTGGTACCAGTGACGTTGCAGCGAAAGAGACGAAGGCGCAGCGGTCCGAGCGACTGAAGCGCGAGAAGAATCCCTGGAACGCATGGCACGAGGTGGAGCAGTTTGCGCGCGACGGCCGCGCCAGCGTTCTCCCCGAGTGGAACAGCTTCTACTTCAAGTGGTGGGGAATCTACACCCAGGGCGACGGCCTCGGCGTCACCGGCGGCAAGGGCGGCGAGGGCAAGGCCAGCGACTACTACATGATGCGCATCGGCCTGCCCAACGGCCTGCTGACCGCCAGGCAACTGCACGCAATTGCAGCGATGACAGAGAAGTACGCACGCGGCGTAGCCGACATCACAACGCGCCAGAATATTCAGTGGCACTGGTTGACCCTCGAATCTTTGCCGCTGGTGGTGCAGGAGTTGGCGGCAATCGGGCTCAGCCCCAAGGGCGCCTGCGGCGATGTCGCGCGCAACGTCACAGGCTGCCCGCTCGCGGGACTGGACGGGCATGAACTCCTCGATGCCTCGCCGCTCACCTTGCAGGTAGCGCAGATGCTGACCGGCAATCCGGAGTTCGTCAACCTGCCGCGCAAGTTCAAGGTGAGCATCACCGGCTGCCCCATCTGGTGCAGCTTTCCCGAGATCAACGACGTCGGGTTGACCGGACTCAAGCGCATCAAGGATGGCAAGGAAGAAGTTGGATACAGCATTCGCGTCGGCGGCGGCCTGTCCGCCGAGCCGCATCTTGCCGTGCGATTGAACGCGTTCATCCCGCAGGACAAGGCACTGGCCGTGGTCCACGCTGTCTGCGAAATCTTCCGCGCCCAGGACGCCCTGCGCGAGAGCCGCACCCATGCCCGCCTGAAGTATCTATTCCTGCGCCACGAGTGGACAGCCGAGAAGATGCTTGCCGCCATTGAGGAAAAACTCGGCTATACCTTCGATCCCTGCGAGGAAGGCCCGGTCGCGCAGGATATCTATCGCGACCACGTCGGCGTGCACCAGCAGCGTCAGCAGGGCCTCAGTTACGTCGGCGTGACAGTCCTCAACGGCCGTCTCAATCCGCAGCAACTCCATGCGCTCGCGAGTTTGAGCGAAGACTTCGGCGACGGCCATCTGCGCGCCACGATTGGCCAGAATATCGTGCTGGTGAATATCCCCAACGCCAACGTTCCGGAGTTGGTAGAGAAGATCACCGCGCTGGGATTGCAAGTCGAGCCCTCAGTGTTTTATCGCGGCGCGATCGCTTGCACCGGCACGGAGTTTTGCAAGCTCGCGATTTCCGAGACAAAGGGCTTCGCAAAATGGCTCGTCCGCGAGATGGAGGAGCGACTGCCGGAGTTCGATCAGCAACTGCGACTCCACGTAACCGGTTGCACAAATAGCTGCGGCCAGAGTTGGATCGCCGACATCGGCCTCGAAGGCAAGAAGCTCAAGAAGGATGGGCAGATGGTCGACGCGTTCTATTTCTGCGTCGGCGGAGCCGTAGGCCAGTATGCTGGAATCGCGCGTCAGATTGGGTTTCGCGCCACCGCAGAGGATTGCCCCGACGCCATCGAGCGGCTGCTGCGCGGCTATTTGAAGCAGCGCAGCGAGGGCGAGAGTCTGCGCGCATACTTCCGGCGCACCAGCGATGACGATCTCCGCGCACAGCTTGCCGGTGCCGTCGTGGAGCCAGTCGAACGCGATCCATCACCAGGACGTGTTCCGACGAATGTTGGTTGAGGAGAGGTTATGAGTTTGTTCCCAATCTTTCTGAAGCTCGCTGCTCGGCCTTGCGTGGTCATCGGCGCAGGAAATATCGCGGAGTCAAAGATCGAGAGCTTGCTCACGGCTGAAGCGAGCGTCACCGTCATCGCTCCTGATGCTCTGCCGCGCGTGCAGGCATGGGCTGCCAGCGGCGAGCTTACCTGGAAGCAGCGCGAGTATCGCGTGGGTGATCTGGCGGGCGCATTCCTGGTCGTCGCCGCAACGGCCACCGCAGCGGTGAATCGTGCGGTGTACACGGAAGCCACAGCCGCAAATATCCTGTGCAATGCGGTCGATGATCCACCGTTCTGCGACTACTATTTCCCGAGCGTCGTGCGTAGAGGCGAGTTGCAGATTGCAATCTCGACCGCCGGTGAGAGTCCGGCCCTGGCGCAGCGCCTCCGCAAGGAGATCAACGCGCAGTTGCCCCTCGACACTGGCGAGTGGTTGATGGAACTCGGCCGGCTGCGGCGCGAGGTAACAGCCGTGGAGCCAGTGGGCGAAGACCGCAAACTGCTGCTCCATCAACTCGCGCAGCGCGAGGTCTGCGGCTTTGCGGAGTGCCCTTCCCGCCTGCGTGCGCGCCAGCATGCGCAGGAGCATGGCTTTTTGCCTGCAGCGGAGATTGCCCAATGACTATAGCTCAGAAGGGCACAGTATATCTGGTCGGTGCAGGGCCCGGCGATCCGGAGTTGCTGACAATGAAGGCGCTGCATCTGCTGGAGTCGGCCGACGTCGTGCTGCACGATGACCTCGTACCCGAGGAGGTGCTGCACCTGGTGCATCGTCATGCTCTCCTGACGAGTGTGGGCAAGCGTTGCGGGCGTCCGCGGATCACCCAGTCGGCCATTCATGCGCGCATGATCGAGTCTGCGCGAGATGGCCAGTCGGTCGTGCGTCTCAAGAGTGGCGACCCGCTCGTCTTCGGTCGCGCCAGCGAGGAGATTGCTGCACTCCGGGCTGCCGGCGTGAAGTTTGAAGTCGTACCAGGAGTCACCGCCGCTCTGGCTGCCGGAGCAGCGCTGGCGTTACCCCTCACCGATCGCAAGACGGCGAGCAAGCTCATCTTCTGCACAGGCCATCACGCAGATGGAAAGGACCTTGCTCCGGTATGGAGCGGCCATCTGCCGGAGGATGCCACCCTGGTCGTCTACATGCCAGGGCGCGATATGGCGAGGATCGCGCGCGAACTTCGGAACGCAGGCCTTCCGGACGATGTCGCGTGCTGCGCCGTCTCGCATGCGGCCACTGCGCGGCAGAGTTGGGTCGCGGCGCGGTTGAATGATCTAGCGCACCTGGAGTGCGGACCAGCTCCAGTCCTCCTGCTCGTAGGCCGAGCCATGCAGTCGCTGCTCGTGGGCGATGCAGACACTCAGGTCTTAGCCCTGATCGATGAAGCCACCGCGTAAGCGACAACCAATAGCCCGGCCGTCGCTTCAACATTGATTCCTGATCTCTTGTGATGCCGCTCATTCCCCTACCACGAGCAGCCTCCCTACACTGGTTGCCCCCCAGGGATTCAGAGCCGTTGCAAGGAAAAGACTTACCAATGTTTTCCACAGCGATACCCTCAAAAATACCCTACGCTGAAAAGGGGATTCATACCCCGATTGTGGGGGCACTTTTCTGTGCCTTCCAGGGCCACTTCGGACCTTCGAACGGCTCATCATTTTGTCCCGATGAAGACCCGAGATGAGCGTTATGACACCGAGAATGCGATCCTCAGTGTGATCTCACAACGCACACAGGTTGTATCGTCAGCGGCTGCGAGGGTTGGGTATCCATCCATTCACTTCAGCCTTGATCCGACTACTCGTATCAAGGATCGAAACTCTCTCGCCCACCACCAGAGATTCTATCAAGATATCGAGGCAGAAGCCGTTGCGGTTCTGGGCGCTCGGAACCTTGAGAGCCGAAACAGCCCCACTCTGAAAGCACGCAGCACCAAGTTGCTGCGTAGGCGTCAGCTTCTTACGAGCATTCAATATGAACCGCGACGGAGTCGCACTGACCAACTCGTCATAGGATGTGCCAAGATCCAGATACAAGTCAGGCATGGTCAAATCAAGAACACGTTGCAGATCGCACTCAAGAGTCAAAATCAGATCCGGGTCGCGTGGCGCACCGCGAAGTTGACCGTCCGCCGTTGAGAAGAGGGCTTCGGCTTCGAGAAGCGCTGTCATCTGACTGTCTGCTGTGTATAGAACCGGAAATGTATGAGGCGCGTTATAACGGCCACCACGCTCAAATGCGCCCACAGCGGACAACGGATTATCACGCCAGCGATCAGCGATGAGCCGATAGCTGGGCTTTGTGCAGGCGGTCAGCGGAGCGTGCTCCAATACCGTGATGATTTTTTCGATGGAGTGCAATTGGTGCTCGCTAGGCCGGTTGCCTGACGTTCATGGCGTCTACGAATAGCTCTAACGGGGTCAGGTCACCCTTCTCGATGAACTCGATGGGCGCGTGATTCTCAAGATTGCGGTTCGGAGCATTGAGGAATATCCGGGCGTTCGTCTTGTCGCCGGCATAGAGTTCCACCAGCGCCACCCAAATGCGGTACAGCCGACGCAGCTCCCCTTGAAGACTGCTGGCATCGGGCGACTTGCGAACCCCTGGTGCTTTACGCCCAATGGCCTCGGCGATCATTGCCACCGGAACATTGAACTCACGCGCAATCCGCGCCGCATCCAAACGGCCGGTGTCTGGGTTGAAGAGTGCTGGCTCCATTGCAGGTATGGTGTGGGCAGCAGACATATGCACCTCTACAAAGACGATATAGTGACGAATCAGTTGCGTCAAGGTTTTGTAATAGTATCTCTACTTTCACCTCAAAATCTTCTTTTCAAAATGTGCCCCTCTATAGAAGTCCGTACAACTCGATTTTTAGGCGTCTTCGAGCGTCGTATTTCCAAACAAATCAATCGGACAGAAGATCAGCTTTGTTCTTCTTGCAACGATCTTTCGATCTCTTCCCACACGATGCGAACGAACTCGACGCTATCCCGCACCTGCTCTCGGATGGGTACGGTGTTTGAGCTGAGATATTTTGCTTGGCGCAATCGGAAGGCGGCAATGCGGCAAGCGTTCTCCAGCCACCAGTCCTTTGGCGGCTGGGAGTCACCCGGCGATGTCATGTGTCCGCTCATTTAGTGGAAGTCGTGGGACTGCGTTGGTGCTGCTGTGACATTCAACTCTTCGATGTGCCTGGCTCGAATGTGGATGACCCTATCGACGTTTTGCAGTGTCCCTTCGACTAAGAGGAAGCGGGCATACGTTACGAGTGAACGGTTCCGTTCGTACAGTTCTGGGTCGATGATCGCGTTGGAGATGCCAGTCTCGTCTTCGATGGAAAGGAAGATGAAGCCACGGGCCGTACCGGGTCGCTGTCGAGCGATGACGCAGCCAGCGATGCGGACTTTGACTCCGTGGCGAAGCATACGGAGATCGTCGGCACGGCATACGCTCATTCTGCGAAGTTGGTCGCGGCAATGCGCCATCGGGTGACGGCCTACCGTGACACCTGTCCCCGCGTAATCGGCAACCATGCGCTCCTCGGGATTCATGGGTTGCAAGGGCGAACTCTGCTCTTCGTCCTGGTCCAACGATTCCAAGAGCGGTCCTGCCTGCCTCCCTGCCCTCTGGACTTGCCAAAGAGCATCGCGACGATGTGAACCTTCGCCAATCGAGTTGAGCGCACCAACCTCGGCAAGCGTGGCGAGGTCGGCGCGAGAAAGCGAAGGTACTCGGCGGGCGAGTTCTTCGATAGAAGCGAAGGCTCGGTGCTCTCTTGCGGCCTCAAGTTCTACAGCGGCCTTCTCTCGAAGCCCATGTGCAAAGCGAAGGCCAAGACGGAGTGAAAGCGAACCGTCTTCTTCGCGCTCCAGCGTACACGGCCAACTTGAACGCATCACGTCGATGGGCCGTACACGGAGTCCGTGACGCTGCGCGTCCTTGACGAGTACAGCTGCGGAGTAGAAACCCATCGGCTGGTTGTTGAGGATTGCGGCGGTGAACGCTCCGAGGTAGTGGAACTTGAGCCATGCACTCGCATAGGCGATAAGGGCGAAACTGGCCGCGTGGGACTCAGGAAAGCCATACAGGGCGAAGGAACTGATCGACTGGATGATCTCCTCCTGGGCTGAGATTCCGACTTGATTCTTGTCCATGCCCTCGCGGAGCTTGATCTCTAACGCCCGCATCTTGTCGGCGGAACGACGGTTTCCGAGTGCGCGACGCAGCTCTTCCGCCTCGCCGCCAGTAAAATCCGCGATGGTCATGGCGATGCGAAGCAACTGCTCTTGAAAGAGTGGGACTCCCAAGGTCCGGCGTAGCACCGGCTCCAATAGTGGGTGCGGATAGCTAACCTCCTGCCTGCCCTGCCGCCGCTCCATATACGGATGCATCATTTTGCCGACGATGGGGCCGGGACGGATGATTGCGACCTGCACCACCAGGTCATAGAACTTGTCGGGATTGTTGCGAGGAAGCGAGGCCATCTGTGCCCGCGACTCAACCTGAAACAATCCGATGGTGTCGGCCTTGCGGAGTGAGGCGTACACCTGCCGGTCGTCGTGCGGTATCTGCGCGATGTCTACCGTCTTGCCGTAGTGACGCGGGATCAGGTTGGTGCAGTCCTTGAGGACAGCCATCATGCCGAGACCCAGCAGGTCTACCTTGATGAGGCCCATGTCGCTGACATCTTCCTTGTCCCACTGGATGACGTTGCGACCGGGCATACTCGCCGGTTCTATTGGAACGACGGAGGCGAGCTGGCCTTGCGCGATAATCATGCCGCCCGAATATTGCCCCAGATGGCGCGGCAAGTCGAGCATCCGAATCGAAAGCTCAAGGTACTTGGCGATGCGAGGATGTGCGAGGTCGAATCCGGCCACGCGGAACTGCTCCTGCATCGTGTCGGTCGCGCCCTTCCACTCCCACGCACTGACGAGCCGCGTGAGGCGAGTCAGGGTGTCTTCATTGAAGCCAAGAGACTTGCCGACTTCGCGGGCTGCTGACTTGCCGCGATAGGTTATGACGTTGGCGCACATCGCGGCTCCAAGCTGGCCGTAGCGGGTATAGACATACTGGATCGCCTTCTCACGGTCTTCCCCAGAAGGAAGATCCAGGTCGATGTCCGGCCACTCTACGCGCACCTCGGAGAGGAACCGCTCGAAGAGCAGTTCCATCCCTACGGGGTCAACAGCGGTGATGCCGAGCGCGTAGCAAACGGCGGAGTTCGCTGCGGAGCCTCTGCCCTGGACGAGGATGCCGTTTTTCCGGCAGAACTCAACGATGTCCCACACGATGAGGAAGTATCCAGCGAGTCCCAGTTTGGTGATGAGCGCAAGCTCTCTCACCACTTGTTTCTCTGCACGTTTGCGCAGGCTGGCGCTGCTCTTTGCGCCGTAGCGATTGAGAACCCCTTCCATCGTCCGCTTGTAGAGAAAGGTGTCCATCGTTTCGTCGTCACCCACTGGGTAGAGCGGAAACTGGTAGCCCATGTCCTTCATCTCGAATTGGAGGCGCGAGGAGAGTTCGCGTGTCTCGGCTATAGCCTGCGGGATGTCTCGGAAGAGCACGGCCATCTCCCGAGCTGGCCGTAGGTGGCGGTTTGCGTTGTGCTGCAAGAGCAGGCCTGCACTATCAAGCGATGTGTGGTGCCGGATTGTTGTCAGCACATCTAGCACTTCTCGCTCGAACGCAGTCGCCATGTTCACGCCATTCGTCGCTAGAACTGGAAGGTGGAACTCCTTCGAGAGGGAGACAGCAGCATCGTTGCGGGCTTCCTGTTCGCGGATGCGGTGGCGCTGGAGTTCGACGTATACGTTCTTCGGGCCGTAGGTCTGAACGAGTGAACGGAGAACTCGTCGCCCTTCGTCCATCCCGCCTCTTTCGAGCGCAGCGGCGAGCGGTCCTTCATCGCCGCCGGTCAAGCAAACCAATCCTTCACAATGTTCCCTAACTTCGCGGAGAGTAGCGACGCCCTCGCCCTTTGTATTTTGTCTGAGCTTGTAGCCAGTGATGAGCTGCGAGAGGTTGCGATAGCCTGTCTGCGATTCGCAAAGCAAGCTCAGCCGTATCGGTCTTTCAGGGATGGTGTGCGGTTGCCACTCTGCTGGTTGCACCTGCAATCCAAGGTCACTGACCGAAATTTCGGCTCCGACGTGCGAGCGCAGCCCCAGCTTCTTTGCGGTCGTGTAGAGCCGTGGTGCTCCATAGAGGCCGTCGCGGTCGAGGATGCCGAGAGCCGACATGCCGAGTTTGGCGGCCTGCTCTACCAAAGCCTCGGGGAGCGAAGATCCTTCAAGGAAGGAGAAAGCAGAGCGGGCGTGGAACTCCACATAGTCCTCAGTCATACACACCTGCGATAGTCCACGCCTTCGGTGCGCGTTCAAAGCGCAGGCGGAGGGCGTAGAGCGGCTGCACAACGACGGCATCCCATTCGTCGGCCTCGCATGTTCGTCCATCCCACCAATAACCGCTCGACTGCCAGGGGCCTTTGACTTCTGCTAGGTCAAGTCTTCCGCCTTCCCAGAAGAGAAGCGACGGAGTTCCGTTCTTCAACGCCACCCGGACGGGTTGGGCCGGACGGAACCTGCGGAGTGCAAGGCATGACGACTTCGATGGGGGCGAGCCAATGGCGAGGACACTCGGACGGAAGGCTGTCATCGTGACTTCATCGTCACGATGGCTGTTGCATAGCTCCGCTGCGCCTACGTTGTGGTCGCCGGCAATCGAGCGAAGTCTTGCGAGTAGGATGTCGAGCTTATCCGGCTCCGGGAATTGCGCTTGAAAGAGGCCGCGCTGTGCCGTCTGCGGACGCGCGGCCTCTGTGGTGAGCGTCACCCCGAGGATGGCGGCTTGTGGCGGGTGGCTCTGCAAGTCCAGATTGAGCAGCTTGAGCAAAAGGTCGCGGCTTTGTGTAGCGATAGCGGGACGGATGTGTCGCTCGTAGGCAGGGGCCTTGTCCAGTTGCAACGCAAGTGTGAGACTACGCAGAGCGTAGGCGCGTTCGACTGCGGAGCGCATGATGCGTTCCAGCATCGGCGACACAACGAATAGCAGCGAGTCCAACAGGACAAGCGGCGTATCGAGTATCGCGGTTTCGGAGAGTATAAGGTCTGCCTCTTCCGGCACCAGCAGATGATCTTCCGTGCCACGGGCGAGACGTTGCAGGCGTCTCGCTTGCTGTCCGATACGACTGATGAGCGAAGTCTCGGGCAGTGCAGAAAGCTCTCCCAACGTTCGTATTCCCCATCTGCCAAACACCGTCAAAGTGGCATCATCGCAGCGGAGCAATGCGATGGGCAGCGGGGCAAGTCGCTTTGCCAGGTCATGCGTTTGTACGCAGACCACTCCCGTATGCGAACGAGCGAGTAGCACGCTTGCTTCCGCATTGGAGCAAGTAGCAATGCTGCAAGGAAAACCTGCCGCCTCAAGCTGAGACTTCAGCCTCCGGGCGTACTGTTCTGCGGTGCCGAATAGCGTCTCAGTGCCGGTACGATCTATCAGCAGCGAGACGGATAATATATGGGCTTGGGCATAGCTGTTGAGTGGCCCGGATAGAGCTTCGATTCGTGGGGAAAATCGCTCGGCAATGTCCAACACCTCTTCAAAGTTTGCAGTCTCCTCAGCGATGGAACGATTGCGAAAGAGCATCGGTCCTGTCGCCTCAGCTTGAACTTTGCTCATGCCACGCGAAACGCCCTGACTTCTGGCTGCGCGGTTGATGGAGACAACGCGCTGAAGCGGGGCGATGCCCTCGATGACGGCGAGGGCGTGGGAGCGTGCGGCGGCGTCCGATCGCAGCCATGCGACTACCGGAAACTCCGGTATGTGGATCGCGGCGTATTCCATCCGCTACCTCCCCGCCGCACGCATCCACGGAGCTGTCGAATTCCATTCGACCGCTCGGCCCGGTGCTTTCTTGCCGTAAGGATTTGCCACCCGCTGGCGGACGACTTCGGTTGCGTAGGTCATGCAGTCGAAGAAATGGATTGATTCGCTTGGAGCCAAGTGCGGTGAGCAGTCGAGTACGCACTTCGCGCTCGATCTGGCGCATGGCTCCTGAGTCAGGAGTAGCAGGATAGCGTCGCCTTCCTGCGCGGCGCGGCTGAACCGATACCAGGTTGCCGACGGGATGCGAAGAGCTTGCTCCGGGGAGACTGAGGCAAGGTCAAGTACCACGACTCGAAAGCCTCCCGCTTGGAGAATCTGGTCTGCTGTACGAAGAGCCTTGTCCAACTTGCTCCACGGCTTTGCATCACGCCTCAGCCCGCCTTGTACTGCTGCGGGCGAGTTGGCACGTTCGCGGGCCTCATCCGCAGTTCTCCGGTCAATTTGCCGTAAAGGGTCGGACGCATCCGCACGGCGGGCGTTGAAATGCTCGTAGACGACCTGCTCTGCTGGGGCGGCTGCGAGGCTTAGCCTTTGGTTTGGATAGCCTGGGGTACCTTCCATCTTTTTGAGCCCGGTTTCCGCCTTTTGAACGAGCATCTTCTCCAATGCCCAGTCGATACACTTTGTCTCGGTGCGTGGGTGGCGAATGCCGTGGTGCTGCGTCGATCTATCCGCTGCGTCATTCGGGCTTGGCGTGCCGACTCTCCCGGTCTGGCCGAGTTGGGGGGTCGCTCTTTGCTCCTGCACGTCCGAAAAACGCACCCAAAGAAGGTTCTTAAGTTGCACTCCAGCGGCGGCGGCGCTCCTTGCGTCGAGGCTGTCGCTCACGTCGATGTAGGCGCAGGCCGAATCGACGGTCGCTTCACTCAGGACAGACAGAGCCAGCGATGTCCGTCCCGCCGAGGCGGGGCCGGTGAACTCGCAGATGCCCCCAATAGGCAGCCCCCCACCCAAGAGGGCATTTATGGCGTCATTCCGAATCGGAAGAAGCCGTGGCGCTTGAGCGGCTTGGGGCGATAAGGCGGCGGGAATCCGGGACGCGAGGCTGCTCTCGATCTCCTGCCTCAACGCCGCACTTCGGGATTGCATCGCCATTATGTTTTCGCCTTTTGTTCTCTACTGCATCCCAGAATACTCCCAGCCTCGGGGCGCAAGTCAAACTTGCACCGGCACTGGTGCAGCCATCGAAGAAGATCAAAATGAGAGTTTCGGGAAGAAGTCGCTGAAGGATGCCAATGCTCAATACTTCCGAGAAGCGCGTTTCACAGGACTAATGCTTCGAGATTCGATCAAGCCCTTGTTCGCTGAGTGCATTGGCCTGTTGTTGGCAACAGTTGAGAATGATGTATCGATCTGCGGATTCGCTGTCTTCACGTAGGGACAGGTGCCGTGATGGCAATGGTTGAAATGTGAGTGAGCGGCCTCAGTCCCCGACGATTTGCACTGTGCATATTTTGGTGGATGCGGTTCCGTTCGAAGACTGACCGTTCCTGCACCGACAATCGGGAAGATCAAGACAAGTTGAAGGCCTGGTCCGCTACGAGATTGCCTCGACGGCTGTATCCCTTCAACTGCATTTCCTTGTCGGCGGTCACGTAGCGTAAAGCGACCTCTTCCCGCGTTCCGCGGAAGACTTCACTCATTTCTAGCGGCGTGCCAACCCACCTCTCAAGGAGATAGTCTCCACTGCCATCCGTGACAGTACGGACGATGAAAGAGACCAGCGGTTCGGGTTTGCCGATCATCTCATAGCGCGCATCGGCAGCGGCTGGTCCCAAATGCTCGCGCTTGGGGTAGGGCGTTCCTTTTAGAAGATTTGGTTCTGCTTCCGGATTCGCAGCCTTCTCGACCATCGTCTTTACACTCGCGACGATGTCTTGGTAACTGTCACGCGAAGATGCTTTAGCAAGCCGAAGTGAAAAAGCTGGACTGTACGCTTTCATCTCTTCCTCAGTCACACCGTGCCAAATGGGCAGAATGCGTGTGCGTCCTGGCTCTTCGAGAGCAAAGAGCCCACTAAGCTCGTACTCCGTCCACTTCTTCTGAGCCAAAAATGCTTTCGAGAATACGACGATGCCATACGTGCAGTTCTTCAAGCCGTGATCGATAGTGATGCGAATGTCGCTCCCCCAATCAATTGCCGTCCGATCGAACCACACCCTGATTCCGGCTTCGGTCAGCTTCTGGACAAGTACATCCACGTAGGATTTGTCTTCGGAGGCGTGACTAATGAAGACATCCCATTTGGCAGGCGAGCCATTCTCCTTCGGACGGGCGGCTTGGTGTTCGAGCACGCAGATGGTGATGCCATTCTCGACACGTGCTCTCAGGAGGGCTGCTTCGCTTTCGGCGGCACTGACATACTTCGCATATTGCTGCGCGGAGCCTCCAGTGAAGCTGGAGCAGAGCTGCTCGATGAGAGCCTGTACACGCTTGAGCTCGGCATCGACGATGGCTGCGGCTTGTTCTCGCAGCCATGCGTTGTCCTCGTCGGACATCGGCTGATGCTTATAGCCACTCAGGTAGTTCGCTTCGAAAAGGTCTTCGATGGTTTGGAACCGCTCGATGACAGCATCCGCAGTCCGGCGCATGTAAGCGCCAGCAGCATGAATTCCTTCGTTGTTTTGTTTGTCGCGCGCATCATGCGTAGCGCGAATCAAATCTTCATAGAGCTTCGCGGTGGCTTTCTGAAACTTCAGAGATGCAAGCTGGCGTTTGGGATCGGTGCCAGCGACTGAGTTCGAGGTTTCCTGCATACTGAAGTCTCCCTCAACTATCGTAATCCGAGGAGTGACGCACGACACAAAGCCCTCCGCAACGAGGGAATAGATGGGCAAGGACTAGGAGACGTGCACCAACGTCAATGTCTGGCGATTGACATCTGCAAGTCCTTTGAATGACGCACCGGTGATGATGACCTGACTCCCTGCGTACTTTTCTGAGCCAACCAAATCGATGAAGGGTTGAATGATGAAATTTTCCTTGTCCTCGATCTCTTCGCCGGAGAATTCTCCAGGAACGTCGATGATGGAGAGGCCTGGGTAGTGCGCGCCCTCCTTGTCGGAGAGTGTCAGAAGGCCGAACTGGTAAGCCATCAAGAAGTAGAGTGTGTCGGTTCCGCCTAAAGCCTGCTGCCACCGTCTTTGACCAACGCGGATGTCTAGCTTCGAGCGTGAGAGAGTGATGGCGACCGCACTGTGCTTCCAGCTACCGGGCCGGATGGCATTGATTGCATTCAGGTAGTCGTTCATTCCATCTTCAAGTGCGGACGCGGCGGCCCTGAAATCAATCGAATCGACCATTGCATCCACACGGTCCCGCAGCGGGCCAATCTCGATCTCAAGGGCTGCAATCTTCTCGGTGAGATTCCTACCCAAGTCGAGGGCGGCAAGAACACGATCAATCTGCCGGAGACGTTCCCCGGCTTTGCCGAGCGCCATATCGATTTCGCTGACCTCGGTTTGCACGAGAGCCCCGACATTCGAGCGCGCAGGAGCAAGCTCGTCTTCGATCGAAGTCAGCTCTTCCTCACGTAACTTGATCTCAGAGGCAAGAGCGGTGATCTCGCGCTCTAAGACTCCTTTGAGATCTGCCGTTTCTTTCAATTCGCCATCGAGACGGTCTTTTTCAAATTGAAGACGAGCGGCTCCCAGCTCTTCCAGCATGGGTTCAGCCTGGACGGTCTGATGACACAAGAAGCAGTGTTCGTGGTCGGAACTGTCGTTCACGACAGACTGATCGCACGCAGGGCAATGCGTGATTTTGAGGTCGGCAAGAACTGAACCAGCATCCGCCGCTCGATTCATTCGGTTGAGTTCTTCGGTCAAATCATCGTTGTACGTCTCTAGCTCATTGAGACGCTCTGAGCTGTCATCCATGGCCTTTCTCGTTTTTTCAAGGATGGCGATGATTTCCGCGCGCCTCTCCGCAAGACGAGAAACACGACTTCTATCTTTGGCTGGCACGGCAGTGTCTCGCGCCTTTTCAAGAACAGAGACACGGCCTTGTCTCAACCGTTCGATCTCGGCCCCGATGTTCTCTTTGGCCTTGTTCACGGCGCTCATGGTGAGTGTGACGCTTACTGTCGGCTCTGACAGGATATCCCGCGCAATGTCTCCGAGGGTCTCGTTGTACTGGTCGCGACGCCCGCGTGTACGTTCGATTTCCATCCTCTTTTTGATCAGTTGCGCATAGTCTTCGGTGTAAATGCGTTCTGCTACACCCAGAAATTGCAGGACACAGGTGACCTGTTCAGCTTCAGGCTGTTTATCCGCAAGGTCGCCCCAGAAACGCTGCTGCCGATACATGTGGCGGAGCAGCATTCGGAAGCTAAGCTCAGGCCAAGTCTGACCGGACATAGGATTGCCGCGTGGGAAATGCAACAAGGGGATTCCCAACTGTTGCAGAAGCCATTCCTGGAATTCACTGGGGTTGTACCCCTGATCATCGACGAAAACCTTCGTCTTTGCTCCGGTCTCCTGCCAGCGTCGTTCGACGCGGTGAAGTGAGTCGCCGATACGCACGTTCGCCCCTGCCGACACATACTTTTCAGCCAGCCCGGTTTCGATTGCACCTTCGAAAGGATTGTTCCCTGGGTCGCCGAGAAGATAATCCAAGAGCTGCAGCCATTTCGTCTTCCCGGTGTTGGGTACACCGACGAGCACATTCACACCGGCCTCGAAGGACAGAGATTCTCGTTCTCCTGCAGCTTGCAAGCGATCTATCGATTCGACAGAAAAAAGCACTGGCATCACCCTTCGATCACCTCGCCCCTTGCGCGCTGTCCGACTTCAGCGTCAAAGACTTCGTAAATGAGTTGCTTGATTTTGTTGCCTTTCATGGCCCCGAAGGTCTTTTTAATGTCTTTCATTCTGGCAACGAGATCGGCGAATGAACTCTTGGTAGAGAGCGCACGGGCGCGATCGCTCCCGAGATCGGTTAGCGTGATCCGATACGAGTTGCCCTCCTTCGCGACCACAATCAAACCTTTGGCTTCCAAAACGGAAAGCACTTGGTAGTAGCGCTTATCCCAAGGCCCGTAATGATGCCTGACCATCGCTGATTCCACTGTGTGCGTTGCGGACGATGAGAGATGTTCCGATTCGCCCTCGTCTTTCGCAACTGCAGCCTTGGCTACGCTAAAGAAATCCGGATATCTGGCAAAGAAGTCCAGCTTCGCCATCTTCGTGAGGCCGTCGATGCGGCCAGCCGTTCCGCAGAACTTCAGGAGTAGGAGGAGCCTTGCGAGGTGAAACTCGATGATGTCATCTGCCGATAACGGCAGAGCGATCGAGCGACCGGCGATGCGATTTAACGATCTCATGAGTTCGACCTCTCGAAACGAAGCAAGCATCTATCGGCGATGTCGTACATGCACCCCTTCAGGAAGGCTGATCGGTCCGGCGCTCCTTCAGGGCGACCTTCGTTGATCTGCTCCATCCGGGTAAGGCACAAGGAGTGAAACTCTGTTCCGTTTAGATTCAGTTCGCCCGAGTGGAGAGATGACTGCAACGACTGGACCGTAGATTTGACCTTGGAACGAAGTGTTTCGTCTTCTCCGGAAGTGCTGTATTTTGAAGTCCTGGATATGGCGGCGTAGTCTCTACGGAGTTCTTTTGCGAGCCCAATGATTGGCGTGGGAAGCTGCGCAGCTGTCATTTTGCCTTCGAGCTTTCCACCGGAGATCGTAGAGGCCCCTTCGATCAACGTCTGAACGCGGGCACTCCACCATTCAAGGAGTTTTGATCGTTCGATAATCTTCTTCTCTTTACCTTCCGCCCACTTGGCGTCTCCAGCATCCTTGGCCTTCTTCCGCAGTTCTTGCAAAATGGTCTCTGCTTGCTCGAACAACAACGTGCGGCCTTCCGCCTGGGTTATCTTGATGACCCGAAGCAGATTGACTTGGCGGTTCTGCTCCTCGCCCTGCCGTTCTTCCCAGAGACAGTTACGAACCCAGAAGTCCGCGCCGTTTCCTTTTTCTGACTTCGCGTCTTTGCACTTTTCCTCGATCGCAGCAATCAGTTCGGTAGTCTTCGTGGAGTCGCCGGTTCGATTCGAAGCCATACGGTCATAGGTCAGGATTTTGAGATCACCGTTGACGGGGCGAAGCGTGACAATGCGAAAGCGTGATACCTCGCTATGTTTGTCCCTCTCAAGCGAGGTCTCATAGATGGAGGAACCAGCCTTACCCTTCACCTTGACGCACAAGTCGGCTACGGACCAGTATTTGTCGTCCTCGCTTCCCTTGACCTGAACGTACTCGGCGACGACTTGAGCTGACGCATTCTGCTGGCTTATGAGAATGGCGTCGTCATGTGTTTCGCAATGAACTTTCAGGATGGAAGGATCTTCCAGCATGTCCAGCAGATAGCCCACCGCGATCTCATCCTGATAGTTGAACCCTGTGCGCGCGATTGGGCCGCCCTCTTCCGAAGGCTTGGCATCCTCGACAGAGGGAAAGACTTTTGGAGGCGTGGGAGTGCTCGAAGCGTTCGCTTTTGGCGTCGACGTGGTTCCCATTGGGGAGAGCTCAGCAGTATTAAATAACCATACACGACGACACCCATGCCTTTGAAAGAGATTGGTCAAAACTCCGTCTATTGGAGATAACCGAATTCGCCTTGATGTGGGCATGCAGGGGAAGGTGCAGAAGAAGAAACTTGACTCTTCCTGCTCGGTCCGGCGAGCGGAGCTTGGCGGCACACCGGAAAGGCGCGTGAAACTGATGCGGCTTTTCGGCATCTGCCAATCAACGCAGTTGCAACCCCTAGACAATTTAGTCTTAGTCAATGAGCGAGAAATCGCCAATGCGCTCACCGACCGCAAGATTGGTAACGATATGTCGGCTTTATGGGAAGTAGTGCTCTTATAGAATCGTGTCGAGGAAGGCCACGATGTGTGGACGCTATGTTCGACGGGCGACAAAGAAAGCGATAGCCGACTGGTTCGGCGTCGATCCCGAACATCTACCGGAGTTCGGGCCGAGTTTCAATATCGCGCCACAGACGTCTCAACCTGTGGTGCGGCTCTCGCCGGAGTCGGGCGAGAGGGAGATTGTCCTGATGCGGTGGGGACTCGTGCCCTTCTGGGCACGGGATGCGCGAGACGGAGTGAAGCGCATCAATGCTCGCGCAGAGAGCATTGTCACCACCACATCTTTCCGTGACTCGATCAAGAAGCGGCGATGCCTTGTGCCTGCCGACGCGTTCTACGAATGGCAGAAGATCGGCGCGAAGACCAAGCAAGCGTTCGCCATCGGGATGCTCGATGGAAGTCAGTACGGCTTTGCTGGCCTCTGGGAGAGTTGGAAGGAAGAGAATGGGACACTGCTGGAGACGTTCACGATCATCACGACGGACCCGAACGATGTCATGGAGCCGCTGCATGACAGGATGCCGGTGATTATCGAGCCGAAGGATTACGACCGCTGGCTCCAGCCTGCGGAGGCTCAGGCTCTCCCGCTCGATCTGTTGAGGCCTTTTCCCGCTGAGAAGATGCGGGCATGGAAAGCGAACTCTCGTGTTGGGAACGTGAGGAATGACGAGGAATCACTTCTGGTTTGCGACGACGCTCCGACGCTCTGGGGCTGAAGTCTTTTCTCTTCGTTCTTTGGCTAAGGGTGAGGTGCAGGAGAGGGAAAGTCTCCTGCCGTTATGAAGGTGTTGGCTGTTGAGTAATGCGATGGGGCGGGAGCCTGTCTTGACTCCCGCCTCCTCGGTTAGGCTGCATCCGCCTTCTTGGATTTCGCCACCTTCTTCGGTCCGACCTTCGGCTTAGAGGCGGGAATCTCCTTGATGGGCGTTGGCTTTTTCGCTTTAGGTTGCGTCTTCGCAGGTGGTAGGAGTACGAAGGCGGCTTCGGCTTCGGCTAGGAAGTCGAACTCGCTTTCGCGTGGGATTTCGACGTACCCGGTGAGGGCAAGCCGGAGGGCGAAGCTGGTTAGCTTTTCGTCCGGCGTTTCGGAGAGTGCGGCTGCCAGAATCTCTTCGGCTGTCCGCTGATTGTTCTCGCTGTCTCTGGCGAATTGTTCGGCTACGTCGTCGGTGATCGTGTAGGGGTCAAGATTGCACAGCGCACTAAGGAATACCCTCAACTGCACGGCGTTGAACATCGGAGGGGCATTTTCCAAGATGCGGTTGAACGTGGCTTCGCGGGCTTTCAGAATTTCGGTTCTGCGGTTTCGCTCGGCGTCGTGCTCGGCTTGTTCCCGCTCGAACTGCTGCTTGCGTTCCTCCTCTCTGCGTTGACGTTCTTCTTCGTACTCCGCTCTCTGCCGCTCGAACTCTGCCTGACGTTCTGCGGCCTCTTCCTCCGTCTCTGTCTCCGGCGCGGGTGCCATCGTCGGCACGGGATTCGCCGCTGCTTCGGCTGCGGCTTGTGGGTCATGTACCGGGCAATGCTTGTCCGTGCAAACCGTCAGTTTGCGGCCAAGTTGCTTGCCATAGACCACGATTGCGGCCTTGGCGGCTTCGCACGGCATGACTGGTTCCACGTCCGGGTTGTCGATCACGGTTTCAAGCTCACGAACGTGGCCGCGCTGCACCGCTCCCGGTCGCTGCTCCTTGGGGTTGCGCCAGCCGTTCTCGATCTGGACGAGGCCGGGATGCGCTGCAATCTCCCGGTCTAGGAATGCCTCAACCTTGCTGTGGTAGCAGATTGAATCGAGGCACTGGTCGGAAACCACGTCGGCAAATAGCGCGGTGTTGTATCCGCTGCGGCGGGGGCAGGTGACGCAAGCTCTGGCTGTGGGGCTGAGGGTGGGGTCTTCGCGATCGAACGGTGCGTCCGCGAGAGACAGATAGAGGTTGGTCTGAATCCACGCGGCAACGTGCTTCGCGGGTAGCAGATGCGGTTCTTTGTCCTGCCAGTCCTTGCGCCAGCATTGCTCGAAGGCTTCGGCTTGGCTCTCCTGCGGAAGCCGTGCGATGAGGTTTGCGTGGCTGGCGGTGATGCGCTCTTGGGTGAATGCCTCGGCCACAGTGGGGATGAGTTGGAGGAGGGACAGACGCGCGTAGACGTGGCTTGCGCTCTTGCCCGACTTCTCGACCAATGCGGCAACGTCGTAACCGGGAATGTCGAGCAAGCGTTGGAATCCCTGCGCTTCCTCGTAAGGGTGAACGTCTACCCTCTGACTATTCTCGACTAGCTGCCATTCCAGCGCCTGTGCGTCGTCGATCTCAACGATACGGGCTGGAATGGAGAAAAGCTCCGCAATCTGAGCGGCGCGGAAGCGCCTTGCTCCTGCAACGATCTCGAAGCCTTCGTTGTTGGGCCGGACGGTGATGGGTTGAATGAGGCCATTGTGCTTGATGCTCTCGGCGAGTTCCCTAAGCTTGGCTTCATCGAACGTGCGGCGGGGGTTGGTGGTGGACTCGTGGATGGTGTCGATGGCGAGGAATTGGAATGCGCTGCTATATTGCATGGTTGCTCTCCTTGAACGGTTGCACTGCGTTGGGTGTTTTGGAGCGAACGCGCTTCCCATCCGCTCCGGGCGGGAAAGAGTTAGGCGCGTGGGGTCTGCTGCTGCTCAAAGGCTTCGGCGAAGCCCTGCAATCGCAGGTTGTTGTCCCACACCTTGGCGAATCGCTCATGCTGCTGGTGCAAGCTGACCAGGTAAACGTAGTGGTCGCGGACGATATTGCGGCTCCACTGCTCCACGCCTACATAGTCGTTCCGGTAATAGAAAGCGTTCAGGTGTGGCCCGTCCGCGAATCCAAGCTCGAAACACATCTCCGGGTCGCGCATGAGGTCGCCGTTCTGTTCGCCATAGTGCGCGACAGAGATAGAGGGCAAACCGCACGGGCCTGATTCGTCGGTCGCCTCAATAACCAAAGCCATATAAGGCGAGTTTTCGATCTTGAGATACAGGCCGTGGTGCCAACCTCCGGCCTGTTTGAGAATGCGAAGGATAGTCTGCATTACGCCACCTTCGCCAGTTCTGCATCGGGCATTTCTGCCTCTGCCTTGGTGGGTGGTTGCAAGGCGGCAAGGATGACACTGGAGGTCTGCTGAATGACTTCCAAGCTCTCGGCCAACAATGAAGCGTTGCCGTGGTAAAGCTGGATATAGTCCGCGCTGGCTGAACCCGTCTCCAGTCCTACTGCCTTGCCGATGACAAAGGCGATAGCCTCGGCCTCCGTCTCCCTGACTACTTTGGTGGTGGTCGTCCGGCGTTCTGCCTTGTGCAACATCTCGTGCGCAAGTTCATGGACTAGGGTGCTGAACTCCTCGGCATCTGACTGGCCGGTAAGAATGGCAATCTTGCCGCCGTAGCTCATGCCCAGCGCGGGAGCGATCTTCTCGGTAAAAGAAAGCTCGATGCCCTGGGCTTCAATGAACGAAACCAGGCGCTCGCGGTTCTCTCCAACAGTCCCGGTCATCTCCCGCAGTGTGGGAAGCTCCGCGCCTTCGGTCTGCTCCACGTCAAAGACATAGGCATTGCGAAAACCAACCAAGACGCGGGTATTCTGCTTGGTGATGTCCTTGTTGGCTTCCTCGTCTTTCTTGCGCTTGATGCCGACAATGGGGGCGAGTATCCGAATCCCTTTCTCGCCTTTCTTCACCTTCCTGCCTAGCTGGTTCCATGCGTACAGCCCTGCAACGCGGGTTGCGCTCGGTCGCTGCCGCGCGATCTCCAGAATGTTTCCAAAGCTGTAGTTGTGAAAGCGGCTCATCGCGTCGAGGTAGGCGGTGAGGGCGTCCGAATGTCCGGCCTCTAACTGCTCGATGAGGCTCTTGACGTTGGCGGCGATGATGTCTTTGGCGGTCTGCCGTTGCTGCGGCTGTTTGGGGTTTTCGCTGATGGCGGTAACGCTGCTGGTGGTGTTCATGGGTGCTTCCTCCTTGGGTGTTGGCCTTTGCACGTCCGCGTTGAAACGCGGCATGTACATGCCGAACGCCACCTGGCGAAGGCGGGGGTAGCAAGGCGCAAGGGGAGGGGTCTCCCCACCGGAGCGAAGCGGAGGCGGCCAAAGGCCGGTCTGCACAAGCGAAGCGCGGAAGATTGGGGAAGCCCCTTGTCGCCGCGCGATCGGGGCAGCGCCCCTTAGTGTCATCGTCAACTGAAAAATCCCCAGTTCTCGGCGTTTGAATATTCCCCAGTTAGAGGCGGGTTGAGGTGATGCGGGAGGATGCGGCGGAGGGCGAAGCCCGGAGCCGCATTCTCCCGCGCGGACGAACCTGGGGCTACGCTCCTTCTTTCCCAGGCAGCTTTGCGGCGACGACACCGGCCTTCTTCTTGTCTTTGAGTCGGTAGCTTTCGCCCTTGATGTTGATGGTGGTGGAGTGGTGCAGCAGCCGGTCGAGGATGGCCGAGGCGATCACGTTGTCGGCGAAGATCGCGCCCCAGTCGCCGTAGCTCTTGTTGGAGGTCAAGATGATGGAGCCCTTCTCGTAGCGTTCCGAGACCAGTTGGAACAGGCAGGTGGCGGCGAAGGAGTCCAGCGTGAGGTAGCCCATCTCGTCGAGGATGAGCAGCTTGGGCTTGACCAGCAGACTCATCCGCTCCTTCAGCTTGTTCTCGTCGCGGGCGCGTTGGAACTGGGCGACGAGGTCCTGGATGGTGACGAAGTAGACCGACGAACCGGCGACGATAGCCTCGGTGCCGAGCGCGATCGCGAGATGCGTCTTGCCGACCCCGGGCGGACCAAGCAGCAGCACGTTCTCCTTGCGTTCGAGGAAGGCGAGCGAGGCCAGTTCGCGCAGCTTGCGTTCGTCGACCGAGGGCTGGAAGGCGAAGTCGAACTGGTCCAGCCCCTTGTTGTAGGGGAAGTGCGCCCACTGCGTCTTCAGCCGGACGTTGCGTGTGTGTTTGGCCTGGCTCTCGGCTTCGAGCGTCTGTTCGAGGAAGTCGAGATAGGGCAGATTCTTCGCCGAGGCTTCTTCGGCGATGGCCTCATAGCAGTTGGGCAGATGCGACAGGCGCAGCCGCAGCATATGGCTGAGCAGGCGTTCAGACTGAAGCGACATGGGTGGCCTCCTCCCACCCCAGCGACGAAGACCTGTCGCCGGGGACCCCGGTCTCGCAGAACGCGTTGTAGATCGCAAGCGGACGGAACTCGACCTCGGGGACCGGGTAGTGAAGGCCGACGCCCGGGCCCGGCACCAGTTCGGCGATAGCCTGCAGCGGCGGCTTGACCTCCGCTGTTCTGCTCCGTCGCGGAAGCTCGCCATAGTGCGATGGCTGGACCACCATCGCGCCCTTGCCTGTGGCCGTCTTATGTTCCGCGATCAGATCGTTCTGAGCGAAGACGCGGATGCTGTCTGAGTCGAGCGGCTCGCGCACCAGCACACTCTTGCCTGCGTGAAGATGCGGCACCGAGTAGCGGTTGCCGCGATAGCTGAACAGGCAGTCCCTGGCCACCTGGCGATGACTCACGTAGCTGGTGTCGTAAGCCGGCTGCCCGTTCAACGGCGTCAGCCCCTCATGCGGAAACCGCAACTGCGGGATCTCGCGCGTGGTCGCGTGGACCCGGCGGTTGACCTCGTTGCACCAGACCACAGCCTGACGGTTCAACTCCGCAAGCGAGTCGAACTGGATCCCTGGCCAGAAGTTGCCCTTGATAAACCGGATCGTCGACTCGATCTTGCCCTTGGTCTCAGGCCGGTACGGACGGCACACCCGCGGAACGAAGCCGTAGTAGCTGGCGAAGTCCAGCATCTTCGCATGGAAGCAGGGCTGGCCGTCGACCCGGTCCACGACCACCGTCTTCATGTTGTCGGTCAGCACCGTCCGCGTCACGCCGCCGAAGAACTCAAAGGCATGCACCATCGAGTTCAACAGCGTCTCCGCATCCTGCCGCTGGGTGAACTCCACATACCGCATCCGCGACCAG
Source organism: Acidobacteriota bacterium (assembly GCA_021778845.1). Lineage (GTDB taxonomy): Bacteria > Acidobacteriota > Terriglobia > Terriglobales > Acidobacteriaceae > Granulicella. The sequence goes on from JAJYBU010000017.1 coordinate 76,001, forward strand.
CACAATGTCAGCGCGAACCCATACAGACGCCTGCCGCCCCAGTTGCCAAAGTGACCCCAGTCCATCTGCGCCTGCTCGCCCGGTGCCGTCTCGAAGCGCACGAACGCCCGCTCCTGGCCCTCGCTCCGCCACGGCCGCACTACCTTCTTCACCTGCGTCTCGCATCCGCCATAGCCGCGCTTCCGGATCTCCACAAACAGCTTCGCCGCGTTATGAACACCCACCTCCCACCGCTCCCGCAGATACGCACGGTAGGGATCCACCTGCCAGCTCTTCGGCTTGCGTTCATACTCGCGGGGAGCCTGCTTCAGGTACTTCCGAACCGTCTTCCGGTCCATCTTCAGCTCGCGAGCAATCTCGCTGACGCTGACTCCGTCGTGATGCAGCTTCTGTATCTCCATAAAGCCCTCCAGTCGCAGCATCCCAACCCTCCTCGGGTCAGAATGCAGCCGCTCGGCCTCAACTGGGGATTTTTCAAACGCCGAATCTGAGGATTTTTAGAGTACCGATAACA
>JAJYBU010000073.1 GCA_021778845.1 Acidobacteriota bacterium
GCCACTTCACCCTGTAGCGTGAAGTGGAGAATTCAGAGACGAGGGCTTGCGCGGGGGATATCGAGAGGCTGCGGCTAGCGGGCCATCCAGCCGCCGTCGACGGTGAGGACGGTGCCGGTGACGTAGTCGCTGGCGGGGGAGCTGAGGAAGAGTGCGGCTCCGGCGAGGTCCTGAGGCTGGCCCCAGCGGGCGGCGGGGATTCGTTCGAGGATCTGACGGTTGCGCGTCTCGTCGGCCTGGAGAGCTTCGGTGTTGGTGGTGGCGAAGTAGCCGGGAGCGATGGCGTTGACCTGAATGCCCTTCGGTGCCCACTCGTTTGCGAGGGCCTTGGTGAGTTGGGCGACGCCGCCCTTGGAGGAGGCGTAGGCGGGGACGCGAATGCCTCCTTGAAAGCTGAGGAGAGAGGCGATGTTGACGATCTTGCCGGTGGAGGAGGAGAGGCAGAAGGCGGCCTTGCGGCGGAAGATGTCGCGGGCTACGAGCTGGGAGAGTTGGAAGACGCTGGTGAGGTTGACCTGCAGAACGGTCTGCCAGTCTTCGAGGGTGGTGTCCTCGGCGGGGGCGCGGGAGATGGTGCCAGCGTTGTTGATGAGGATGTCGATGTGGCCGAAGTGTTGGTGGACGGCGTTGAAGAGGGTTTCGGCGCCGGTGGTGGTGGAGAGATCGGACTGGAAGGCGAAGGCGTTGGCGCCGATGGTGGCGGCGGTTTCGTCGGCGGGGCGGCGGTTGCCGTGGACTGCGACCTGCGCTCCCGCCTGCGCAAGGGCGATGGCGATGGCAGCGCCCAGACCGCTGGCTGCTCCTGTGACAAGGGCTACTTTGCCGTCGAGGCGAAAGAGTTCGAGGATATTTCGGGTGGACATGAGGTCAACTTTACGTGGATGGCAACAGCAAATGCAAAGCGCGAAGGGCGAAGCATGTGGGCGGGCTGCGCCAGGTGCGGAGACGAAGTGACGGGACGGGTTGGATTCCTTATGCTGGGTAAGGCAGCAACATGGAGGTTGCGAGAATGGGATGGTTAGGAGTGGCAGCGAATGCGGTTCTGTGGTCGGCGCTGACGGCAGCGACCGGGCTGACGCCGATGAAGCAGGCAGCAGTGGTGCAGCCGCCTGTGGCTGCTGCGCCGACGATGCAGACTGAGCCTGAGGTGTTGAATCTTGATGCGTTGGCGGAGCGGGGGAAGGCTCTGCTGGAACAGGCGAAAGCAGGCAGTGGCAGCGCGGGGATTACGCTGGCGCACTACAACGGGCACTACACGATGTTGACGGCGCGCAGCAAGAGTGGAGGCGGAGAGCTGCATAAACACTTTGCGGATTTTCTGATTGTGCTCGATGGCGAGGGGACAGAGTTGACGGGTGGGACCATGGTGGATGCGAAGGAGTTGCCGGGGGGAGAAGTGCATGGGACGGGGCTGGAGGGAGCTACTCCGCATGCGTTGCACAAGGGCGATGTGATTCATATTCCGGCGGGGACGCCGCATCAGGCGGTCGAGGCGCCGGGGCAGACGATTGTGATCTATGTGATCAAGGTGCAGGAGCCTGAGAGTAGCAGATAGTAGATGGAAGACGGTCGATGACATGAAGGAGCAGGGAATGAAGATTGTGCAGATGGCGGATGTGGTTCGATATCCGAGGATGACGACCGCGGAGTTGCGTGAGACGTTTTTGCTGGAAGCGCTGTTCCGCGACGGCGAGATTGAGACGCGATATGTGGATCTGGACCGCACGGTGATTGGCGGAGCGGTGCCGACGGACAAGGCGCTGATGCTGGAGCCGCACCCTGAGTTGAGGTCGGATTATTTTCTGGAACGGCGCGAACTGGGCGTGCTGAATGTGGGCGGGGCAGGTTCGGTGACCGTTGACGGCCAGGTGTTTACGCTGGGCAAGCTGGACTGCTTGTATGTGGGGCGCGGCAGCAAGGTGGTGACGTTTGCAAGCGACGACGCGCTGACTCCGGCGGCGTTTTATCTGCTGAGCTATCCGGCGCACACGGCGTATCCGACGAAGCTGGCGAAGTTTGCCGAGTTGGAGCCGGTACACCTGGGATCGGAGGAGACGTGCAATAAACGGTCGATCTATAAAGCGATTTTTCTGGATGGCATTCGCAGTTGCCAATTGGTGATGGGATTTACGCTGCTGGCGAAGGGATCGAATTGGAACACGATGCCGCCGCATACGCATATGCGGCGCAGCGAGGTGTATTTTTACTTCGATGTGGATGCGTCGCAACGCGTGGTGCACCTGATGGGCCCGCCGGATGAGACGAGGCACCTGGTGTTGAGCGATCGCGACGTTGTGGTGTCGCCGGGATGGAGTATCCATGCAGGCGTGGGCACGCAGAGCTATGGGTTCTGCTGGGGCATGGGCGGCGAGAACCAGCGGTATGACGATATGGATGCAGTGGCGATCGCTGGACTGAAGTGAGCGGGGAGAGTGCGTAAGCACGGTGGCAAGGGCAATATGCGACTCTGACGAAGGATGGCTATTATGTCGAAAAGAATTCGCTGGGGAGTTCTCAGCACTGCAGCGATCGGAGTGAAAAAAGTAATTCCAGGTATGCAGAAGGGCCAGTATGTGAGCGTCACGGCGATTGCCTCGCGGGACATTGCGAAGGCGAAGGAAGCGGCCGCTGCGCTGGGCATTGCGACGGCTTATGGGTCGTATGAAGAGCTTCTTGCCGACCCGGATATTGATGCTATCTATAATCCACTTCCGAATCAGATGCATGTTCCGTGGACGATTAAAGCGGCGGAGGCGGGGAAGCATGTGTTGTGCGAGAAGCCGCTGAGCCTGACGGTGGCGGAGGCCGAGACGCTGCTCGGGGTGTGTTCGCGGACTGGTGTGAAGGTGGGCGAGGCCTTCATGATCCGCAGCCATCCGCAATGGCTTCGGCTGCGTGCGTTGCTGGATGAGGGACGCATTGGAGAACTGCGTTCGGTGATGGGATTTTTCAGCTACTTCAATATCAATCCGGCGAATATTCGTAACCAGGTGGAGTGCGGCGGCGGCGCGTTGATGGATATCGGCTGCTACATGATTCACGCATCGCGCTTCGGCTTCGGCGAGGAGCCGGAACGCGTGGTCGCGTGCATCGACCGCGATCCGCAGATGCATACGGACCGGCTCACTTCGGCAATTCTCGACTTTCCGAGTGGCCAGTCGATCTTTACGTGCAGCACCCAGTTGGTCCCGTATCAGCGCATTCACTTTGTTGGAACACGCGGGCGCATCGAGATCGAGATTCCCGTTAACGCGCCGATCGACCGTCCGACGCGCCTCTTCATCGACGAAGGCAGCGACCTGTTTGGCGGGGGTGTGGTCACGCAGAGTTTTCCGGTGTGCGATCAATACACGCTGCAGGGCGATGCGTTCTCGAAGGCCTTGCTGGAAGGCGGGGAGGTGCCTGTGCCGGTGGAAGATGCGATCAAGAATATGGCGGTGATCGAGGCAATCTTTGGGTCCGCCGTTTCTGGCAATTGGGAATGCCCGAAGGGGTGAGGGGTGGGCTGCAGGTGGTGGTAGGCGGTGGAAGAAATAGATGTGCAGCGCGTCACATTCCTTTGTGTCGTCATGGGGATATGCTCTGATGCGGCAACGGTGTAGAGGTTGAGTGTCGGGATCTCCCACCGTTTGTCTGGCTAAGGAGCGGATGTGAGACAGAGGGTCGGGGAGTTTCTGCTGAGGCGGCTTGAAGAGGCGGGGGTGCGCCATATTTTTGGCGTGCCTGGCGACTATAACCTTGAGCTGCTGCAACAACTGGAGGATCGGCGGCGGCCGGAGTGGGTTGGAAACTGTAATGAGTTGAATGCCGCGTATGCAGCGGATGGCTATGCCAGGATGAATGGCCTGGGCGCGCTGTTTGTGACTGAGGGGGTCGGGGCGCTCAGTGCGATGAATGGGATCGCGGGGGCCTATTGCGAACATGTGCCGGTCATCTGTGTGTGCGGGTCGATTCCGCAGGAGGCTATTGATTGCGGATGGCTGATGCATCACACGATGGCGGACGGGTCCGAGGGTCGCTTCTATCGCGCGTTTGCTGAAGTGACCCTCGCGCAGGCGAGACTGACGCCGGAGAATGCCGTCGTCGAGATCGATCGGCTGATCCTGGCGGCATGGCGTCAAAAGCTGCCGGTGTATCTGGAGCTACCATCCGACATGGGGTACGTCGAGGTCGATGTGCCGGTGACGCCGCTGGTGCTTTCGTATGCATTGAGTGATGAGGAAAGTCTCGAGCGATGCTGCGAGAAGATTGTGGCGCGGCTGCAACACGCGTCGAGGCCGGCACTCCTGCTGGATATCGATGCGGACCGCTTCGGGGTGATGGGGCAGGTCGCGGC
>JAJYBU010000018.1 GCA_021778845.1 Acidobacteriota bacterium
CTTACCCGTCTCGCGCTTACCCGTCTCGCGCTTACCCGTCTCGCGCTTACCCGTCTCGCGCTTACCCGTCTCGCGCTTACCCGTCTCGCGCTTACCCGTCTCGCGCTTACCCGTCTCGCGCTTACTGCAAAAAACTTTTAATTATTTTCTTGTGGTGCATCTACCGGTCACCACTATATATAGTGGCCTGCCTTCCCAACCTCTTTGTTATCAACAATCAAAGTTAAACAAAGAAATGAACTGTCGATTGCCTGGGTGTGGGGGATTTAAATCCCCCGATCAAAAGGAGGCTCCACGTGCCTGTTCCCGCTAATTGTCCCGCCTACACCCACGCGATGCCCGACGCGGCGCGGTATGGCGTCCTCGGGGACATTGCCCCTACGCTCCAGTCGCCGCTCGGCCCGGCCTACGTTAGCCTGCTGGCGCTCTACGCGGGGCAGGGCGTCAACATCACTCAGGGCAGCCCCAACCCCCGGCCCACGCTCTACGCCCTGCTGCTGGGCAACGGTGGCGCGGGAAAGTCGCTCGTGGTCGATCGCGCCCGGCAGGCACTCTTCTACGACTACGACCGCCTGCTGGAGTGCACCGCCGCCTCCGACCGGGGCGTCCTCGCCTTATTCCGCCAGGGGCTTGACCGGAAGGACGCACCCCCAGCCGTCCCCACCCCCGGCGTCCTCGTGGTGGACGAGATGATCGCCATGTTAAAAAAGATGGCGATCGAAGGAAGCTCCCTCCGCAATACGCTCAACACGCTCTACATCCGCGACCGCTACTCAGTCGCTGACAAGCACGGGGAGTGCGCCATCAACGCCCGCGTGTCACTGCTGGGCAACCTCACGCTTGACGACCCATCGGAGTTTGGGGAGCGATTCGGTTCCGATTCCAAGGATGGCTTTCTCTCACGCCTGATCCTCGCCCCTTTCCCCAGCGACTGGCGCTGGGAACGACAGTGGTCGCCCACCCCCCTCACGAAGACCATCCCCTGCTTTTTTGACGACGAACCGCTCGCCCGCCAGGAAACGAGCACGAACCCACTGCTCCCCACGGGTGCCGTGTCATTCTCACCCGCGCGTCATGCGGAGGTCGATGAGTGGGAGGACAAGTGGCGCGACCAAGGTGTAAACCCGGGACGTTGCTTGGAGATTGCCATGAGAGTGGCCGTCATCACCGCCTCCGCCAACGGTGACGTCGAGGTAACGGAGGAGGGCCTGGCCGCCGCCCTCGCCTTCGCCGAATGGCAGATGGCCATTCGGGGCGCGTACTCGGCGGGCGACGGTCGCAACCCTGACGCCGTCGTTACGGGCGTCCTGCTCGACGCGATTGAGGTTGCCTTTGCCGCCGACAAGGCGGGGACTCCCTTGACGACCGGCTATCGCCCCGTGGTCGAGGGCGGCTGGGTTGTGCTGCCCCGCCTTGTAAAACTCCGCAATTTTTCCCGCAAATACGGTAGCGTACTTACTCGCATCGTTGACTCGCTGGTGCGTGTGGGCACGCTGGAGGAGCTGGTCATTGAGACAAAGGGGGAGAAGCCCCGCCGGACGGGAAAATATAGGCTGCCCGAGCTGGAGGGTGAGGCGTTCGATGACGTGGAGCTGCCCACCGTGCCCGTGACAAAAAAAGAGGCAGCGTGATGTTTGTTCACACCGTTTGTTTCCTCACCGAGGTGTTTGGTCCCGGCGACATAGTCGAGCTGCGCGTCATGCTCAAGGACGGATCCATCGTCGCCGGGCGCTTCACCGACCTCCGGAAGATGGCCGTTGTCGCGCAGGAGATCGACACCGAATGGCCGGAGGCGGCGGCGGTCTACTTCACCATTAATCCGATCGACCCGGTCGCCGCCTCCCGCATAGGTGACTTCAAAGCGAACTCGGTGCGGTCGCGGGTGCGCACGACGAGGGACAGGGACGTTGCCCAGCGAACCCTCTACCTGCTGGACTTTGACCCCATTCGGCCCGCAGGCGTTTGCGCCACGCAGGGTGAAAAAAAAGCGGCCTACGCGTGCCTGCTCCGCGTGCGTGACTACCTCCGCCGCGAGGGCTGGCCTGAGCCAATCGTCGTTGACTCGGGCAATGGGTATCACTGCTACTTTCAAGGTGACCGCTGCTCGCCCGCATCGCCCGAATGGCCCCGCGTGCTCAAGTACCTTGACGCGACCTTCGGCTCTGCCACGGTCAAGGTGGACACGGCGGTGGGCAACCCTGCTCGCGTCTCGCGCCTTCCAGGGACGATGAATCGCAAAGGAGCCTCTACGCCTGACCGTCCGCACCGTCGCTCAATGGTCGTCGAATACCCCGCGCAGTGGGCACCCCTCGACCATGGAAAAATCTACCGCCTGGCGTCTCGCGCGGGGCTCATCCCCACCGGCGGCGGGAGCACCGGCGGACATGCGGACATGCCTGAGCTGGCGGAGAACGTCGAGGAGCTGCTGCACGAGTTCTTCGATGAGTACCAAGACAACCTGGACATCGCCGGGGAGTTCGAGAGAGAGGGGGTCAAATACTTTGCCCTCCGGGAGTGTCCCTTCGCTGGCCGCGCTCACTCGGGCAACTTGGGCAAGACATGCATAACCCTGAGTGAGCGCTCCGTTGGCTTCTCCTGCTTCTCAGACGACTGCGCTGATCACACTTTTCAAGACCTTCGTCACGTCCTGGCGGACGTCAGCGGCCACGCGTCCGCCATCGAGTTCTATGTGCGCCCGGGCGACGACGAGATGATAGAGGAGATCCTTGCGCTGGCGGAGAAGGTGTGGGGAGTCACCCCCGACGAGATGTGCCCCGTGGATGACCCGTCGCGCGTTCTTAGTGCAGCGGATGTTAAGCGCATGATACGGGGCGAAGCATGAGTACGCACCCTAACGCCTACCTCCTCCTCGAACCACCGCCGTCCGACTTAAATGCAGACGCTGATCTGCCTATCCGCCGATGGCAGGAACCGGAGTTTTTTCATCTCTGCATCCCAGGGAAGGGCTGGGTCGCCGAGATTATGGGCTCAGATCCTGATTACAGATATGCTCGGGTCTTCCTGTCGGGGGTTGGGGCACGCGGCGGCAAGGAGTATCGGCTGCGCGTTGGCCGAGTGTACGACGTGTGCACCGGCGACGGCGACCGCTACTACGCTCGTGTCGTTACCTGGGGTGGGGTCGCCCGCATTGAGCGGCTCTCGCCAGCGACCATGGCGTGGCTTTTCCCCCAGCCAGGGCAGCATGACGAGAAGGGCCACATTCCTGAGTTCCCGCAACCACTGCAAAAACCACTACAGTGACAAAAAAGAAGGCCAGCCATTTCGGGCTGACCTTCTCGTAAATCCTTTATTATGAACTTGGTGCGGAGGAGGGGACTTGAACCCCTATGCCTTGCGGCGCTAGCACCTCAAGCTAGTGCGTCTGCCAATTTCGCCACCTCCGCATGGAGCCTGACACACGCAAACGTGCGACAGGAGTGACGTGCAATCCGAACTTGAGTATACCATCCGAAGCCGCTGAGTCGAAGCCCTGAATTAAGCGCTTCGATTCAGCAGTGACCGCAACTCGTCCGGGTGGTAGCAGTGGGCCATGGCCGTCTCCCGCGAGATGTGCCGGGTTCGTACCAACTCGGCCAGCGATTGATCCATGGTGGTCATCCCGTCCGCGCTGCCGGTAGAGATCTGCGAGCGAATCTGGTGGTCCTGAGCGGTGCGGATGAGATTGCGAATGGCCGTCGTGGCCACCATGATCTCCAACGCGGGATAACGCCCCACCTGGCCGATGGCCGGCACCAGTTGCTGCGCAATGACGGCCAGCAGCGCCAGCGAAAGTTGCTGGCGAATCTGCGCCTGATTGCTGGCCGGGAAGCTGTCGAGAAGACGCGACATGGTCTGCGCGGCGTCGTTGGTGTGCAGCGAGGAGAAGACCAGGTGGCCGGTTTCGGCGGCTGTGAGCGCTGCGGCCATCGTCTCAGTGTCGCGCATCTCTCCGATCAGGATTACGTCGGGATTCTGGCGCAGGACGGCGCGCACGGCATGTGCAAAGCTCGGGGTGTCGTGCCCTACCTCGATCTGCTCCACAATCGAGTTGCGATTGGTATGCTGATACTCGACCGGATCTTCAATCGTAATAATGTGCTCGCGGCGGCGTGCGTTGATCAAGTCAATGAGCGCCGCCATCGTCGAGGTTTTGCCGCATCCGGTTGGCCCGGTCAGCAGGATCAGGCCCTGGCGGCGTTCGATCAGTCGCCCCAGAACGGGCGGCAGGTGCAGCGATTCGATGGTGGGAATCTGCGCTGGCAGCAGACGGATGCTGGCCGCCAGCGTGCCGCGCTGATAGTGGATGTTGGCACGGAATCTCCCCGTCGATGCGCGAACGAAGCAGAAGTCGAGGGAGCGCCGGGTCTCGAGGTCGCGGGCTTGCTCGCTGGTGAGGAGCGGCAGAAGGAGCCGGCGAAGGTCATCCTGCGAGAGAACTTTGCCGGTGGCTGGCGTCAGCAACCCATTCACGCGCAGGGATGTTCCGGCACCGGCCACCAGGATGATGTCGGAGGCGTTTCGCTCGGCTGCCTGCGCGAGAAAACCGTCGAGCGAGGTCTTCTTATCGACCCCAACCTCGACGTCGCCAAGTGAATCTGCCTTGGCGCTGGGCAACGATCGATTCAACTCATAGACGAGTTGCGACAGATCACTTTCGTACTCTGACATCCAACCTCCAGGGGCTCCAACTGCCAAAGAAATCGTGTCTCGCTCGCAGCCTCGGCGGTCTTGGGAGGAGTGTGCGGCAGGGTCACGTTATAACGACTCTTTTGCATTAGACGAGCCAAACCAGCCAACGATTGCCCCATTCTTCTTTTTCAAGGGCTGCGTTGCGCTAGACTCATTCGCTATGAGGTTCTTATGCGGAAACGAATTTTGCTGATGCTCTGTCTTGGGGCGGTGCCGATGATGGCGGCGCAGCAGTCCATGCCGCTGGTCACCAAGGTGCCTGCGGGCAAGTGGGCGATTGTGATGCACGGCGGCGCGGGTGTGATTGAGCGCTCGTCAATGACGCCGGAGCGCGACGCAGCCTATCGCGCCGGGTTGGACGAGGCGATCCATGCAGCAGCAAAGGTGCTCGATGCGAATGGCTCGGCTGTCGATGCTGTCGAAGCGGGGCTGCGGGTGCTTGAGGACAATCCGCTCTTCAACGCGGGCAAGGGCGCGGTGTTTAGCGCTGACGGCAGGAACGAACTCGACGCTGCCATCATGGATGGCAGGACTATGAAGGCTGGCGCGGTCGCCGGTGTCACGCGGACGAAGAATCCCATCTCGCTGGCCAAAGCCGTGATGGAAAAGTCGCAGTTTGTGCTGCTGAGCGGCGTCGGTGCCGATCAGTTTGCCGCCAGTGTGGGGCTACAGCAGGTTGATCCCTCTTACTTCTTTACCGAGGAGCGCTGGGACAGCCTCGTGCGCCAGCTAAAGAGGGAAGGGAAGCCAATTCCGCCGCGTCCCGCGGGAGCTCCGCCGGCTCCGGCGAAGCCCATCGCGCAACTCGAAACGCCGGCCGCGCACAAGTGGGGAACGACGGGCATCGTGGTGCGAGACCGCGCGGGCAATATCGCCGCCGGAACCACTACGGGTGGTCTGACCGGGAAGGAGTTCGGGCGCATTGGAGATTCGCCGATCATTGGCGCTGGAACGTACGCGTCCGACCAGTCCTGCGGCGTGTCGGCGACGGGGACGGGCGAATACTTCATTCGCCTCACCGTGGCGCGAACCATCTGCGCGCTGGTGCAATACAAGGGTATGCGCCTGCAGGACGCGGTCAACGATGTGATCGACGGCCAGTTGACGGCGATGAAGGGCGATGGCGGAGTCATTGCCATGACTCCTGACGGACAGATTGCCTGGGGATTCAATACGCCTGGAATGTTTCGTGCACGTCTGGTCGAGGGCGGTACTGTGCAGATGGGCATCTACAAGGATGAGCCGTAGTTAGAAGTAGCCGAGCAGTTCCGCGAAGCTGCCGAGTTCCATCAGTTGCACGTCTCCGGCTGGCGAATCGACGACCTCGTGCTCGAGGACCCAGGTGAAGTCGTGAGGGATGAAGATTGCGTTGATCCCTGCTGCCATCGCGGGGTTGATGTCCGATCGCGGCGAGTTGCCGATCATCCAGGTCGAGGCAGGATCGCACTGGTGGCGCGAGGCTATATCGCGGTAGGCCGCGGGATTTTTTTCCGCGAGCACCTCGACGGCGCTGAAGAAAGGCCGCAGTCCGGAACGTTCGAGCTTGTCGGTCTGTTCGAGCAGATTGCCCTTGGTGACCATGATGAGCCGGTGGCGCTGCTGAAGGTCGCTCAGCGTTGTGTCTACTTCAGGGAGAAGCTCGATCTCGTTGGCAGCAATCGCATCGGTGAAGGAGATGATGCGTGCGTGGCGCTCGGGAGTGATGGGCAAGTCGCTGAGATGCTCGAAGCAGTCGATCAGCGACCGCCGGAAGCTATGCACCCCGTACCCGTGCGCGGCAATCGTGGCCCGCTCGCATGCGTTGAGATGCTCGCGAACCTCCTCGGCGGTATGGACCTGGTGGTCGAGGTAGGAGATGAACGCGGTGATCGCGCGCTCGAAGTAAATGTTGTTTTCCCACAACGTGTCGTCTGCATCGACGAGCAGTGTCTGGCGGGAGAGGCGCGTGCCCGGTGGTGGCGTCGGAATCAAACTCATGCACTCATTCTAATGGGAGCCCGCATGACTATTGCTCGCTCGGCGATGACTGCAAACCGATTTTCTGCAGAAGGTGTATAGCTAAGCCGCGATCCCGATTTCCCTGCCGGAAGGGACGCGACCCGCATGGATATGTGCTGGGGTGATGGCTGAAAAGCGTCCATCTGGCGACCCATGGGGGCGTCGCCAGATGGAGTTGGAGTGGACGGGTTAGAAGTTAATCCTGCCCGCCAGTTGGATATCGCGCGAGTTGTTCGATTGGCCGCTGATCTCGCCAAAGTTGCTCGAATCCATGTTGGTGGAACTGATGCCGAAGAGCACCTTGTTGGTAAGGTTGTACACCGACGCGTCCAGCAGCAGATTGACATTCTTGTAAATGTTGATGGTCCGCTTCAGGCTCATGTCGATGTCGTAGCTGCCCGGTCCACGCAGTCCAAACGCTGCGGTGCGTGGAATAGTCCCGAACGTGAAGGGCGCAGCGTCTGCAAAGGACGTGGCGTCGATGTAGGAAGGTGAAGCCAGCCCCGCCAGCGCTCCGTGGCCATAGCTGCCGTTGATGCGCGCGCCTTTGGCAGCCGGGTTGTAGTTCGGCATGCAAGTACCTGCGAACGGCGTGTTGCAGGCTGAGGACGTGATGGCGAGCGGGTTGCCAGCGCGGTACGTGTAGATACCGGAGACCAGCCAGTCGCTTACCAGTGCACGCACCACGGAGTTGCCGCCGCCCAGCGCGTGTCCCTTGCCGAACGGCAGGTTGTACACGGTGGTGATGTTGAGCGCCTGCGGGGTGTCAGCAGTTCCGCGCGAGTGCTCGACGCTGTTGGGCAGGTAGCCGCTGCGGAAGGTACCTCCATCGTCGTACTCATGCGAGTAGGTGTAGTTCAACATGAATTGCAGACCATGAGACATGCGCTTGTTCAACGTCATCTGGAACGCGTTGTAGGTGGAGTTGACGACGTTGCCATAGGTATCGCCCACACCGTTGTACTGAGGGAAGGGGCGCAGCATCTGCCCGATCGTCCCGGAGAACGTGGAATAGGGCAGCTTCACCGCAGGGTTGATTGCCTGCGCCGCCGCGATGTTTGTGGTGGTCGCTTTCGCGGTGAGCAGGCTGCCTATGTTGTAGAAGCTGGGGTCAACCTGATCGTTGTAGATGCCGCGGGCTCCGCTGCCACCGGTGGGAAGGAAGTGCCCCTCGCTGCCTACATAGTTCAGGCTCACGGTCAGGTTGTGGCTCAACTCCCGCTCTACGCCGACGTTCCAGTTGATGGCATAGGGTGCGCGCGCTCCAATGACCGGGTCGCCGTAGCTCACAGAGGCCGCAGACGTGTTGACGAGCGTGGAGAAGCCCGTGCCATAGGCGGAGTTGATGAATGGCGGTGCCTGATAAGCAGGGAAGCCGTCATCCAGCACAAACGCCGCGATACCGCTGTTGCTGGAGCTCTTCGGGTTGGGGCTGGCCGTGTAACCAAGCTGGCCGGTGCCAAGCCGCGTCGCGTTGGAGATGCCGGTGCCATGGGTGTAGCTGATGGTGTAACCGGCGCGGAGGACCGTCTTGTTGTTGATGGAGTATGCCAAGCCGATGCGGGGGCCGAAGTTCTTGTACCAGTTGTGCACCGGCGTGCTGCAGTTACAGCCGTAGGGGCCGTTGCCAGCAAACTGCAGTGCTCCTGCATTCCCTGTGATGGGATTGGTCATCGTCGGGTTCAGAAAGGAGAAGCGGTTCTCCACTTCGGTAAACGAGGGGAAGTAGTCCCAACGCAGGCCCAGGTTCAGAGTCAGCTTGGGGGTTACGGCGTAGTCGTCCTGCGCGTAGGCCGAGAAGGGACGGATGCGCGCCCCAGTTGTCAGCACAGCATTCTGCACCAGTTTGGACTGGTCCACCTGCCCCAGAAGGAAGCTGGCATAGGAGTCGCCCGTGTTGGTCAGCAGTTTGCCGCTGGAGTAGCCGGCGGTTTCCGCGTTGCTGTAGTCCAGTTCCAGCGGTGCTGTTCCGGTAAGGTACGCAGTGTTGTTGTCCTGCAGCCATTGCCGGATGAAGCCGAATGTGAACGAGTGCTTACCATGCACGTACTGCACATTGTCCAGCAGGTCATAGGTGTTGGTGGTTTCGGTGTAGGCCTTGCCGCCGCCCCACGCGGTGATGGAGTTCGGGCCGCCGAACTTGGCCGTCGGGAAAGAGTCCGCCACCTGTCCGGCAGGAAGTCCGGTAACGCCAGCAGCCGAAACGAGGCCGTACGTCGGGTTGTATCCGGGGTTGCCCACCAGATCGTAATAGCGGATGAAGCCCAGCTTGAACTGGTTCACCAGGTTGGTCGTCGGCACATAGGTGTGCTCGAAGATGAAAGTCTTCGTCTTGGGTGTGTAGAACTGACCATCGGTGTACGGCAGCGAAATCTGGCTGCCTTTGCTCAGGTAGCCATAGACGCCGCTCTTGCTGGCAGCGAAGATGACTGAGATGCGCTGCTTGCTGGTGAGCACAGCATCAACCTTGTCCGTTGTGTTCCAGCTGAACGTGTTCGTCGGAATCTGACCAAGATAGTTATTGGTCAACGAATTATTTGTGGGGAGTGGCATGAACTGAAGCAGTGCCTTCTCTGCGGGTCCGATGCGTGCCGGGTCAAAGCTGTTCTCCACTCCATTGAAGATGGCCTGCTGGCGCGTGCAGTTCTTTCCGCCGGTGCAAACCGTTGTAGCAGGGTCATAGATAAGCTGGGTAGCTGGCAGGTCGCTGAAGTTGCCTGTCCGCTCCAGCATCGTGGGAACCGTATAGTATCCCGGATTCCCTGCCTTGTCATAGCGGTACCCATCGTAGGCGCCGAAGAAGAACACGCGATCCTTCACGATCGGAGCCCCCAGGCGCATGCCGTACTCATTCTGGTGCTCCACTGGCTTCGTAGCCTTGCCTGTGGCTGGATTGATGACTGCAGGAGCACCCCATCCCCAGGTGTCCAGGGCCGTGTTGCGGAAGTACTCAAAGATCGATCCGTGGATAGTGTTCGTACCTGACTTTACAACGTAGTTCTGCACGCCTGCGCCCTGATACTCCACAGGTGTTGCGCTGGTGAGCACCTGAAACTGGTCCACAGCCTCAACCGAAATGGCCGAAGATACATTGCGCGGATCGCCCTGGATGGAGATGCGCGTGATCGGCACACCGTCCACGTAGATTTCATCAAGACGACCCTGGCTGCCGGTTCCGTTGAACACGCCCGATGCTCCTGACTTGCTGGCTTGCGTCACGCCAGGCATCAGATACACAAACGACGTCGGGTCACGCGGTCCGCCGTTCATCTGCAGCGGTAATGAGGTGTAGGCCTGGTTCTCAAGCGTTCCTCCCAGTGTGGCGCTCGCAGTATCAAGCTGCGGCGGCGCGCTGGTCACCGTCGTCATCTCGGCCGCCGAGCCCACCGAGAGCTTCATGTTCAAGCCGACCACCTGCAACGCGTCGACCGATACATTGTCTTGCGTCAGGGTCTTGAAGCCCTTCGCCTCGATCGATACGGAATAGATGCCCGGAGGGACTGGAGACAGCACGTAATATCCGCTGGAAGTGGTGGTCCTGACCGTCTTCACTCCGGTTGCTACATCTGTGCCGGTTACCTTTGCCCCGGCAACGACGGCCCCAGTCGGGTCGGTCACCGTGCCGTTGATAGATCCCTGTCCACCAACCTGAGCCTGCGAGTGATTCGGCATGGCTAGTGCCGCCACCATCAGCAGCAGGGCCGCCATCGCCCTGCCAAAATAATTTCTGATGCGCTGCGCGTCTGCGATTGCAGATCGCGCTGCACATCTGTGCTTGAGAAAAAGCTTCATGGTCACTTACTCCTTGAGTGCTTCTGATCGATAGCCCAGATCGATGGGGTTATGGTCCTTGTCATTGCCAGCCTGTATACGGGCTGGCAAACCTGTTACGCCAAGGGCGAAGCATGTGTGAGAGTGTCGCGACCCGCTCGATCCCCACAGAGGGGACTCCTTACTGGTCAGACCACTTTTTAAACCGCTTCACGCCATTCACCACGGCTGCACATCTATAAACGTCATTTGTTCCAGTCCGTGGTAACGCGTTTGGATACCTTGGCAACGTAGCCAAACAGCCAGCCGAATATTAGACCGGCGAAGGAGCCGTCGTCAATAGCTAGATTTCAAAGGGGGAAAATGGGGCCTTGCCGTCCGATGTGGATTTGCATGCGTGCTCGGAAAAGCTGCTCTAATGTCTCCGGGGCGCGATGGGCTTGCACCCACACGAGGTGCGAAGGATCATCTTTCCCGGCAAAACCACCTGCACAGGTTTCTCGTTCACCCCCGCCGTGCGGCGGAGCAATTGCTCCACGGCCAGACGGGCGAGTTGCTCGGCTGGTTGTGCGACGGCGGTTAACGAAGGATTGAGGAAACTGGCAAACTCCATGTCGTCAATCCCGATGAATCCAATCTCGTTCAGCGCAATTTTGCAATCCTGCAACGCGGAGAGGATCGCAATCGAGACTGAGTAGCTCATGGAGAGAATTGCGGTTGCGGGTCCCCGTTTTCGCTGAAGCGCAAGGCTGAGTTCGCTCCGAAGCTGCTCAGTGTCCCGCCAGATGATCGTCTCGGCTGTCCTTCCAGCCGCGTCCATCGCCTCTTTGTATCCCTTCAACCGGTTCTGCAGCGGATGCAGTTTGTAATGCGCCGTGACCGAGACGATATGAGAGTGATGATGTCCCAGCAGGTGTTCGGTAGCTTCGCGGGCTGCCTTGTAGTTATCGAGCACTACGGAGTCAACCGCGCTGCCGAGCGAACGATCGATCGCAACCACTGGAATAGTCCCAAGCAGGGCGCGCACCTGGGCCACATTCGTCTCTGCTGCCGGCACCAGAATGACCCCGTCGACCTGGGATCGTTTGAGCGATGCAAGTTGCTCCTGCTGCAACTTCGGTTCCTCTTGATGGGTGAGCAGCATGACCGTAAACCCGTGTCTTCGTGCCTCCATTTGAATGGTGCGAATCGCGTTGCCGTAGAAGACATTATTGACGTGTGGAAACAGAACGCCAAGCGTCTGAGTGCGTCCCACGCGAAGGCTCCGCGCCAGCGTATTCGGTTCGTATCCCAGTTGTGCGATGGCAATCTCGATCCGCCGCGCCACCTCGGGGCTTACCGACTTTCCGCCGCGTACATGGCGGGAAACCGTGGATGATCCGACCTTTGCTGCGCGCGCCACGTCGATGATCGTTGGGCGCTTGATCTCATTCATGCTGAACGATACTAACAGGAGAAAGTACGGAAGAGCACAAACGAGTTTTTTGAAGATTAAACCTGCGCGAGCCTTGACGGAGGTCAAGCAGCGTTGCTAGCATCGGGTGGTTATGGCAACGTTGCCACGATTCTTGCGCAAAACTCCCTGGAGCAACAATCCCATGAAGCAACACGATTTCATGCAATGGTCGATGTCGAAGGTACTTCCACTGATGGTTTGCTCAATCCTTGCGGTCGGTGCAGGTGCGCAAACGGTTTGCAATGTGCGTCAGTACGGAGCCAAGGGAGACGGAATCGCCAAGGATACCGCGGCCATTCAAAAGGCAATCGACGTCTGCGCAAGCAAAGGCGGAGGAACGGTGGTGTTGGATGGAGCCCCGATGTTTGTCTCGGCACCCATCCTTCTCAAAAGCCATATCACCCTGTCGATCGCCGCGGGGACGACTCTTGCAGGCAGCACCGATCATGCGGACTATCCCGATAAGCAGGAGTTCAATGACCGCGGGAAGCAGGCGCTGATAACGGCGACCAATGCTGAGGACATTACGATCGACGGCGGCGGAGTTATCGACGGTCGTGGAGCATCCTGGTGGCTCAAGCCTTTCGAACCGCGGCCGCGCCTCGTTGTCTTCGACCACTGCAAGCACATAATGATGCAGAACATCACGGTGAAGGACTCGCCGATGTGGCAGATCGTGCCGTACTACTCAGACGATCTGACGTTTCGCAATATGCAAGTGCTGGGGGCGCTGCACTCGCATAACACCGATGGCATCGACCCATTCTCTTCCTCGAACATCGTGATCGATCATGTCACCATTGATACCGGAGACGATAACATCGCGATCAAGAGTGGCCAGCCCGGATCGCCCGGTCCCGACGCTCCTTCGCGCAACATCGTCATCACCGATTGCACCTTCCTGCGCGGACATGGTCTGTCCATCGGCAGCGAGATTGCCGGCGGTGTGCAGAACGTTCGCGCCGAGCGCATCACCTTCAAGTCCACCGACCAGGGGATTCGCGTCAAGGCGAACCGCGATCGTGGCAACGCCGATATCGGCAACTTCGTATTCCGCGATATCACCATGGAAGACGTCAGAACGCCGATTCTGCTCAGCGAGTTTTATCCGAAGATTCCGCCGACGATCGTCGCCGAGAACGTGACGCGACTAACCCCGTTCTTTCACGACATCACCATAGAGAACGTCACGGCAACGGGAGCCCGGCAGGCCGCCGTCATTGTTGGATTGCCGGAGTCGCCCATCCGCAATTTGAAGTTGATCAACGTTCATTTAGCAGGACAGCATGGCGCAACGATCCAGTATGCAGACGTTACCGCCAAAGACTTCACCGTCAAGGCCGAGGAGGGTGAGAACATCCAGATCGGCTCCGGCGTCAATGGATCGCTAAAGTAGGGAATTGAGGATTATCGATGTACTTCACTCTTCGTTCAGTGATCGTGGCAGCAATGCTTACTACTGCGGCAGCAAGCGCGCAGGATGTGAACGTCCGCGTGTCGCCCGATGCGCCGCGAAACTTCGAGAGTACCGATCTCTTCCCGACAATCCAGATGGCGCTCGATCACGCTCCGCAGCCCGGCCCGGGCGGACGCGTGTATCTTCACATAGCGCCGGGCATTTATCATGAGCGAGTGATCGTAACCCAGAATCGGCCCCGCACGACGATGCTCGGAACGGGAGCAACTCCAGCCGACGTTGTGATCACGGCGTCGCAGAACGCGAAGAGCGCTGGTGGCACCTTCTTTTCCTCCACGGTCGAGATCTACGGGCCCCAGTTTGAGGCCGACAATATCACCTTTGAGAACACGGCGGGAAATACCGGACAAGCCGTTGCGATCACCGTGCGGTCTGACCAGTCAGTATTCAAGAAGTGCCGTTTTCTGGGCGATCAGGACACGCTGTTTGCCGATTTCGGAAGGCAATACTACGTTGACTCGTACATCGAAGGCGGCGTTGACTTCATCTTTGGCAATGCTGCCGCTGTCTTTGACAACAGTGAAATCCATATCATTCGCCCGGGTTATCTGACGGCACAATCCCGCACCGCGTCCGATCAAACCACGGGATACGTCTTCCTGCATGCACGGATTACAGCGGCAGATCTTGGCGGCAGAGAGTTCTTCCTTGGCCGTCCCTGGCGCTCGTTCTCGCGCGTCGTGTTTCTGGATTCGGAGATGCCGGCAAGTTTGAGTCCGCAAGGATGGACGCCCTGGTCGAAGGGTGCATCCCTTCAGGATGCGTTCTACGCGGAGCGCGGCAGCACCGGACCCGGTGCTCGAGTGGATTCGCGGCTCCCGGGTACCCACCAACTGAGCGCAGGTGAGGCGGCACGGTTCATGCCAAATCAGTTCCTTGCAGGGTCTGACCACTGGAATCCCCTCGCGGAGGCTGCCCGCCTGCCATGAAGTTCTCGTACATCATCCACTGTGCGCTTCAAGCGCATCAACAATAGAGCAGCTTCCAGAGAAGCAATCATCGAAGAGGAGACAGCATGTCGAAAAGACTCATACTTCCAAAATTTTCTGTTGGCGTAGGCGACAGGTTTGTCCACCAGGCTAAGGCGCAATTAGCGGCGTGCATCCAGGCCGCCGAAGCTGGGGTTGAAGTGATTCCCGTGTGGAACAAGAGCAATCGTGAGCACATGATTATCGGAACTGAGCCGAGTCAGACGCGAGTAGCCGCCGATGCGGCGGTAAAGACGCTGGGATGGAAGCGGCCCTACTTTGTCGACGCCGATCACATTAACCTCAAGACGGTGGAACGCTTTCTGGAGCCCTGCGATTTCTTCACGCTCGACGTAGCGGATGAGATCGGTAAGGAGGCCAAGCCGGAGGATGTGGATGCATTCGTCGCGCGCCATCCCGAACTGATTGGTGAGGTGCGGATTCCGCGCATCGCGGAACCGTTCAAGACAGATGCCATCTTCGTGCGCGCCGTTGCGAATAAGTTCCTGGCTGCGGTGCAGGATGCGGGCAACATTTACCGCCTCATCGTGGAGCGCAAAGGAGAGGGCACGTTTGTGCCTGAGATCTCTATGGACGAGACCGACGCTCCGCAGACGCCCGTGGAGTTGCTGATTATCCTTGCTGCGATTGCCGACGAGAAGATTCCCATCCAGACGATTGCGCCGAAGTTTACCGGGCGATTCAACAAGGGTGTGGACTACGTTGGCGACGTCGCTCAATTTACCCGGGAGTTCGAAGAAGATCTCGCTGCCATTGATTTTGCGGTGAAGCGCTACGGCCTGCCTGAGAATCTGAAGCTGAGCGTGCACTCCGGCTCCGATAAGTTTTCTATCTACAAGGCAATTCACGAAGCGGTTGTGAAATTTGATGCAGGCGTGCACGTGAAGACGGCCGGCACCACCTGGCTTGAAGAAATTATCGGTCTGGCTGAAGCCGGAGGAGGCGGACTGGAGATTGCGAAAGAGGTCTATCGTGAGGCCTTTGCCCACGCCGAGGAGCTCTGCAAACCGTACGCCACGGTGATAGATATAGACTATGCGAAGCTCCCCAGCCCGGAGGTTGTCGATGGCTGGACGAGCGAGCAGTACACCTCGGCGCTGCGCCACGATCAGAGCAATGCAGCGTATAACCCCAGCTTCCGGCAGTTGCTGCACGTCGGCTTCAAGGTGGCGGCAAAGATGGGCGATCGATATCTCAACGCACTTGACGCCAATGAGGAGATCGTAGCGCGCAACGTGACAACTAACCTCTACGAGCGGCATATTCGGCCGATTTTCATAGGACGATAGCGATGATTGTTGTGCTGATGGGAGTCAGCGGGTCAGGGAAGACGACCATTGGAACGCGGCTGGCTGAGCGGTTGCACACCGTGTTCGCCGATGCGGACAGCTATCATTCGCCAGCCAACAAGGCGAAGATGGCCTCGGGCCAGCCGTTGAACGACGCTGACCGGCAACCATGGCTGGAGACGCTGAACACACTGCTCCGCGGGTGGTTCGAAGGCAGGCAAGGCGGCGTGCTCGCGTGCTCGGCGTTGAAGGACGCTTACCGCAAGACGCTGGTGCACGAGCTGCCGCCAGATGCGGTGGTCTTTGTCCTGCTCGATGGCTCGAAGGAGCTTATCGCGGAACGTCTGGCCGAGCGGCAGAATCACTACATGAACCCGAAGCTGCTCGATAGCCAGATGGCAACACTGGAACCGCCGTCGGATGCGCTGAGGATCGTCAATGATCGCACGCCAGACGAAGTGGTGGATGAGATTATGAAGCACCTGAACGCGTAATAGGAGACACGATGGCATCGAAGTTGTTCGACCTGGCAGGGAAGTCCGCGGTAGTGGTAGGAGGGACCTCAGGTATTGGTCTCGCCATGGCAATTGGTCTGGCCGAGGCTGGTGCGGATGTGGTCGCAACCAGCCGCCGTGCTGAGCAGGTTGCTCAGGCCGCGACCGCGATTGAGGCTGCAGGCGGACGGGCGCTGAGGCTCACCTCCGATGTGGCCGACCGCGCCAGCCTGGAAAGACTCTGCGCGGAGACGATCGCGGCATTCGGCAAGGTCGACATCCTGATTAACTGCGCTGGCAAGATCAAGCGCGCTCCCACGGTGGACTTTCCCGAAGATGAGTGGCAGTCGATTATGGATACGAACGTCACCGGCACGTTGCGCTCCTGCCAGATATTTGGCCGGCATATGCTGGAGCGAGGCTATGGGCGGATCATCAATATCGCTTCGCTGAATACGTTTGTAAGCCTGAAAGAAGTGACTGCGTACGCCTGCTCGAAGGCCGCCGTCGGAGCGCTCACCCGGTCGCTCGCCGTGGAGTGGAGTGCGCAGGGTGTGACGGTCAATGCGATTGCGCCCGGAGTCTTTCGCACCGCGCTGAATCAGAAGCTGCTCGACGAGAGCGAGCGCGGCAAGGAACTGCGCATGCGCACGCCGATGAACCGCTTTGGAAAGACCGAGGAGTTGGTTGGCGCCGCGATCTATCTTGCTTCGGATGCGAGCACCTTCGTGACTGGAGAGATCCTGGTGGTGGATGGTGGTTTCCTTGCGAGCGGAGTGAATCAATAGCGTCAGAAGCGTCAACCGCCGGTATTCCAATTGCAATTCCGGGACAATCCCCTCAACGCCCTTGCGGAACGCAATTGCGTTGAGGGGATTGTTTTGCTCAAAGGGCTCGAGCTTGAAGGACACGCAGGTAACATATAGACTTCCATTAGTCACACTCTTTGGTAACCAAATCGTTCCAGCGGTATTTGCAAGATTGGTACACAATCTGCGAAGAGAGATGAAAAATGCCTAGTGTTGGCGCATTTCCATCGCCTCGTTACTGAGTACGCAACAAATTCAATGTGTCCTGCCAAAGCTATTAGCGTTCCTGTTAACCGACGATTATGACCCAGAATTTCGCTTACGCTGGCTAAATGTTTAAGACCATCTATCTCTCCATTGTCGTGGTCGTACTCATCCTGTCGGGCATCTGGCACCTGTCAGCGCCTGAGTTGACGGAGCGTTGGATCAGTCGATCCAATGGCATCCGGCTGGTAGGGGCGCTCCTGCTGGAGCTGTCGATTCCCTGTGTGTGGTGGGGTGGAAGATACTATTGGATACTCTTCGCCGGGTTGACGATCTCGGGTGTCCTTCGGCTGTGTTTTCCGCAGAGCTCGCTCCGCACCCTGTGGCCGACCTACCCCAACTGGGTGCAAGGCTGTCTGCTCGTTGAAGGCGCAGCGCTTGTATGGGCCCTTCACTCATAGTGTCGAGGATCTCCCACTCCGCGCGGAGCGGCCTCTCAATCTGGACGTAGCAAACCTAAATCTCTCAGAACCCTCTTGCAGCGAATGTGTTACGGCATCGGGCAGGCCGATCCTGTCGAGCGCATGGCAACTCTCCAAGCCCGCTCCCGCTCTTCCCGGATAGCCACTGCAAGCGTCGATTCCTTCCCCAGCAAGGCCTTCGCCTCCTGTGCCAGCAGCAGCAAGTCATGCCATCTCCCAATCGCATCGAGCACCCGTTTTAGCTTCTTCGCCAGCCGCTGCGCAGGGGTGGACGTGGTCTCCATCTCTGCCAGATAGCGCGCGGCCTTCGCCTGCTTCCGATACAGATGCAGGCTCTCCGGGCTGGCGTCCTCCAGGTGAAGGGAACTGCGCAGCACAAGGCGTCTGGCCATATTCAGAAGCGAAAGAGGGCGCCAGCCGGTCATCGTGTCCGCAATCGCCCCAAGCGAGCGTTCCAGCTTCGATTCAGTCTTCCGCACCACCGACGTCAGCTTCTCAGCGGCCTCCTTGCGTTGCCGATGGAGCCGCTCATCGAGTCTCTTGGCCTCACCCTCCAGCGATTCCTTCCCTTCCACCGATCGAGTGGCCGACGTCTTCGCGATGATCTCTGCAATCAACCTCCGCTGCACGTCCAGGTCGCGGACCGGCCCCGCCGCCCGTCTCACCTTCTTTAGCTGGCGCAGCGCCTTTTTTGCGCCAACGCGCAGACGTTCATCCCGTGGATCATCCCCGGTCATCGCATGCAGGAATGCTTCAATGCGCCGCACTGCGATTCTCAGGGCATGAACCTCGCGGCTGCCCGGATCTGCACGACACGCAACCAAAGTTCCGGCAAGTTCGATGCTGAGCTTCTCAAAGGTGGGGGATGGCGTCACCATGCATCTCAACTTCCCAACGATCGCCCCTAAAGAAAGGAGGCTCGATAGAGAGATGCCAAGCTACTCCCGATCGTGGCCCGGCGCAAGCGTTCGCGGAGGCGAGTACCGCCCGCTCTTGACCCGAACGCCAAAACACCGCTCTCCGTGCGATACTTCCGATGCCCGGATTTCTGGGGTACGGAGGACGTCATTCATGCCCCATCGCGCCAAGCTCATCTATCAGTCAGGATTCGGCAACGAGTTCGCCACGGAGGCGCATGCAGGCGCGCTTCCCGTCGGCCAGAACTCGCCCCAGAGGCATCCGCTTGGGCTCTATACGGAGCAGGTCAGCGGCTCGGCCTTCTCCGCACCGCGAGGCCTCAACCGCCGCACCTGGATGTATCGCATTCGGCCCTCGGTGGTCCACGAGCCCTACGAGCCCTTCCCGGAGGAGACACTCCTGCGCAGCGGCCCCTTCGACGAAGTTCCAACTCCGCCCAACCAGATGCGCTGGAACCCGTTGCCATTCCCAACCGTTCCCACGGACTTTGTGGAGGGTATGGTCACGCTCGGCGGCAACGGCGACCCGGCCGCGCAGGACGGAGTCGGCATCCATATCTACGTCGCCAACGCATCGATGACCGACCGCTACTTCTATAACGCTGACGGCGAAATGCTGATCCTCCCGCAGCAGGGCGGCCTGCGCATCGCCACCGAGTGCGGCATCCTGGTTGTTGATCCGGGCAAGCTCGCCGTCATTCCGCGCGGCATTAAATTTCACGTCGAGTTGCTTGACAGCAGAGCCCGCGGCTACATCTGCGAGAACTACGGCCAGCCCTTCCGCCTGCCCGATCTAGGCCCCATCGGCGCGAACGGGCTTGCGAATCCGCGCGACTTTCTCACGCCTGTAGCAGCCTTCGACGACGCGGAAGGCGACTTCGAAGTGGTCTCGAAGTTCCTCGGCAGGCTCTGGACCTCGCACTACAATCACTCGCCGCTGGACGTCGTTGCGTGGCACGGAAACTACGCGCCCTACGTCTACGACATGGCTCGCTTCAACACCATCAACACGGTGAGCTTCGACCATCCTGACCCGTCGATTTTCACAGTGCTCACCTCGCCCTCGCACGTGCACGGCACGCCCAACGTCGACTTCGCCATCTTCCCGCCGCGCTGGCTGGTGGCCGAGCACACCTTCCGCCCGCCGTGGTTTCATCGCAACATGATGAACGAGTTCATGGGCCTCATCCACGGCGAGTACGACGCCAAGGCCGAGGGCTTCCTACCTGGCGGCGCCAGCCTCCACAACTGCATGTCCGGCCACGGCCCGGACGCAGAAACCTTCGAGCGTGCCACCTCCGCCGACCTCAAGCCCCACTCCATCGCCGATACACTCGCCTTCATGTTCGAGACGCGCATGGCAGTTCGTCCCACGCGTTACGCACTCGAAGAAAAGATCCTGCAGCACGAATATTACGAATGTTGGCAGGGGCTGAAACGCCACTACCCCGGCCGCGCATCATAACCTCATTATGGACACACATCCCGCGCCAGATTTCTGGACACGCAAGAGTTGGGTTGGCACCGCCAATGATGCATCGGTGGGCTTCCCTCTGCAATCCCTTCCGTATTGTTCCTTCGTCCCGACGGCGACCCCCGGTGCCGATGCACATCTCGGCGTCGGCATCGGCTCCTTCATCCTCGACCTCGACACGCTCAGCCGCATCGGACTGCTTCACTCGCTGGCACCGGAGGTTCAGGCCGCGTGCGTAGCTCCGCAACTCAACGCCCTGATGCGCTGCGGTCCGGCCGCGTGGTCGGCTCTTCGCCAGCGCTTGTTTGATCTGCTGAAGGACGACGCGACGCCCGGCGAGCGTGAAGAAGGTCATCCTGCCGACGACCAGCGCCGCACCGTCGCGTCGTCGATGGTGCCCATGACGCGCGCCATCTTCCACAAGCCCGTCGCCACTGAAAACTACACCGACTTTTACGCTTCCATCCACCACGCCACGAACGTCGGCAAGATCTTCCGTCCCGACCACCCGCTGCTGCCCAACTACCACTGGCTCCCCATCGGCTACCACGGTCGCGTCTCCTCGCTGATCGTCAGCGACACGCCCGTCCGTCGCCCCTGCGGGCAATTCAAATTTCTCGCCGAGGACACCCCGGTCTTCCAGCCCACCGCCCAGCTTGACTACGAACTCGAAGTTGCAGCCTACGTCGGCACCGGTAATCCGCTCGGCACCCGCGTCCACATCGCCGCAGCGGAGGAGCATCTCTTCGGCCTCTCGCTGCTCAACGACTGGTCCGCCCGCGACATCCAGGCCTGGGAGTACCAGCCCCTTGGCCCTTTCCTCGGCAAGAGCTTTGCCACCTCTGTCTCTCCGTGGGTTATCCCTATGGCCGCGCTCGCTCCCTACCGAGCTGCCCTCATGCCTCGGTCCGCTGACGTCCCTGCGCCCCTTCCGTACCTCACCGAGCCTGCGTCCGCATCGTCCAGCTTTGACATCACCGTTGAAGTCCTGCTCTCCACCTCGCACATGCGCGAGGACGGCCTCGCTCCGGTGCGTCTCAGCACCGGCAATCTCCGCGACCTCCACTGGTCCTTCGCGCAGATGCTCACGCACCACACCAGCAACGGGTGCAACCTGGTTTCCGGCGACATCCTCGCCAGCGGCACGATCTCAGGCCCCACGCCCGACTCGCTTGGCTGTCTGCTCGAGATCACCCAGCGCGGCCGATCGCCGCTCCGCCTCGCCACCGGCGAAGTCCGTGAATTTCTCGCCGACGGCGACGAGATTATCCTTCGCGGCTACTGCGAACGCGAAGGCCTTCCCCGCATCACCTTCGGTGAATGTCGCGGCACCATTCTTCCCGCCATCACCGTCAGTTGACATCCAGCCGACCGAAGATACATCCTTCAGAGGACCCGGAGCGGCCCCTCAGCGAGCCGCCCAAACCCGTGCCAAAGGAGAACCCACCATGGCCACGCTCACCCAGCAGGCTCCCGCGATCGCCACCGACTTCCTGCCGCTCAACGGCACCGACCACGTCGAATTCTTTGTCGGCAACGCTCGCCAGGCGGCCTACTTCTACCGCGTCGCCTTTGGTATGAAGCTCATTGCCTACGCCGGCCCCGAGACCGGCCGCCGCGACCGCGCCTCCTACGTGCTGCAGCAGGGCAAGATCCGCTTTGTCCTCACCACCGCCCTCCGTTCCGACTCCGAGATCGCCCGCCACGTCGCCAAACATGGGGACGGCGTCCGCGCCATCGCTCTCTGGGTCGATGACGCTGCCAGCGCCTGGCGCGAGACCACCGCCCGCGGTGCACAATCCGTGCAGGAGCCCACCACCCTCTCCGACGAGCACGGCTCCGTCACCATCTCCAGCATCGCAGCCTATGGCGATACGCTCCACACCTTCGTGGAGCGCAAAAACTACTCCGGCATCTTCTTTCCGGGGTATCACGCAACGCAGGAAGACACCATTGCCCGTCCCGTCGGGCTGCTGCACATCGACCACATCGTCGGCAACGTCGGCTGGAACGCCATGAACCGTTGGGTCGAGTTCTACTCGCACGTCATGGGCTTCTCCCTCTATCAGCACTTCGACGACAACGACATCTCCACCGAGTACTCCGCGTTGATGTCGAAGGTGATGGCCAACGCCAACGGCTACGTGAAGTTCCCCATCAATGAGCCCGCCGAAGGCCGCCGCAAATCGCAGATCGAGGAGTACCTCGACTTCTATGATGGCCCCGGCGTCCAGCATCTCGCGCTCGCCACGCACGACATTCTCGCCACCGTCGCCAGCCTGCAGCAGCAGGGCGTCAGCTTTCTCACCGTTCCTCATACTTACTACACCGAGCTACAGGCCCGCGTCGGCAAGATCGACGAACCGCTCGATGAACTTGAGCGTCTCGGCATCCTCGTCGACCGCGACAACGAAGGCTACATGCTGCAAATCTTCACCAAGCCCGTCGAAGATCGCCCCACGCTCTTCTTCGAGATCATCCAGCGGAAAGGCAGCCGCAGCTTCGGCAAGGGTAACTTCAAGGCCCTCTTCGAGGCCATAGAAAGAGAGCAGGAAGCTCGTGGAAACTTATAGACAGCAGGACGCCCGTGGCAATCTCTAGCAGTTCAGGTCTGAACAAACTCTATCCCGACGCCCGCACGGCTCTTGCAGACATTGTGCGTGACGATATGCTCTTCGCCATTGGTGGCTTCGGCCTCTGCGGCATCCCCGAAGCCCTCATCGCAGCACTGCGCGACACTGGAGCACGCAACCTCACCATCGCCAGCAACAACGCAGGCGTTGATAACTGGGGCATCGGCCTGCTCCTGCAAACCCATCAGGTCAAGAAGATGATCTCCAGCTATGTTGGCGAGAACGCCGAGTTCGAGCGCCAATACCTCGTTGGCGAGCTCGATGTCGAATTCTCCCCGCAGGGTACGCTCGCCGAACGTCTGCGAGCCGGCGGCGCTGGCATTCCCGGCTTCTACACCCGCACCGGCGTTGGCACTCTGGTCGCCGAAGGCAAGGAGCACAAGGACTTTGACGGCCACACCTACATCCTGGAGCGAGGCATCGTCGCCGACATCGCGCTGGTAAAAGCCTGGAAGGCCGACACACTCGGCAACCTCATCTACCGCCGCACCGCGCGCAACTTCAACCCCAATGCGGCCACCTGCGGCAAGATCACCGTTGCCGAAGCGGAGATCATTGTCCAGCCCGGCGAACTCGACCCCGACGAGGTTCATACTCCCGGCATCTTTGTCCACCGCCTCGTTCACAATCCCCATCCCGAAAAGCGCATCGAAAAAATCACCACGCGAGAGGCCTGACCCATGCCCTGGACACGTAATCAGATGGCCGCACGCGCCGCCCTCGAACTCCGCGACGGATTCTACGTCAACCTCGGCATCGGCATCCCCACGCTCGTCTGCAACTACATTCCCGCCGGCATCACGGTCACACTGCAATCGGAAAACGGACTGCTTGGCATGGGCCCATTTCCACTCGCCTCCGAGGTTGATGCCGACCTCATTAACGCCGGCAAAGAGACGGTCACCTTCATCCCCGGAGCGTCGACATTTTCCAGTGCCGACTCGTTTGCAATGATCCGCGGCGGCCACGTCGACATCGCCATCCTCGGCGCCATGCAGGTCTCCGAGCACGGCGACCTGGCCAACTGGATGATCCCCGGCAAGCGCGTCAAAGGCATGGGCGGAGCGATGGATCTGGTCTCGGGCGTCCGCCGCGTTCTGGTCATCATGGAGCACTCCGCGCAGGGCAGCCCCAAACTCCTCCCGGCCTGCACGCTGCCCCTCACCGGCGCGGGCGTCGTCAACCGCATCATCACCGACCTTGGAGTCTTCGACATTATCCCCACCGGCTTCGCAGCCGTCGAACTAGCCCCCGACGTAACTCCCGAGCAGGTCCAGCAGGCCACCGGAGCCCCCGTCCACTTCAGCCACTGACCTTAACTCTCGCCGTCCGCGCCGGCCCAAACCGGTTTCCGCTTCTCCAGAAACGCCGTCACACCCTCATAGAAATCTGCCGTCTCTCGCGATCCCGCATTCGCCTCCATTCCCAGCTCGATCGCGACATCCAGCCACGTCTTACGCTGCGCAGCCAGCAACCGCTTGGTCGCGCGCACGCTCTCCGGACTATTCGCAGCCAGCACCTCCGCCAGCGCCCGCACCCGAGTTCCCAAATCCTCCGCAGCGACGACCTCGTTCACCAAACCCAGACGATACGCCTCTGCCGCGTCGAACAGCCGCCCAGTCAGCAATAGCCCTCGTGCCTGCTTCTCCCCAATCTGCAGCACCAGGTACGCCGAAACCAGCGCCGGCACGAACCCGATGCGCGCCTCGGTATACCCGAACTTCGCCCCCGGCACTGCCAGCGTAAAGTCGCAGATCGTCGCAAGGCCTGTACCTCCCGCGACCGCTGCCCCATGCACGGCCGCAATCGTGGCCTTCGGCAGCTCATACAGTGTCCGAAACAGCCGTGCCACCCGCTCTGCATCCTCGCGATGCTCCGCCGCGCTCTTCTCCTTTGCCTTCTGCAGCACGGACAGATCCAGGCCTGAGCAGAACGCCTCGCCTGCTCCTTCCAGTACCACCACCCGGCACGCACTCGCCGCCGCGTCATCGAGCGCCGCAATCAATTCATTCTGCATTTGCGGCGTCATGGCATTACGCCGCTCCGGCCGGTTCAGCCGAATCGTCCGCACCCAACCGTCCTCTGCCACCACAATCGTCTCGTAGCTCAAGCCGTTCTCCTATGCCTCAGCATGTCCGTCAAACTCCCGCGCAATCTGCGCACTCTCCGCCACTAGTTCATCCAGCGGATGTAGTCCTGGTACCGTCACTTCCAGCTCGTTCAACACCGCAACCAGCGTCTCGGTCGGAAGGTTTCCCACTAGCTCATCCTGCGCAAACGGACACCCTCCCAGCCCGCCAATCGCTCCATCGAACCGCCTGCACCCACCCGCAAACGCTGCCTTGATCCGGTCGGCGGCCTCATCCCGCCGCGAGTGCAGGTGCACGCCAATCTCCAAGTCAGCGTGCTCCGCAACCACCTCGCCCACCACCTCCATGATCTGCAACGACGTTGCTGCCCCCACCGTATCGGCCAGCGAAATCTGCCGAATCCCCAACCCCTCCAACAACTCGCAAGCCTTCAGCACCTCCGGCAGACTCCATGCATCGCCATAAGGATTCCCAAACGCCATCGACACATATGCCACCACATCCATGCCCGCCCGGTGTGCCAGCCCTTGAATCATCGCCAGCGCCTGCAGAGCCTCCTGTTGCGTCTGCCGCTGATTCCTCCAAAGAAACCCCGGCGAGATCGAGTACGGAAATCCCAGCGTCTGCACTGCGCCGGTCGCAATCGCCCGCTCGGCTCCCTGCGCATTCACAACGATCCCGATAATCTCGACCCCCGGCACCGGCCCCAGCAGCCGCAGCACCTCCTCCGAGTCGGCCATCTGCGGCACCGCCGCCGGCGACACAAAGCTCGCCGCATCGATGTGTCGAAACCCCGCGTCCACCAACTGCCGCAGGTACGCAGCCTTCCGCACCGCAGGGATCTGCCCCTTCAGCCCCTGCCACGCATCGCGCGGGCACTCCACAATCGTCACACTATCTCGCATGCGTCCCTCACCTATCCACGCGAAGGCTGCACCTTCAAAAGCTCTCGCGCGATAACCATCCGCTGAATTTCGCTAGTCCCTTCGCCGATCGTGCACAGCTTCACATCGCGATAGAACTTCTCCGCAGGATAATCCTTGATGAATCCATAGCCGCCAAACAACTGCACGGCTTCGTTACAAATCTTCACCGCAACTTCGCTGGCAAACAGCTTCGCCATCGCCGACTCGCGCGTCACGGTCCGCCCGGAATCCTTCAGCACCGCCGCGCGCTGGGTCAAAAGGCGCGCCGCGTCCAACTCCGTGGCCATGTCCGCCAGCTTCCACTGAATCCCCTGGAACTCGGCAATGGCTTTGCCAAACTGCCGCCGCTCCTTCACATACTTCGTTGCCGCATCCAGCGCTCCGCGCGCAATCCCCAGCGACAGCGCCGCAATCGAGATCCTGCCGCCGTCCAGCACCCGCATCGAATCGATAAAGCCCTCGCCCTCGACGCCCAGCAGATTCTCCGCCGGAATCTCGCAGTCCTCGAAGATCAGCTCTGCCGTGTCGCTCGCCCGCAGCCCCATCTTGTTCTCTTTCTTCCCTGGCCGAAATCCCTTCGTGCCCTTCTCCACCACAAACGCCGACAGGCCGTGCGTTCCCTTGCTCTTGTCCGTCACCGCAATCACCACGGCCGTATCCGCATAGCTCCCATTGGTGATGAACGTCTTGCTCCCATTGAGCACATACTTGTCGCCCTTGCGCACCGCGGTCGTCCGCGCACCGCCCGCATCCGACCCCGAACCCGGCTCCGTCAGCCCCCACGCGCCCAGCCACTCGCCGCTCGCCAGCTTTGGAATATACTTCCGCTTTTGCGCCTCGTTGCCCGCAAGAAAAATATGATTCGTCCCCAGCGAATTATGCGCCGCCACAATAATCCCCACCGACCCATCCACAGCCGATAGCTCTTCGATCGCCAGCACGTAATCCACGTATCCCATGCCCGCGCCGCCGTACTCTGGGGGGAAGATCACGCCCAGCAGCCCCATCGCTCCCAGCTTCTTCACCACGGCATGAGGGAACTCGCTCTTCTCATCCCACTCCATCACATGCGGAGCAATCTCCCGTGCTGCAAACTGCCGAATCTCTTTTCGCAATGCCTCCTGGTCTTCAGTCAACACAAACGGATACAGCCCTTCCACCGACTCAACTGCTACGCTCATCGATCCAACTCCTCTGCGCACAGAATGCGCTTGCTTTCCCAAAATGCCTCGGCCGACGCACAGATAGCCTCGGCCCAAACCAGCGAATCATACATTCCAGCAGCACTGCCTGTCCTTCGCTCGCTGACCGAATATCGCGCTATGTCTGCAATACGCCCGGATTGAACTTCGCCACCTCTGGATTCAGCGCGCAGGCCTCGAGCGCCGTCATCAGCACCTCGCGCGTCTTCGCCGGATCGATGATCGCGTCAATCCACAACCGCGCCGCCCCATAGCGCGGATCAGCCTGCGCGTCATACGCATTCTTGATCTCGTCGTACACGGCCTTCTTCTCGGCCTCGCTCAGCACCTTGCCGCCGCGTTCCATCTGCTTGGCCCGCACCTCGGCCAGTGTTCCGGCAGCCGACGCCCCACTCATGACCGCGTACCGCGCCGTCGGCCACGCAAACAGAAACCGCGGATCGTAGGCCTTCCCGCACATCGCATAGTGTCCCGCGCCAAAGCTCCCACCGATGATCACCGTAATCTTCGGGACGACACTCGTCGACACAGCGGAAACCATCTTCGCTCCGGCGCGAATAATCCCCGACCACTCCGCATCTTTCCCCACCATGAACCCATTCACATCATGCAGAAACACCAGCGGCACCAGGTTCTGATTGCAATCCATAATGAACCGCGCGGCCTTCTGCGCAGCCTCCGTATAGATCACGCCCCCTACCTCAATCCGCTTCGTCCCTGCCTGCGGTCCCATCGCGACCGTCTGCACCTGGTTGGTCTTCTGGTTGGCAATAATCCCCACCGCCCGCCCGCCAATCCGCGCATAACCACACAACAGCGTTCGTCCGAAATCCGCCTTGTATTCATCAAATTCACTGCGGTCGACGATCCGCGCAATCACCTCGCGCATGTCGTACACGTTGCTCGCCCCCGGCGCAGGATTCAGCAACCCGTACAGCTCCTCTGCAGCGAATCGTGGCGCATCCTTCTCCACATCGAACGCCACGGCGCTGAACGGCCCACCCTGCCGCTCGCCCATCTTGTCTACCAGACTCCGCAACCGCGCAATGCAAAGATGATCATTCGGCTCCTTGAAATCAACTGTCCCCGAAATCTCCGCATGCATCGTCGCCCCGCCCAACTCCTCCGCGCCGGTCTTCTGCCCAATCGCAGCCTGCACCAGCGACGGCCCCGCCAGAAATAGTCCCGACCCCTCCGTCATCAGCACCGTATCCGTCATCACCGGCAGATACGCACCGCCCGCAACGCACATCCCCATGATCGCCGTAATCTGAGGAATCCCCAGCGAGCTCATCACCGCGTTATTCCGAAACACGCGCCCAAAATCATCCGTATCGGGAAACACATCCTCCTGCAACGGCAGAAACACCCCCGACGAGTCAACCAGATACAACGTAGGAATCCTATTCTCCAACGCAACCGTCTGCGCCCGCAGCACCTTCTTCGCAGTCATCGGGAAGAACGCCCCCGCCTTCACCGTCGCATCATTGGCGATAATCATGCACAGCCGTCCGCAGACCCGCCCCAGCCCGGTCACGACGCCCGCGCCCGGCGCCCCGCCATACTCCGCATACATCCCATACGCCGCCCACAGCCCCGACTCCAGCAACTCCGTCCCCGGATCCAGCAGCAGCGCCAGCCGGTCTCGCACCGTCAGCCGGCCCTTCGCCCGCTGAGCCTCCGCAGCCTTCGCCCCACCACCCAGCCGAATCGACTCTTCCTCAGCCCGCAGCTCCGCCATCAAAACCGCCAGAGCCTCACGGTTCTCCCTCATCTTCGGAGCCTGGACATCCGCCTTCGACTCCAACCGATTCTCAAACTTCACATCGTCCGCCATACCACCGCCTTAAACTCGCCGAGCATAGCACGCCGCCCACCCCCCTCGCACCCCACCCCGGCCCCGTGCTCGCAGTTGGCCCCGGTCTCTCATCCCTCTATACTGAATTCAGCGGCGATCCCCCGATCCCTCCCTATCAAGCCTCACCCTCCCGATCTCCTATGAAAACCTTCTACATTGAAACCTTCGGCTGCCAGATGAACGCCCACGACTCCGAAAAAGTCGTCGGCACCCTCCTCAACGAGGGCTACACCCAGACCGCCGACGAGGCCGACGCCGGCCTGATCCTCTACAACACCTGCTCCATCCGCGACAAGGCCGAACAGAAGGTCTTCCATCGCCTCAACGAGTACAAAAAGCTCCACGGTGAAGGGAAGCGCTTCGCCGTCATCGGCTGCGTAGCCCAGCAGGAGGGCACCAAGATCTTCGAGCGCGCCCCCTACGTCTCGATCGTCGCCGGCTCCTCCAGCTACCGCAATCTGCCCGACATGCTCGCCCGCCTCGAAGCCGGCGAGACCCGCATCACCGGCCTCGACGACCGCCAGACCGACGAGACCTTCGACACCGAATTCACCGCCCGCACCAACCCCCACCGCGGTTACATCACCATCATCGAAGGTTGCGACAAGTTCTGCGCCTACTGCGTCGTCCCTTATACCCGAGGCAAAGAGCGCTCGCGCACATCGGCCTCGGTCCTCGCTGAAGCCCAGCGCATCGCCCAGTCCGGCTTCACCGAGATCCAGCTTCTCGGCCAGAACGTCAACAGCTATCAGGACCCATCGGGCAAGCGCAGTTTCGCTGAACTCCTCGCGGCCGTAGGCGAAGTCAACGGCATCCAGCGCGTCCGCTTTACAACCTCCCACCCGCGCGACTTCACCCGTGACATCGTCGACGTCATCGACGCCGTCCCCACGCTTTGCGACCACGTTCATCTCCCCGTGCAGTCCGGTTCCAGCTCAGTGCTGAAGGCCATGCAGCGCGAGTACACCCGCGACTGGTACCTCGAACGCATCGCCTGGACCAAGGCCGCGCGCCGCGACATCTCCCTCACGTCTGACATCATCGTCGGCTTCCCCGGCGAGACCGACCGCGACTTTGAAGACACGATCACGCTACTCGAAGAGGTAGGCTACGATGCCATTTACGGCTTTAAGTATTCTCCTCGACCGAACACCCCCGCCATCCACATGGAAGACTCCATCCCCGAGGAGGTAAAGATCGAGTGCCTGGCCATCCTCAACGCGCGCCAGCGCGAGATCCAGCGACGCAACTACGCACGTCACCTCAACCAGGTCATGCCCATCATGGTCGAGCACGGCGCCAACTCTCGAGGCCAGATCACGGGCCGCTCCACACAGAACAAGACGGTCAACTTTGCCTGCGATTCCACGCCGGCCATCGGCAGCTACATCGACGTCCGCATCACCCAGGTCTTTCCCAGTTCTCTTGTAGGCGAAGCCGTCTCGCAACCCACCGTTCCATCCGCCGCCGCTCTAGCCCAGCAGGCCCTCAACGCCCGAGTCAACCCGCAGACCGCCGAAGCAGTCTGACTACAAGCTGGGGGCTGAGCACAAAGCGCCTTCAGCGTTACACTACACCCATGCACCTGCCTGGTTTCAAGCCCGACCCCGATACCCAGCCCACCCCGGAGCCCGAGGTCGAAGTCCGCATCCGCGGCCTCATGATGGATCCCTCCACCAAGATGCCCATCGTGGTCCTCAACGACCTCGCCGGCGAAATCGTTCTTCCCATCTGGGTAGGTCTCTTTGAGGCCAACGCCATCGCGCTCGAGATTGAGAAGGCCACCACCCCGCGGCCGATGACCCACGATCTCCTGCGCAGCGTCATCGACGGGCTCAACGCGCGTGTCACCCGCGTCGTCGTTGGCGATCTCCGCGAGGACACGTTCCATGCCACCATCTGGATGGATCAGGCTGGAGAAGTCGTCGCGCTCGACGCCCGCCCCTCCGACGCCATCGCCCTGGCGCTGCGCTCCGACTGCCCCATCTTCGTCTCCCAGCAAGTCTACGAGCACGCCCGCCGCGCCTCCAACGGCAACACCACGCTCAACCCGGAAGACCTGCGCCGCTGGCTCGAAAGCCTCAACGATGATGAAATGGGCCGATACAAAATGTAGCAGCCATGGGCCGCAACCGCGACCTTCTTTCAAATTGTCATCCCCTTAGCATGGTCATCCTGAGCGTAGCGAAGGATCTGCTATCCGCTCATGGGGACAATTCCACCTGAAGCATCGGCCACTTCACCCTGAACAACGACCGGATCCACCCATCGCAAACCCGCTCAAATCCGCCGCCTGCGTCAACCTCGCCATCTTCGAGCACATGGTTCACCGCACGCAGCCCGAGCTTGCGGACATACGCAACTTTCTCCTCCTGCAGTACCCGCTCGCGCTCGGTACCGCAATCCACGCGACGCCGCTCATCGCGGCTATTCACGCGGCCATCCCCGACGCGCGCGTCTCTGCCGCAGCCAGCGGCTTCGCCCTCGAAGTCCTCCGCAACAATCCAGGCCTGGAATCGCTCATCCCCACACCCAGTCCGCTGCGTGAATTCATCCCTGCGGCCAATGCCATCCGCCGCGCTAAAGTCTTCGGGCGCGAGCCTTACGCTGTCCTGCTCACGACCGGCAACGAGCGCTCCCGCATCATCCTCGCGGCCGTACTCAGTGGCAGTCCCACCCGTGTCGGCTTCACACTCGTTCCCGAGTTAGCCGCCGCCCACCTCCGCTTCGACACCCGCCTCAGCCAGATTGCCAACAACCTTCGCACCCTCGAAGCCCTGGGCCACGGCCCAGCTCTCCTCGAACATCTTCAGGGCAATCCATCGCTCCTCGAACCGCAAGTCTTTCCCTCCGCAGACGACATCGCCACCGCGCATCTCCTCCTGCGCGAGCAGGGAATCGACGAAACCACGCCCATCGCCGTCTTCATCACCCAGACCAGCCCAACCCAGCGCAAGTCCTGGCGCGAAGAGCGTTTCCGCGCCGTCGCCGAAACCCTGCATCGTGATTACGGCATGCAGATCGTCTTCGCAGGAACGTCAGCCGAATCGCCTGCCATCGAGGCCCTCCGCGCAGGCCTGTCGTTTCCCACCGCCAACGTCGCCGGCCAAACCAGTCTGCTGGAACTTTCCGCAATCCTCGGCCTCGCCGACGTCGCACTCACGCTGGACACTGGCCCCATGCACCTTGCCCGAGCCATGCGTCTCCCCATGGTCATCATCGCGCCCGCCTGGTCGCCCGCAGTCGAGTGGCTCCCGCTCAGCAACCCGCTCGCCCGCATCCTCAAGAATGCCGATCTGCCCGAAGCTCCACCCGACTACATCATCGACGAAGTAACCGTCCCCGAAGTCGAGCAAAATCTCCGCGATCTCCTCACCCTCTACCCACCTCGCACGTTCACCGGACGCACTACCTGATCCAACGTCCGCCGTCCTCGCAGGGCTTAGCGGATCGCCAGCTCATCGAGCCACGTAAAGAACTCCGGAAACGAAACTGCTGCAGCTTCTGCTCCGCGAATCGCCGTCTCACCCTCGGCGCGCAGCGCAGCAATCGCAAACGCCATCGTAATCCGGTGGTCCATCCCGGAATCGATCACGCCGCCATGCAGCCGTTGTCCGCCGGGAATATCCATTCCATCTTCGTGTTCCACCACCTCGGCACCCATTGCGCGCAGGTTCTTCACCACCAGCGCAATGCGGTCGCTCTCTTTCACCCGCAGCTCCTTCGCGTCGCGGATCCGCACGCCCCCCTCGGTGTACGGAGCAATCGCCGCAATCACCGGCAGCTCATCGATCAACTGCGCCGCGCGCTCGCCCGCAATGTCGATTCCCACCAGTGCCCGTCCGCGGTTCACCTGGATCGTTCCCGCAATCTCCCCATGCGTCTCCTGCACGTCGAGCACCTTGATCACGCCACCCATCGCCGAAATGACATCGAGCATCGCCGCCCGCGTAGGATTCATCCCCAGCGCATCCAGCACCAGATTCGAATCCTCAAACAGCAGCGCCGCGCAAAGAAAGAACGCTGCCGACGACATATCGCCAGGCACCGTCGCATCAATAGCCCTAAGTTTCTGACCGCCCTCAATCCGCAGCCGTCCGTCCTTACGTTCCAGCGTCGCGCCAAAGGCACGCAGCGCATGTTCGCTGTGATCCCGCGTCCGCACGCTCTCCGCAATCGACGTTGCACCCCGCGCCTGCAGCCCCGCAAACAGCACGGCCGTCTTCACCTGCGCGCTGGCAATGGGAGCCTCGAAATCAATTCCCGTCAGCTCGCCGCCGTGCACCGTCATCGGCGCATGCCCGTCGGTCAACTCAATCCGCGCACCCATCAACTCCAGCGGCTTGCGAATCCGCTCCATCGGCCGCACCGTCAGCGACTCATCGCCAACAAACCGGTACACGCCCTTCTGCGCGGCCACCAGCCCCGCCAGCATCCGCATCGTCGAGCCGGAATTTCCGCAATCCAGATCGCCCTTCGGCTGGTGCAGCACACCCCCCGTGCCCGTCACCTCAATCGTCTTCCCGACGGTCGTAACCCTCGCGCCCATCGCCTTCATGCAGCCCAGCGAGCTATGCGGATCAGCGCCGGTAGAAAAATTTGTCAGCCGCGACGTTCCCTCGGCAAACCCTGCCAGCAACGCATAGCGATGCGAAATCGACTTATCACCGGGCAGCATCACCGAGCCGCGAAAGCCACGCGCCGGCGCAACAATCACCGTCGAAGAAGAATTATCGTGCAGAACAGAAGACATGCTTCTATCTTAGCGTCTCTACCCTCTGCGCTCTATCCTCTACGCGCTGTCTTAGTGTCCCGCCGGAGGATTCTCCGGGTAGATTCGAATATCCGGAACCCCGCGATAGCGTTCGGCATAGTCCATGCCATAGCCAATCACGAAGCTGTTCGGAATCTTGAAGCAGGCATAGTCTGCCTCGATCGGCACCAGCCGCCGCTCCGGCTTATCCAGGCAGGTCGCAATCTTCAGCGACGCAGGCTTATGTTGCAGCATCAGACCGCGCAGATAGCTCAGCGTTAATCCCGTATCGAGAATATCCTCGACCAGAATCACATGCCGTCCCTCAATCGGGTTGTCGATGTCCTTGATCAGTTTCACCGCACCCGACGAAACCCGCGCGCGGCCATAGCTCGACACGGCAACAAAATCAAAGGTGTTATCCACCTTGATCGACCGCGCCAGGTCCGCCAGAAAGATCGCCGCACCCTTCAGCACGCCAATCAGCACAATCGACTGGCCCTCGTAGTCCTCGGAGATCTGCTCTCCAATCACGCGGACACGTTCGGCGATCTGTTCTTTTGACAGCAGGACTTCCATCACATCGGGCGAAACAAACGCTGGAACAGTTGTAACCATGCGTTTAGACTACGCGAAACCTGCACCTTGGAAAAAGCACCTTCGGTAACCTGCCCGTGAGGAAAACGCGGCACAAATGCCATAACGGACCTCACTACATCCGTTCCTTCGGCCAACGGGTCCTTCACCGCTATACTGAAACCTGCATGTATCCCTATTTGAATCTCGGTTTTGCTCATATTGGAACCTTCGGCCTGATGCTCTGGCTGGCCGCCGTCTGCGGCACCGTCGTGCTGCACAGAAACTTTGTTCGCAACGGCTCGGATGCCGATGCCCTCAACGTCGTCACCATGGTCGTCCTCGCCGGCATCGTCGGCGCCAAGCTCTGGCACGAGCTCGAAAATGTCCGCGACCTCGTGGCCGCCTGGCGTGACATCCTATACCCCGGCCTGCATCACCCCCAGATTGTCCTGTTCAACTTCCTGCACTGGTTCCAGGCTGGCTTTGCGTGGTACGGCGGCCTGCTTGCCGGCGTCTCCACGCTCATGCTCCAGGGCGTCCTCGCCAAACCCAACGGGCTCACCGGCCGCCGCGCTGCCCTCCGCATGCTGGACTTCGCCGCCCCCGCCGCGGCCATTGGCTACGGCGTCGGCCGCATCGGCTGCCTCACCTCCGGCGACGGCGACTACGGCATCAACACGACTCTCCCCTGGGGCGTCCACATGATGCACGGCCTCACGCAGTACACCCGCGCGTTGGTCCTGCCCAACCCTCCCACCGCTGCCGTTCAGCCCACTCCCATCTACGAGTTTCTCTTCGCCGTCGCCCTCGCCTGGTGGCTCTGGAAGCGCGCCTCCAAACCCCTCCCGCTCGGCTTCCTCACCGGCGAATACCTTGCCCTCAGCGGCATCGGCCGATTCCTCGTGGAGTTCGTCCGCATCAACCCCCGCATCTACTTCCACCACACCCTGTCGAACGCCCAGGTAGCAGCGCTCGGCAGCGTCGTGTTTGGAGTGGCAATGATGTTCG
Organism: Acidobacteriota bacterium; assembly: GCA_021778845.1. Lineage (GTDB taxonomy): Bacteria > Acidobacteriota > Terriglobia > Terriglobales > Acidobacteriaceae > Granulicella. Next base: position 35,099 of record JAJYBU010000018.1, read on the forward strand.
TTACCCGCCACAACGAGGCCATCATCTCCCAGCCCCTGTCGAAGCTAGCTAAAGACGCACCAGCCCCCGCGTAACGCCCAGCCTCATGGTCAGGATTGCGGAGGTGGCTCCCTACAGCCGCTTCAGGAATGCCCGCGCCAGTTCCAGCTCCGGAAACAGCCGTTCCTCCGCCTGGAACTCCCGCGAGTGTACGCACCGCCGACCGGCCCGCACCCGCACCGGATGCTTCAGGTGCAGCATCTCGTGGTACAGCAGATACTCGATCGCATACCGTGGCGTACCTGGCCGGTCGAACACCCTGCTCACCACGATCGTATTGTGCGCCGCATCGTAGTGTCCGAGCATCCGCTTGGCCACATGCGCGCTCCATGTCAGGGTAGGCCGCCCCAGCAGCCCATGGAAGAATTGCCTGTTCACCGCCTCGAACACTTCGTCGAGGTCATAGAGATCCCCCTGCGGCGAACTGAGCACCTTCCGCCCACGCATCTGCCGCATGCGCTCTGCCTGCTTCGAGACCGCCTCGGACTGCGTATACCGCCGGTAGCGGTCCGCAAACACCGCCCCTACCGGCTTGCGATACAGCTTGGCCAGAAGGATATGCGCAATCGCTTGGTGAATATTTTCGGGAGCGTGCTCCAGCAGATCGGAGAGCCGCACGATCAGCTTTCCATCGCGCAGTCGGATCGTCGTATTCAGGCTTGTAAACCGCCGGAACTTTACCTCCAGCTCCGGCATCGGTGCCCGCGGACGCAGCGCACGGTACTCCTGCTCAAAGAGCGAGAGGATCGCAGGCGAAACAGTTGGCAGAGCAATACGCGGCACGCTAGCTCAGCCTATCATCTTCCGCGCGGAGGATTTCGCCCTGCCCGCATCCCTTCTAGAGCCATTCGCTTTCAGGTGTAGTCGCAATCATTTTGATGTTGGTCATTCCGTAGCGTAGCGGAGGCATCTGCTTCTTGAACCGGCGACTACACCTGATGGCAATTGGTTCTAATGCGCATGTTCGAGCGCAATCAGCCGATGCTGCGCCTCAAATGTCTGGTCCGGAAACTTATCGCCCGCCAGCACGAGAAATGCTTTATAGGCAGCAATCGCCGGCTTGATCTGGTGCAGCGTATCGTGCGCCGTAGCCTCCAGAAACAGGGAAGTCGGCGAGTTTGGCAGCACCGTTGAACGTGCATCCAGCGCATCCAGGCAAGTCTGCGGATCATGGTTCTTCGACGCCGCAAACGCCAGATGTCCTTCGGCCTCGCCCCACGCCTGGTCGTCGTGGAACGCCGCGCGCAACGCGACGGCTTTTTCCAGCGTCGCCTCCGCCTCAGCATCATGGCTCTGCTTCACCTGCGCACTGCCCAGCGCATCCAGCAGCACTGGATCGTTCGGCGTCGCGGCCAGCAGTTGCGTATAGAGCTTCTCCGCGGCAGCATTGTCTCCGTTGACGTAATAGAGTTGCGCCAGCAATTGTGTTGTATCCGGATCGGCCGCAATCTTCGGCTCAGACGCGCGCAACTGTTCCAGCAGCGGAATCGCCTGCGCCGCCTTCCCCTCGGCTGCGTACAACGTCGTAGCCTGCGCCACCAGCCGCGGGTCGTTCGGGTGCGCCTTCAGCCCGGCCGTGAGCACCGTATCGGCGTCCGCCAGCTTGCCCTCCTTCTGCAGCGCATGCGCCAGGCCGGCCGTCGCATCCACATCGCCGGGCATCAGGGTCAAAGCCCGCCTGTACGTCGTCACCGCATCCGCAGCATCGCCAGCGCGGTCGGCGAGCTCCGCGGCCATCAGCACATCGTCCGGGCTCTCTGGCGACAACTTCAGCGCTTCCAGCAACTCCGTGCGCGCGGCATCCGGATGGCTGGTCTCGTCCAGATGAGCCAGTGCCCGCAGTGCCCGCGCCCGCAGTTCAGGCGCTGCCGTAGCCATGTTCGCCGCGTCCATCAGTTCGCTGTGCGCAGCCTCTGTCCGCCCGGCGCGAGCATCCAGCAGTCCCAGTGCAACCTTGGGCTCCGCAAACCCCGGCAGCGCGGCGATAGACGCTGCATACGCCTTGGCTGCATCAGCCTCTTCGCCGTTGCGCTCCTCAGCGAACCCGAGGTCGTACCATATGCGGCCGTCCTTGGAATTCGCGGCCGCCAGCGTCTTCAGCTTTTCCTCCGCGCCCTTGTAGTCCTGCTTTTCGAGCGCGCTCTCAGCTTCGCGAATCTGCGCTGTCACCGCATCCTGATGGGACGTGTCATCGACACTTCGCGTCCCCGGCGGAAGCTGCTGCGCCAGTACCGGTAGCATCACGAAGGGAAGCAGTGCAGGGAAGATCATCGTAGGTTTCATCACGCCACCTCACGCTTTCGCTGCAAACCGCCATCGAGCACCGGGCCCAGCCAATAACCCGTATGTGATGCCTGCTCCGTGGCTATCTCCTCCGGCGTCCCTGTTGCCACAATCTGTCCGCCGCCCGATCCGCCTTCTGGTCCCATGTCAATCACCCAATCCGCGCACTTAATCACATCGAGGTTGTGTTCGATCACTAATAACGAACCACCGCCATCGATCAGCTTGTGGAATGCCGCCAGCAACTTCGCCACATCTTCGAAGTGCAATCCCGTCGTCGGCTCATCCAGAATGTAGAGGATTCTGCTCGCCGCCCGTTTCGCCTCGCCGCGAACCCCTGCCGCCCCACCCGATGATCCAGCCCGCGCCGCAGCCAGATGCTGCGCCAGCTTCACGCGCTGCGCCTCGCCGCCGCTCAGCGTCGTTGCGCTCTGGCCCAGCCGCACATATCCAAGACCCACCTCATCGAGCACCGCCAGCTTATCGACGATCTTCGGATGTCCCGCAAAATACACCAGCGCCTCGCGCACAGTCATCCCAAGCACTTCGTGGATATTCTTCCCCTTGTACTTCACCTCAAGGATGGACGCTTTATAACGCGTTCCGTTACATTCCTCGCAGGGCAGCTCGATGTCCGCGAGAAACTGCATCTCCACCGTCACCGTGCCATCGCCCTCGCACACGTCACATCGTCCACCTGGAACATTGAACGAGAACGACCCGGCCGTAAGGTTCTTCCGACGCGCATCGGGCTGCGCCGCAAACAGCTCTCGAACCGCATCGAAGGCCTTGATATAAGTCACCGGATTAGAGCGCGGCGTGCGGCCAATCGGCGACTGATCGACCAGCACGACATCATTCAAATACTGTGATCCGGAAAGCTCGCGGTACAGGTTCGCCACCTCGCGCGCACTACCCTCAGCCTGCCCGAGAGCCTGCATCAGTGCGCGGTATAACACCTGGTGTACCAGCGTAGACTTTCCCGATCCCGACACGCCTGTCACGCAGCACAGCAGCCCCAGCGGAATCTCCACATCGATGCCACGCAGATTATGAATCCGAGCGCCGCGTAAAATCAGCTTCTCCCGCCCCGGTTCCAGACGATGTTTCGGAACGGCAATGCTCGCCCGCCCGCTGAGATATCGCCCCGTCAACGACGCTGGATTCTCGCGCACTGCTTCGACGGTCCCAGCCGCCAGAAGGTGACCACCCAGCTCCCCTGCACCTGGCCCCAGGTCCAGCAGGTGATCGGCCGCTCGAATCACATCCGGATCGTGTTCCACCACCAGGATCGTATTGCCGAGATCGCGCAGCTCTTCCATGATCGTGATCAGCTTCGCCGTATCGCGCGTGTGCAGCCCGATCGAGGGTTCGTCGAGCACATACAGCGCACCCACCAGCCGTGACCCCAGACTCGCCGCCAATTGAATTCTCTGCGACTCGCCTCCACTCAGCGTAGAACTCAGCCGGTCCAGCGTCAGATATTCCAACCCTACCTGCTGCAGGAAGTGCACGCGTTGGCGCACCTCTTCGAGTACCTTCCCTGCGACCTCCTGCTGAGACGGACTCAACGTGAGATTGTCGAGAAACGCCTGTGCTTCGGTGATGGTCAGCGCGCAGGTCTCGCAGATGTTTTTATCGTTAAGCAGCACCGCCCGCGCCTCTGGACGAAGCCGTTGCCCGCGGCAATCCGGGCATGTCGCGTAGCCCCGATAGCGCGAGAGAAACACGCGCACATGCAGCTTGTATTTCTTGCGTTCGAGCTCCGCAAAGAAGCCGCGAATTCCAGGCCAGCTTCCTCTGCCCTCTTCGATGAATCGCTGCTGCGTCTCTGTCAGATCAAACCACGGCACATCGACGGAGATGCCCTCAGCCTTCGCAGCCCGCTTCATCTCTCCGTGCCATGCGCGATACTTCGGCTTTGTCCACGGATCAATCGCACCTTCATCCAGAGTCTTCGCGCGGTCGGGGATGATGAGGTTCGGATCGAAGTCAATGGTGTTGCCAAATCCCTGGCACCGCGGACACGCGCCATAGGGATTGTTGAAGCTGAACAGCCGCGGCTCCGGCTCGCGATACGCCCGATGGCAACTGGAGCACTCAAACGCTGACGAATACCTCAGCGACACCGCCTCGCTCTCGTCGCGCGGAACAGTGCGCAGCACAATCTCTCCCGCTTCGCGGTATCCCGTCTCAATCGCATCCACCAGCCGCGCGCGTATCTCCGCAGACAGCGCAAGCCGATCGGCGAGCACGTAAATCGGCCGCGTCTCGACGGCGCCAAAGTCCAGTTCAAGCAGTGACTCCGGTGTCGAAAACTCGACGATCTTTCCCGCGCCGCCAGCCTCGTCTGCCTGCCAAAGCCGGTTGTAGCCGCGCCGCCGCAACTCTCCCAGCCGCTCCTTCAGCGTCTCCGTCACATTCACCACGACAACAGCCGAGTCCTTCTTTGCCCCCTTCGCCGGCTTCTTGGCCGTCTTCTTCACCGCTTCCACAGCGTCGGTTCCGGCAACCGACGCTGGCCCCTGCATTGGCTCCAGTTTCACCTCGCGCCGCACAATCGGGAACAGCGCATACACCCGCGTCCCTTCGGCCATCGCGAGTACGCGCGTGACAATCTCGTCCACCGTGTCATGCCGCACCACGCCGCCGCAGTGCAGACAGGTCACCGTTCCGCACCGCGCATAGAGCAGCCGCAGATAGTCGTATATCTCGGTGGCCGTCGCTACGGTCGAGCGCGGATTGCGTGTCTGATTCTTCTGCTTGATCGCGATGGCAGGCGCAAGCCCATCCATGAAGTCCACATCCGGCTTTTCGATACGCTCCAGGAACTGCCGCGCATACGCCGACAGGCTCTCGACATACCGCCTCTGTCCCTCGGCATACACCGTATCGAACGCCAGCGACGACTTCCCTGAGCCCGACACGCCGCTCACAACCGTCAGTGCATTATGCGGGATATCGACGTCGATGCCCTTGAGATTATGCGTCCGCGCGCCGCGAATCGTAATCTTGTCGTTCCCGCCATCGATGTCCATGCCGCTCACTCACTCCTTTGCGGCCGCAACATCTCCAGCAGCAGCAGGCACGCGCCGACCACAATCGCCGAGTCCGCAACATTGAAGTCAGGCCAGTGATAGTGAACGATATGCACCTCGAGAAAATCCACCACATGCAGATAGCGAATGCGGTCGTACAGATTCCCGATCGCTCCTCCGAGGATGAGCGCCAGCGCCAAAGACGTCAGCGTAACGCTGCGTCCCATCTTCCATATCAGCACCAGCACCACGATCACCGCAATGATCGAAAACCCAACCAGCAGGTTGCGCACCAGGATGGGTGACGCGCTCCCTTCAAACATGCTGAAAGCCGCGCCAGTATTGAGCACATGCGTCAGCCGAAATATCTTCGGAATCACAACAATGGCACGTCCCGGCAGAATGTGCGCAACGATCCACAGCTTTGTCACCCGATCAAGGATGATCACCAGCGCAGCAATCACCAGCATCAACCAGCGCATGTCGCGTCCAGCAGAATGATTCGACATTACGCAGCCTCCCCAACCATCGGCGGGAAGCCAATTGCATCGAGCGCCTCTGCACACCGCGCGCACACCGTCGGCCAGCGATCGTCCGCTCCAACATCGGCGACGACGCGCCAGCAACGTTCGCACTTCGCGCCATCGGCCACCTGCGCCTCGATTATCATCGCGGACTCCTGCTGTGTCGCTCCCACCACCTGCACCGTTGCCTGCGAGACGTTGAAGAACTCCGCCAACGCGCCCTCATATCGCTGCAGCACCACAGCGTCCGCCGAGCCTTCCGCTGCAATCACGCGCACGCTTGCATCCAGCGACTTTCCAATCGCCTTAGCCAAACGCAGCGACTCAAGTTCAACCATCACAGATTGGCGAATGCGAGTCAGCGTCTGCCAATCCTCCTCCAAGCCTGCGATGCGTCCCGGTACAATCTCCGCAACATCCGGGAACAGCGCGAGATGCACGCTGGACAAACGTCCCTCGATCCTGGGCAGATACTGCCACACCTCATCGGCCGTGAAGGACAGGATAGGTGCAATCAACCGCGTCATCGCCTCGGCGATCCGCCAGATCGCCGTCTGCGCGCTGCGACGTGCCGAACTCTTCGGCGCAAAGGTGTACAGCCTGTCCTTCACCACATCGAGGTACAACGCACTCAGATCGGAGTTCGTAAACTCATTCAACGCGTGATACGCCCGATGGAACTCGAACTCGTCGTAGGCCCTGCGAATCGCTACGTCCAGTTCCGCAGTCCGCGCCAGAATGTACTGATCGAGCGGCTGCATCTCCGCCCAGGCAATTGCATCCGTTGCAGGATCGAAGTCCGAGAGATTGCTCAGTAGAAAACGCAGCGTGTTGCGCAGCTTGCGATAGTTGTCACTCACGCGCTGCATCAGGTTTTCGCTCGCCGCCACATCCTCGCGGAAGTCCACGCTCGCAACCCAAAGGCGAATGATCTCGCCGCCCAGTCGGTTCGCCACATCCACCGGATCGACGCCATTGCCAAGCGACTTCGAGAAGGCTCGCCCCTGCTCATCGAGCGTCCATCCGCTCGTTGCCACCATCCGATACGGCGCCGCATCACGAATCCCAACCGAACTCAGCAGGGAAGAGTGAAACCATCCGCGATGCTGGTCGCCGCCTTCGGTATAGAGATCAGCCGGCCAATGCAGCTCCGGTTCCACGTCGAGCACGGCATGCCAGCTCGCGCCGCTCTCAAACCACACATCGAGGATGTCCATCTCCTTGCGAAACTGCATGACCGCACCGCACGCTCTGCACGCTGTCTCGGCCGGCAGCAGCGTGTCAGCGCCGTACTTGTACCATGCGTCCGCACCTTCTTTCGCGAACAGATCAACAACACTCTTATTGATCTCCTCGTCGTTCAGCGGTTCGTGGCACTTGTCGCACAGAAAGACTGCAATCGGAACTCCCCAGATGCGCTGCCGCGAAATGCACCAGTCCGGCCGTGTCGCAATCATGTTGGAGATCCGCTCCTCGCCCCATGCCGGATCCCACGTCACGCGTGCAATCTCCTCCAGCGCACGTTCGCGGAATGTTGTCGTCGGCGCATCGGCCCTGGGTGAAAGCACTGGGGTCTCCATCGAGATGAACCACTGCTCCGTCGCCCGAAAGATCAGCGGCTTGTGGCAGCGCCAGCAGTGCGGATATTTGTGCTCCAGGTTGTGCCGACCCATCAGCGCGCCCTTGGTCACCAGCAGCGCCTCGATCGGTGCATTCGCCTTGAAGACAAAGATCCCGTCGTACTCCGGCAGGCCGTTGCGTAGCTTGCCCTGTGCATCGACATCGCAGGTCAACGGCAACTCATATCGTTGACCGGTCACGAAGTCGTCCGGTCCATGCGCCGGGGCCGTATGCACCGCCCCTGTACCCTGATCTGTCGTCACATAGTCCGCCGTTACGCCCAGAATCTCGCGCTCCAGGAACGGATGGGCAAACTTCACGCGGTCCAGCTTTGAACCCATGAAACTTGCAATTGGCGTCGCACTCTTCAGGTTGCCAATCAGGTCGCAGCCTTCGCGTACCTGCTCCACCAGCGCCTCGGCGACGATATACACATCCTCGCCATCCGCCAGCGCCACGTACGGAATCTCCGGGTTGAACGCCACAGCCATCGATGCGGGCAGCGTCCATGGCGTCGTTGTCCAGATGATCGTCCAGACGTTTTTGCCTCTCAACCGCGGATCAATCTTCTCCGGCGCGCTCTTCAGTCTGTACCGCACGTATACGCTGGGCGACGTGTGTATCTCGTACTCCACCTCGGCCTCGGCCAGCGCCGTATGGTCGTGCGAGCACCAATACACTGGCTTCAATCCCTTGTAGACGAAGCCCTTCTCGTAAAACCCGTAAAAAGTCTCCAGAATCTGCGCTTCATAGGGGAAGTCCATCGTGGCGTACGGCCTGTCCCAGCGGCCAAACACGCCTAGCCGCTTGAACTGCGAACGCTGCAAATCGATAAACTTCGCCGCATACTCGCGACACGCCTTGCGCACCGCGACCGGGTCCATCTCCAACTTCTTCCCGCCGAGCTTCTCATCGACTTTGATCTCGATCGGCAGCCCGTGGCAATCCCATCCCGGAACATACGGCGCATCGAATCCGGCCATGGTTTTGGTCTTGACGACAAAATCCTTGATGCACTTGTTCAGTGCATGACCCAGGTGAATCGCACCGTTGGCATAGGGCGGTCCATCGTGCAGAATGTACGTTGGCGCCCCGGCTCGTACCTTGCGAATCTGTTCATACAAGCCGGCATCGTCCCATCCCGCCAGCCGGATCGGCTCGTTCTGGGGCAGGTTCGCCTTCATCGGGAAGTCGGTTTTGGGGAGGTTTAGCGTTCCCTTGAGGCTCTTCTTCTTGTCATCGTCAGACATCAACATCTCCATGGTGCCGTGCGGCCAGGAAAATAATCCGGTTACAAGCGGGCAAACTCTTATTGTAATGGGCTCAGCGGCCAGTTTGCCCGATACCGGCCTACGGGGAAGCCGGTGAAACTCTCTTTGAACTACTTTTCCCTCTCGTGCGTCTAATGTAGAGAGCAAACCTGGGCAAGAGTTTGTAGAATGATCCAGGGACTCGGCGACGCATCTTTTCCGGAAGACGACGCATCTTTCCCGGATGTTGAAGACCACATTCGCCGCATGCAAATTTAGAAGGCAACGCAAAGACCCGTTCCTCCCCTATGGCTGATACTGACACGCTTCCACCTCCGCCCACCGACCAGGTCGATTCAGATCGCACTGAGCCCGTGCTGCACGCGGGCGACGACGTGGTACATCTCAGTGGCGAGATCCAGGAAGAGGGCGTCTTTGCCTCACTCATCTCCAGTATTCGCGACGCCTTCTTCGCCCCCAAGCTTCCACCGCTGGTGCTGGAGTCCAAGCCCATCGCCGTCCCCGACCGCATGGCGACAAAGCGCAGCCCGGCCTCGACCGCGGCTGCCGTCGGCTTGCACGTGGTGGTTCTTCTGCTGATTGCGCTCTTCGTCGCCAGTCAGGTGAAGGTGATGACTTCCAAGGCGAACCTGGCAACCGTTGTGGTGCCGGATACGCCGCCCCCCATTGCGCCCAAACTCCAGCAGATTGGCGGTGGCGGCGGCCAGCATGACCTCGCGCCGGTAAGCAAGGGCAAGCTTCCGAAGCTTGCGCAAGAGCAGCTTGTTCCGCCCAAGGCTCCGCCTCCGGTTGCTCCCAAGCTGGCCATTGATCCGACCGTGATTGTGCAGAAAAACCTCAACATGGCCACCAACGACATGCCCAATCTCGGAGTGCCCAACTCTTCGCTCAAGGGCATCTCCCTGGGAAACGGGTCTGGAACGGGTCTGGGTTCCGGTAACGGCTCGGGCATCGGTCCCGGCTCAGGCGGAAACACAGGTGGCGGGGTGTTCCACATCGGCGGCGGCATCAGCAGCCCGGTCGTTCTCTACCAGCCCGAACCGGAGTTTTCCGAAGAGGCGCGCAAGGCCAAGTTCTCCGGAAACGTGCTGGTCTATCTCTGGGTCGGGACGGATGGACGGCCCTCGCATGTCCGCGTCGTTCGCCCGGTCGGAATGGGCCTCGATGAGAAGGCCGTCGATGCCGTTCGCCAATATCGCTTCAAGCCCGCGATGAAGGACGGAAAGCCGGTCCAGGTCGACCTCTACGTCGACGTCAACTTCCAGATCCTGTAGTTACTTCGAAGCGGCTGCGAGCGCCCCGGTCTCAGCGCACGCCGCAACCTCTGCAAACGTCAGATTCTCTGCGAGGCTGCCCGTCTCTTCCTTCCAGCGCAGGAAGATCCTTCCATAGCTCTCCGTCGTGCGCAGTCCGGCTGCAACCCTCAGCTTTTCAAGCATGGCGTCGATCCACGCTGGCGGCCCCTCCAACTCTGCCCAGACGCCAATCGGCGTCTCGTCCAGAACCAGGTGGCCGGCTTCCATCTCCCACTCCGTGCGGAACTTCTCGTAGCGAAACACCGGGCCGTACCCCAGTTGGATGAAGATCTCGGCCAGCGCATCTCCGTCCTCGACAGCGGTCTCCGTCTCGATCCGCGTCTTGTACCGCAGGTCGGCATCGCCCCCATCTGCCAAGCGTTTGTGTGTCACCGTGCAGCGCTCTCCATAGTGCCGAAGGCGCAGAATCTGCGTCCGGGCGCGCAGTTGGCGATCGGCCGTATCGTACAGCACGTTGCTCTCGAAGGTGCGCTCGGTGATCAGCGTGAACCCAAGCGCCTCCGCTGCTGAGCGAAGTGCTCGAATATCCTTCACCAAAAACTTCAGCTCAATCTCCGCAGCCTGCATGGCGTCAGTATACGTCCGCATCGCCACTCCGGGCGGAATCTCTTCCAGACTGTGGAAGACGTGGCCCTCTCCCGGATTCGCTACGATGGGAGAGCACGCGTATGGCTCAAACCCTCCATCTCGACGCCTCCAACCCGGACGACCTCCTCCGCGCCGCCGATCTGCTGCGCGCCGGCCGTCTCGTCGCCTTTGCAACCGAGACGGTTTATGGCCTGGGCGCCAACGCACTCTCCTCCGACGCCGTTGCCGGGATCTTTGCCGCCAAGCAGCGGCCGTCCTGGGACCCGCTCATCGTGCATCTTGCTTCGGCAGAGCAGCTTAGCATCGTCGCAAACGTTCCTTCGCACCTCGCCTCACGCATCCACGCCCTCGCCAAAGCCTTCTGGCCCGGCCCGCTGACGCTGCTGCTTCCGCGCTCCGACGCTATCCCCGACGCTGTCACCGCCGGCCGCGAGTTGGTCGGCGTACGAGTTCCCGCGCACCCCGCGGCGCATGCACTTCTGGCTGCTTCCGGCCTCCCCATCGCCGCACCCAGCGCCAATCTCTTTGGCCACACCAGCCCCACCACCGCCGCGCACGTCCTCGCCGATCTCGACGGCCGCATCGACGCCGTCCTCGACGCTGGCCCCACCACCATCGGCGTTGAGTCCACCGTGCTCGATCCCACGCAGACGCCAATGGTGCTCTATCGCCCCGGCGCCGCGACAGCCGAGCAAATCAGTGCCGCCACAGGCATCGCTGTTGAGGTCTTTCTTCCTGCTGCGGAGGCCGCGATGAGTGCACAGACCCAGCAGCCGCAGTCGATGCCATCGCCCGGTGTCGGCATCCGCCACTACGCGCCGCGGGCCCGCATGGTGCTTGTCGAAGGCTCAGCCGCAGCCGTCCAGCAAGCATTGCAGGAGGCCCATGCAGGCGCACCCGACGCTGCCATCGGTGTTCTGCTTCCGCACGGTTGGGTGATCGAAGGAACTGCGGTCATAGAGCATTGGGGTCGATGGGACGATCCTGACGTCCTCGCCGCAACACTCTTCGCCAGCCTGCGCGCGCTCGACGATCGCGGCGTCACCCTGATCCTGTGTCCTCTTCCCGAAGCGGGTGGCCTCGCCGACGCGATCCGTGACCGCCTCCACAAGGCCGCGCGCCCGGCCTAACCAGCGTCCAGGCTAATCCTCAGCGCTACTTCATCACGCTGGGGCCTGGGTGATCGTCGCTGGTCTTGTACAGATATTTGATTGCAGCCTTGTACACCAGCACGCGATTGCGTCCCGCCAGCATCTTCACCGTGTGTTTGTCGTACCACTGGATGATGCCGTGGAGTTGTTCGCCGTCCTCCATTACCACCGTCATCTCGGTCTGCTGCTGCATCTGCTTCTGGAAGTAGAATGCCTCAGCGTGGGAGCTTTCCGGAGTGCTGTGCGCATCGCCGATCCTCGCGTGGGTCAACGGATCGTCCATATGCACCGGATCGCGCCGCCGCTCCACCGGCGGCAGATGCGGACGCACCAGCTTGCGCGTCCCGTTGAAGGAGTTGTCGTCTTTGCGGGCAGGGCTCTTGCTCTCCATCGAGGCTCTCTTTACCGGCATCGTGTCTCCTCCGGCGAACGGTGCAACCACGTTGCCGTACTCATCAATCGAAAGACGAACTGCGGCGACACACGCCCACCTTCGTTCTTCATCAGGTTCCAGAATGTAGTCTCAATCATTGGATGTTGAGACGTTTACTGCAGGTTGTTCGTTTCACTTTAACGCCTGCCACCCTCTAGTTCCATCGCCAGCGCATCCAGACTCAGGGAGCGAAGCAGATTTCGCCGCATGCCGCTCTGCACTGCGTCCATCGCCCGCACCGCCTGCTCGATCCACTCGAAGGCAAAGGTGTCGGCGAGGCGCTGCAGATCCGTACGCTTGTCGATATTGCGCACGCGATCCGCTGCTCCCGACTGCAGCAGGAGAATGTCCTCCAGCAGGCTTGAGAGTGCGCGCAGCAGCGCAGTCGTCTTCGTCTGCCCCTCGGCGCCGGCCCGGTACGTCTCGGTCATGCGGAAGAGCGTGGAGTGATCCTGCAGGCCTCCGCTGTGCTCCGCTGTATGCAGTATCGTCAGGGCATCGTTACGTGCCGCCGCGTACTCGGCGAGGTTGAATCCGAGCGCACGACCCGCAGCTCCTTCGCTGAGCCGCGCAGTCAACTCTCGCTCCCCCTTGTTCAACTCCGGTCGGCGCTGGCCGAGCAGTGCGGCAATCTCTTCCGCGGGCAGCGCTCCCAGATGTGCCACGGCGCAGCGCGAGCGGATCGTCGGCAGCAACTCGCCCAGGTTCTCCGCCAGCAGCAGGATGTGAACATACGGAGGTGGCTCTTCCAGAACCTTGAGCAGCGAGTTTGCAGCCTCCTTCATGAAGGCGGACGACGTCAGCAGAAAGACCTTCGCCCTGGCCTCCGTCGGCAGATATTGCGAGCGGTTGATCAGCGTGCGAATCTGCCCCAGCTTGATCAGCAGTTGCGGCGGATCGGGAGGAACGATCAGCACATCCGGGTGTGTCTGGACGAGGACGCGCGTGTCCTTCTTGTCGGTCTCGCGCATCTCCTCGCGCGCCGCCACGGCCTCCTCGATCCGCGCCTCCAGATCTGCGCTTTCGGCGATGCGGGAGCAATTCTGGCAGGCGCCGCAGAAGCTGGCCAGTTCGCGGCCGGCGTGGGGTCCGTCGGGTGCCGTCTCGCGGGGCTGCCGTTCGCACTCCAGCGCCATCGTGAGCAGCAGCGCGAGCGTGAACTTGCCCAAGCCGCGCGGGCCAAGCAGGATCAGTGAGTGCGGCAGTCGGCCTGCCGCGATCGCCGCACGCAGGCTCTCGACCGTGGGCTGGTTGCCGATGAACTCGTGGAAGGAAGATGGAAGCGACACAGCTTTCAGGTTACCTCGCGCCTATGTGGACGTCGACGGGCCTCGCCAGCCCCTCGAACAAAAGTGCCCCCCACGTGCGTGGACTGCCACAAGTCCGCCCCCAAACGTCCTCTTCTCAATACTTTCGGTCAAAAAGTCATGGGGGGAGGGCTCTGGGCTCAACCCACAATTAAAGCAAGGCTTCCACGCGCATCATCATCGGATGTTTCGGGCGCAGCGTGATCTTGGCCTGCGGAATCACCGGATAGGTCGGAAGGAAGCTCAGACGCCAGCGCTGCGCGATCGTCGCCAGCGACAGGACGCCTTCCATCCACGCGAAGCCTTCCCCAATACACTGCCGGTTGCCGCCGCCGAAGGGAAAGTAGAGGAAACGTGGGCGGGCAGCGCGGGCTTCCGCCGTGTGGCGCTCCGGGCGGAACTCCAGTGGATCGGGCCAGAACTCCGGCGAACGGTGCATGATGTACTGGCTGAGGAAGAAGTGCGTGTCCGGTGGAAAGCGATAAGGCCCGAGCTCAATCGGGCAAGTAGATTGACGGCCCATCGCCCACGCAGGCGGATACAGCCGCATCGACTCCGCGAAGACCATCTCCGTGTATTTCAGGCGCTGGAAGCTCTCGACTGTCGCCGTAGTGTCGCCAAGCACCTGCTTCACTTCGGCGTACATGCGGGCGGCTGCGTCGGGGTTCTGGCTGAGCAGGTACCACGTCCACGTCAGTGCATTGGCGACCGTCTCATAGCCTGCAAGGAAGATCGTGAGTACCTCGTCGCGGACCTGCGTGTCGGTCATTCCCTTGCCGCTGCCGTCTTCGTCGCGGGCAGCGACGAGCATGGAGAGCAGGTCACCGCGCTGGACGAGTTGCTCTCGGGTGAAGGAGCGGCGGCTGGCGATCATGGTGGCCACGAGCGCATCGAGCTTGGCGCGCGAGCGGCGGAACTTGATCACGCCGGGAATCGGCCAGTGCAGCACGCTCTCCAGCCGTGGAAACGCCACAAGAAAGTTGTAGAGGCCCATGATCGTGTTGACCTCGTCGCGCACCGCGAGCACGTCTGCGGTGACTTCCGAGTGGAACAGGGTGCGGGCGACAATGTGCAGGCTGAGCTGCATCATCTCGTCAGCGATGTCGATCTCCTGGTCGGCGGTCCATCGGGCAGCGGATTCCTGCGCGCTGGCAACGATCTGGTCGGCGTATCCGGCGATCCGCTGGCGATGAAACGCCGGTGCGACGATGCGGCGCTGCTGCATGTGGATGGGGTCGTCGGAGGTGATGAGTCCTTCGCCCAGCAGGATCTTCATGCGCTTGAGCGTGCGCTCGCGGACGAAGCTGCCGCTCTGTGTGACGAGGATCTCGTTGATGTATTCGGGATCGTTGATAAAGACGATGGTGCTGCCGAGGAACCGATAGTGGGCGATGCGCCCGAAGGTGTCGTGGAGGTGCTCGAACAGGGGAATGGGTTCGCCGAAGCTGACCCACTTGCGGCGGGCATAGTAGGGGAGGGCGCGGCGCAGGCCGGCTGGGAGACGCCACTCGCCCACGGTGCGGGCCGGAGTATAGTCATATTCCTTTTCGAAGTCGCGCATTACAGTCCCGCTGGTTTCTGGAGTTCCGGTGCGCGGGCATTGGCGGCGTTGGCAGCCAGTCGTTCGCGCACTACTTCCAGAATGGACCGCGCAATGGTGGCAATGGGAGCTTCGTCGGCGAAGACTACAACGCGGTTTTGATCGCGTTGAGCTATTGCGCGATATTGTTCATAGACTCGACGATAGAAGGATTCACCCTCGCGTTCGAATCGATTTTCGTCGGTGCCTGCCTGCTGCACGTGACGCTGATTGCGACGCCGGGCTCGATGCAGCGAGCTTTCGAGCGGCGGCAGCAGCAGGATGGTGAGGTCGGGCTGAACGTTGTTGCAGACGATGCGGTGCAGGCCGAGAATATGCTCGGAGCCGAGGCCGCGGCCCGCTCCCTGGTAGGCCTCGGAGGAGTCGGTGTAGCGGTCGCAGAGGACTAGCGCCCCTTGCGCGAGGGCGGGAAGAATGACCTGGTGCAGTGACTGTGCTCGGTCGGCGAACATCAGCGCCATCTCGGCCTCCGGTGCAATGGTCCCGACTTCGGCTTCGCTCCGGGAGTCGAGTAGAACGGCACGGATGCGATCTCCCAGGGGCGTTCCGCCGGGCTGGCGCAGGGTGACGACACGATGGCCATCGGCTTCAAGCGCAGCCGCCAGATGCTTGAGTTGCGTGGTCTTGCCGGACCCGTCCAGGCCTTCAAACGTAATAAACATTCCTTGGCTCACGACCCGAGTCTACTGCACTGGTTCTGTGGATGGATGTCGAGCATAGTCGCTAAGGCTTTAGCTCAGAGGCCCACGCGGCGCTGCTATCGGCGATCGTGGCCGTAAGCCGGCCCTCCTGGCCCTCGTGAAGCGTGGGGCCGACGACGGTGTGGTCCCGCTGCTGGGCGTCAGTCCAGAGGAGTTTCGCAGGGCCGTCGCCGAGGATTTTGAAGCGATAGTGGTACGTTGCTCCGGCCGCGAGCCTGTCGACTCCAAAGCTTGCGCTGGGGTAGTCAACTTCCAGTAGCGAGATGGCGGCGCCGGAGTCGTTGCGGACGTCCATCGCGACATAGTGCGAGTGGCAGCCGGTGAGCGCGATGCAGGCGAGGGCCGCGAGACAGCAGCGGATTCCCGCTCGATGCATCGCCGGTTGTGGGAAGTGCCTCATGGTTCAAGCCTACCAGTTGGGTGGAGAGCTACTTCTGTTCGTCGCTCAGCCGCTTCTCGAGGGCGTTGAAGCGCTTGAGAAGGTCGGGGAGGCGGTTGATGGCGGCCACGGTGCGCAGCCAGGTGCGGTTGTCCATCGCAGGATAGCCGCTCACCACAGCGCCGGGAGCGACGTCGGAGGGGATCCCGGTCTGGGCGGTGGCGACGGCGCCGTCGCCGATGGTCAGGTGGCCGGCGACACCGACTTGTCCAGCGAGGATGACGTTTTTGCCGACTGTAGTTGAGCCGCTGAGACCGGTCTGGGAGCAGATCAGGGTGTTCTCGCCGACCGTGGAGCCATGTCCGACCTGAACTAGGTTGTCAATTTTGACGCCCCTCGCGATGCGGGTCTCGCCAACAGAGGCGCGGTCGACGCAGGCGTTGGCCTGAACCTCGACGGCATCTTCAAGCACGGCCGGGCCGGACTGCACAATCTTGGTCCAGCGACCGTCGGCGCTTTTGGCGAAGCCGAAGCCGTCGGCTCCGATGATGGCGCCGTTTTGGAGGACGACGTCGTCGCCCAGCATGCAGCCCTCGCGAACTACGGCGTGAGCGTGGGCAAGGAACCGGTTGCCGACAGTAACGCGGTCGTAAAGTACCGCATGCGGGAGGAGAACGGCATCATCGCCGATGACGCAATGCTCGCCGATGACAACGTAAGCACCGAGGTGAGGGCGGGCGCCTATGCGGGCGCTCGGGGCGATGACCGCCGTGCGATGCACGCCCGGCTCGTAGTGTGGCGCGGGGTGGAAGACCTCGATGGCCTTGGACCAGGCGAGATAGGGGTTTGAGGTGCGTAGCGTGGGCGTCTTAAGCGCGGGGAAGCCGGGCTCGACGATGAGTGCGGCGGCATGCGTGGTATGCGCCAGAGCCGCGTACTTGGGGTTGGCAACGAAGGTGATACTGGTGGGGCCTGCGGCTTCGATGCCGGCAACGCCGTCTATACTGCGCTCGGCTGCAGATGCGAGGGACTCACCCTCTCCCGCAACCAGTTCCGCTCCCAGTCGCTTTGCTAACTCACCCAGGTTCATAGTGCGAATTTTACTCGCCGAAGAGGTTGGGTTGCGTGTCGGGCGTCACGCTGGACTTCAGTCTGCCTGCGTGGCGCCTTGATGGGGCGGTAATGAAGCCGAGGACCTCGAGCGACTTGAGAGCTGGCCGGGGAACGAAGAGGCGCAGGGTGTTGGCTCGCGGGTCCGGCGGCGTGAGGAAGAGGCCGTGATCGTCGAGCAGGGAATCAGTGAAGCCTAGATCGAGTGTGGCGAGGCCTTCGAGGACCTCGTCGTCGCGGAAAGTCAGCTTCAGCCAGACTCCGTCGCCACGGGGCCGGGCAGGGAAGGTCATACGGCCGATGCGCTCGGGATCGGCTGTATCGTCGAGATTGAAATCTCTTACATAAGCTATTCGCTTGATCGTTTTGATGGGAAAGCTGGTTATCCTTCCGTCGACGCCCATGAGATCAACCTCGCGGTCACGCAGAAAGCCGCCTTGGGGGAGGTATCCCCAGGCCAGGACGCCGGCAAAGGTGCGGAGAATGACTTTCTTTTGGGCTGGAGCCATCGTGAGGCGGTACCCTTCCGCCGAAGCTATCATCATAGAGTACCGGGCGCAGCTCCTGGCGCAAAAACACTAGCCATCCCACCGCAAAAGGTGTAGAATCAGGCGTTGAGTCTACAGGTTACAGCGCTGTAAACGTTTGATATGCCGGAAGTTAGGACGGACGCTTGTGAGATTTTTCGCGGCCGCCTGGAGCTAAAAGTACCCCTCATGGCTGACTATATTTACCTGCTACAGACGCGCCTCACTCCAGCCCAGCAATCCGCCCTCGAGCACGTCCGCGACGCTGCTCGCGCTCGCGGCATGACCGTCTTTCTGGTAGGAGGAGCGGTCCGCGACTTGACGAGCGGCGCCCCCATTCGCGACCTTGATTTTGCCGTGCAGGGCAATGCGGCCAAGCTGAAGAAGGAGCTCCAGAAGGCAGGCGGGACGCTCATTGGTGAGGAAGAAACGACCCAGACTCTGTACTTTAATTTCCCGGGCGGCGTTCGCCTGGAGGTGGGATCGACGTTGAGCGCGACGTATCCCAAGCCAGGTAAACCGGTATTCAAACCCGCGACGATTCTGGACGATTTGCACCGCCGCGACTTTACGGCCAATGCGATGGCGCTTTCGCTTAACGATGGGTCGTATGGGCTCCTGATGGACCCGCTCAATGGCGTGGCGGATATCGAGAACCGCGAGCTGCGGCTGGTATCTAACTATGGTTTCATCGAGGACCCGGCGCGCATGATTCGCGCTACCCGGCTGGCAGCCCGCATGGGTTGGCAGATGGAGGAGAAGACGCAGCAGCGCTATGACAACGCCAAAGCGGAGGATTCCATCTCGGCGCTTCATCCGACGCTGCACAAATACGAGCTGGAAGAAGTCTTCCATGAGGAGGATCCGCTGCGGGTGCTGCGGCGGCTCGAAGCCGAGGGCTGGGCAAAGGTGCTGTTCCCCGCGTGGACCTCGGCCAAGGTGAGTGAGGCAGAGTTGGATCGACTGCGCGACACGATTGGGCAGTTGGAGTCGATGGGCATCTATCCGGACCCATCACCGGCTTACTTCCCGCTGCTTACGGCGAAGCTGGCACCGAAAGAAGTTGCGGCGCTGAAGGACCAGTTCGCGCGGCCTGGATTTGCGGAGCAGATTCGGGAGCTCGATGCGGATACGAAGGCCTTTGCGGCACAGTTCACGAGTAAGGCGGCGGCGGCTCCCTCGGAGGCGTGGAAGCTGCTATTTGCAGCGCAGCCCGAGGCCGTGCTGTGGCTTGCTCACACGACCAAGAGTGCTCCGTTGCAGGCAAGGTTTACGGCCTTCTTCAATGACTGGTCGCAGGCGCGGCAGAAGATTCCTTACCAATTGATGCAGGAGATGAGAATTACTCCAGCTTTACCCGGATATGATGCGCTGGTTGATCAGCTTTTCTTCGCGGTGATGGACGGGAAGCTGGATACTCCTGAGGCTGCGCGAGCGTTCCTTGAGCCGTTCTCGCCGCCGGCGCCACCGCCGCCGGTGAATATGCGTCGCAAAGCAGTGAAGCGCGAGGCCAAGGTTTCGAAGCCGCGCTCAAAGAAGATGGCAGCCGAGGGAAGCCCGGATGAGATCGCACTGTCTGCCGCGGAGGAGATGGGGATGACAGCCGCGCCGCAGACTGCTGTAGCAAAAGCGACGCCCAAGGTTGCTGCGAAAGCATCTTCGTCAGCGGCAAAGGCAGCTGCTCCTGCTGCCAAGGCTGCTCCCGCAGCGGCGAAGAAAGCGGCTCCTGCGAAGTCCGCGGCCGCGCCGGTAGCGAAACCTGCTGCCAGACCCGCGGCAAAAAAGGTGGCTACGAAATCTGCGGCCAGGCCTGTTGGCAAGAAGACTGTGAAGACTTCGGCCAAGCCTGTCGCGCGGAAGGCTGCGGTGGTCGCGAAGAAGTCCACCTCGGTGAAGGCTTCTGCGAAGAGTCAATCGAAGAAGCTTTCTAAGGTAGTTGCTCCGGTGAAGAAGAAGCCGGTGGCACTCTCTAAACCGATCGCGAAGCATGCGCCGAAGAAGACCGCCAAGCCAGCAGCGAAAGCCAAGCCCAAGTCCGCAGGAAAAAAGAAATCGAAGCACTAGCTGCTGTAACGGTATTCTTGACGGAAATTCTAACGACTTTAGGTATCGCAGGGCGCTTCGGGCGGTGGTGCCGATCAACTCTCCTGAAACGCAGGAACATGGGACAATCTTTACATGATTTCTCCCACTGAATTACAGAAGATTCCCATCTTTGCGTGCCTGACGGACGCAGAACGGCAGCGGTTCGCCGAACGGGCCGCGGATGTCCGTCTGGAGGCGGGAGAATGGCTCATCCGCGAGGGTGAAGGCGCCAGCTTCTTCGTTCTGCTCGACGGACAACTGCAGTTGCTCAAAGACATTCTGGGCCGCTCCAAAGAAGTTGCAGGTTACAAGACAGGTGATTTCTTTGGTGAAATTCCGATCCTGCTGGGAGCACCTGCGTTCGTCTCCGTCCAGGCGAAGTCGCGGGCCCGCATGGCGCGGTTCGATGCGCAGCATCTGTTCGAATTGATTCAGACATCGGCGGCGTGCAGCGCATTGATCCTACAGACCATGACCGACCGGTTGAAGTCGGTGCAGCGGTTTGCGACGGAGATGCCCAGTTCGCGCGTGTTGCTGGTGGGGACGCAGTATGACAGCGATTGCCGTGATATTCGAGTGTTTCTTTCGGCCAACCGGATCCCCTATGAGTGGGTGGATGCCGAGCGCGAGCCTGACCGAATCCCGGCTTGCATGGCGGGGGAGTACGAAGGGCCGTCGGTAATTGTGGACCGAGCGTACTGCGTGGAGACGCCAACGGTCAGAAGTGTTGCGGAGGCGCTCGGGATCAGGACCACGCCACGGCATGAGGAGTACGACGTGGTGATTGCCGGGGCAGGGCCAGCGGGCCTGGCGGCAGGGGTGTACGGTGCTTCGGAGGGATTGAAGGTGCTGATCGTGGAGCGATCGGCGGCGGGTGGGCAGGCGGTGACGTCGTCGCGCATTGAGAACTATCTTGGATTTCCGAATGGCATCTCGGGGGAGGAACTGAGCGAACGGGCGCTGAAGCAGGCAGCGCGGTTTGGCGCGGAGATTGTGCTGACACGGTGCGTGGAGAGGCTGGACCCGCTGGCTGATGGGCGGTACTGCGTGCAGTTGGACGGTGGGCAGCGGGTGTCGGCGTGTGTGGTGCTGCTGGCGACGGGCGTGGAGTGGCGAATTCTGGGGGCGGAGGGCTTGGACCGACTCCAGGGACGCGGCGTGCTGTATGGCGCTTCGCGTAACGAGGCCACGAACGTTGTGGGCAAGCGGGTCTTCGTGGTGGGCGGGGGAAACTCCGCGGGACAAGCTGCAGTGTTCTTCGCAAACTATGCGGCGGAAGTCACGATCCTGGTCCGTGGCAAGGGGCTGGAGTTGACCATGTCGCAGTACCTGATTGAGCAGCTCGACGCCAAGAAGAATATTCACGTTGAACCGTTCACCACGGTAGTGAAGGCCGATGGTGAGGACCATCTGGAGCGGATCGTGACCCGGACGCAGTCGGCGGATGGTCAGGAGTTAGTGCAGACCCGCGCCGCCGATGCGTTGTTCGTGATGATCGGCGCTGATGCGAGTACGGCGTGGCTGCCCAAGAGCCTGCAGCGGGACTCTGGGGGCTACATCTGCACCGGGCGCGATCTGAATACCTGGACGATGGAGCGCGAACCCTTTCCGCTGGAGACGAGCTTGCCGGGCGTCTTCTGCGCGGGGGATGTGCGGCATGACTCGATCAAACGTGTGTCGAGCGGGGTGGGCGAGGGCAGCATGGCCATCGCGTTCATCCACCAGTACCTGGCGCTGAAGAACTTCTAGGGCGCGGAGAAACTTCTAGATGGCTGCGCTGGCTTGAGGAAGGCGATGGAAATACTCTCCGGACGCGACGCTCTGAATCCAGTCGTCATGCTCCAGGTACCAGCGCACCGTTTTGTCGAGCCCGGTGGCAAAGGACTCACGGGGACGCCAGCCGAGCTCATCCTGCACCTTGCTGCAATCGATAGCGTAGCGGCGATCGTGGCCGGGACGGTCGGTGACAAAGGTGATGAGGCGGTCGTGGGGCGCGCCGGCCGGATGCAGGCGATCGAGCAGCGCGCAGAGTTTCGAGACAATCTCCATGTTGGTCTGCTCGTTGAGGCCGCCGACGTTGTAAGTCTCGCCGACGCGGCCACGCTTGAGCACCGTCAGGATCGCGTCGCAATGGTCCTCAACGTATAGCCAGTCTCGGACGTTGAGGCCGTCACCATAGACTGGTAACGGCTTGCCCGAGAGCGCGTTGAGGATCATCAGAGGGATGAGTTTTTCCGGAAACTGAAAGGGGCCGTAGTTGTTCGAGCAGTTGGTGGTGAGGACAGGCAAGCCATAGGTGTGGAACCAGGCGCGGACCAGGTGGTCGGAGCTGGCCTTGGAGGCCGAGTAGGGGCTGTTGGGAGCGTAAGGCGTGTCTTCGCGGAAGGCCGGGGCAGAGGGCGCGAGCGAACCGTAAACCTCGTCGGTGGAGACGTGTAGAAAGCGAAAGCTCTGTGCAGCTTCAGCGGGTAGCGAGCGCCAGTGGTTGAGTGCTGCTTGCAGGAGCGTGAACGTACCTAGAACATTAGTGCGAAGAAAAACCTCGGGCCCATCGATGGAACGGTCCACATGGCTCTCCGCCGCGAAGTGAATGATTGCGTCGGGCTGATGCTTGTCGAGGAGACGCGCGATGAGAGCTGCATCCTCGATATTGCCCTGCACAAAGATGTGCTGCCGGTTGGATGCCAGAGAGGACAGGTTGTCGAGATTGCCCGCGTAGGTGAGTGCGTCGAGATTGACGACCGTGTGGCCCGCGGCGACTGCGCGAAGAACAAAGTTTGAGCCAATGAAACCAGCACCCCCGGTAACCAGCAGCTTCTTGCACGACAACTCTTCGGAACGACTCAACAGAGCACCTCTTCCGAAGTGTATCGCGGTTCGCGTGCGTTGCGGGGCTGTTGAAGACTCTTCACCGGGCGAAGAGTAGGCTCAGGTCGGCGAAGGCTTTGAACTCGAGTGCGTTGCCTGCGGGATCGAGGAAGAACATGGTGGATTGTTCACCAACCTGTCCTTCGAAACGGGTGTAGGGCTCGATGACGAAGGGGACGTTCGCGGCGCGGACACGCTCTGCTAGCCTCTTCCACTCGGGCTGGCTTAGGACTACGCCGAAGTGCGGAATCGGAACTTCGTGGCCGTCGACAGGATTGCTGTCACGGTCGTTGCGGCTGCCGGGTGCCGCGGCTGGCTTGAGATGCGCGACGATTTGATGGCCGAAGAGATCGAAGTCGATCCATTGTTCTGCGCTTCGGCCCTCTGGGCAGCCGAGAATGGTCCCATAAAAATGGCGTGCGGCTTCTAGGTCGTCGACTGGAAAGGCGATGTGAAAAGGTTGCAGAGACATAAATGGATGATACCGGGGGTGGAGGGGGGCGGCCAGTGGAGGATCATGCTGGCAGCAAATGTATGCTTCCGGACGCAGCTACTATCGGCCGTAATAGCCAACGTGGTAGCCGCGCAGATAGGCGTTGCGGTACGCATTGCGATAGACCGGAAACGGGCCCAGTGCAGGATCATAGCCCGGAGTGGCATGGAACGCGCGGGTGTGGCGGGGGTGGAATATAGCCCCTGCCTGGGCGTCGCTCGCACCTACGGCCCTGCCCGTCATAAATCCATTGCGCTCGGCGAGTTGAACCAACGGTGAGACCTGTGCCATGGGCGGTGGCGGAGGGGGAGGGGGATAGTACGGGTGAGCACAACCGGCTGCGGCAAAGAGCAGAGTCGAAGCTACAACAAAGATTAAGGGGGAACGTTTGATAAGGCTGGCGTTCATCTGGGTCTCCGTGCCGAAGGTGGCATGGTCATCTCAAACGCGGTGAGCATGAAAAAGTTGCTGAGGAGGTTTTGGTTTTCAAAACTGCATTGAAATTGGATAGGAGGTGCGTGGATCTGAGTCGGAGGGGAGTGCTTGGAAGTGGGTGAGCGGCGTCCTATTATAGGACACGCTGGGAAGTTTCCCGCTCTGCCGATAAAGGCCTCAGACCGGTTTGCATTCATATGGCAAGACGGCATGGAGGGAGTCTTCGCGCATGCAGGTGATTCTGGCAGACAATCAGGCAATCTATCGCACGGGGATGGTACGGATTCTCGCGATGGAACCCACCGTTCAGGTGGTTGCGCAGTGTGCGGATTTGCCCCAGTTGCAGCATGCCGTGGCGAGTATGCGGCGATCGATCGTTGTTTTTCCTTCGAGTTTCACCCGCGAGGTCCATCCTCTCCTGGACAGGATTCAGCAGGCGGGGAGTCGATCGGTGATGATTCTGGAGCATGACGCAGTGCTCGATCATGCCATCTCAAAACGACTAATGGGCGTGATCCTTAGGTCGGTGGCAGCACCGCAGTTGGCGGATTGTCTGAATAGCGTTGCTGCCGGTGAGCGTTACGTGCAACGCGCTGTAGTGAAGACCATGGCGTTGCCCGATCAGCTTGGCGTCAAGGCAGTTCAGAGGCTTACTGCAAGAGAGTTGCAGATCGTTGCCCTGATCTGCGAGGGCTGCAAGAACAAGGAGATTGCTCATCAGTTGGGGACCAAGGAGCAGGTCGTCAAGAACTATCTGCGCAGTATCTTTGTGAAGACCGGAGTCTCAGACCGTCTTGAACTGGCGCTTTTTACTGTCCACCATCGTGCGCTGGCCGAGGTAGTGGAAGCAACGCGGCTGGTGCTGGTGCGGACTGCGTAGGAGAAGCTTTAGAGAGTGGAGATTTTCTCAGCGGTAATCCGTTCAGTGCAGATCTCTGGTGATTGGGGCGTTGATGAGGTTGGGCTAGGTGCGTTTTTCGGCGATGGATTTGGCCTGGGTAAAGAGGGTGAGGTAGTCCGGGCCACCTGCCTTGGAGTCGGTGCCGCTCATGTTGAAGCCGCCAAAGGGATGGGCTCCTACCATGGCCCCGGTGCACTTGCGATTGAAGTAGAGATTGCCGACGTGAAACTCTTCGCGTGCACGATCGAGCTTCTCGCGCGAGTGGGTATAGATGGCGCCGGTGAGGCCGTACTCCGTATTGTTGGCTATCGCTAGGGCTTCGTCGAAGCTGTTGGATTTGATGATGGCGAGAACGGGCCCGAAGATCTCTTCCTGCGCGAGGCGCGCGGTGGGAGCCACGTCGGCGAAGACGGTGGGGGCAATGTTGTAGCCGTTACCGGAAGTGTCGACGGCCACGCCGCCGGTGATGAGCCGGCCTTCGGTCTTGCCGATGGAGATGTAGTCGAGCACACGCTTCTTTGCAACGTCGTTGATGACGGGGCCCGTCTGGAAGTTGTCTGCAGGTGCGCCGTGGGTGAGGGCTTCGACGCGTTCTCTGATGCGGTCGCAGAAGGTGTCGTAGATCGACGCGTCCACGATGACGCGCGAGCAGGCCGAACACTTCTGGCCATTGAACCCGAAGGCCGAGGCTGTGACGCCGTCGACAGCTGCGTCGAGATCGCAATCGGCGTCGACTACGATTGTGTCCTTGCCTCCGAGTTCGAGGATGGTGCGCTTGATGAAGTGTTGGCCAGACTGGGTTTTGGCAGCGCGCTCGTGAATCTCGAGGCCGACTTTTTTGGAGCCTGTGAAGGCGATGAAGCGAACCTCCGGATGCTCGACCAGAGTGCGGCCGACTTCGGGGCCGCCCTGCACGAGATTGATCACGCCGTCGGGGAGGCCGGCTTCTTCCATGAGGGCGACAAAGCGCGCTGCGATGGTAGGTGCGTCGGGCGAGGGCTTGAGGACGACGGTGTTGCCGCAGACAATTGAAGCGGCGGTCATGCCTGCCATGATGGCGAGCGGAAAATTCCACGGTGGAATAACGGCACCGACGCCAAGTGGAACGTAGCGGAGGAGATTGTGCTCGCCTGGATACTGGATGGGCGTGGTAGCCGCGTCGAGGCGGAGAGCTTCGCGGGCGTAGAACTCAAGGAAGTCAATGGTCTCGCCTACGTCGGCGTCGGCCTCGGCCCAGTTCTTGCCAACCTCAAATGTGAGCCAGGCGCAGAAGTCGAAGTGGCGTTGGCGAATTAGATTGGCGGCGCGCAGAAGTAACGCTACGCGCTCGCTGGCGGGTATCTTCTTCCAGGATGCGAAGGCAACTTGTGCGGCGTCGACGGCGGCGATGGCTTCCTTTGCGCTCGCAGCGTAATGGATTCCGATGACCTCGGACGGGTTTGCGGGATTTACCGAGTGGAACGTCGTCGCTGTTTGAAGGTCGCTGCCGGCGAGGATGAGGTCGTAGGTATGGCCGAGCTCTGCGCGGACGCGATCGAGCGCCTCGTGCATGGCACGCTTGTTCTCTGCGGTGGAGAAGTCGGTGAAGGGCTCGTTGCGAAAAGTTGGAAGGGTGGTGCTCATGGAAAAACCTCTTACAGTATTTTAGGCGTGAAACGGCGGATGAATTTCATCACTCATCGCCTGTGAGATGTTCGGTGGACTTGGACATCACGGCCGTGCGTTCGAGTTTGTCCCAACTGAAGCTCTTGCCATCGATGGCACGCTTGACTGTGCGGATCAGTACCCAGGAGAACAGTTGGCGATATGTGAAGCGTTGGATCCAGATATGAAAGAGGAGCCACGCATCGCCCTTGCTCGCGGGGTGTTTACGTTCCAGCATAAAGGCCAGCGCGGAGGCGGCGAAGTCAATCAGCAGGAAGGCGAGGAAGAAGGTCAGCAGTTTGTATATGTCGGAGGGGCTGGTGGTCTCGGGATGAAAGTGCTTGTCGATGAAGTAGTGCACAACGCCCGCCACGAACATGAGGTCGATGAGCGGCGAGACGAGGGGAAGAATAATCTGGAAGATGAGAATGTTGGGCAGCGCGAACAGGCCCATGGCGCGGCGTTTCGCGATGGCACCGCGATGTTTGAAGATAGCCTGAAGAATGCCGAAGGACCAGCGGAAACGCTGACGGGCGAGACCGTTGGCGTTGGCTGGCGCCTCAGTGAAGGCCAGGGCCTGATCCTCGTAGATGACGGCGTAACCTTGCTCAAGCAGGTTCATGGTAAGGTCCGCGTCCTCTGCGACGGTGTCAGGATGATAACCGCCGCCGGCCTTGACGGCTGAGGTGCGCCACGCGCCGATGGCTCCGGGAACGACCATCACGACGTCGAAGAGGTCGAGGGCGCGGCGCTCAAAGTTTTGCGAGGTGATGTACTCGAGGGCCTGCCATCGGGTCCACAGGTTGACGCGGTTGCCGACCTTCGCGTTGCCTGCGACAGCCCCGATGTGCGGGTTCGCGAAGTGGCCGACCATGCGCGTGATGGCGTCGTGTGCGATGACTCCATCAGCATCAATGCCGACGTAGATCTCCTCGTTGGTCTGTGCTAGGGCGAAGTTGAGCGCGTCGGCCTTGCCGCCGTTGGGCTTGGTCAATACCGTGACGCGGCCTGCGGCGATCTCCTTTTCGTACGTCTCAGACGCGATCTTGAAGGTGTTGTCAGACGATCCATCGTCGATCACGATGATGCGGATGTTCTTGTAGTTCGACATCAGCACGGATCGGATGGTGCGTGCGATGACTTTTTCCTCGTTGTAAGCGGGGATGAGCACGGCAACGCGCGGCTGATAGTCGGGCGCGGAGAAGTCCTTGCGAACACGGAAGCGGTCGATGGTGGCGAAGAGGCCGATGATGATCAGGCGTCCGCTCATCAGGATGTCTCCGATGAAGAAGACACTGATGACGAAGTGGTTGAAGAAAGAGATCAAGAAGAATGCAATCGAGTCGATCCACGCGTAGTAGCGTTGGCGACCCGTGACGGGAGGCATGACCTCGTTACGGGTCTTGCCGATGAGTTCCGAGACTGGAACGATCGTGTACCCGTGGGCGCGGAGTGCGTCGATCAGCACCGGCAGGCCCGCAACTGTGGCAGAGCGGTCGCCGCCGCCGTCGTGCATCAGAATGATCGAGCCCCGCATCCACGGTTTAGCATCGAACAGAGCGATCTGATCAAAGACGCTCTTAACGATCTCCTGAGGGGATTTGCGGGGATGCTCGTCCCAGTCGTTGGTGTCGATCTTGTCACCGACGATCACATAGCCGAGATGTTGAATATGATCGACGGGAGCGGCCTGGTCATTGGTATCCGGCTCCTGGTCGATGGAGTAAGGCGGGCGGAAGTACACCGGATGCACCCCGAGTTCGGCTCCGAAGAGTCGCTCGGTGAGATTCAATTGCAGGTCTACCTGACGCTGCGATATCTCGGAGATGTCTGGATGCGTGTAGGTGTGATTACCGATCTCGTTGCCGTCACGGTAAACGCTCTTCATCAGGCTGATGTTGTCTTGCGCGACCTCTCCGATCATGAAGAAGGTGCCCACGACGTGGTACTGCTTGAGGATGGCGAGTATCTTCGGGGTCCACTCGGGGTCGGGGCCATCATCGAAGCTGATCGCGACTTCCTTCGGATGATAGCCATATTGCGACAGCGTGTAGGGCAGGGGATAGGAGTCCATCGACTCCTCGATCACGCTGAGATACTCCGCAGGAATCGTTGGGTCGTCGTCCATGGTCAGCGTGCGATGGCCGTTTTGCGGCGGGCTGGTAACGCGCAGAATATCGCCGTCTCCCTCGGTGTCCACGTCCTGGCCGGGTGCGACCTCGGCGAGGTCCTTGACGGGATCCGCTTTGAGCGGGCGGTCCCAGACATTCCATAGGGAATCGTCTTCGAGCCCGAGCCGCTGCAGGGCAAAGGTCTCGATGCCCAGCGCACGCGCGACGCGCATCTGGTTGAGTGCCGTCACGGCGTCCAGGAACCACACTGTATGCTGCACCTTCGCGTCGACATCGTCATAGGCGAAGTGAGGGTTGAGCGAGTCGCCGTCGAGGCTGATCTTTGCATCGGCGTCGGACGCTGCCTGCCACGCTTCCTGCGTGGAGAGCATGGTCGCGTTCACCGACGGAGGGATTGCCGGTTGGGTTGCGGGATGGCGAGCGCGGCCCTTCGCTGGTGGTGGCGGCAGTGGTGCGGTCCAGTCGTACCCATAGCCGCCTATGGAGCAGATGATCTTCTGCCGCGGTACGACCTTCATCATCGTGCGCAGGTTGTTCTCAAACCAGTCCTGTCCAGCGACGGGACCGGGGGTGGTTCCGTCTTGATGCTCCCCATAATTCATCAGCACCAGGCCGTCAGCATGGGCGGCGAGGAACTTCAGATCGAGCTTTCCCGGATCCGCCGGGACATTGATGTACAGGCGCAAATTGCGCGGATGGAGGTCGTCGTACAAGGCCTGGATGAGTTGGCTGTAGGCGACTTGTGCATCCGGTGGAAGCGCTTGAAAGTCCAGCGTCAGCCCGCGATAACGGGTGTTGGTGGCGAGGAACAAATCCACTTGATGAACGAAGTTGGCCCGCGCCGTCGCGCTCAGCAGGAACTGCTCCACGTTGGGTTCGAAGACGCCTTCGTTAGGACTGTAGTTATTCACCATGGGGAAGATTTCCGTATCTTCCTGGGCGGCGGTGATGGTGCGCAGAATCTTGTTTTGCCGGTCGACGCCATGCACTCCGGTCGAGTCGACGACGGCAAACGGAGTATTGTCCGAGGTGTAGGCCGTCAGCGATCCATCCGGCCTGATGACGTGTAGCCACTCCGGGAAGAGGATGTCGATCTGCTTGACGTGCTCCTTGAAGGACGCGTAGCTGGCTGGATCCAGGTCGGTATAAAACGCCGCACGTAGGCCCTCTCCCTGGTTCAGGGTGACGTCAGAGGGCTTCACGTCTGTCTTGCGATGGGCAGAGCGGTTAAGCTTCTCGCGGGTTTTCAGCTCTGGTGCCGGCGGACTGGAAAGCGCTCGATAGCGTTTGGAGACGGAACGGAGATCGATGCCCTGCATGGGCTTCATCCCCACCAGGCCAATGACGAAGAACACGCCCACCAGTGCGCCCAGCAGAGCCAGCACGTCGAATATTCGCCGCAGCCGCTTCCAGCGTTTGCGTTGCGGATCGTAAAAGACTTGTTTGCTCATCGATAAATTTGCGTACTTCCCATGATACTACCTTGAACACCATACAGAGTCGCGGGGTACAAGCGTGCGAGGAGCGGCCTATCCCTTGTAGGATGCAAAGAAATGGATGAACGGCGATCAGGATACGGCTGGGGCGCGGCACTTGTCGCAGGCGCGATCCTGCGATTGCTCATCTTCCATATCCGTCCGGAGGTAAGAGGCGATGCCCTGATGTATGGCAGCCTTGCGCACAACATGGTCGCCCACCATGTTTATGGATTTACGCAGCAGGGCATCCAGCCAACTCTGATTCGTCTGCCGGGATATCCGTTGTTTCTGGCTGCGTGCTTTGCGGTGTTTGGCAATGCGAACTACCTGGCCGTGTTGTGGATTCAGATGGTGATTGACCTTGCAGACTGTGCGTTGCTAGGCATACTGGCGTCGAGGCTGGCGGGCCGGCGAGCGGGCTTGATCACGGTTTGGCTAGCGGCGCTTTGCCCATTCACGGCGAACTATTCGGTGGTTGCGATCGCCGAAACGCTCAGCATTTTTTGCGTGGTTTTGGCCTTTGTTTCGTTGGAGCGATGGGAGGCTCAGTGGCGAGTCGGCCGACGCAGACTCGGCTGGGCTGTGGTGACCGGTTGCACCCTGTCGTATGCCGTCCTGCTGCGGCCCGATCAGGGTTTACTGGCTGCTGCGATTATTCCTGTGATGCTGTGGGTGGGACTGAGGCGTGGAGGCCAAACGCTGGCGAGTCGGTTGCTGCCAGCCGTGGTGGCCTCGCTGATGATTGTGCTGCCACTGCTGGCCTGGACGGCACGCAACTGGCGGACTTTTCATGTGATCCAACCGCTGGCACCGCGTTATGCCAACGATCCTGACGAAGCTGTTCCGTATGGATTTCAACGCTGGTATCGTACATGGGCCATCGGCTACAAAGCCACGTTCGATGTTTATTGGAACTACGATGACAGCCCCCTGAACCTTGCGGACCTACCGCCTCGGGCCTTTGATAACCCACAGCAGTTTGCCCAGACGCGCGCTCTCTATGCGAGGTACAACGAGGTCGTGACCGCAACGCCTGAGTTCGATCGGGCCTTCGCTCGAATCGCGGAGGAACGGATCACCGACCACCCGCTGCGGTATTACCTGGCGCTGCCAGTTGCGCGTGAGATGAACATGTGGCTGCGACCTCGCGTGGAGTTGATGCGACTGCCTATCGACTGGTGGAATGTTCGCGCGCATCCCATGTCGTCCGCAGAAGAGATTGCCTATGGGCTGCTCAACGCTGCGTATCTTGGGTTGGCGATTCTGGGCGCTTTGGGGTGGCGTAGACGTGAGTGGAGCGGCCGAGGCGCACTGGCGTTTGCGATGCTCAGCTTTGTTGCGCTGCGTTGCATGCTGCTATTGACGCTCGACAACTCGGAGCCGCGCTACACGCTAGAGTGTTTTCCCGTGGTGATTTTGTTGGCCGCCTTCGCGTTGCTGCCGCGTTGGCTATCGTCTAGTGATTCACGATAGTCGTGTTCTTGTCTTTCTTGATCGCGAACTGGTCCTTGTGAATATTGCCGTTGACCTTGATTGCGGAGTATGTTGCCGTGCGGTAGTCGCCGGTCGGGGTATAGAAGACCTGCTTGAGCGAGACGGCGCGCGCGGGGTCTACCCAGATGGTGATGTGGCTGAAGTTCTTGCGGCTGTCTGCGTTCTTGCCGACGAGGTCGAGTTTCTCGACCTTGATTGGCTGACCGTTGTCGGTGAGGGTCTCGGGACCGAGGTCATTGATGGCCCAGGCGCGGGCAAGGTCGGTGCCACTGCCGCCGAAACCCAGCGTGAGGAAGCTCTCAATTTCTGACTGATTGCCGGCTTCTTGAATGACGGTGATCTGGTCGACCCCGGGATCGAACATTCGGACCGTACCGCCCTGATATTGAATAACCTTGATGGGCTTCGATTTTGGGCCGGCGTTGGGATCGACCAGGACGGCGCCCATATCGGTGGTGCCTTTCGCGCGTTCGAAGTAGATGGAGCCTTTTTGCGTGGTCGTGTCGTGGACGACCCTCTCATAGTAGTCCCACTGAAAGTTGGCGGTTGCGCGCTGGAATTTGGCGCTGGCGGCGTCGAGTTGCCTTAGGACGCTCGTGAGTTGAGGAGAAGCCACCTGTGCGTGAGAGTTAACCGCGGTGGCCAGTGTGAGAATAGCTACGAAAAAAGTACGAAGGGGCTTCATGAAATCAAACTCCTGCACAAGTTCACTTAGATGGGGAATTTTAGAAAACGTGGCCTGAGACGCTGGTTGATTCAACGAACAACCGTTGCGTCGTAGGCGACGATGTGTCCCTTGGTGTCCACCACGGGCGCATACTTCTGTAGCGTGACGTCTCCCGCAATCGGCTCGACGACATTGAGAATTGCGGTCCTCATCTCACCGTCGGTCTTCGCACCATGCAGATCGTCGACACGAATCTCATAGACAAATTGCGCTTCCTGGGCGGAGCCTCCGACGGCCTTGACCAGCACTTCGCTGTGTTGGAGTGGGACCTGCTGCACCGGTCTGTCCTTGAAGTCGATGAAGCGCGGCGATACGAAGAGGAAGATCAGAATGAGCGTCACCATGATGTCGTAGTGGAAGCTACCACGCTCGTAGGTCCAGAAGAAATAGCTGCGTAAGAGATTCATAGCGCACGTCCCAGCGACTGCCTTGTGATGACGGTTTCTCCGTGCATGTAGGGCTGCAATGCTTCGGGAATTCTCACCGACCCATCTGCCTGTTGATAGTTTTCGAGGATCGCTAGATACGTTCGACCCACTGCCAGCCCGCTGCCGTTGAGTGTGTGGACAAACTCCGGCTTCTTCGCTCCCTCAGGCTTGTAGCGGATGTTCGCACGTCGCGCCTGGAAGCTTTCGAAGTTGGAACAGGAAGAGATCTCGCGGTAGGTCTGCTGGCCCGGCAGCCAGACTTCGAGGTCATAGGTCTTGGCCGCGCTGAAGCCCATGTCGCCGGTGCATAGCAGCATGCGGCGGTAGGGGAGCCCCAGTCGTTCGAGGACGGTTTCGGCATGGTGGGTGAGGGACTCATGCTCGGCATAGGAGTCTTCCGGACGGGAAAACTTCACCAACTCAACCTTCTGAAACTGGTGCTGGCGGATCATGCCCCGCGTGTCCTTGCCGTGCGAGCCGGCCTCGGAACGGTAGCAGGAGGTGTAGGCCGCAAACGAGATGGAGCCGGTGGAGAGGTCAACGGTCTCGTCGCGAAAGATGTTGGTGACGGGGACCTCGGCAGTTGGGATAAGCCAGTGGTCGTTTTCCTGCAACTGGCCGGGAACGTATGGGCCTTTGTCGTCGCAGTGGAAGAGGTCTTCGGCGAACTTGGGAAGCTGGCCGGTGCCGAAGAGGGAGCGTGAGTTCACCAGGCTGGGCGGCAGCACTTCCGCGTATCCGTGCTCGCGGGTGTGAAGGTCGAGCATGAAGTTTGCCAGCGCTCGTTCGAGCTTCGCGCCCGAGCCAAACTGCAGGACGAAGCGTGCTCCGGAGATCTTGGCTGCGCGCTCGAAGTCGAGAATTCCGAGCGCTTCGCCGATCTCCCAATGCGGCTTGGCAGGGAAGGCGAAGGGGTGGATTTCGCCCCAGGTCTTTGTACAGACGTTGTCGTGCTCGGAGGTGCCGGCGGGGACGGAGTCGTGGGGCAGATTGGGGACTGCTTCGAGCAACTCCCGCAGCTTGAGGTCCGCTGCTGCTGCGGCGGCTTCGGCTTGCTCGGTCTTCTCCTTCAGCGCAGCGGTCTGCGCTCCGACCAGGGAGACGTCGCCGCCCTCGCGCTTCAAGCGTCCAAACTCTGCGGAGAGCGCGTTGCGCTGGGCCTTCAGCGTCTCAGCCTCGGTAATCGCCGACCGCCGCTCCATATCGAGCGACGAAAATCCACGGAGCAACGCCGGGTCCACGCCGCGCAGACGGAGCTTTTCTTCGACCAGCGGGAGATTTGCCCGCACAAACGCTAAATCGTGCATACCGCTCTATTTTAGCTTGGAGAGTGTGGTTAACACGCACTGGGCTCGCGGGTTGGTGGCGACTGCCCGGCTGTCCACAGGATATGCGCGTAAAATATTGAGAATATGAGCGATTTTAAAGCTGTTCGACGCGCCCTCCTGTCGGTAACCGACAAGACCGGGCTGGTGGAGTTTGCTGGTGTGCTGGCGGGCCTCGGAGTAGAGCTGGTTTCAACCGGAGGCACCGCCAAGGCGCTGCGCGATGCGGGCCTCGCGGTCCGCGACGTTGCTGAATTGACGGGGTTTCCCGAGATGCTCGATGGCCGCGTGAAGACGCTGCATCCCGGCGTGCATGGGGGAATCCTTCACCGTCGGGATCATCCTGACCATGTCGCCGCTGTCGCGGAGCATGGAATTGCGCCGATCGATATGGTGGTCGTGAATCTGTATGCGTTTGAGAAGACCGCCGCGCGCGCGGGAGTGACGACGCCGGAGTTGATCGAGAATATTGATATTGGCGGGCCGTCGATGCTGCGTTCTGCAGCGAAGAACTTCGCAGATGTGGCCGTGGTTTCGAGCGCCGAGGACTACCCCGCGCTCACTGCCGAACTCCAGGCCAACGGCGGCCAACTCAGCCTCGAGACGCGTTGGCGTCTGGCGCGTGCGGCCTTTGCGACGACTGCAGCTTACGACTCGGCTATTGCGACGACGCTCGAAGCTCTCCCCGCTGATTTGACCACTGCGAATGCTTCCGCAGACGCAGCTCTGCCACCCGTGCTGCGCATCACCACCAAGCTCAAGAACCCGCTGCGTTACGGTGAGAATCCGCACCAGGTCGCCGGAGTCTACACGGATGGCTCAGTGCGTGGCATCGCGAACGCTGTGCAGTTGCAGGGCAAGGAGTTGAGCTTCAACAACCTCGTCGATCTTGATGCCTGCTGGTCGCTGGCCAGCGAGTTTGAGCAGACGGCGGTGATCATTGTGAAGCACACGAACCCCTGCGGCGTGGCTCTCGGGCCCACCGTCGAGGCGGCGTATCTGCGCGCGCTGGAAGCTGATCCGGTCTCGGCCTTTGGCGGTGTCATCGGTGTCAACCGCGTGGTCGACGGACCGGCTGCGGTACAGATGGCCAAGCTGTTTGTGGAGGCGATCGTCGCCCCGGACTTCACCGCCGATGCTGTGGCAGCGTTCAGTGCCAAGAAAAATCTTCGCCTCCTGCGCATCGTGCCGACCTCACCCGCGCGGGTCATTAAGCAGATCTCCGGCGGCTTCCTGCTGCAGGATGAGGATCGCGCCCTGGTCACGGCCGAGACACTGACCTGTCCCACGGCGCGCAAGCCGAGCGAGGAAGAGATCGCTGCGATGCTCTTCGCCTGGAAGGTCTGCAAGCACGTGAAGTCGAATGCGATCGTCTATGCGCGGCTGGGGGGCGGCTTCGGCCAGACGGTCGGCGTTGGCGCCGGCCAGATGAGCCGTGTCGATGCCGCTCGCTTTGGCGCTATGAAAGCTGCGCTTCCGCTCGCCGGCACAGTTGCCGCCTCGGACGCCTTCTTTCCCTTCCCGGATGGCGTGGAAGCCATTGCAAACGCGGGCGCAACGGCCATTATCCAGCCCGGCGGCTCGGTGCGCGATGCTGAGGTGATTGCGGCTGCAAACCGGCTGGGCGTGGCCATGGCCTTCACCGGAATCCGCCATTTTCTGCATGGATAGACTGCCGCTGGCGGAGGTGAATGTACCTTTGTCGGGTCAGGGGAGTGGTGCGTTCGCATCCAAACCCTGTAATGTACCGTCTAAGGTGATAGATCGACAGACGCGTAAAGCGTCTTTCAAGGACCACGCCATTCAGGATCCCTTCATGAGCCGAATTCTTCGCGTAACCCTCCTGCCTCTTGCTGTCGCCGCTTTCTGTGCGCCGACTGTTGGGAGTGCGCAGTCCGCCACCACGCAGCCCATCGATCATGCCGCGTCCTACTACCACTACGGTCTTGCCAAGCTCTACGAGGACCAGGCCGTAGCGTCGGGTCGGCAAGATGCTGCGACCCAAGCGATTGAGCAATACAAGCTGGCGCTCGGTGCTGATCCTGATTCCCGTGTGCTGCAGGATGGGGTTGCGAACCTTTACTTCCGGCTGGGCAGAATACGCGAGGCGGTCGCCGCCGCGCAGGACCAGATCGGTAAGCACCCGGACGATGTCGATGCCCATCTACTGCTCGGTCGTGTCTACCTGCGCACGCTGGGTGATGGCCAGGGCCCCCAGGCTGAGCAGATGCTGCAAGCCACAATCAAGGAATACGAGACCATCGTGCAGTTGAAGCCGAACGACCTAGAGAACCGGTTACTGCTCGGCCAGCTCTACGGCCTCAATCATGACTCCGCCAAGGCCGAGGCACAGTTCAAGGCTGCGCAGAAGATCGATGGCACCAACGAAGATGTGGTGCTTGACATCGCGCGGGAATACTCCGAGCAGGGTGATCTGAATCGCGCCGCAAAATCCATTGCGGATGTTCCTGCGAGCGATCGCACCGGCCGTATGGACTTCGCACTCGCTGCGCTGTACGACCAGTTGAAGCGGCCTCAGGACGCGGCTGCGGCCTATCAGGCTGCGTTGGACCAGGACCCAGGTAATACCGATGCCGAGCGTGGCCTGGCGTCAGCCCTCACGGCCTCAGGACAGATGGAGGCTGCGGCGAAGGTCAACGCGGAGATCCTGAAGACGGATCCACGGGACGCTCAGGCTCTTTTGCGCGAGGCGGAGATCCAGAGGCAGAAGGGCGACTTCGAGGAGGCGCTGGTGACACTGAAGAAGGCTGAATCGCTGGTCACCAATGACAACGACCCGGAGCTAATCTATAACGAAGCGCTGGTCTATGACGGTCTTGGCCGTTTTGATGAGTCAGTGAAAGCGGTGAAGAAGTTGCTGGTGGTGACCGCTTCAACAGATGGGAAATATACCGGCGATGCCGAGCGCAATCGCGCTGCGCTGCTGCAACTACTAGGTAATGTTGCGCGCCATGCCGGGAACACAGACGAAGCCATCAGCGCGTATCAGCAGATGGACGGCCTCGGCGGTGACTATGCGTCTCGCGCCATTGATTCAGAGGTGGACACCTACCGCGAAACGCATCAGTGGGCCAAGGCCCTGCAGGTGGCTGCCGATGGTGCCAAGGCGATGCCTTCGAGCCACGATGTTCAGCTTACCTATGCACTTCAACTGGCCGACGCCGGCAAGTTCGAGGAAGGTCTCAAGCTAGCTCAGGCTCAGTTGACCGGAACTTCAGATGACCGTGACGTCTACT
Organism: Acidobacteriota bacterium; assembly: GCA_021778845.1. Lineage (GTDB taxonomy): Bacteria > Acidobacteriota > Terriglobia > Terriglobales > Acidobacteriaceae > Granulicella. Next base: position 72,253 of record JAJYBU010000018.1, read on the forward strand.
TTGATCTGGCGGAGATGGATGTGCGGGCAAAGCATTGGAAGGACGCCTCGCGCGCCTTCGATCAGGCTGCGGCGCTGTCCACCAAGCCCGATGACAAAGTGATTCTGTACTACTACCGTGGCGACGCCGCGCTGCGGGAGAAGCTATACGATGAGGCTGAACTGAACTTCCGCAAGGGTTTGGAGATTGATCCCGATAATGCATCGATCGAAAATGATCTGGGCTACATGTATGCGGATCGCGGAATCAAGCTCGACGAGGCGGTGACCATGCTCAAGAAGGCCATTGCCTCCGACCCGCAGAACTATGCATTCCTGGATTCGCTCGCCTGGGCCTATTACAAGCAGGGTCAGTATGCAATGGCTGAAGACTACGAGCGCAAGGCGTCGCTTCGCATGTCGAACGATCCTACGCTGCTCGATCACCTGGGCGAGATCGAGGCTAAAAACGGAAAGCTGCAGCAGGCGATTCTGGACTGGCAGAAGTCGCTGAAAGAGTACTCGACCTCGCTTGCGTCCGACGCCGATCCGGCGGACGTGGCGCGGGTTCAGCGCAAACTCGAGAGCGCGCGGGTGCGACTTGCCCACGCCGGCGACGAGCCCGGGAAGTGAGAGCAGTCCGACTCCAGGCTGCATTGATGGTCGTTCGCTAGAGTTGCACGGTGTCTCATGCGACGACCAATCGCGCTACACTTAAGCAATGGTTCACAATCTCCATGCGTGTGGGGTCTTCGGTGAAGACGAGCGGAAGCTCTCTGTGCGGGCCTTTCCCGCACCATCCAGCGACGATCGTACGCCCTTCGAGCGCGATCGAGATCGCATCGTGCAGGCCCGCTCCTTTCGCCGCCTGGCGGGCAAGACGCAGGTCTTCACCAGCCGCGCGTCAGACCACTTTCGCAGCCGCCTGACTCACACTATGGAGGTCGCGCAGGTAGCGCGGCATGTGGCGTCCGCGCTGAACCTCAACGTCGACCTGGCCGAGACCCTGGCGCTGGTGCACGACATCGGTCATCCGCCCTTTGGCCATGCCGGCGAGCGCGCGCTCGATGATTGCCTGCGGCAATATGGCCTGCGCTTCGATCACAACCTCCACGCATTGCGGATCGTAGAACGATTTGAGCAGCGCTATGCGGGGCATCGAGGTCTCAACCTGACGTTGGGAACACGCGAGGGAATCGTCAAGCACTCGCGGGACTACTCTGCCGAGGAGCATCCTGAACTGGCCGAATATTTTCTTGGACAGCGTCCTCCCATCGAGGCGCAACTGATAGACCTTGCCGATGAGATCGCCTATCTGACCGCTGACCTCGACGATGGGGTTGACTCCGGGCTTCTCGAGATCGCGCATATTCGAGACCACGTGGAGCTTCTTGGCCGCAGCTACGCCGCTGTCGAGCGCGCCCATCCCGAGGCAGAGGAAAAATACATCTTCCACGATGCGCTGCAGGCGATGCAGAAGACCCTGATCCTCGATCTCATCCATACGACCGCGGCAAATGTGGTGCGGGCGGGTGCGACGTCGTTGGCCGGCATCAGGGCGCTGGACCATCGTGTAGCCGTCTTCTCGTCGAATGCCGAGGCGCAGCGGCAGCAGGAGAAACAGTACCTCTACAACACGCTGTATACCTGTCCTGCACTTGAGCTCGAACACGACAAGGCGGAGGAGGTCATCAAGGAGCTCTTCACGTTCTGGGCCAACGATCCCGCGGAGCTTCCCGAATCCTACGCGGAGGAAGTGAGGACCGACGGGGTGGCACGCGTGGTCGCTGACTACATCGCGGGTATGACCGATAACTTCATCCTGCTGCAGTATGCAGAGGTCCGCCGACGGGTTCGATTGGGTCGTGTGCCATTCCCGGGGCATCGTTGAACTGCGGCGGTTCGCAATAGCCGCCATTGTGCGCCGAAGACTCAATCAGAATGCGCAGGCCTTTGACATGACCTGCGCATATTGTTAGCGTTAGAGATGCGTCTATGTTTCTAGATAGACTTTGCGTCCCCGTCGTCCAGCGGTTAGGACACCGCCCTTTCACGGCGGTAACACGGGTTCGAATCCCGTCGGGGACGCCAATTATTTTCAATGACTTACAGTAAATGAGTCTAGCTAACGAAGGCGGGCGTTGGCAGATGATTGGCAAGAAAATCTCATTCTAGTCTCAAATGTTATGAATCTGACAGATGCTGGCTGCTTCATAGCAGCCATTCGAGTCCCAGTCTGAGCTTCATCGAGCTTCTTTGCTGCGTCACGCAAGTGCGCCTCTGATAGGAGATCGTACCTATCAGAGGCGCGGAGATCGCTGTGCCTACTAGTATTTTCGAAAGCGCTTCCTAATGCACCATTCATTCGTGTGAGGCTCGCAAACGTGTGTCGCAAATCGTGCAGCCTGAAGTCGACAATTCCTTCGCATTCGCAGGCGCGTATGAGCGCGACAGTAACTTGAGCAGACGTGACCGAGGGGAAGAGCAACCCCCGCTCCTTCAGTTTGCCCTCGCCCGTTGTCGAGAGAACCAACAGGGATGATTCATTGATTGAGCTCGCTCGTCTAAATTGGCCCACCTGTACAAGCCCGGATGTAAGGATTCGGGCTTGGACAGGAGGCAAAAAGTGGAACTATTGGAAGTGATGCGGCGGGAGTACGCGGCCGGAGAGACGATTCAGGGACTATCGACGAAGCACGGTGTGCACCGGCGGATGGTGCGGCAGGCGCTTGCCAG
>JAJYBU010000051.1 GCA_021778845.1 Acidobacteriota bacterium
CCAACGTCACATAGCTGAACATCCCGTCCTGTACCCGCTCGTCTCCACGCATACCCAATAGACGATCAACAGCACAAGGAAGTCTTAAAACCGCAGAAATACTGGAACCTATTTCAACAAGCTCTTAAGACACAAACGGCGGGCTGCATGATCTCTCATGCCGCCCGCCGTTCTTGTTTTCACCTACAGCGTATAACGGCCAGCTTCGACCATCGCCGCTGATATCTCTCGGCCTAGCGTTACGGTGTTTACGGGGTCATGTTTTGCCAGCCTGCGGAAGATCGCCATCTGCGTCCGCAGCATGTCCCCCTCTGCAACCGCCGCAATCACGCGCTCCGAAGCCGTCTCAACAATGCGGAACGACCGCGCCGCATAGTACTTCGTCATCTTGACCGCCAGCGCATTCTTACCCGCCATCTTCTCCGTTCGCAGAATCGCCGACTCCAGCGTCAGCACCTCAATCAGCACATCAGCCAGGGCGCCCATCACCTCCTGCTCTTCGGCAAGGTCATTGCCAAACCGCTGCGAAGCCGCGCCCGCACAGAATAACCCCAGCTTCTTCGCGCTTGCCAACAACGCACGTTCTTCAGCCAGAGGTCCTTCGTATGCGGTCCGCGCGACCGGGCCCGCCATCACTTCATCCATCACCTGCTTAATCGCTGGCAACAACGCCAGTCGTCCCTGCAGTGCCCGCTTGATCATCCATCCCGTAATGATCAACCGGTTGATCTCATTCGTTCCTTCAAAAATTCGATTGATCCGAGCATCGCGATAACTCCGCTCTGCAGGAAACTCCTCGACGTAGCCATAGCCGCCGTGCAACTGCAGCATCTGGTCCACCACGCGGTCCAGCATCTCCGAACCCCACACCTTCAGGATCGAGCACTCCACCGCAAACTCCTCAATCCGTTTCTGCACCTCCTGCGTGTAGCCCGGCGAATGCTTATCCAACCCCGCCAGTGCCACGTCAATCGCTCCGACCGTCCGATAGATCAGAGCCTCGCCCACATAGATTCCCGCAGCGCTCTCGGCGATCTTCTCCTGCACCAGCCCAAAGTCTGTAATCGGCTTCCCGAACGCGATCCGCTCCTTCGCATAGCGCACGCCATCGCGGAGCGACTTCCGTGCCCCTCCGATCGCCGCCGCCGCCAGCTTATAGCGCCCCACATTCAGCACATTGAACGCAATGTGGTGGCCCTTTCCCGCCTCCCCCAGCAGGTTCTCCACCGGGACCTTGCAATCCTCCAGCCGGAGCGGGCACGTCGACGAACCGCGTATACCCAGTTTGTGTTCTTCCGCCGCGACCGTCAGCCCGGGCGTTCCGGCTTCAATCAGAAATGCCGTAAACTTCTCTCCGTCAATCTTCGCAAACACGGTAAACAGGTTCGCCATTCCCGCGTTCGAGATCCACATCTTCTCGCCGTTCAGCACATAGTGTTTGCCGTCTTCCGTCAGCTTCGCCTGCGTCCGGATATTCATCGCATCCGATCCTGCCGACGACTCCGACAGCGCATAGGCTGCAATCCACTCACCCGACGCAATCTTCCCCAGGTACTTCTCCTTCTGTTGCGGAGTCCCATACCAGATCAGCGGCAGCGTCCCAATCCCCGCATGTGCGCTGAACGTCACCGAGAAGCTGCCCGACACCGCAATCTTGTCAGCGACCAGCGCCGATGTGACCTTATCCAACTCCAGGCCGCCATACTCTTCGGGCACATCGATGCCCAGCAATCCAAGCTCACCCGCCTCGCGCATCAATCCGCGGCTCACATCAAAGTTCTTCGCCTCAATATCCTGCACGCGAGGGAGAATCTTCTCCTCAGCAAAGCTTGCCGTCACCTCTGCAATCTGTTTCTGCTCGGCCGAAAAATCTTCCGGCGTAAATGTATCTTCCGGCAGTAAATCTTCAATCAGGAAGCTGCCCCCAGATGCACGCTTGGTTGGTGTTGCTGCAACGGCTGTACTCATAAAGTTTCCTCTCGCTCTATTCAGTTAGTTCTGAAGATTTTCAAAGATGCCGGCTGCGCCCATTCCGCCGCCGACGCACATGGTCACTAACCCGTATCTGGCTTTGCGCCGCTTCATCTCACCCAGCAGCGTCGCAGTGAGCTTGGCTCCGGTGCATCCCAGCGGATGCCCCAGCGCAATCGCTCCGCCATTCGGATTCAAGCGTGATGTATCGATGCCCAGCACCTTGATCACAGCCAGCGATTGCGCAGCGAACGCCTCGTTCAACTCAATGACGTCCATGTCCTCCAGCGTCAACCCTGCCAGCTTCAGCGCCTTTGGAATCGCATACACCGGCCCAATGCCCATTTCTTCCGGCATGCAGCCTGCATACGCAAACGAGATAAACCGCGCCAGTGGCTTGGCTCCAATCTCTCTGGCCCGCTCCTCCGACATCACGACCGCGGCCGCCGCACCATCCGACGTCTGCGAACTATTCCCCGCCGTCACAATGCCCTTGGCATGGAACACAGCGCGCAGTTTCGAGAGTGCCTCATACGATGTGTCCGCGCGCGGACCTTCATCCACCTTGAACTCCTTCTCGCTCGTCACCGGCTTGCCTTTGGCGTCCAACACGGTCGTCGTCACTCCAACCGGAACGATCTCCTCCACGAAGTTCCCTGCCTGGATGGCCGTCAGTGCCTTTTGATGGCTGCTGTTCGCAAACTGGTCGGACTCTTCCCGCGTGATGCCGTAGTGTTTCGCAACCCTCTCCGCAGTCAACCCCATCGACATGTACGATCCGGAAGCATTCTCCACCAGCCAGGGGTTTGCCGAGATCTTATTACCTCCGAACGGCACATAGGACATTGACTCCGCGCCGCCGGCCACAATCACATCCGCTCCGCCGCCGCGAATCCGCTCCGCCGCCAGCGCAATCGTCTGCAGTCCCGACGCACAGAAGCGATTGACAGTCATTGCCGCAGACTCCACCGGCAATCCAGCACGCAGCGCAATCAACCGCGCCACGTTCATGCCCTGTTCTCCCTCCGGCATCGCGCAGCCGATAATCACATCTTCAATCTCTCTCGGATCCAGCATGGGCACGCGCTCGAGCGCTCCCTTCACCGCCACCGCTCCCAGGTCATCCGGCCGCGTGGACTTCAATGTTCCCCTCGGCGCCTTCCCTACCGCAGTACGAACCGCGCTTACCACCACTGCTTCTTTCATCCTCAACTCCTTCTGCCTCAACTTCACCTAACCAGCACTTCATTAACTTGTGCAGTCCTCGCAGGACCAGTCTGAGAAGCAATCAATTCCGCAGCGGCTTGCCCGTCTTCAACGTAAATCCGACACGTTCGATCGTCTTGGTTTCGCCGCACAGTGACAGAAATCCTTCCCTCTCCAGGTCCAGAAAATACTGCTCACTCACCGGAGTTCCCGCCGTCACGCCACCGCCTGTCAGCACCCGCGCCACGTGGTTGGCGATCTTCGCATCGTGCGCGCTGATGTACTCCGCCTCCAGCATCATCGCGACTCCCAGCTTCAGCGTCGCCTCCACTGACGCGCCCGGAGCTGGAATATCCATCCGCATGACAGGCGCCGTATAGCCACCACGCACCAACCGCAGCGCCTGCGACCGAGCATCACTCACCAGACGGTCGCGGTTCATCGAGATCGCATCGCTCTCCTCCAGGAACCGCAGCACGCGTGCTTCACACGCCGATGCGGAAACCTTGGCCATCGCAATCGTCTCAAACACATTTTTGATCGCCTCATACATCTCGGCCGACTCTCCTCCGCCGCCCGCGTTCACCGCCGTAGCTGCGTCTACCGCGCGCAGCACCATCTCCTTGCACCCGCCGCCCGCTGGCAGCAGACCCACTCCCGTCTCCACCAGACCCGTGTACAGTTCCAGATGCGGTTGCCGCATCGCCGAGTGCATCGAGATCTCTGTCCCTCCGCCCAGGCACAGCCCAAACGGAGCCGCAATCACTGGCCGCGGACAGAACTTGATCGCTTGCGTCATCGCCTGGAAGTCGCGCACGACTAAATCAATCTCATCCCACTCCTGGTCCTGCACCGCCAGCAGCAACTGCATCAGGTTTGCACCCACAGAAAAATTCTGCGCATCACTGGTAATGATGAACCCATCGAAGTTCTTCACCGCATCGCTTCCCGGCTGCAACTTCTGCCGCAGGAACCCGACGATATCCTGTCCCAGGCTGTTCATCTTCGAGTGAAACTCGAAACAGCCAATTCCCTGGCCCACATCCACCAGCGAAATTCCAGGGTTCTGCGCAAACACGCCATTGCTCTTCTTGAAGCTGGCCACATGCGCCAACTCCGGGTTTTGATCCACCGCACGGTACGCGCCCGTCGCTACATCGAAGAACTCCGCACCCTCCTCGCGATACCATGACGCTCCTCCCGCAGCCAGCAGCTTTTCTACAGCCGCAGGAATGGGCAGGTTCATCGCTCGCATCGTCGCAACGGTCTCTGAAACTCCAGCCGCGTCCCACATCGCAAACGGTCCCAACTCCCAATTGAACCCGGCCTGCATCGCGCGGTCGATCTCCACCAGCGTGTCCGCCACCTCACCAATACGATTCGCCGCATACGCCCACATCTCCGACAGCGCCTGCCAATAAAACTTCGCCACCCTGTCCTTCGCCGGATTGCCGCTCATCAGCGTGCGAATCCGTCCTGCCAGCGAATCATTGGTCTTCGCCATCTCAATTTCCGCAAAGGCCGCGCGCGCCGACGGCTTGTACTCCAGCGTCTTGAAGTCCAGCACTAGCCGCACTTCCTTCCCGTCCACGCCGCGTTCCTTCTTATAGAATCCCTGCTTCGTCTTATCGCCCAGCCACTTGCGCTCGATGAGTTGCTCAATGATCACGGGTAGCTTCACATCCGCGCGCTCATCGCTGATGTTCGCTGCAAAGTTCCGTGCCACACTGCCCAGCACATCGATCCCCACCATATCCGCCAGGCGAAACGTTCCCGTCTTTGGCCAGCCCATCACCGATCCCGTCAGCAGATCGATCTCCTCCACGCCGAGCCCCTGCTCTTCCATAATGCGCAGCGTGTTCAGCATGAAGAACGTGCCCACGCGGTTCGCAATAAAATTCGGGACATCCTTTGCTCGCACCACCGTCTTGCCCAGCTTGCGGTCCGCAAACTCCGCGATCGCCGCCACAGCCTTCGGGTCCGACTCCGGCGTTGCAATCAACTCGAATAGCCGCATGTACCGTGGCGGATTGAAGAAGTGTGTCCCGAACCACCGCCGCCTCACATCCTCCGGAAGCTGCTCCGCGACCTTCGCCACCGGCAGTCCGCTGGTGTTCGTCGTCAGGATCGCGTCACCACGCAGATGCACCGCGACCTTGCTCAGCAGGTTGCGCTTGATCTCCATATTCTCGGCGACGACCTCGATCACCCAGTCGCAGTCCTTCAGCTTCTCCAGATCATCCTCAAAGTTCCCAATCCGTATGTGCGCCGCAAACGACGGATCGGCGAACGCCGCCGGCTTGGCCTTCTTCAACCCCTCCAGCGCCTGTGCCGCAACGCTGTTCCGGTCGCCGCTCGCAGGAACGATATCCAGCAGCAGCACAGGCAATCCCGCATTCGCAATGTGTGCGGCAATCCGAGCCCCCATCGTTCCCGCACCCAGCACCGCCACGCGCCGCACATCAAACCCTCTGTCTCCACCTCTTCCCGCAGAAGAGGCCCCGTGAACCATCGTTTCGGATTCCAGCGACGCAATCATACCTACTCCTTCTCAACAAACCGGCTGTTTCTCAGCTCCGGCAAGAGCGGACACCGTCCGGCTCTCTCCAGCCCGAGCAGAATACTGAACGCACGGTAAGAAAGTCAACAAGCACAAATTGGAATCCCGCAGGCAGCAACGAATACCGCCTTCGTATCCCACTCAAATCTTGTTTACGATTCCTCTCAGCGCTTGCGCACAGCCTTTGCGGATGCCTTCACATCGCGAACCGCCGCAGCCTTCCTCGTACTCGGCACCGAGGCTTTCTTCGCTCCCACCCCACGGCCCTCCGTTCCGTTCTGCCTCAGTCCGTTCGTCAGCAGGTCCGCATACTGGGTCGCAATCTCGTCGGCCGTCAGCGCCCCCTCGGGCCGATACCACGTCCCAATCCAGTTCACCGCTCCCGCCAGCGCAAACGATGCCAGCTTTGCATTGCACGCAATCACTGACCCATCCGCGATCCCCTCTTCCACGTATGCGCGAATCGCAAGGTCGATCTTCCGCTTAAGATCCCGCACCTCACGCCGCGACCTGGGCGAAAGTTCTGCATCATCCAGCATCGCCACACAGCGGCCAAAGTCGAACGTCACCACTGCCTTGGTATAGGCCTCAATGTACGCACGCACCTTGTCCAACCCCTTGCCGTGGCTCACCGCAGCCTTGTCCAGCAGCCCTTCAATCGCAGAAATGCCCAGGCGGTAGCACTCAATCAGGATCTCTTCCTTATTGCGAAAGTAGTAGTAGAGCGCGGGCTTCGTAATCTTCAGCCGAGTCCCCAGCTCGCTCATCGACGTCCTGCGATACCCGTTCTCCAGAAACATATGGGCCGCAGTCTGCAACACAGCATCGCGTTTCGTATCAAGATTCCGCTGCCGCACCTGGAATGCCTTCCAGGGTTCCCGCGGACGATTTGCTTCGTCTTTCATATCCAGAGCCTCGGGCAACATGCCACTTTCTCTTTCCAAATGAGATCGCCTACGATGTTGCTGGACGGATTATGCCATAGCGTCAACCGCTGCCCGGCAGCAACAACACACTCTTCCTTGCCAGCCCTAGTCGAGAAACAGATCCTTCTGCAGCATCTCTCCCGGCGTCATCGCATAGCCGGAAAGATCGGTCACTCCAGCCTGCGCGAGCACCTCTTCATCAATGAAAAAGTTCCCTGTCGTCATCCGACTGTCCTGCGTCAGAATGTACCGCGCTGCATCGGCGACAATCTCTGGCGTGCGTCCCCGTTCCGCATGTGCGCCCGGAATCACCTGCAGTGCCGCCGTCGCAATAATCGTCCGCGGCCACAGCGCATTCACCCCGATGCCCAGCGGACGAAACTCTTCCGCCATACCCAGCACACACATGCTCATGCCATACTTGGCGATGGTATAAGCTACATGCCGCTGAAACCACTTCGCCTTCATATTCAGCGGAGGAGACAGCGTCAGAATATGTGGATTCTCAGCCTTCATCAGGTGCGGCAAACAAGCCTGCGAGCAAACAAAGGTACCACGAAAATTAACCCCCATCATCAGATCGAATCGCTTCATCGTGGTCTCCGCCGTCCCGGTCAGGCTGATCGCACTGGCGTTATTCACCAGGATGTCGATTCCGCCAAAATGCACCACCGCCTTTTCCACAGCCTCGCGCACCTGCTCCTCCGCGCGAATATCCACCTCCAGCGCCAGCGCTTTTCCACCTGCCGCCTCGATCTCCTCTGCAGCCGAATAGATCGTTCCCGGCAGCTTCGGATTCGGTGTCGTCGTCTTGGCTGCGACCACAATATTCGCGCCATCCCGCGCCGCACGCAGTGCAATGGCGAGCCCAATTCCTCGGCTCGCTCCCGTAATAAACAATGTTTTGCCTCTCAGGTCAGCCACGTCTCTCCCTCTTTCTCAACAACATGTTGCAGCATCATTTCTCTGGCAACGCTGCTCCCTTCGTTATCTCTTGCAACCAGTCCCAAAAGATTCAAGGTGACAGACGTCGTCTCTTTTGGTTATCTTACCCTCCGTTAAGGAAATTGAAAGGAGACCAATGCGACCGAGCGAAGAAAGTCAAACATCCGGGAGCAACACCATGGGTCCTGCACTACCGGATCACGACTTGCCGCTGCAGAGAATCTATGCCAGCGAGCGCGACGCCTCCTCGCAGCCATTCCTCACCCAGCCGACCGAAGGCCAGGTCCAGACCTGGACCTGGAGCAGCGCCATGCAGGAAGTCCGCCGCATCGCCTCCTGGCTGCAGGAGCAGGGCTGGCCCCCCGGCTCCCACATCGTCATCCTCTCCAAGAACTGTGCCTGGTGGATCATGGCAGACTTCGCCATCTGGATGGCCGGCTACGTCAGCGTGCCATTCTTCCCCTCGGCACGCGAGCTCTCCCTCTCCTCACTCTTCCGCCACTGCGAACCCGTCGCCTGTTTTGTCGGCCAGCTTGAGCACGCACTGCCTCTCACCGAGGACGTCTTCGCGCAACTCCCCTACATCGCCTTCCCCAACTGCGAGCCCCGGCACACGCCGCCTGGCAGCGCGCTCTGGTCCGCCATCGTCGCCACTCAGGCCCCCATCGCCTCCAATCCCGTTCGTGAGCCCGGCGACGTTGCCACCATCATCTACACCTCCGGAACCACCGGTCTGCCCAAGGGCGCCATGCACACCTTCCGATCCCTCAGCCTCATGGGCAAGTCCATGGAGCCGGCCTTTGGCCAGAGCCCCGAAGGCATCGACCGCATCCTCTCGTACCTTCCCCTGGCCCACGTCGCCGAGCGCGCCATCGTCGAGATGAACTCCCTCTTCGGCCCCATTCACATCTTCTTCACCGAAGGCCAGCCCACCTTCATCACCGACCTCCAGCGTTCGCGTTCCACCCTGTTCTTTTCCATTCCGCGCCTCTACATCCGTTTTCGTCAGGGAGTCTTCGAAAAAATCCACGAGAAAAGGCTGAACATCCTTCTTGCCATCCCTCTCGTCGGCCATCTCATCCGCAAGAAAATCCTGCGCAACCTCGGCATGGATCACATGCGTCTGGTCACCTCGGGCGGCGCGGCCATTCCCGTCGAACTCATCGAGTGGTACATCAACCTGGGCCTCAACTTCGTCGAAGGGTACGGCATGACGGAGACCGGCATCACCCACGTCCCGCTCCCCGGCAAAGCCCGCGTCGGCTACGTCGGCAACGCCAGCCCCTGGGCCATCACCCGCATCTCTCCCGAAGGCGAAGTTCAGATCCGTGGCGCCATGAACATGCTCGGCTACTACCGCAATCCTGAACTCACCAAAGAAGCCTTCACCGACGATGGCTACTTCCGCACCGGCGACCGAGGCGAGATCGACGAACTCGGCCGTCTCCGCCTCATCGGCCGTCTCAAGGAGGAGTTCAAGACCGCCAAAGGCAAGTACGTCGTCCCTGGCCAGATTGAAAAGCTGCTCTCGGTCTCATTTCTCTTCGAGTCCGTCGTCGTCTTCGGCAGCGGCATGACCGGCCCCTTCGTCATGGCGGTTCTCTCCCCGCCCATCCGCAAGGAGCTTCCACCGCCCGGCCAGCGCGCCGACATCGAAGCCAAACTCCTCGCCGAACTCGACAGCGTCAACGCCCAACTCGAACACCATGAGCAACTCCGCTTCATCGTCATCTCCGAGCAGCCCTGGACCATCGACAATGATCTCCTGACCCCCACGCTCAAAGTCCGCCGTTCCGCCCTCGAAAAATGTTTTGCTCCACGCTTCGCCGCATGGGAAGCCTCCCAGAGCAGAATCATCTGGATGGAGACCCTATGAGTAACACCACTGAAACCCTGCATTCCCAGCTTCTGCATCTGCACCTCGACGGCAAGCTCACCGAAGTTGCCTATCACGCGTTCCCCTCGGCCCCCGGCACCATCCTCATGCTCCACGAGGCGCTCGGCTCCGTCAGCTACTGGAAGGCCTTTCCCCAGAGCCTTGCCCACGCCACCGGCTACAACGTCATTGCCTATTCCCGCGCCGGCCACGGCGACTCCCAGGGCCCCGTCGAACTCCGCACCGACGACTACTACCTGCAGCAAGTCCAGGTCGTCATCCCCACCCTTCTCCAGCACTTCTCCGTCGACTGCCCAGTCCTCTACGGCCACAGCGAGGGAGCAGGAATCGCCCTGCTCTACGCCGCCAAGTTCGACCGCGTCAAGGCCCTCGTCCTCGAAAGCCCGTTCGTCATCGGCAACCAGGCCGCCGGCCAGGTCATCCAGCAGATGGCTTCCGTCTACTCCGGCAGCAAGCTTCAGGAACGCCTCGCCCACTACCACCAGAACCCCGACGAGGTCTTCCACTCCTGGGTCCGCTGGGCCGCCTCTCTCGGCAAGGAGATCTTCCCTCTCCGCGACTTTCTCCCCCACATCGCTTGTCCCGTCCTTGTCCTCCAGGGCGAACGCGATGAGTTCGGTACCACCATGCAACTCGCAGCGCTCCAGGCCTCAATTGCCAATGTTCAGCATGAATCCTTTGCCAATACTGGTCACCTCCCTCACCGGGAGCAGACCACTCCCTTATTGCTTAGGGTTTCCCAATTTCTATCCAACCTACAGCCGCTTACCGGTGGTTGTACCTCATAACGCCATTACCAGGGAGTACTACCATGACGCATCGGCCCCGCATCACCCGTCTTCTCGCAGTTAGCGCAATTCTCTTCTCCCTCACCCAGGTCACCTGCGTCGCCCAGCAAGCCTATGTTGGCCGCTATGACCTCTACACCGGTTTCTCCGACCTCAAGACCCCCGGCCTGAACGGCATCAATCAGATCGGCTTCCATCTCCAGGCTGGCATGACCAACACCCGCCTCATCTCTTCCGGCTTCGACTACAGCATTCAGAGCGGAGACACAACCCTGATCCCCAGCATGGCCAGCCCGGTCATCATCGCCGGCATCACCCAACTCTACGCAGCGGGATATCTGCCTCCCACCTACGCCCTCAATATTCCCCTCCACGCCACCACCCAGACCTTCACTGCCGGCTCGCAGCTCAACTATCGCCACTTCTCCAAGGTGACTCTCTTCATCCGTCCCAGCCTGGCGGCCTTCCGCCTCGCCGCCACACCTCATCCACAAAACATCCAGGACGGAATCGTCGTCGGTGCGCTTGAGGCCGCAAATGTCCTCCAGCCCACCGGAAACATCGTCGATTGGACCGGAGCCTATGGCATCGGTGGCGGCGCGGAACTGGCCCTGGCCAAACATCTCGGCCTGCGCATGCAAATGGATGCGGTCTGGAACCATCCCTTCAACTACGTCCTCGCCAACGGTGGCTGGAGCTACCGCTACTCCGTCGGTCCAGCCTTCCACTTTGGCCGCAACGTCCCCGCCCACCCCCACAAGATAAACTAGGCGAATTTTCCCGCTGGGCGTGGGCAAGAATCTGACCTCTCCGCTGGGAGCTTGCCACAACCTCTACCGCCATCGCGGCAGGAGCCAACTCATCGCTCCTGCCGCACGCATCTCCGCCGGAGAAACACCATGAAGACCGTCATTGTAGCTCTCATTGCCGCTAGCTTCCTCGTCGCGCGCCCAACGCTCGCCCATCAATCCACCCCGGCCGCCGCGCCCACCCTCACCTGCAACCTCGTCGTCCACATCGACGGCTTCCGTAACCAGAAGGGCGACGCCGGCCTGTCCATCTTCAACTCCCCCGACGGCTGGCCCGAGGACAACGACAAGGCCTTCACCCACGGCCCCCACCCCTTCTCCGGAACCCGGACCACCATCACCCTGCAAGTCCCGCCCGGCCGCTACGCACTCGCCGCCCTGCACGATGAAAACTCAAACCACAGGCTCGATCGCAACTTTTTCGGCATACCAAAGGAGGGCTTCGGCTTCTCCAATAACCCCCACGTCCTGCTCACCGCGCCATCCTTTAACACCGCAGCCATGCAAGTCACCTGCCCTACCACCGAGACAACCATCCACCTCATCTACAAATAGCGCCCCTCATCACCAATCCGACGCCGTGCGCCTACCCCTCGCGCTCCCACCATCCTGACCTCAACTCCACACCCGGAACCACCTCACTCGGCGTCCCCGGCACCGGCAGCCACAGTTTCATCTCCTTCTCATCCGCCAGTTCCACGATCCGTTCCACCGGCTGCCTCCACCCATGCAGCGCCAGGTTGAACAAGCCCCAGTGAATCGGCATCAACAACCCGCCACGCATCCCCATCGACGCAAACGCCTTCGCCGCATTGTCCGGCCCCAGGTGGATCCCATCCCACAGCGAATGAAACGCACCAATCTCCAGCATCGTCAGGTCGAACCCTCCGCTCCGTTCCGCCGTCGCTTCATACTGCGCCGCAATCTCCTCAAATCCCTCCCACCACCCCGAGTCCGCCCCAAAGTACACCCGATGCGCAGGCCCCTCGATGACATAGGAACTCCACAGCGTCGTAAACCGGTCGAACAACCCTCTCCCGGAAAAGTGCCGTGACGGCCACGCCGTTACTTTCAGCGCTCCCACGCCCACGCTCTCGGTCCAATCCAGTTCCGTAATCTGTGCTGCCTGCACGCCAAACCCGCGCAGCCTCTTCCCCACACCCAGCGACGTCACCCACCGTGCCCCGGCCGTGGCCTTCACCCGCGCCAACCGCCTCACCGTCCCGGCTCCCAGGTGGTCATAGTGGTCGTGCGAGATCAACACCACGTCGATCTCCGGCAACGCATCCAACTCCATCGTCGGTTGAAAAAATCTTTTCGGCCCCATAAATGAGAACGGACTTGCCCGCTGCTCCCACACCGGATCCACCAGCACGCGCATCCCATCGATCTCGATCAGCGAAGCCGAGTGCCCAAACCACGTCACGCGCAGCCCGCTAGCCGGCATCGCGGCAAACCCGCTCACATCCGTCATGAACGGCCCCAGCGGTCGTTTTGGCTCCGCCTCAGCCGTATTGTTCACATACTGCGGCAGCACCTTGAAGACGACACCCAGCCCACCCACCGTAGTCGGCACCGGATTCAAAAACCTGCGCCCGCGCTTCTCTGCTCGTTTTAAATAACTCACTGCCTCATTGTATGCAGTCATCCCCTCATCGTCGCAACTCCACCGCACCCGTGGCGCGCCCCCTACTCTCCCCCGTACAACGCATCGATCCTGTCCTTATACCGCTCAAAGATCACCCTCCGCTTCAGCTTCATACTCGGCGTCAGTTCTCCACCCTCGATACTCCACTCCTCGGCCACCACGCCCACCTTCTTCACCCGCTCATGCTCCTGCAGGTCCGCATTCACCCGCTTCACCAGGGCCTCGTAGTGCGCCTTCACCTTCGCATCCTTCACCAGCTCCGCCGGCTCCTTCGCCGCGACGCCATGCTCCGCAGCCCACGTCCGCAGCGCCTGAAAATCCGGTGAAATCAGCACCGCGGCATACTTTCGAGAATCCCCCACCACGCACGCATTCCCCACCAGCTCATCGGCCTTCAACTTCCCTTCAATCGGCTGCGGCGCAATATATTTCCCGCTGCTGGTCTTGATCAGTTCCTTCTTCCTGTCCGTGATCGAAAGAAATCCATCCTCATACTTACCGATATCGCCGGTCTTGAACCACCCATCCTCGGTAAACTCGCGCTTCGTGGCCTCTTCCCTCTGCCAATACCCCGCAAACACACTGGTCCCGCGCACCTCGATCTCGCCGTCGCTGGCCACCCGCAGCTCCAGGTTTTGCACCACCGTCCCCACCGTCCCAATCCTGTATCCATCGAACGAATTCCGCGAGATCACCGGCGAAGTCTCCGTCAGCCCATACCCCTCGAAGATCCGAATCCCCATATCCAGAAACCACTCCGCCGAGTCCATCCCCAGCGGCGCCCCCCCCGACACCCAGATCTTCACCTTCCCTCCAAACGCCTCCTTCAGCTTGCCGTACACCAGCCTGTCCGCCAGCCTCCACCCCAGCGCCGCCGGCCTCTTCCCCTCCATCAATTCCTTCCGATGCTTCTTCCCCTGCCCCAGTGCCCACCTCAAAATCTTCTTCTTGAATCCCGTCGACTTATGCTCCGTCCCCTGCCGCACCTTCTCATACACCCGCGGCACAGCCAGAAAGATCTGCGGCTTCACCGCCTGCATCGCGCTCTTCAGATCATCGAACTTCGCCAGGTACGCAATCCGCCCCCCATGCCCGTAGATTGCATATCCCAAATGCCGTGCCAGAGAGTGGCTCAGCGGCAGAAACGAGATCGTCGTGTCCCCCTCGCCAATCCGCAGCCCCGCAGTCGAGTAGCGCAGATTCTCCGCCAGGTTTCGATGCGTCAGCATCACCCCCTTCGGGTCTCCGGTCGTCCCCGACGTATACACAATCGTCGCCAGCTCCTCCGGTTTCGTCTCCTTCAGCAGCGCATCGAACTCCGCATCCGGCAACTCCAACTCAGGAGCGCGCTTAAACACCTCCGCCACGCTCGCAGCCCCGGCAAACTCTCCCTCATCCAGCACCGCCACAAACTCCAGCGTCGGAATCTCCCCCGCGGCCACCAGCTTGTTATATTGCAGCCGGTTGGACACCACCACCGCGCGAGCGCCCGCATCCCGCAGCACATAGCCCATCTGCTCCGGCGTCAGCGTCTCATACAGCGGCACGTCCACTCCCCCCATCGCGAGCACCGCAAAGTCCACCACCGGCCACTCCCAGCGGTTCTCGCTCACCAGCCCCACCCGTTCCCCGCGCTTCATCCCCCAACGCTGTAGCAACTCCACCACAGCCCGCACCCGCCCATACATCTGCTGCGACGAGATCTCTTTCCACTCCCCGCCGCTCTTCCACAGCGCCACCGTCGTCCCTCCGCGATGGCTCATCCGTTCAAACACATCATTAACCGTCGCAAAGTCCAGCGTCGAAAAATCCACCATCCGCACCTCTCCCTGAAACAAACCACGGCTGCAACTGCATCCTAACTCTCTTCGATGACGATTCGCCCCAACGCGCTCACCCCAGCACGCCCTTCGACAAATATCTCTCCGCCGAATCCGGCACAATCGTCACCACTCGTTTTCCCGCTCCCAACTCCCGCGCCACCATCATCGCTGCAAACATATTCGCTCCCGCACTCGATCCGCCCAGCACTCCCTCCTCCCGCGCCATCCGCATCACCGTCGCAAATGCGTCCTCATCCGACACCATCACAATCCGGTCGCAAACACTTCTGTCGAACGTCACCGGAATCTCCGCCACCCCAATCCCCTCCACCCTGTGTTTTCCCGGAGTTCCGCCCTGCAGCACGCTCCCCTGCGGCTCCACCGCCACCGTCAGCACCTCCTTCCGTCGCTTCTTCATCGCCCGTGCAATCCCCGTAAACGTCCCCGCCGATCCCACCCCAATCACCACCGCGTCGATCCGCCCCTCCATCTGCTCCCAAATCTCCACCGCCGTCGTCTGCTCATGAATATCCGGGTTCGCCGGATTCTCAAACTGCATCGCCGCAAACGCCCCCGGAGTCTCCCGCTCGAACTCCAGCGTCCGCCGGATTGCGCCGGCCATCATCTCATTCTCCGGAGTCCGCACCACCTCCGCTCCCAGCCCGCGCATCAGGATGCACTTCTCCTCGGCAAAGCCCTCCGGAATAAAAATCTTCACCCTGTATCCGCGCTGCACCCCAATCAACGCCAGCCCCACGCCTGTGTTCCCCGCCGTCGCCTCGCAGATAATATTGCCTGGCTTCAGCACTCCGCGACGCTCCGCATCCAGCACAATCCCCAGCGCCGCCCGGTCCTTGATGCTTCCGCCCGGATTCATCGTCTCCAGCTTCGCCCAGATCTCCGCATCAGCACTTCCCACCAGGCGGTTGATCCGCACCATCGGCGTATGCCCCACCAACTCCGTCACATTATTTCCTATGCGCATCGTCTCTACGAATCCACTTCGCGCGGCCAGCGTGCTCCGCACCCAAAAGACTACCGCACTTCCGCCCCTCCTATCCCCAACCGCATCCCGCGCCTCGCATCGCGACCCCTATTCCTCAGTTTCCGTCAGGACCAACAGCCCCCGCAGCTCGGCTCCCCGCCACCTTCGGGAAATACCCCGCACGCGTCCTCACCTTCAACCCGTGATATCCCTTCTCATCCGCCTCTACATGGATCGTCCGATACCCACCCAGCGACATCGGCTTGGTCGAGTGGTACTCAATCATGTACTGCGACCGGATATCCTGCGCTACCTTCTGCGCAATCCCATCCACGTCCTTCAGCGACTTCGGAAAGTAAGCCTGTCCGCCCGTATCTTCGGACAACTGCGTCAGCACATCGCGCGAGTGCTTCACATCCTTGCGCGTCAGGTCCCCGCCAAACAGCAGCCCGATGCAATAAATCGAAGGCCCATCCAGATCCTGCACCCTCCTGATCGTCTCCTCCAGCGAAGCATTCGACGAGTTATCGCTTCCATCGGTCACAATCAGCAGCACCTGCTTGGACTGCTTCGCATTCTTCGACAGATAATCGGCCGACGCAATCACCGCGTCATACAGCGCCGTCCCTCCCCCCGCCTTGATATACGCCAGCCCCTGCTGCAGCTTCACAATACTGCTCGTAAAGTCCTGGTCAATATAAGGTTCCGAGTTGAAGTCCACCACAAAGGCCTCATCCTTCGGGTTCGACAGCTTCACCAGGTTCAGCGCCGCATCATCCACCGCCGGCCGCTTGTCGTACATTGACCCCGAACTGTCTATCAATATCCCCAGCGAAATCGGCAGGTCCTCATGCCGGAATCCCACAATCTTCTGCAGCACCCCATCCTCATACACCTTGAACGCGCTCTCCGGCAGCGTATCCACCGCATGCCCATCGCTGTCCTCCACCGACGCATTCAGCCGCACCTCATACGCATTCGTACGCAGCGTAAATCGTCCATTCTCCTTTGTAATCACCCCGGTCTGCGCCGGTATCGCCAACTGCACCGAACCCGGCTCAACCACCCCACCCTCCGGCGACGCAACCGGATCAGAGTCCTGCGTCAGCGGCGCCGGCGCATGTTTCTGCATCACCGTGCTCTGGCTCGCCGGACTCCTCTCCGAGGCGCTGTCTTCGGTCGAAGTCTGGTTCTGGCCCATCGGGCTCTGGGCCGCAGCCCATCCGCACCCCACCGCCATCAGCAGGCTCAGAACGCCAACTCCCGCCCTCCATATCCACCTGTTACCGCAACGCTGCATAGTTCCCCTCTGGACTATGGGTCAGCCGCTCCACACACACCGGAGCCGGTCGATAGTCGCCTCTCCAATTTACGCCACCACCCACCCCTCCGCGCACCTGCGGACTCTACCCGGACTCTCCCCCGCCGCGCTGTGACCTTCGGCCTTTCATTGACCGTCATATCCGCGTATGCTCTAATTCGCCCATTCGCCAATTTCGCACCATCTGGCTTTTGTAGCTTTCAATATCACCTTTCGAGAAGAATCAAGAGGAACTTCCTTCATGAACGTAGGCGCACTTGCAACAATGTTTTTCAGCTTTCAGGACATCCAATCGACAAATCCCGGCATGGTCCAGTCCAGTGACACCATCTGGCTCTGGATCGCCCTCGGCGTAGGTGTCCTCGCCCTTCTGGCCGCCTTCATCCTCGCCCGCGTCGTTCTCGCCGGCGACACCGGCACCCCCGAAATGCGCGTCATCTCCGACGCCATCCGTGAGGGAGCCGAAGCCTTTCTCTCCCGTCAGTACCGCTCCATCGGCATCATGGCCGCCATCCTCGCCGTCATCATCTTCCTCGGCTACCACTTCGCCCCCAGCACCCACGACGTCGCCCTCCAGACCGTCATCGGCTTCCTGGTCGGCGCCACCTGTTCGGGCCTCGCTGGCTTCACCGGCATGTACGTCTCGATCCGCGCCAACATCCGCACCGCCTCCGCGGCCCGTAGCTCCCTCAACGGCGCGCTGCAATCCGCCCTTCGCGGCGGAGCCGTCACCGGCCTCGTCGTCGTGGCCCTCGCCCTCATCGGCATCGGCGTCCTCTTCCTCGCCTTTGGCGGCCTCAACGACCCCCGCCACGTCGTCTACGAGCTCGTTGGCTTTGGCTTCGGTGCCTCCCTCGTCGCACTCTTCGCCCAGCTCGGCGGCGGCATCTACACCAAGGCCGCCGACGTAGGCGCCGACCTCGTCGGCAAAGTCGAAGCCGGCATCCCCGAAGACGATCCCCGCAACCCCGCCGTCATCGCCGATCTCGTCGGCGACAACGTCGGAGACTGCGCCGGCCGCGGAGCCGACATCTTCGAGTCCACAGCCGCTGAAAACGTCGGTGCCATGATCCTCGGTGCCGCTCTCTATCCCGTCTTCGGCATCAAGGGCATCCTCTTCCCCCTGATGGTCCACGCCATCAACCTCATCGCCTCCATCATCGGCGTCGCGGTCGTCAAGACCAACGACACCGAAGACCCCATGCGCGCCCTCAACCGCGGCTTCTACGTCACCTCTGCCCTGGCCCTCGCAGGCTTTGCGGGCATCGTCTGGAAGATGCTCAGCGGACCCGGCGTACAACCCATGTACCTCTTCCTCTGCGGCGTCATCGGCCTGGTCACCGCCTTCCTCTTCGTCTGGATCACCCAGTACTACACCGAGAGCCAGTACCGCCCCGTTCAGTCCATCGCCGAGGCATCCCTCACCGGCCCCGCCACCAACATCATCAGCGGTCTTGCCGTCGGCATGGAAACCCCCGCGATGCCGGTCATCGTCATCTGCACCGCGCTTCTGCTCAGCTACTACTTCGGCGTCAAGGGACTCTCCGGCGTCCATCTTCCCGGCGTCTCCAACTACGTCAAGGGCATCTACGGCACCGCCATCGCCACCATGGGCATGCTCTCCTGCGCCGCCTACATCCTGGCCATGGACACCTTTGGCCCCATCACCGACAACGCCGGCGGCATCATCGAGATGTCCAACCAGCCCGACGCAGTCCGTGACAAGACCGACAAGCTCGACTCTGCCGGCAATACCACCAAGGCGCTCACCAAGGGTTACGCCGTCGGTTCCGCTTCACTCGCAGCCTTCCTCCTCTTCTCCGCCTACCTCGAAGAGATCAAGACCCTCGTCACCGCCAAGGTCACCGCCGCCGGTGCAGCAGGTTTCATGCCGGTCGGCTGGTCCTTCACCAACATCAACCTCGCTGAGATCCCCGTCTTCGCTGGCGCGATGCTGGGCGCGATGCTCACCTACCTCTTCTCCTCCATGGCCATCAAGGCCGTAGGCCGCACCGCGCAGATGGTCGTCAAGGACGTCCGCGACCAGTTCCGCGAGAACCCTGGCATCATGGCCGGCACCTCCAAGCCCGACTATGCCCGTTGCGTCTCCATCGTCACCGGCGCAGCTCTCAAGGAGATGGTCCTCCCCGGCATCCTTGCCGTTGGCCTCCCCGTCGCCGTCGGCCTTATCTTCCGCAACTTCAGCTCCGTCTACGGTGCCGGCACCGAAGTCCTCACCCGCGCCGGCTTCTCCACCGTCCCCACCATCAACGGCATCCCGGTCAACCTCGGCGGAGCCACTGCCGTAGCCGGACTGCTGATGGTCGGCACCATCTCCGGCGTCCTCCTCGCCATGCTCATGAACAACGGCGGCGGAGCCTGGGACAACGCCAAGAAGTGGATTGAAACCGGCCAGTACGGCGGCAAGAAATCCGACGCCCACAAGGCCGCCGTCGTAGGCGACACCGTCGGCGATCCCTTTAAGGACACAGCTGGC
Source organism: Acidobacteriota bacterium (assembly GCA_021778845.1). Taxonomy (GTDB): domain Bacteria; phylum Acidobacteriota; class Terriglobia; order Terriglobales; family Acidobacteriaceae; genus Granulicella. The sequence goes on from JAJYBU010000051.1 coordinate 19,377, forward strand.
CCCTCGCTCCACGTCCTCATCAAACTACTGGCAACGATCACCCTGGTCCTGGCCCCACTCTTCCTCTAATCACCTCAGCACCCAAAGGCCGCCAACTCCAACGAGTCGGCGGCCTTTGCTCTTGCCTTTCTCCCAACCCCACCCCAACTCTGTCATCCTGAGCGAGGCGCAGCGAAGCCGAAGGCCCCCGAGCCCCTCAGTCTCACCCATACCCTCAGTCCTTTCGCACCCAAAACCCCAACCGCCGAGCGCCCATCTGAGTTACGGATGAGGCACTCAGCTATTCCTCTGAGCTCATATCCTTTGTTCCCATATCTTCAAAATACCGACGTCTCTGTTTGCGCTCTTTCTCATGTTCTCGATTTCGTCTTGCATCTCCTTCGTTTATAGTTTCGTGCGTAAGCAGAAGGTTTAGCTTCTCTAGAGCAATATTATAGTTACTATAATGTGCCGAGGCGGAGCCTGAACCAGGCTTGAGCATCTTCGGCGGTGATGTGTGGCAGCAGGTCTGCAATGGCTTGATCGAGGGCTTCGCGGGTGCGCGC
>JAJYBU010000074.1 GCA_021778845.1 Acidobacteriota bacterium
TCACGGAGTGGAATAAGGGCGAACTGGACAGCTATCTGATCGAGATTTCAGCGACGATCTTTGCCAAGAAGGATGAAGATGGAACGCCGCTGGTGGACAAGATTCTGGACACTGCGGGACAGAAGGGCACGGGCAAGTGGACGGCGATTTCTGCGCTCGACCTGGGCATGCCGCTGACGCTGATTGGCGAGAGCGTGTTTGCGCGCTGCCTGTCGGCGCTGAAGGATGAGCGGGTTCAGGCTTCGACGGTGCTGCATGGACCGGCGAAGGCGAAGACGGCTGTGGAGCGGGCAGAGTTTATCGAACAGGTGAGGATGGCGCTTTACTGCTCCAAGATCGTGAGCTATGCGCAGGGGTATATGCTGCTGCGGGCCGCGGAGAAGGAGTACAACTGGCGCCTGAATATGGGCGGCATTGCGCTGATGTGGCGCGGTGGATGCATCATTCGGAGCATCTTCCTGGGCAACATCAAGGCTGCGTATGACAAGAATCCGGAGCTTGCGAACCTGCTGCTGGACGAGTTCTTCGCGAGCGCGTTGAACAAGTACCAGGCAAGCTGGCGGAAGTCCGTGGTGCAGGCAATCGAGTTGGGTGTGCCGACACCGGCGTTCTCGACGGCGCTGGCGTTCTTCGATGGATTCCGTACCGCGCGGCTGCCGGCGAACCTGCTGCAGGCGCAGCGCGACTTCTTCGGAGCGCACACGTATGAGCGCACGGACAAGCCTCGCGGCGAGTTCTTCCATACCAACTGGTCCGGCCGCGGAGGCCGCGTCTCGTCGTCTACCTATAACGCGTAGTGCTTTCGAGGGCGGACTCCATGGTGCTGGGTGGAGTCCGCCTAAGATAAGGAAACGTTTCGCTGGGGCAGCTCGCCCAAGTATCAGGATGATGTGATTCATGTGAAGCGACGCAGTTGTTCCTGCCTGCCGGCCCGTAGCGCTGTGTCCCCATGATGTTTGCCAGGTAATCTTCGTGTTTCAAATCCATGCGTGTCTGCAACTTGGGACTAACGGGAGCTGATGCTCGATGGTTTGCATCCAACCGAGAATGAACGAACGGATGAGGGCTCGCAAAATCCGCAGGGCAATATTTTTTCGGGGCGCATCGGTCCTGCTCTGGCTCTGCATCATAGCTGCCTGTACGCATGCATCTGTGGCGCTGCTGATGGAGGAGCCCTATGGCACGTTTGGCGCCATGAATCCAACGGGCCACGCCGCCGTCTATCTGAATCATGTTTGCGCGGACTCTCCTACCGTGCTTCGACCGTGCCGGGACGGAGAATATGGCGTGGTCATCAGCCGTTATCACAAGATCGCCGGCTACGACTGGGTGGCCATACCGCTGGTTGGATATCTTTACGCTGTCGATGACGTGAGTGAGATTCCCATAGCGGTGGACCGCGAAAAGGTTGAGGCGTTGCGCAATGCGTATCGCAAAGAACATCTACTCGACCTTGCTCCGAACACGCGCAGAGGCCGGGTTCCCAAAGGGGAGTGGATCCAACTGGTGGGATCGTCCTACGATCGGACGATTCATGGCTTCGAGGTTGACACCACAGCAGAACAGGACGAGCGCTTCATTGCGATCTTCAACGATCGCAGGAACGTTGGACACTTCAATCTGCTGTTTCACAACTGCGCCGACTTCTCGCGCGTGGTGCTTGATATTTATTTGCCGCACGCCATCCACCGCAACTTCATCGCCGACGTTGGCCTGATGACACCCAAGCAGGTCGCACGGTCGCTGGTGAAGTATGGCAAGAGCCATCCCGAGGCCGATATGACCGCCTTCATCATTCCCCAGGTGCCGGGCAGCATTCCCCGCAGCCATGCGGTGGATGGCGTGGGCGAGTCGTTGGTCAAGAGCAAGAAGTACCTGATCCCCCTGACGATCCTCGCGCCCGAGGTGACTGGTGGAGTCGTGGTCGCCTATCTGGCCGATGGCCGCTTGAGGTTGCCGAAGGGGACGCCGATCTTTAATATCGGCGACGAGGAGAATATGGGACACCAAGATTCTGTGGGCGTACCCGCGCGGGAGCCACTCGCTCCAACGCATGTTCCAATAGTCACGGCTGCTTCTCCAGCGGGAATCCTCCGATGATGCACAAAGCTTGCTGACTCCCGCAGATCGTTTCTAACGTCGCATCCGGCTGAGTAGATATAACGCCAGAGACAGCAGCACACTTAGGAGCAGAGATGTCCCCAGCGGAGCATAGACGGTTGTATGTTTGCCTCGCCATACGAAGTCACCGGGGAGTCGGCCTACGCCAAGCCCCATGCGATCCAGCCCCATTACCAGCAGGCCGACCGCTATTAGTACGAAGCCTGCGCCGATCAGAAACCGCCCCATAGCTTCATTATCCTCCTCAGGCCTTCATTGCAGATTGTAGGCAGTGTGTGCGGATCGAGTGGTCTGGGTCATACAATTCTGTCAGGCGCAACATACAGGCGGCCGGCGATCTGCAGCAGCAACAGGATCGCGGTGACGGAGATAGCATGATGGATCCGAGGGGGAAATCGCAACGGCTGCATGAGAGGCTCCAGTCGCTCGGCTCGTTGCTGGTAGCGTACTCGGGCGGGACGGACTCTGCGTTTTTGGCGTATGCCGCGTATCAGGCGCTCGGTGATCGCATGCTGGCGGTGATCGCCGATTCTCCTTCGCTGCCGCGCAGGGAGCTGGCGGATGCACTCGCTTTCGCTGTGCATCATCACTTCCCAGTGCGCGTGTTGCAGACTCGCGAGTTGGAGAAAGCGGAGTACGCTCGCAACGATGCGCAACGGTGCTTCCACTGCAAGGATGAATTATTTTTGCAGATGGAAGATGCTCGGCGGCAACTCGGATTCAAGCATCTGGCGTATGGGATGAACCTCGATGATCGCGGTGAGTTTCGTCCGGGGCAGCGGGCTGCGGAGTTGCATGGAGCGCTGGCGCCATTGGTCGATGCGGAGTTGAGTAAAGCGGAGATCCGCATGCTGGCCCGCGATGCTGGCCTTTCGCTTGCGGACAAGCCTGCGAGCGCGTGTCTTTCTTCCCGCATCGAATACGGGCGGCCTGTGACGGCGGAGAATCTTGCGCAGGTAGAGCAGGCAGAAGAGGCGCTGCATGCGCTGGGCTTTGCGCAGGTGCGGGTTCGCCACCACGGCGATCTTGCGCGGATCGAGATTGCGCGGGAGCACCTGGCGCGGGCATTGACGCTCCCCATGCTGGACGCGATGACGGCGGCTCTGCGGCCCATCGGTTTTCTGTATGTCACGCTCGATACGGTGGGCTATCGTTCAGGTTCGATGAATGAAGTTCTGCCCGCCTCGGCCATTGCGGCGGCGATGTAGACGCGGCCGAAGGGTTCGACGCGGTGGCGGCGAGCCTTATCCTAGTGTGAGATGTCATGTTCGATTAAGTAGTGAAAGAGAGTTCATGCGGATTGCGTATCTAGAGTGCTTTGCCGGGATCTCGGGCGACATGTTTCTGGGTGCTTTGATGGATGCCGGCGTTCCAGCCGAGGTGCTGATGGAAGCGACCGCGGCGCTCGATCTCGGAGCTGGTCTGAAGATCGAGAAGGTTGATCGAAGTGGGATTAGCTGCACCAAGGTGCATGTGCTGGAGGACGGGCATCTCGCCGAGGAGAAGCCGCATGCCGAGCATTCACATACTCACGACGTGCGGGAGCATACGCACACGCATCATGAACATACACACAAACATGTGCATGGGCGTTCGCTGCATGTGATTCGAGAAATAATACGGGCGGCGCCATTGGCTGAGCCGGTCAAGAGAACTGCTACGCAAGTGTTTGAGCTGCTCGGCGCCTCGGAGGCGAAGATTCACAATGTTGATGTCGATGCGATCCACTTCCACGAGGTGGGGGCGGTCGATGCTATTGTCGATATCGTCGCTGCCAGTGCAGGGATTCATTACTTGAAGCTAGACGCGTGGCACTGCTCGCCGCTGAATGTTGGAGGGGGGATGGTGGAGTGCGCGCATGGGACGTTTCCGGTTCCGGCTCCGGCGACGGCCGATCTGCTGCGAGGCTATCCCACCTACTCCGCGCATGTGCAGAAGGAACTGGTGACGCCCACGGGCGCCGCGCTGC
>JAJYBU010000019.1 GCA_021778845.1 Acidobacteriota bacterium
AAAGCTCCCACCCTCCTCGCGCAGCTTCAACTGCGCCCCCCGCACCGGCGCGACCGTCACAAAGTCCACCACGCCACTCACCGCATCCGACCCATACAGCGTCGATCCCGCTCCATGCAGCACATTCACACTGCCCACCATCTCCATCGGAACCGGCAGGTCCAGGTTGAAGTGCGACGTCTCAGCATCATTCACCCTCCACCCATTCAGCAGCACCAGCGTCTGCTCATACGAACTCCCCCAGATCGACAAATCCGCCTGCACTCCGCCGCCCCCGCGTTCCTCCAGGCTCACCGACGAATCATCCCGCATCACGTCATTCAAATCCGTAAACGCCAGCGGATACTGCTGCACCTCCAGCGTCTCGGTCGAGCGCGGCGACTCTTCCTCCGTCAGCGGATCAGGTGTCCCCACCACCACCACCACCGTCGACAGCACCTCCGGCCGCGATGTGATCGCCGTTTGCTGCTGCGTCTCCGGCCTTTCACTCGTCTCTCCCTGCTGCGCCCTTCCCGCAACAGCCAACGCCAACACCCACGCAACCACACACCCCACGCTCTTCACTCGTATCGATAACGTCAAACTCAACGACCTCACCCGTTGAGCCTCAGGCAGCAGCAGAAAATTTTCAAGCATAGTTTGGTATCGTCGGAGATAATTGAATGACTAAACCACAACCAAACCCTTATGCGAATCAACTCTTTCCTCCAACAAAGTCCCATGTTCTGCATCGCCCTCACAGCGCGCCGCTTTAACACGCTCACAACCCATCTACTGGAAGCAGACGACCTCAATTTCCTTGAAGCCCTCATCCTCTCCACGCTCTTCTTCGAGTCGCCAGCCACAGTCAAGCCTTCGCAACTCGCCGAAACCTTCGGCACCACAAGAGGCAACGTGAGCCATTGCATCTCGTCCTTGGAAGCCAAAGGTTTAGTCCATCGCAAAATTGATCCCGACGACGCCAGGGCCTATCACCTCACCCTCAAACCCCATGGCAAGAAGACTGCCGTCCGTGTGATTGGCGCTTTGGACAAGGTTCAACGAGAGTTTGAACATCAGGTCGGCAAGGACGCGCTGCAATCCGCACTCCGCGTAATCCGTTCCCTGGCCGAATCGACACCCGCTTGAAGGGGACCAGCCACCGGGAGGATCGAAAACCGCAGCTCACCATTCGCGCCAGGTTCATGACAGTCCACAGCTTCGCCGAGCTCTTTCATCCAGTGAACTTCGGCCCCGAAATTTGCAGGACCGCTTGCGAGAATCCATTGCAAACCCTACCCTTGCATCATGAGCTCTGCAACCATCTCCGCTCCCGCCCCGTTCGCAGCCCTTCCGTTTGCGCAAAAGCTCGACCGCCTCGCCGAAGTCGCGGTCCGCATCGGTGTCGGCCTGCAGCCTGATCAGGAGTTGGTCATCACCGCGCCCACCGATGCGCTCCCGCTCGTCCGCCTCATCACCGAGCACGCCTACAAAGCCGGCGCCCGCCTCGTCACCACCTTCTACTCCGACGACGCCACCACCCTCGCCCGCTACCAGCTCGCCCCCGACTCCACCTTCGACTACGCCGCCACCTGGTACTACGACGCCCTCGCCGCCGCCTACAAATCCGGAGCCGCGCGCATGGGCATCACCGGAGCCAACCCCGCGCTCCTCTCCCAGCAGGATCCCGCCAAAGTCTCCCGCGCCAACGTCGCCGCCTCCAAAGCCTACAAGCCGGCCATGGAACTCATCACCCGCCACGCCATCAACTGGACCATCGTCGCCGCGGCCACGCCCGCCTGGGCAGCGCTCGTCTTCCCCAACGATCCCCCCGAGCTAGCCCTCGGCCGCCTCTGGGACGCCATCTTCTTCACCTCCCGCATCACCTCCGACGACCCCGTCGCCGCCTGGCAGACCCACGGCGAAAACCTCAAGCGCCGCGTCGATCTCCTCAACGCCCACCGCTTTCACTCCCTCCGCTTCTACACCCCCGACAACGCAACCGACCTCACCGTCGGCCTCGCTGACCAGCATCTCTGGTGCGGCGGCGGGACGACCGCCGGCAACGGCGTCTACTGCCAACCGAACATCCCCACCGAGGAGTGCTTCACCACTCCCCACAAGTCCCGCGTCAACGGACACGTCTCCGCCTCCAAGCCGCTCTCTCACCAGGGAACGCTGATCGAAAACATCCGCTGCACCTTCAAGGACGGCCGCATCATAGCTGCCACCGCCACCGCCGGCGAAGCCGCCATCAACAAGCTCATCTCCACCGACGAAGGCGCGCGCCAACTCGGCGAAGTCGCACTCGTTCCCCACAACTCCCCCATCGCACAATCCAACATCCTCTTCTGGAACACCCTCTTCGACGAGAACGCAGCCTCCCACATCGCCCTCGGCCAGGCCTACTCCACCTGCCTCATCGGTGGCGACAAAATGTCCTCCGACCAGCTCTCCGCCCTCGGCGCCAACGAAAGCCTCATCCACGTCGACTGGATGATCGGCGGCCCCACCATGTGCGTCGACGGCATCTCCACCGACGGTCACACCCAACCCCTCATGCGCAATGGAGACTGGGTCTAGCCCACTTTCTGCCCAACTGAGTTATCCTCTGCATAGCACATAAAGCTCATGTCTCTCCGTCTCTCCCTCATCGCGTTGCTGCTCGTGGGCATCTCCGCACCCGCGCAGCAGAAGCACGCCTCATCACCATCTCGCCCGCCCATTGCCGTCTACATCCACCACAGTTGGGACAAGCTCCAGCGCTCCATGACCGACTGCGCCTCCTTCGCGGACAGCAAACTCCAGGCCGGCGCCTCCGCACCTGTGCTCTATCTCCCCGCCGAGCAGAAGCTCACCCCCGCCCTGCGCACCCTTCAACAGCACTGCAACGTCCGCATCCTCAATCTTCCCCGCCGCATCCGCAGCGAAGGCGACCTTCCGCAGGACCAGATCCCCACTCCCGGCCTGCTCTATCTGCCTAACCCCTACGTCGTCCCCGGCGGCCGCTTCAACGAGATGTACGGCTGGGACAGCTACTTCATCCTGCTCGGCGAGCTGGCCGACAACCGCGTCGCCCTGGCCCGCGGCACCGTCGAAAACTTCTTCTACGAGATCGAACACTACGGCGCCATCCTCAACGCCAACCGCACCTACTACCTCACCCGCTCGCAGCCCCCATTTCTCTCCTCCATGGTGCTCGCCGTCTACCGCGCTGAAGTGCGCACTGACCCCAAAGCGGCGCGTCTCTTTCTCCGCGAATCCCTCCCCTATCTCCTCCGCGACCACAATCTCTGGGTCACGCCCCCGCACCTCGACGCCACCACCGGCCTCTCCCGCTACTTTGACCTTGGCCAGGGCCCCGTCCCCGAGATGCACGACGACCTGACCTACTACACCGACCTCATCCACTGGTTCCTCGACCATCCCTCCCAAACCCCCGCCGGCTACCTCCAGAAGGCCACTCCCTGCGCAGCCACCGCCGTCATCCCCTGCCCTCAGGTCGACGGCTACGAGCTCACCCCCTACTTCTACGTCGGCGACCGCGCCATGCGTGAGTCCGGTTTCGACGCCAGCTTCCGCTTCGGCCCCTTCAGCGGCTCCACCCAGGATTACGCTCCCGTCTGCCTCAACGCCCTGCTCTACCGCTATGAGCGCAACCTGGCCTTCATCACCGTCACCCTCGGCGACCGCGACGCCGCCGTCGCCTGGAGCCTCGCCTCCGGCGACCGCCTCCACGCCATCAACAGCCTCATGTGGGACGAAACCGCCGGCCTCTACTTCGACTACAACCTCCGCACCCGCCAGCACTCCAGCTACAACTACCTCGCCACCTACTACGCCCTCTGGTCCGGCATCGCCTCGCCCATCAAGGCCCAGCGCATGGTCGCCGCCCTTCCCCTCTTCGACCATCCCGGCGGCCTCGCCATGAGCACCACCGACTCCGGCGCGCAGTGGGATCTCCCCTTCGGCTGGGCACCCACCAACTGGCTCGCCACCCTCGGCCTCATCCGCTACGGCTACGTCGGTGCGGCCCTCAACGTCTCTCGCCAGTTCACCTCCACCATCGAAGCCAACTACGCCCACGACGGCACCATCCGCGAAAAATACAACGTCGTCGACGCCTCGGGCAACGTCCACGTCGCCACCGGGTACAAGAGCAACGTCATCGGCTTCGGCTGGACCAACGCCGTTTACACCACCATGATGAATCTGCTGCACGACTCCCAGCTTCTCAGCGGCCCGCAGCAACCCCCTGCCCCGGACGCCGCGCCACCTGTCTCATCCCCACCTTCGCAAAATCAATAAACGCCCGCGCCGGATTCGTGTGCAGCAGCTTCACATTCACCTTGTCGCCCACATCCAGCCCGTCCTCGCCCTGGACGACTCTTCCCTCAAACGGGGGCTGAATCACGCGTGCATACACTCCCTTATCGCTTGACCCGGTCACCACCGCCGCGAACACCTCCCCGATGCGTCCGCTCATCGCCACCGCGGCCACCCGCTTCTGCATATTGCGTTCAATCTTCCGCAGCACCGTGTCCGCATCGTTGCAGTGCGCCGCAATCGCCGCCAGGTCCGTGTCGCTATAGGGCTCAGCCTCGCCCCGCATCATCGCATGCAGAATCCGCTGGGTCACCAGATCCGGAAACCGCCGGTTCGGTGCCGTCGAGTGCGTATAGTCCCGAGCCGCCAGCCCAAAGTGCCCAGTCGGATCATCATCCGGTCGCATCAGCATATACTCGCCCGGCCCCATCAGCTTGATCACCGCCACCGCCAGGTCCGGATAGTGGATCGAGTCCGTCCGCCGCTCCTCCTGCAGAAAATCATTCAGTGCCACCGAGTCTGGCACCGCCGGCAGCGTCGTCCCATGCAGCGCCGCCAGCGCCACAATCCTGTCCCACCGCGCTGGAACCTTCACCACCCGTTGCAACCCCGAGCGTCCGCCCTTGCGCAGCGCCCGCGCCATCACCCCATTGGCCGCGACCATCAGGTCTTCAATCAAATTCATCGCCCGGTTCTGGATCGCCTCATGCACCGCAATCACGCGCCCATCCACCACCACCGGATCGGCCTCCGACCGATGAAACTCCAGCGCTCCATTCTTCACTCTCGCCGCATGCAGCGCCTGCGCCGCCTCATCCTGCAGCTTCAACTGCTCCACCAGCCAATTAGCCCCCAACGCCACAACGGTGTCATCTCGACCGAAGTCCGCGCCTCTTGCGGACGCAGTGGAGAGACCTGCAGCTCCCCCCAGGCTCGTATCCGCCTCATGGTCCCGCGCACTATCCGACCGCAGCGACAGCACATCATCATCCACCACCCCACTCGCCGTATTCTCCAGCCACGGCCCCACCCGCGAGTACGCCAGTTGCGCCCGGTTCCGCACCAGCGCCACCGACACCCTCTCATCCGACATCTCCCCCTCCGGCCCCACCGTAAACGTCATCATCACCGCCGCCCGGTCGCCACTCTCATTCAAGCTCGTCAACCCCGTCGAGAGCTGCACCGGCAGCATCGGAAAGTTCTTCACCGCCGTATAGATCGTCTGCGTCTGGGCCTGCGCATGTTTGTCGATCGGGCTTGCAATCTCCACCGCCCCCGCCACATCCCCAATCGCCACTCGCAGCCGAATTCCACCCTCCACCCGTTCCGCCACCTCAATCTGGTCCAGGTCCAGCGACGTATCGTTATCAATCGACGACCATCCCAGCCCCCTCAGGTCCTCCACCCCCACCACCGGCAAAGCCTCCTTGAACTTGTCCTCGATCCCCGCCAACTGGTCCGCAACACCCAACCCAAACTCCGGCCGGAATCCCGCCTCATGCATCTCATCCAGCGCAGCCTGCCCCAGGTCGAACCCGTGCCACCCATGCTCGCCAGTCGGCCGCCTATCTCCACCCGGCTGCGAACCCCTCCTGCTCGTCTCCCCGGAAGCCTGACTGTGCGAAGAAAAACTCTGCGAATGTGTTCCCCTGCGATGACGATCGTTATGTTCAGACATGCTCCGCAGACTACCACGCGCCCCCCATCCCTGGCCTCCCCGCCAGCAGCATCGCCCCGCCAGCAATCCATCCGCGTTGCTCAGGCGGTGATATTGCCTTCCCCTGCATCTAATCAACTTGAGGAAACTCAATGCCCCCCAGCAGTTGTTCCATCTGCTCGATTCAAGACCCTGAAGTTTTCTCCCACATCTCCCCATCAGCACTGAGCGATTTCCGTTCCCTCGGCACCTGTCGGAGTCACCCGGCCAACGACTTTCTTATCCGCCAGGGCTTCCCCTCCGACCACGTCTTCGTCCTGTGCAGCGGCCGGGTCAAACTCATCGCCTCCTCGCCTCTGGGCCGCTTTCTCCGCCTCCGCGTCGCTGGTCCCGGCGAAATCCTCGGCCTCGCCTCTCTGCTCCGCGGCCCGCGCCATCTCGTCACTGCGGAAACTCTGGTCCCCTCCACCGTCAAGTACATCCCCCGCACCGACTTCATTCGCTTCATGGACACCTACGCCGACGTCACCCGCAACATCGCTCAGACCATGGCCCGCGACTATGACGGCGCCACGCGTAGCGCCCCCCGCCTCACCCTCCCCAACTCCGCCGCCTCCAAGCTCGCCAGCGCGCTCCTCAACTGGGCCCAGACCGATCATCACGACAACGCCCCCGCACCCCTCGATCAATCCATCTCCTTCCCCATGTCCCTCACCCACGAGGAACTCGGCTACAGGATCGGCATCCCCCGCCAGACCGTCACCCGCATCCTCCTCAAATTCCGCCGCGAGGGCCTCATCGAGCAGACCCGCGAGCACATCACCCTCCACCATCCCGATACACTTCAATCCCGCTACTGCTAGAGGCCGGCCCCAAGCGGTCTCATCCTCGGACGCAGGACACCCGGCGCATCCCTTTTCGTAAATCACCCCGTTAAATTCAGCTGCCGCTCGAGAGGGACCTCGAGCGGCAGCTTCTCTATCCTGAGACCCTTTCTCCCAAGAGAGCCCCGAATAGAGCTTCAGCGACCAGTAGTTACCGTCCTGCCGACAGTAAATTCACCGGTTTGAAGATCAAACTTTTCACCCAGCCGCCGCGTCCTCCGACGTAGCTGCCAGTTCATCCTTCGCAGCCACCAGCGTCGCCATCACCAGCAGCGACGGGCAAACTGTATGACTTCCATATCCAGCACAAGGTCCTACACACGCACAGGCGCTTGGCGACGACTCCTGCACAGCCTCGGGGAGAGAGTTCGATGGCACCGTGGAATCCTCCAACAAATCCATCCTGACGCCTTCCCCTATACCCCGTCTGTGATATGCATCACATTCCTCGACCAATTCACGCGTCCAAATTCGCCCTCATGCCATCTAACTCCTGCATGCCTCCCTCTTCGCGCGACACCACCTTCGATCTCTTCCGCCGCTGGGGTTATCTCCAGGCTTCCCTCGACCCCCTCGGCCAGCTCCTCCCGCCCCAGCCCTTCCCCGTAGCCGACCTTCCCGACGACGACTCCCCCGACGCCCTCGCCGCACGCCGCATCTACTGCTCCTCCATTGGCGCCGAGTTCATGTACATCCCCTCGGCCGAAAAGCGCGCCTGGATCCAGCAGCGCCTCGAATCTGACCCCGCCGCCACCATCCCCCCCGCCCGCATCCTCACCTCCCTCATCCGCGCCGACCTCTTCGAGCAGGTCATTCAGCAGCGCTACCTCGGCACCAAGCGCTTCTCCCTCGAAGGCCTCACCGTCCTCATCCCCTTCCTCGACCAACTCTTCACCACCGCCGCCGACCTCGGCGTCAGCCGCTCCATCTTCGCCATGAGCCACCGCGGCCGCCTCAACGTCATGGTCAACACCATCGGCCGCGCCTCCCGCGACATCTTCACCAAGTTCGAAGACGTCGATCCCCGCAGCACCCTCGGCGGTGGCGACGTCAAATACCACATCGGCGCCACCGGCGATCTCATCACCGCCACCGGCAAGACCGTCCATCTCCACCTCGCCTCTAACCCCAGCCACCTCGAAGCCGTCGACCCCGTAATCATGGGCCGCACCCGCGCCTACCAGGAACGTCTCGCCAAAAACGGCACCACCGCCGACTTCCTCGCAGCACGCAATCAGGTCCTCCCCATGATCATCCACGGCGACGCCGCCTTCGCCGGCCAGGGCATCACCGCCGAGAGCCTCAACCTCGCCTCCCTCCACGGCTACAACATCGGCGGCACCATCCAGGTCATCGTCAACAACCTCCTCGGCTTCACCGCCCTGCCCGGCGAATCCAACTCCTCGCGTTTTTCCACCGACCTCGCCAAACGCCTCCCCATCCCCATCTTCCACGTCAACGCCGAAGACCCCGCAGCCGTCGTCCGCATCGCTGCCCTCGCAGCCGAGTACCGCCAGACCTTCCACTCCGACGTCGTCATCGACCTCATCGGCTACCGTCGCCACGGCCACTCCGAAGTCGACGACCCCACCGTCACCCAGCCTCTCCGCTACGCCAAAATCAAGGATCACCCTGCCCTCTACCAGCTCTACGCCAAGAGCCTCAACATCGACCCCACCGAAGAAACCGCCTTCATCCAGTCCAAATTCCTCGAAGAGCAGAAGGCCGCCACCCGCGCCAACCGCAAGCCCGCCATGTTCGACATCCGCGACTACTGGAAGCCCTACTACGGCGGCCCGCTGCGCCCGGACGACGCCCCCCGCACCGGCCTCGACCTCTCTGAAATCGCCTCGCTCACCACAGCCCTCACCACCGCCCCCACCGGCTTCCACATCCACCCCAAAGTCGAAAAGCTCCTCGCCCAGCGCGTCGAAATGGGCACCGGCAAAAAGCCCCTCGACTACGGCATGGCCGAACTCCTCGCCTACGCCTCGCTCCTGAAATCCGGCACGCCCGTCCGTCTCTCCGGCCAGGACTCCCAGCGCGGCACCTTCAACCAGCGCCACTCCGTCCTCATCGACATCGAATCCGAACTCCGCTTCTCCCCGCTCTCCGCCATCGCGCCCACCCAGGCCCGCTGGTCGGTCTATAACTCTCTCCTCTCCGAGGCTGCCTGCCTCGGATTCGAGTACGGCTTCTCCCGCGACTACCCCGAGGCCCTCGTCCTCTGGGAGGCCCAGTTCGGCGACTTCGCCAACGGCGCCCAGATCATCATCGACCAGTTCCTCTCCGCCGGCGAAGTCAAATGGGGCCTGCTCTCCAGCCTTGTCATGCTCCTCCCCCACGGCTACGAAGGCCAGGGCCCCGAGCACTCCAGCGCCCGCATGGAGCGTTACCTCCAGCTCGCCGCACAGGACAACATCCAGATCGCCCAGCCCTCCACCGCCGCGCAATACTTCCATCTCCTGCGCCGCCAGGTCCTGCGCAAATGGCGCAAGCCCCTCGTCGTCTTCACTCCAAAATCCATGCTCCGCCACCCCGACGCCATGTCCCCCGTCGCGGACCTCACTCTCGACCACTTCCAGAACGTCCTTCCCGACACCACCGTCACCCAACCCCGTCGCCTGCTCGTCTGCACCGGCAAAATCGGCCACAACCTCCGCGTCGAGCGCGCAAAACGCAAGCTCACCGACGTTGCGATCATCTTCGTCGAACAGCTTTACCCATGGCCCGAAGAGGAACTCCAGGCCGCCCTCGATCAGCACCCCTCGGCCACCGAGATCGTCTGGGTCCAGGAAGAACCAGCCAACATGGGCGCTCTCTCCTACGCTCTCCCGCTGATGCGCCGCATGTCCGGCCCCCGCGCCCTCCTCAGTGTCAAGCGCACGGCCGCCGCCAGCCCCGCCACCGGCAGCGCCAAGGCCCACGCCCTCGAAGAAAAGACCCTCATCGACCTCGCCCTCGGTCCCGAAACCTAGCGCCGTTCGCTTTCAGGTATAGTCACTATCATTTTGACGTTTGTCATTCCGTAGCGCAGCGGAGGAATCTGCTTCTTGAACCGGCGACTACACCTGATGGCAATCCGCTCTGGCACGCTATCCCATGAGTCCCAGCAAAGATGCTGTCATCTCGACCGGAGCCAAACAGTTTCATCGTTTGGTGTAGCGGAGAGACCCGCAGTTTGCTCGGGCTGGCACACTGCAGGATTACTGAACATTTGGCCCGGCACTCGTCGTCGGAAGCCGTCATCCTCACCCAGCATCCCGCCATCCTGACCCCGCACGCGCACCCTACGCCAGCTCCGACTCCACCGGATGCGTCCCCACCTCACCCGCCCATATCTGAAACGTAATCTTTGGCGACTCCGTCCCCCGATGCAACCCATACACCTTCTCCCGTATCGTCTGATCGGCCAGCGTCATCCGTTCCCGCGAGCGCAAAAAGTCCATCCAGCTCTCCATAATGAACGTCTCATTCAGGTGTTCCGGGTCAACCGCATCGCGATAGATCCCCCACCGCACCGCTCCCCCGCGCAACCGCACGCCCTCCAGCACATGAATCTCCCGTGTAAACGCCGCATAGTCTTCCCGCGCAATCCGGTAATCCACCGAGATCCGCACCGGCCCAGCATCCGGATCGGGCGTCGCCTCGAACCCCGGCAGCGGCCGCTTCCACTTGTACGGCGTCAGGTCCGGCAGCAGCCCCTTCAGAATATGAATTCTCTGCATAAACGGCAGGCTCGCCGCCAGTCCGCACGCCGCGCAGATCAGCGAAATCCTCACCGACGTCCGCTGCGCCACTCCGCCCCACAGCGCGCTGCCCAGCGCCAGCCCGCCCTGGAACGTCATCAGGTACGCTCCCAGCGCCCGCGCATACACCCACGCCGGCACGCTCAACTGCACGCTCACATTCAGTGTCGACATCGTCGTCGTCCACGCAAACCCCGCGCCCAGCAGCGCCACAATCGCCACCGCCGGAATCCTCACCAGCGCCAGCACCAGCATCGTCGCCACGTAGTAAATGCCCGTCGCCAGCAGCATCGTGTCCGCATCAAAGCGCTGCCGAATCCGCGCCAGCGACATCGCCCCGCCCACCGCACCCAGTCCCAGGCAGCCATTCAGAATGCCATACCCCATCGCCCCCTGGTGCAAATCCCGCTTCGCCACCAGCGCCAGCAGCGCCCACACCGAGCTCACAAAAAATGTAAAAATGAATGCCCGAATCAGCGGCCCCTGTAAATCCGGAGCATGCCTCAAATACCGCAGCCCCGTCCGCACCGACCCCGCAATCCGTTCCGCCGGCAGCGCGCTCTTGTAGATCGGTTGCCGCTTCCACCGCCACAGAATCCAGATGACGCCCGCGAACGAAGCCGAGTTCAACGCGAACACCCACCCTGCCCCGCGATGCGGCACCGCATACGCCGCAATCATCAACCCGCCCAGCGCCGGCCCCAGCGCGCGAGCAATATTATTGCTCGCCGCATTCAGCGTCACCGCATTCGGAATCTGTTCCCGCGGCACCAGCTCCGGCACAATCGCCTGCCACGCCGGATTATTCATGGCCGAACCAATGTTCAGCAGAAACGTAAACAGCAGCAGCATCACCGGCGTAATCACGCCGACAAACGTCAACACCGCCAGCACCGCAACGCTCCCCAGCATCCACCACTGCCAGAAGATCAGCAGCCGCCGCCGCTCATAAATATCCGCCGTTGCTCCCGCCAACAGCCCCAGGAACAGCACCGGCAAACTCGCCGCCGTCTGCATCAGCGCAATCAGCAGCGGCGACGTCGTCAGCACCGTCATCAACCACGTGCCCGCCGTATCCTGCATCCACGTGCCCAGGCTCGACACCGTCGACGCAATCCATCGATCGCGGAACAGCGGTATCTTCAGCGGCTCCAACGCATTCGTTCCACCCGGAAGCGTCTCCTGCGCTGGTGCCAGATCGGTTGAATCAACGTGCCCTGTCTCGCCCACCTCTCTATGATGCCACTCTTCCACTCCCGCGCCCGCTCCCTCTCTCGCGTCATTTATAGTGCAGCCATGGGCCATCGCCTCCTGCCGCTCACGCTCCTTCTCGCCTGCGCCCTTGCCTCAGCACAGCAGCCCGCCACTCAGCCACCTCCCGCTGACCCTCCCCTCCCGCCCATCCCCCAGCTCCTGCACAACGTCGAGCGCAACGAAAAGGCAGCCGAAGCCTCCCACAACGACTACACCTACCACGATCACTTTGAGCAGCAGAGCCTCGACAAACACGGCCAACTCAAAAAGACCACCACCGTCGACGCCGAGAGCCTCGTCATCGACGGCGTCCAGGTCGACCGGATCGTCGCCCGCGACGGCAAACCCCTCACCCCCAAAGAAGCCCAGAAGCAGAGCGACCAGATCGACAAAGAGGTCGCCAAAGCCAAAGAGCGCCGCGCCAAACTCGAGTCCAAAGGCAAAGCCACCGACGCCAACGGCGACACCGTCATCACCGCCTCCCGCATCCTCGAACTCGGCACCTTCTCCAACCCCCGCCGCATCGACCTCAACGGCCGCCCCACCATCGTCGTCGACTACGCCGGCGACCCCAACGCCAAGACCCGCAACCCCTTCGAGACCATCGTCCGCGACCTCGTCGGCACCATCTGGATCGACGAACACGATCAGGTCCTCGTTCGCGCCCAGGGCCACTTCCTCAACGACTTCAAACTCGGCGGCGGCCTCCTCGCCGACATCCAGCGCGACTCCAGCTTCGACATCCTCTACACCAACGTCAACCACGAAGTCTGGCTCCCCGCCGACATCCAGGCCAACGGCAAGATCCGCACCCTCATCTTCCTCGGCTTCAACGGCCGCTTCCACGACGTCACATCCGACTACAAAAAATTCCGCACCAACTCCACCATCATCCCCTCCGACCGCCTCATCGGCCCCGACGGCCAGCCCATCCCCAACCCCAACCCCTCGGCCACACCCACTCCCTCGGCCGCCGAACCCACCTCGCCGCCCCCTTCACCCCGCCCCTGAAACGCACAAGAGGGAAGAGCCGCAGCTCTCCCCTCTTGCTCAAGTGAACAAAACTCACCCACCGATCCGCACCCTCAGCCGTAGCTTAGAGAGGCTGAACGTCGGACGCCTGCCACCCCTTCGGTCCCTTTACCACGTTGAACTGAACGGCCTGGCCCTCTTGCAGACTCTTGAAACCATTGGAGTTGATCGCTGAGTAATGCACGAAAACGTCCTCACCATTCTGCCGGCTGATGAAGCCAAATCCCTTGGCGTCGTTGAACCACTTCACTGTTCCCTGTTCCATGTCTCGTAAATCCTTGTGATTGACTTTGCCGCTTAATTCAAATCGGGACTTCGGCTACAACTCTTGCAGAAAACCAATCTGTTTCAAACGATGGTGAAATGTTAGCACGAAGGTCCAATTTTCCACCGAAAAAAATGTAACAGATTTAACCTGCACAAATTTCAGTGCATTTCGGCTCCCGCTACCCTTTGCGCTCTGCAAGATGCGTCCGCACGATCTCTTCCGCCGCCGCCAGCACCTCATCCAGCCCCATTGCCGTCGAATCCAGGATCACTGCATCCTCCGCCGGCCGCAGCGGCGACTCCGCACGGTTCCGGTCCCTCGCATCCCTCTCCTTCAGCTCCCGGATCACAGCCTCTTCGCTCACCGCCACCTGCGCCGGCCCACCCTGCCGATACCGCCGGTTCCCCCGCACCTCCGGCGCCGCATCCAGAAAAATCTTCACCTCCGCATCCGGAAACACCACCGTCCCGATATCGCGCCCCTCCATCACCACCCCTCCGTCCGCACCCAGCGCCCGCTGCTGCTCCACCATCCACTGCCGCAGCCTCGGGTGCACCGACACCCTCGAAGCCGCCGCCGTCACATCTCCATCCCTCACCCGCCGCGACACATCCACCCCATCCAGCAGCACCAGGTTCCCCTCCATCTGCGGCTTCAGCACAATGCGGGTCTCGCCAGCCAGCTCCAGCAGCGCAGCCTCATCCTCAAAGTCCAGATCATGATCGATCGCCTTCAACGCCAGCGCCCGATACATCGCCCCCGTCTCCAGGTTCAGAAACCCGAAGTGCCGCGCCAGGTGTGCTGCCAGCGTGCTCTTGCCCGCACCCGCAGGCCCGTCAATCGCAATCACCGGCCGCTCACGCCGCACCGCCGCTCCCGCACCCACTTCATTCCCCGCAAACGTTCCGCGCATCATCGACTCCTACGCCTCAGGCTTTCTGCGAAACGCCGGCTTGGCCCCGCCCGGCTTCCCACCGAACTTCGGCTTCCCGCCAAACTTCCCTGCGGGCTTGCCGCCAAAGCCCTTCCGAGCCCCCGCACCCGCACGCCCATAGCTCCCCTCCGCACGAGGCTTGTAAGGCCGCTTCGCCCCCTCACCCTCCGCCTTCGGAACCCAAGGGTCCTTCGTAAACGGCCGCGTATGCGCATCCGCCGCCCTCGGCTTGTACGGCCGTTTCGGCAGCGTCCGCTCCACACCCGACGAATCCGCACCACCACTCGCCTCCACCCGAGGCGTAAACTCCCGCTTCACAAACGGCCGCGTCCCGCCCTCACGCGCCTTATACGGCCGCTTCACGAACGGCTTGTCGCCCCGTTCCTTCCCCGCAAAACTCCGCGGCTTGAACGTCGCACGCTCACCGCCTTCCTCTGCCCGCGGCGTATAACCCCGCTTCGCAAACGGCTTCGCTCCACCCTCAGCAGTCCTCGGAGTGAACGGTCTCTTCGCAAATGTCCGCTCCCCCCCCTCCTCGCCGCGCGGCGTGTACGGCTGCTTCGCAAACGGCTTCGCTCCACCCTCGGCAGTACGCGGCGTATAGGGCCGCTTCGCCCCAAAGCCTTCCTGCTTCGCACCCCGTTCCTTACCTTCATAACTCCGAGGCTTGAACGTCGCACGCTCACCGCCATCGGCAGTCCGTGGCGAGTACGGGCTCTTCGCAAACCCTCCCGGCTTCCTCGCCCGATCCTTGCTCGCCCAATCGAAGCTCGACTTCGGCGGCGTCCGTCGCTCCACCGGCAATCCTGCCTGCTCTCTCGCACCCAGCGGCGCACGATCCTCCGGCGCCGGCCTGCGAAACTTCGTAAACCCATCCGCCTTGGCCGCCGCAGCCGGACGCGCTCTCTTCTCTTCATCCCACGGCTTCGTAAAGCTCTTCTTCCCGGCCTCTCCGTCCTTCTTGAACGGTCGCCGTTCCTTGTCCGTCTTCCCATCCAGCCGCGCCCCGAATCGTGCCGACGGCTTCACCGGCCCGGCCCCAGCCCGTCCAGCACCAGCCCGACCGGCCGAAAAGCTCTTCCCCACCGGCTTTCCTCGGAACTCACTCGCAACCTTCTCCGCACTCGCGAAGCTCTTGATCCGCCCCGTCCCGATCTTCTTCGGGCGCTCCACCACCGCAGCGGTCTCCGCGCCCTCCACCAGCGCCTCGTCCTCCGCAGCCACCGCTCCAAACGTCTGCAACGTTCCCGGAATCAGCAGCAGTGTCTTGCCCTCAAGCACCACCGTCTCCAACTGCCGCGCCCCCACCAGCGCATGCAGCACCTCACGCACCCTTGACCGCGCCGTCAGCGGCGACAGGTACGTCATAATCTCTTCCTCGGTTGCCATCAACGCCTGCGCCAGGTACAGCGAGATCAGAGCCGAGAGCGCCGTCGGCTGGCCCGCATTCGCGCCCGCCTTGATCGCCTTCGTAAACCGCCGCGTCGTCAGCTCCCACAGCGTCGATCCGTCTCCCTGCGACAGCAGCGGCAGCACCCTCAACTGCGACCAAAGCTCGCTCAGCGAGCGCAGAATCGCCGCCTCCGTCACCTCGCGTCCCAACTCCTGTGCCAGTTCCGCAGCCGACATCGGCCCGCGCTCCGTCAGCACCTCAAACACCCTCAGCCCCAGCGGCGACACCTTCACCGCTCCCGACGTCGACGGCGGCTGCTTCCACGCCTTATCGCCCCGCATCGTGAACACGAAGCTGAACACCTGCGCGCTCACCACAAAGTCCGGACTATCGCCCGCAACGCCCATCAAATTCAGCGGCAGCGCCAGCCCTTCGCCCACCAGCCGCGACACCAGTCCCCGCGCCACCGCAGTCTCCGCCAGTGTCGGAGCCGCATTGGCCGCACCCAGCGTAGCCTCCACCAGCGAAGGCGCCGGCGCCGGCAGTTGCAGCGCTCGTGGCGCAAACAGCACCAGCCCGCTCTCGTTGATCCAGTCCCGTGCCGCCTCCAGCGTCAGCAGCGGATCGCCCGCCTGTTTCCATGCCTTTGCGCGTGCAGCCCCAAGCTGCGTCTCGTTAAACTCCAGTGTTGAACTCACTTTTGCCTCTATCGTTTTCTGCCACACGGCGTCTACGCGCAGCCCCCGATACACCACGCAGAGAATCGACCTCAGTTCGCAGTTCGGTCATCGGGAAAATCCTGTAAAGTATCTCTAAAAAATTCTGAAAGAATAGCGTCCGCTCGCGCCTAAATGCGCTGAAACGCTCGTTGGATGTCTCTTAGAGAATACCGCAATGCGATCGGTCTGCCGTGCGGACAGCTCATCGGGTGCTCAGTTTTTCCCAATTCCGCCAGCAACCAGTCCATCTTTGCCATCTCCAGCGCCATATTCACCTTAATCGCCGCATGGCACGCAATCGACGCCGCAATCCGCGTCCGCCGCAGATCCTCATTCTCCACCTGCGCCGTCTTCTCCGTCACCCCCAGCACCTCCTCCAGCACCCGCTCCAACTCCTTGCCCTCCAGCCCCACCGGAGTCGCCTTCACCGCCAGCGTCCGCGGCCCAAACGGCTCCGCCTCAAACCCATTCCGCTCCAACTCCTCCGCAATCGCCGCAAACGTCACCATCTGTTCCGGCAGCAACTCCACCAGCACCGGCATCAACAGCCGCTGCCGCTGCACCGCCTCCACCTTCCGCTCGCGCAGAATCTTCTCAAACAGCACGCGCTCATGCGCCACATGCTGATCCACAATCCAAAGCCCCTCCTCATTGGTCGCCAGAATAAACGAATCCCTAAGCTGCCCCAGCGGCTTCAACGAAGCCAAAGAATTCAACGTAGGCTGCTCTTCAACATCCCGGGTGCCCGACATCTCGCTTTTGAAATGCGGGTTCGCAGAATCCTCAACCTCCCCATACCCCACGGCCATCCCCGGCCCACTAAACCCCAGCCTCCCCGCCGACTCCACCACCATCCGCTCCCTCAACTCAAACGCCGCCACATCCCCCGGCTCAATCGCCCCCTCACTCTCCTCCACCCTCCCCGCACCCGCCTGCCCATCTCTTGCAGAGAACACAGCCTCATCCACCCCCGGCAGCGGACTCACATCCACCATCAACGACTCGCTCGCCGTAGGCGCAGAATGCAGTGCCTGAAAAAAACTCGCCGCTGGCCGCGCATTCATCAGCGCCGTCCGCACCGAGTCCCGCACAAAATCATGCACAAAACTTCCCTGCCGAAACCGCACCTCCGTCTTCGCCGGATGCACATTCACATCCACCTCCTGCGGCGGCATCTCCAGAAACAGCAGCACCACCGGAAACGAAGTCGGCGGAATAATATTCCGATACGCCTCATTGAACGCGTGCAGAATCAGCTTGTCGCGAATCAGCCTTCCATTCACAAACACGTAAATCGAATTCCGATTCAGCTTCTGCAGCTCCGGCTTGCTCACAAACCCGCTCAGCCTCACAAACCCCGGCTCCGCCGCCTCATAATCCTCCGCACGCTTCCACGGCGGAGGCTCCGGCAAGCCCGCCCGCGCAAAGTCAATCTCCGCCGCCACCGGAATCAACCGCTCGAACGTCTCGCGCCCAAAGATCTGGTACAGCCGCTCCCCCGCATTCGCCACCGCCGGCGCCACCAGCAGCGCCTGCGTCGCAGAGTGCAACTCAAAGTGCATTTCAGGATGCGCCAGCGCATAGTGCGTCACCAGCGCCGCCACATGCCCCAGCTCCGTCTGCTCCGCGCGCAAAAACTTCCGTCGCGCCGGCGTATTAAAAAACAAATCCCTTACCGCAATCGTCGTCCCCGCCGGCAGCCCCGCATCCTCCACGCGCAACAAATTCCCGCCCGCAATCTCCATCACCGTGCCGACCTCATCCTCCGCCGCGCGCGTCTCCAGGCTCACCCGCGCAACGCTCGCAATCGACGGCAGCGCCTCTCCACGAAACCCCAGCGTCGCAATGCTCAACAGATCATCGCTCGACCGCAGCTTCGACGTCGCATGGCGCTCAAACGCCAGCAGCGCGTCATCTCTCCCCATGCCATGACCGTTGTCCACAATCCGAATCAGCTTCCGCCCACCGGCCTCAATCTCCACCCGAATCCGCGTCGCCCCCGCATCCAGCGAGTTCTCCAGCAGCTCCTTCACCACCGACGCCGGCCGCTCCACCACCTCACCGGCAGCAATCTGATTCGCCACCTGGTCCGACAGCACCCGTATCTTTCCCATCCCAAGATTGTAGTCAGTCCGCCCGGCAACAGTTTCTCCACCTGCTTTTCCCCAACGCCCGACCACGGCTCTCAGCCTTACCCTTACCCTTGCCTTTCCGTCTGTCATTCCGGGAACCTGCTTCCCTCTCGCGCATCCTCGCCGTCCGCGCAGGACCCAACTCACGTAGAATCACACTGACCATGAACACAGAAGTCCAGACCCTCCTCACCTCCGGCGTCACCCTCACCGACGCCGCGCTCGAGCGCCTCCTCCCCGCCTCCACCACCGAGCCTCACTCCATTCACCGCGCCATGCGCCACAGCGTCTTCGCCGGCGGCAAGCGCCTCCGCCCCATCCTCTGCATGGAAGCCGCGCGCATGGTCGCAGCCACCGGCCAGCTCCCTCCCGGCGCAGCCGAGCTCGGTGCCGCCATCGAGATGGCCCACACCTACTCCCTCATCCACGACGACCTCCCCGCCCTCGACAACGACGACCTCCGTCGCGGCAAGCCCACCTGCCACGTCGCCTACGGTGAAGCCATCGCCATCCTCGCCGGCGACGCCCTCCAGAATCTCGCCTTCCAGGTCCTCGCCGACCTCCCCGCCCCACCCGCCACCATCGTCGCCATCCTCCGCGACTTCGCCCTCTCCATCGGCACCGGCGTCGGCGCTCCCACCGCAATCACCCCCGGCATGATCGGCGGCCAGGTCGTCGACATCGAGTCCGAAGGCATCCATCCTACCGCCGAGCTCGTCGAGCGCATCCACCGCGCCAAAACCGGAGCCCTCATCACCACCAGCATCGTCACCGGCGGCCTCCTCGGCCTCGCCCATCTCCCCACCGAACCGGGTGCCCCGGGTCCCGGTTCTGGAACCCGGGTTTCCACCAACCTCAACCACCCCGACCTCATCGCCCGCCTCCGCACCTTCGGCGAAAACGCCGGCCTCGCCTTCCAGATCGTCGACGACATCCTCGACATGACCCAGACCTCCGCCGAACTCGGTAAGACCGCCGGCAAGGACACCGCCGCCATCAAAGCCACCTGGCCCGCCGTCTACGGCATCGAGCAGTCCCAAAAAGACGCCGCCTCCCTCATCGCCGACGCCTTCGCCGCCCTCGCCCCCTTCGGCCCCGCCGCCACCCCCCTGAAATCCCTCGCCCAATACCTCGTCGACCGAACCCACTAAACATCTCACCCAAGCTGGAACCGCACGCCCGACACCATGAGCCTCCGCCCCCGCCACTTCGTCCTCCTTGCCATCATCATCGGGCTCTTCGTCTACAACATCATCCGCCACCGTCACGACGAGCGGAACGCGATCCCCCGTGCCTCCGCGCCAGTCGCCATCACCACCCCGCGCCTGAACACCCCCGCCTGGGCCGCCTTCGACCACGCCGCCGCCCTCCGCGACGATCCCGCCGCCACCTTTGACCCCGCGCTCAAGGACCTCAACCAGCTCATCCCCCTGGACCCCAACCCCACCGACGGCCACCTCACCGACATCAAGGGCTGCCTCACCTGGCTCGAGTTCTACCGTCAGGGCATGGCCCAGACCCATCCCGACCCGCAGATGAAGACCCGCGCCACCCACCACATCGACGACTGCGTAAAGTACCACCTCGACACCGGCGCCTAGCCTCTCACCAACAAGACTCTCACCAACAAGACTCTCACTCTCGCAGTGCTTTCGCTGGGGTGCGCACACTCGCAGTCTGTGCATGTCCCTTCTGCAAAACGCCTCGCCGCGTGTGCGTAAATCGCACGCCGGTGAGAGGTGATGAATATCACTGATCGCAGCTATCGCCAGTTCGATACTTGGAGACCGTAATCAGGAGGTCAGTCCGTGAATCGTCTCTGTACGCGCATGTTTGGTCTCACCCTGTTCGCTTTTCTTGTGTTCGCTATCGCCGTCCAACCCGTCATCGCCCAGCAGGATAAAGCCACGCATGTGCACCATCGGCTGATTCCAGCCGGGGACACCTGTGCCACCTGCCACAAGGTCATCTATGACCAATGGAAAGCCAGCCCCCATGCCGCCAACGGTGTCGAATGCACCGTGTGCCATGGCGAGACCACAGCAGCAGACTTCGCGGGCCTGCCAGCATTAAGCACCTGCGAAACCTGTCACGCCGATCAGGTAGCCCAACTGAAGTCTGATCCATTCATGAGCGGCAAGACCTGCGTGAGCTGTCATCAGCCACACAACTTCGTCGAGCACAAGAAGGTAGCCGCTGCAGGTAAGTGATCGCAACTAAGTGATCACAACTCCTGGCCGTGGCATTCTCCGCCTGCTGGCCGGCGCATCCGCGCACCATCCCGCAAGCATGTCATCGCATGCCACGGCAATGTACCACCCGTTGCCCTGAAAACTACAGCGCCTTCCCTCCATGGGCAGACCGAAGCCTGAGATGCGCGTGCCGCCTTTCCCTACCGAAAACGGCACGCGCACACTTCGTCCGGTCCCCATTGCCAAGGGAAATTTCTAGCGATCAGGTGCCCGAAGATTCCGCCCGGCACGCCGATACGCTGCAAGTACATTTGCCGCGTCTGCAAATCTGCATCTTCCGGGGCGCGTCTTCAATTTGCCCGCACTGTTTGGGCAAACGCGGAACCATGCAGTCGTGCAGTTCACCCCATGGGTATGCATGCCTTCAGCCCAGCGCACGCATGGAAGCATGGTCCCGATCTGGCTTGGCGAGGCGAAACAGCCCTTCAGCCCAGCGCACGCATGGAAGCATGACCCCGACCATATCTCCAGCCTCTCGGCAAACGTCCCGCTCCCCGGGGTAAACGTGCCCCTGCGACCGTCGTCCTCCAATGACGCCTCACCACTCCACCGCCCCAATTCCTCCGCCAGCCGCGATACAGTGAGAGAGGGTGAGTGCGTGGTGATTCAAGCTGACCTTTCCACCCTCATCCCCGAGCCGCAAACCATGACGCCCACCCCCGACCTCCACACCCTCCTTCGCGACTGCTACCTGCCCGCTCCCAACCCGGCGCAGCTCCAGCGCAACATCGTCGCCGCCGGCCTTGTCCGCTCCGCCACACTCACCCCTGATCCCGACGCGCCCGGCTCCACGATCCCCGGCCTCCCCCCGCGCTTCGTCGCCCGCATCACCCTCCACGCTCCCGCCTCCGACGACGCCGCCAACGCCCAACTCGTCGCCCAGATCGAAAACCGCCTCCTCGGCCTCCCCTCCATCTCCCGCGTCCAGGTCACCCTCCTCCCCGCCCTCTTCCCCATCCTCTAATCTGCACGAAATCCGCACCCTGCATCCCAAAACCGTGCTGAGAGTGTCGAATTGCAGCCCAACATTGCGCTGAGCCCTGCACCAAACTCACGAGTTTCGCCCGGAAAGCCCATGTCCCGATCCAAAATCCATGTCATGCCCCACCCTCCCGTCATCCATCCCTTCGACCAGCTCCACGGCACCGACACCTCCGGCCTCATCCCCGGCTCCGTCATCGTCCAGGGCACCTCCGCCAAGCTCGAAGAGCTCACCGCCTACTACGGCGTAGCCCCTTCTATCCTCCATGGTTTGTTAGACATCTGGCTCCACCGCACCACCCCTTTCCCCATCGAAAAGACAGTCTTCCTCGACATCGGCGCCGGCAAAGGCCGCGCCCTGCTCCTCGCCTCCCAGTTCCCCTTCCTGCGCGTCGAAGGCGTCGAGCTCAACCCCGACCTCGCCCGCATCGCCAACGCCAACATCTCCCTCTGGAACAACGACTTACAAGCCAACGCCCTCTCCCCGCTCACCCTCCATCACGCCGACGCAACCACCCACCCCCTCCCCCTCGAACCCACCCTCGCCTTTCTCTTCCACCCCTTCGAACTCCCCCTCCTCCGCCGCTTCCTCCGTCACATCGAGACCTCGCAAGCCACTCATTCTCAACCTTTTGACCTCCTATACGCCAACGCCGAGCACGACTCCTACCTCGACCACCACCCCGCCTTCACCCGCCTCTGGATGGGTTCCGTCGCCATGTCCCCCGCCGACCACGTCGCCGACCTCGCCGCCATCGCCCAGCAAAAGGAATACGGCTCCACCGGCGACGAACTCTGCGCCATCTACCGCTTCACTGGCCGCAAACCCCAATAAAATCCGCATTCCCTCCCTCCACGGAACCAAACCCCTCCACCCCCCGTATTACCCTTCAGAGCGAATTCGACCCGCTTTTCCCAATAAACTAGGGGGCAGCGTGCGAATAACGATCAAGTTGACCGATAAAAGTTTGAATCGAATGAAACCATCGCGCACTCTGATCCGTAGAAGGTTATGTGCACAGAAACTGCAATCGCTCCTCTAAACCGAGCGAGCGACGCAGTACCAGCAGAGTCCCTGGCGAACAAACCGGGACGGCATAGGCCTCAAATTTACTCCCGCGACCGCGACGGCTGAGTCAAGACCTCATCACCGCCCGCACGGACGACCATCACTGATAACCAACGTTGTAGTAGAGCGCCGCAATCCCGGCCTGACCGGTCGCGCGCGCCACAGGAGAACCAAATGTACTTCGCATTGCTCGCACTTGCATCCGCTTCCACCATCTTTGTCCCGAGCTTCATCGCCATCCGTGATCGCACCAACGCCGACTGGCACGCCCGCTACTAAGTCCCAACCACAACAAAACAAAGGCCGTGATCCAATCGCGGCCTTTGTCGTTTCTCTACCTGTCTACCGTCTGCATCTACCAGCGCACCCGCAGCAGCCGCTCGTTCTCCGTCTCCCCCTGGGTCATCTCGATTTCCGCATCGGCCCGCTCCATCACGCTCGCAAACCGGTCGCCCCACTCCACCATCACCAGCGCATCAGGAGCCTCGGCCATCTCCCACAACCCAATCCCTTCGAGTTCCCGCTCCGTCTCCAGCCGATACACATCCAGGTGAATCAGCCGCGTCTTCCGCCCCTTGTACTCATGCACCAAGGTAAACGTAGGGCTTGTAACCTCTTTTGAATCTGCACCTAAAGCCGCAGCGATCCCGCGCACCAGGGTAGTCTTCCCCATGCCCAGATCCCCTCGCAGCACCACCAGCTTCGGCGCCGGCAGCAGCTCTGAGAGCAGCTCCCCCATGCTCAGAGTTCCATTTTCGCTGCGTGTGCGCAGTCGCTTCTCCCGAATCCACTCCTTCATCGCTCCCCTGTCCTATTCGTCGCTGTCCCCGAAATCCAGGTAAACCCTTCAGCATCAGTCACCCGTGCGCGAAACGCCTGCCACAGGTGCCCCACCGTATCCATCGCCAGCACCGTGTGCTCGTCCTGCGCGAGGCACGCAAAGTCCCCGGCCAGCCCATGCAGAAACACCGCCGCCTCCACCGCCGCCTCCGTGTCCTCCGCCCCATACTGAGCCAGCATCGCGGCCACGACTCCCGTCAGGATGTCGCCGCTCCCGCCCTTGGCCATCGACGGATTCCCCGTCGTATTCACAGCAATTCTCCCATTCGGATGCGCCACCAGCGTGCGCCAGCCCTTCAGCACCAGGGTTACGCCGTGCTCAGTCGCAAACCGCCGCGCCAGCCCCACGCGATCCGCCTCGACCTCCTTCACCGTCATCCCCACCAGCCTCGCCATCTCCCCCGGATGCGGTGTCAGCACCAGCGTCCGAGGCTTCCCCCTGGTCTGCGCATCCTTCACTAAATCCTTCAGCAGCATGGACTTCCCTGCAAACGCATTCAGCGCATCCGCATCAATCACCATCGGCAGCGTCACCCGGTCCACGAACGCGCGCACCCACTCCGGAGTCGTCCCCTCCTGCCCCAGCCCCGGCCCAATGCCCACCACCGTAATCCCTGTCAGCAGCCTCGCCAGCGGCTCTTTCCCGAGCATCTCCATCGCCAGCCCACCCGAATCCTCCGTCGCCAGCGGCGTCAGCATCATCTCTGGCGCCACGGCTGCCACCGTGGACAAAATCTCCCGCGGCACCGCGGCCGTCACCAACCCGGCGCCAGCACGCATCGCAGCCACACTCGCCATCGACGGCGCGCCTGCCTTCCCCGACGCCCCACCCACCACCAGCACATGCCCCAGCCGGCCCTTGTTCCCATTGATCGCGCGCGGCTTCTCCGCAATCGCCTTCGCACTCCCACCCCACGTCAATCCGCTGGCCGAGACAATCGCCTCTTCCGGCGTCCCAATCCCCGCCACCACCACCGGCCCAAACGTCTTCCCGGCAGTCAAATGCCCGAACACATGCGCCAGCTTAGGAGCGGCAAAAGTCACCACAGCGTCCGCCCGAAACGCCCCCTCGGCCCATCCCTCCATCGAATCCGCATCCCACCCGCTCGGCAGATCCACCGCCACCACCGGCACGCTGCTCGCCGCCAGCAACCCCTGCGCCACCGCCGCCAGCCCTCGCAACGGCGGCCTGAACCCCGTCCCCACCACCGCATCGATCACCAGCGCCGCACCCTCCAGCGCCGCCCTCAGCCCCACCTCATCCGAAATCTCATGCAACTCCACCCCGCCCATTTCAACTCCCGCCGTCCGCGCAGGACCCGACAGCAGCGCCACGCGCACCCGTCGTCCAGCCTCGGCCAGGTGCCGCGCCGCGACCATCCCATCCCCGCCATTATTTCCCTTGCCGGCCAGCACCACCACCAGCCCATCGCCCTCAAACCGCCGCAGGCAGAACCGTGCCACCGCCGAGCCCGCGGCTTCCATCAACTGCTCCACGGCCACGCCAGCCTCCACCGACCGCCGGTCCGCCGCGCCCATCTCTTCCGCTGTCAGAATCTTCATCGCGAGCCACTGCCTCATCCACCCACTGCTTCATCCGCTAGGATGCGACTGCTCCGGCAGAATTCACAGCACACAAACGCTCACCGCACGACGCCGCCGCCCTGAACCGAAGCCGTCGTCTCCGTCCTCGACTGGAAGAAGTTCCGGTCATACATCGCGCGATAGAACGCACCCGTCAACTCCGCAGCCTTGGGTCCGAACGTTGCCCTTCCGCCTTCCAGAAACACGACCGTAACGATCCGCCCCGTCGGCGCATCGCCATAGCTCACAAACCAGCCAAACCGCGTCCCGTTATCCGAGCACGTCCCCGTCTTCCCGAACACCGGAAACTGCTCGAAGTTCGTCCGCAGCGACCGCGCAGTGCCATTGGAAAAGTCCACCGCTCCCTGCATACCGGGCAAAATCTGTGGGATTACATCCTTGATATCCAGCAGCCGTTTCACCTTCGGCTGGAAGTCCGCAACCTCGGCCTGCGTCGTCGGATGCTGCAAATAATACAGCGTCCCTCCGTTCGCAATCGCACTCACCAACGCTCCCAGTTGCAGCGGCGTCATGCTGATGCTCTCGCCAAACGAGCACATCCGTCCCACGCCGCCATTGGCCGCCGGCAGCGCCGTATCCGGATACACCCCCAGGTGCTCGCCCGCAATGTTGTACCCCGCCAGCTCACCCAGGCCGAACTCATTCGCATAGTGCTTCACGCGGTCAAAGCCCATCGTGCGCCCCAGCACCTCAAAGTACAGATTGATCGACCGTGCCAGCGCGTGGGTCAGGTCCACCGAGTAGTGTCCCCCCAGGTTCACCGGCGTATCCGCCTTGATCAACCCCTCCTTCAACGCCGCCAGCGCCACCGACACCTTGATCGTCGAGCAAGGCTCCGCACCCGCACTCAGCGCCAGCCGCTGGTTCACCATCGCCAGAATCCTTCCACTCGAAGGATCGATCGCCAGCACCGTGCCATTCATATTGCCCAGCGCCTGGATCGCGGCCTCACGCACTACCGGATCTTCCCCTGCCGTCACATCCCCCGCCGTCAGCGCGGCAACATCCGCAAAGCTGTTCGCCGTAAACCGCTCCCCATAGTATCGAGTCCGCCGACGCCGGTGCCCGCTCACGCGCACCACCCCGGCGCTCCCATGAGCCGCAGAACTCGCAGCCACCCGTCGCCTGCTCGCCACGCGATGCGTACTGCGCGAACCATGCGCAGCCGTATGATGCACCGTCGTCGTCGCAGCATGGGTCTTATGCTTTGCCGGCACCATCGCCGCACCCGCGCGCACGCCGCCCGCAAGCAACAGCAACAACATCACCAGCCCTGAAATTCTCCGTCCCATCGACTCTCTTCTCTACCGTTCTTCCTGCATCTTCTAGGATTCACGTCTCGCCACATTGGCGTCCGCAACCACAAACACGGTGAAGGAAACCACTTCCCGCCTGAACATGGGTCTTCGCTCCCGTTTTCCCATCAACCAACTACGGCCAGCTTCAAACCTCGTTATGTCTTCCGCCTCAGAAATGCCGGAATATCCAGATCATCATTCTCCGCACCGGACTCCGCCGCATATCCCGAAAACGACGGAATCCTCGCATCCGGCCAGGGCTTGGAAGCCGCATCTTCAGTCGGCTTCACCGCTGCATCCTCCCTCGGCCTGCGAAAAAAATCATCGTCGAACACCGACGCTCGCACCGGAATCAGTTCGGGAGTCGACGGCCTCGTCACCGGCGCATCATAGCCGGCAGCCTGAGCCACACGCTCACCGGCACCTTGCATCTCCGCGCCGCCATCTCCCTCAGCGGCTGGTCTCGATGTCTCCATCGCACTCTCCTCCACAGCCTGAGGAATGTGCTCTACCACCACCGGAACCGGTATCGCCGCAGCTCCCGTCTCCGCCTGAATCTCCGTCCGCGGCTCCGCCGTCATCGCTTCGGACGACCGCACCCCGGGCTGCTGATAGGGCTCCTCCACATGTGGCGCAAACTCAATCCGCAGCGACGGCGACTGCCACGCCTGTTGCCGCGCCGTCTCATAGTAGGACGACACCGGATACGCCTGCCGTTGCACCCGAGCCTCCACCACCGACTCCACCGGCTCCGCAACCTTCGACTCCGCGGCCGTTGCACCAGCCACCGTCTCTTCCACTTCCATCTCACTCGCAAACCGGATCGCCGGTGCCCCCGCCTGCGATGCGAAGATCAACGGCGGTGTCGACTCTTCTACCTGCTCCGCCTCGCGCTCAGACCTTGGCACCAGCGGCCGCGACACGACCCTGGGCGCAACAACCTCATGGTGCGCCGTCGGCAGAGCAGCAGCAGCCATCATGCGTTCCCGCCGCGCCGGCATCGCCTCACGAAACCCCGTCGCGATCACCGTAAACTTCACGTCGTCGCCAAACGTCTCATCCAGCACCGCCCCGAAGATGATATTCGCGTCCTCGTGCGCCGCCTCCTGGATAATCGACGACGCCTCAATCACCTCACTCAGCTTCAGGCTGCTCGACCCGGTGATATTGATCAGAATTCCGCGCGCTCCATCAATCGCTCCGGCCTCCAGCAGCGGCGACGCAATTGCAGCCATCGCCGCCTCGCGTGCCCGGTCCGGCCCCGACCGCACCGCCGTCCCCATCACCGAATAGCCCATCCCCGCCATCGTCGTCTTCACATCCGCAAAGTCACGATTGATCACCCCCGGAATCGTAATAATGTCCGAGATCCCCTGCACGCCCTGGCGCAAAATATCGTCTGCAATTCGGAAGCTCTCGAAGAACCCCGCGTCCTTGGCCGTCGTCAGCAGCTTGTCGTTCGGAATCACGATCAGCGTATCGACCGACTCCAGCAGTTCCTGCAATCCGCGCTCAGCCTGCATCGCCCGGCGCTTGCCTTCAAACGCAAACGGCCGCGTCACCACCGCAATCGTCAGCGCTCCCATCTCGCTCGCCAGCGAAGCAATCACCGGAGCAGCGCCCGTCCCTGTTCCTCCACCCAGCCCCGCCGTCACAAACACCATGTCCGCGCCTTCCAGCGCCTCAATGATCTTGTCCGAGTCCTCCAGCGCCGCTCGCCGGCCAATATCCGGATTCGCCCCCGCGCCCAGCCCGCTCGTCAGCTTCACGCCCAACTGTAGCTTGATCGGCGCATTCGATCCCTCCAGCGCCTGCACATCCGTGTTCGCCGAAATAAACTCCACGCCTTCCACCTGCGCCGCAATCATCCGGTTGATCGCGTTGTTCCCGCCGCCGCCCACGCCAATCACCTTGATCCGCGCGTTCCGTTGCGGCTCCTCGTGATAATGAATGCGCAGTGAGTCCTGTGGCTTGGCACCGAGTGCGTCTTGTGGCTTCACGCCGGGCGCGTCTTCATGCGGCAGGGGCATATGCGTATCTCCTTAGGCGTTTGCGAATAACTTCTCTTCATTCCATGCTACTTATGCGCTTGAGGCCTTTCCTGCGCCTCGCCCGCATCTACTTCGGTTACCGGCGTCATCACCATCCAACGCCGGCTCCCTCTCATCTCGCAACTACCGCGACGTTGGCATATGGAACACCACCGACGCTCCAATCGACATCAGGAAAATCGAGGGCGGTCCGTCCACGGTTCCGCCGCTTCCAATGCGATTCATGTTGCCCAACCCAAGCTCGATCGGCCGCAGATCAATCATCGGAAAGATGTGAATGTTGAAGCCTGCCAGGCCTTCATACACCAAAAAGTTATCCTCCAGCCGCGGCGGATTCGGAACCACGGAACCCGGCGCAATGGCTCCAAATGGCAGCGACGCATTGCTCTTCGCATAGCCCGCCGACATCTGCACGTACGGATTCATCCACGAGTACCGCGTCCGAAAGGAACCTCGCACGCCCAACAACACATTATTGAATCCCGTCGCATCGCTACCGCCGCCCGAACTCGTCGCCGACTTGTTCGAGCGCTGCGTCCCACCACGAAAATCCACGCCCAGCCGCATCGGCCCAACGTTGCGGAAGTCATAGTAGGCACCTGCCTCAAATCCTTGAGGATTCACCTGGCCACCTACACTCGAGCACTGACCCTGCGGATCGAAGCACGTCATGCCACGAAGCTCCGTCGCTTGAAAACCGATATAGACACCCGCCTGGGCCCGCGCCGCAACGGCACACCCAAGTCCCAACAAAACGATCACGAAGCTTTTGCAAAATCTCATATCACCCAGTCTATCGTCTCCAGCGCCTTCTGGCCGCACCGCACCAGCCTTAACCGCCGTTTTCCTCAGCATTCCCAGCCCAGAACCCTTCGCCTCTGCCCGGCCCGTCCTGACCACCCACCACGAAGCCCTGTCCTCAAAAGCTCCCCGCAAAGATCGACTTCAGCTTCTGCGCCAGCCCCTGCTCCTCGCTGGCCTTGCGCACCTGCGTCCGATGCGTGTAAAGCAGCATCCCGATCGCCACCGAAAACTCCGGCCGCGCCAGCTCCGGCGGCATCCTGCTCAGCGGCACCGGATACCCAATTCGCGCCGGCACCCGCAGCAGGCTCTCCGCGTTATCCAGCAACCCCACCAGATGCGCTCCGCCCCCGGTAAACACGCAGCCCGCTCCCATCGCCTCCAGCACGCCTCCGCCACGCAGATTGTCGCGCAGCATCGTCAGCAGCTCTCGTGCCCGAGGCTCCAGAATCTCCGCCAGAAACCGCTGCCGCACCATCCGCGTCTGCTGCCCGCCCATCGCCAGGTCGCTGCCAATCTCAATCTCATTCAACTGCGGAATCGACGTCACCACGCAGTTCCCATACATCCGCTTCAACTGCTCGGCCTCTTCCACGCTCACATGCAGCCCCACCGCCAGGTCATTCGTAAAGTGGTCCCCGCCAATCGGCAACACCGCCGTATGCGCCACCGACCCCTCAAAGAACACCACCAGCTCCGTCGAGCTCGTGCCAATATCCACCACGCACACGCCCAGCTCGCGCTCGTCGGCCGATAGCACAGCCTCCGCCGCCGCAATCCCCTCAAACACCGTATCCACCACCTCAAGCCCCGCCCGGTTCGCGCACGTCACCACACTCTGCGCCGCGCTCCCCGAGCACGTCGAAAGGTGCAGGCAAACCTCCAGCCGATTCCCCACCATCCCCACCGGATCGTGAATCCCGCCCTGGTCGTCCAGAATAAATTGCTGTGGCAGCAAGTGCAGAATCTCGCGGTCCGGAGCCAGCCCCACCGAGCGCGCACGATCGATCGCCGACCGCACATCCTCGCGCGTAATCTCCTTCATCCGGCTGCCCATGCTGATCCCGCCCTGCGAGTTCATCCCCCGCACATGCGGCCCGCCAATCCCCACCACCGCCCGCTCAATCGGTGCCTTCGCACTCTTCTCCGCCGTCAGCGCCGCGTCATTAATCGCCTTCGCCGCCGGTCCCAGGTCCGAGATCACGCCCCGCCTCATCCCGCGCGACGCCTCCACCCCGTGCCCCCTGTACCGCAGCACGCCGTCCACCAACTCCGCCACCAGCACGCAGCTCTTCGAGCTCCCCGCATCCAGCACCGTGATCAGGTTGTCCATCTTTGCATTCATAGCTTCACTCTTTTTGCATTCATGGAGTCACTCCGCCTTTACCACCGGCTCCGCCGCTCTTCGCAACCTTCACCGTCTCCGCCTTATGTTCCTTCGCCAACTCAGCCCTGTGCGCCGCCGCCAACTGCGCAAACAGCCTCTGATTCGCCGTATCCACTCCCGATCCCGCCTTCGCCCTGGCAA
Organism: Acidobacteriota bacterium; assembly: GCA_021778845.1. GTDB lineage: Bacteria > Acidobacteriota > Terriglobia > Terriglobales > Acidobacteriaceae > Granulicella. The sequence goes on from JAJYBU010000019.1 coordinate 30,753, forward strand.
TCACCGAAGGCTTCGCCGCCGCCTTCTTCGCCACGGGCTTCGCGGAAACTTTCTTCCCAGCCATAACCTTCGCTGCCACAACCTTCGCCCCCGCAGGCTTACCCGCTATGGCAAGTTTTGTAGCCGCACCAGGCTTCGCCGCCGCTGTAAGTTTTGTAGACGCAGCAGGCTTGGTCGCCACCGCAGGCTTCGCCGGAGCTGATCCCTTTGCCGCGACCGCTGCTCTCCCCAGCACTCCGGCATCCTGAGCGGAGCGAAGGCCCCCTGTAGTCGCCCTTGCGGTTGTCGTTGCCTTTACCTTTGAAGTTGGCGTTGCCTTTACTGTCGTTGCCTTTGCCGTCGTTGCCTTTGCCGTTGTTGCCTTCGCCGTTGCAGCAGGCATCGCCACAGGCGCCGCAGCTCCCGCCTCGGTCACCCCACCCGGTGCGACCCCTGCGCCATTCTGCATCTCCAGCACAATCTGTCCCTCATACCGCATGTCCGCCGACGCCAGCTTCGGATACGCCTGCCGCCACTCCGGCAGATGCTGCTCGAACTCCCTGTACCGCCGCAGAAAATCCTGCTGGCCAAAGTGCACCAGGATGTCCGAGCTACCCTCCGTAATCAGCGCCCTCACATCCTCCGGGTCCGACACATCCACCTCGCTCACCGAGTCCGTCAGGTGCTGTCCCGCGCTCTCCAGCTCCCGCATGAACTGCCCATACACCGCCATCCGCGTCCCCCGCGCCTGCGCCGTCTCATCCGCCGACAACCCCGTCAGCACCGGAAACGAATAGTGCGGATTGCCCGCCGCATCCGGCGGCATATCCAGCAGCACACCGCTTCCATCCACCAGCCCGATCTGCGTTCCCTGGCGCACAAACGCCACCGGCGTCCGCTCCGCAATCTGCACCCGGATCGTGTCCGGCAGCAGCCGCATCACGTCCGCGTGGGCCACCCACGGCAACCGCTCCAGGTCCGCCTGCCGCTCCCCCAGCGACACCCGGAAGATATTCCGCTCCAGGTCCGCGCCAAACACGCTCAGCACCTGATCGCGCGTCAAATGTTCCGCACCCCGTATCTGAATATCGTCCGAACTCGCCAGCACAAACCGCGGATCATGCATCAGGTAATACCGCACTCCGGCAATCGCCACGGCCACGGTGCCCAGCAACCCAAACACCGCCACCCCCAGCACAATCCGTCCACTCATACTGCGCGGCAGTCCACTCAGCCGGAACCCCAGCCTGCCTCGCCGCGGAACATACTCCGGCTCGTCCAGCCCTCCGTAGACGCTCCCTGCTCCCGGCTCTTCATACCCATCGCCGTCATATCCGGCGCTGCCAAACCCCCGCTGCAATGCCCCCACCGGCGCAGGCCCCCGCCGCGTCCCCCGCGCCTCGGTCTCCGAAGCATAGCTCTCCTCGGGCGCATCCAGCACCGCCGAGCCCAGCCCGGATTCAACTCCGGACCCACGCTTCGAACCCATCTTCTTCATCTCCGCCTGGCCCTGAGCAAGGCCGCGGAAGAATCGCCGTATCATCCACTATAACGGCCACCGCCCCCACCCCCCGCAAACTCCTCAAGGGGTATCGCATCAGGAACGCTCCCCACCCATTTTGGAACCGCCAAAACCCTCACCCGACGGCGCAGGTCTACCGCAGCGCCTCCAGCAGCAGCGGTCCAGCCTGCGACACGCTTCCCGCGCCCAGCGTCAAAATCATCTCGCCCGGCCGCGCCTCCGCCGCCAGCCGCTCCACCGCCTCGCCCATCGACGCCGCATACATCACCCGCCCGCCATTCTTCTCCCGGATCGCCGCCGCCAGCACCTCACCATTAATCCCCTCAATCGGCTGCTCGCTGGCCGCATAGATGTCCAGCACCTGCACTGCGTCCGCATCCCCAAACGCCCCCGCAAAGTCCTCCATCAAATCCCTCGTCCGCGTATAACGATGCGGCTGGAACAGCACCAGCACCCTTCCATACCCGCACTCCCGCGCCGCCTGCAACGTCGCCCGAATCTCCGTCGGATGGTGCCCGTAGTCATCGATCACCGTCACGCCGCGCTCCGCCCCACGCACCTGGAAGCGCCGGTTCACGCCGCGAAACGTCGCCAGCCCCGCCGCAATCTTCTCCGGCGTCAGCCCCAGTTGCACCCCGATCGCTACCGCCGCCGCCGCGTTCAGCACATTATGCCGTCCCGGAACATGCAGCTCGAACGGCCCCAGCACCAGCCCGCGCGCATTCACCTCAAACCTTGCGTGGCAGCCCTCAGCGCCCGGCAGCATCCGCAGCCGGAAGTCCGCCTCCGCGCTCTCGCCATACGTATACACACGCCGCGTCACCCGCGGCAGAATCGCCTTCAGCCTTGCATCATCCACGCACGCCGTCACCGCTCCATAGAACGGCACCTTGTCCATAAACTCCACAAAGCAGTTCTCCACATCGGCCATATCCGCATACGAGTCCATATGCTCGCGATCAAGGTTCGTCACCACCGCCAGAATCGGCGACAGCTTCAGAAAGCTCCGGTCGCTCTCATCGGCCTCCGCCACCAGATACTGCGATCTCCCCAGCCGCGCATTCGACCCCAGCGCGTCCACTCTCCCACCCACCACCACCGTCGGATCCAGATCCCCGCCCGCCAGCACCGCCGCCACCATCGTCGTCGTAGTCGTCTTGCCATGCATCCCGGCAATCGCAATCCCATACTTCAGCCGCATCAACTCGGCCAGCATCTCCGCCCGCTGGATCACCGGAATCTTCCGTGCCCGTGCCTCCACCACCTCCGGATTATCCTTCGCCACCGCCGAACTGGTCACCACCACGTCGCTGGCCGCAGCATTCCCCGCCGCATGCCCCACATAGATCGTTGCCCCCAACCCCGCCAGCCGCTCCGTCGTCGCCGATCCCCGCAGGTCCGACCCCGAAACCGCATATCCCATCGTCAGCAGGATCTCCGCGATCCCGCTCATCCCAATCCCGCCAATCCCAATAAAGTGCACCCTCTGCGAAGGCGCAAACATAGCATGCTCCGGCAATCCCATCTGTCTATTCTCCCTCAAATCGTCGCCGAGCCGTTGCCGCTGTGTACCTGCTCCTCTTTCAGTCATTCCCTCTGGAAATCTTCCGTTGTCTTTGCAGTGCCGTCGCCATCCTGTTGAATTGTTGGCATAAAGCTATCATCTCGGCCGGAACAGAACGGCCCTGCGTCCTGCGCAGTGGAGAGACCTGCAACTCCACCTGTAGCGCAAAACCTGTCAAGCCCCCGCCATCATCAAAATCCATCAAAACCCCTATAAACATTGGCGATTTATATCTCCAAGATCTGGCATAGTCACCCCACCCAACCCGCTACAATAGAAGTAGCCCTAACATCCACCCAGCCCGGTAACCGCCGGGCCTTCGCTTTTAATCGGGAATCAGCGAAGCCGGGAATCAGCGAAGCCGGACTGCCACAAGTCCGGCCTCATCCCCCTTCCCCTCAAGACTTTAGATCCAAAAGTACCCCCCGGGGGGGGTGCCCCGGAGCTCTGTTCACCGAACGAAGACTTGCCCCCAAACCAAACGCTGCGGGATCACCTCACAATGCACTCCACCGGATACCGCAACAAAACGCATAACAGGTGTGTCTAATCAACCGAGAGCCGGATCAGGGTAACATCCTAACCAGACCGGAAGTCTTCTCCTCGCCGCACTCGCAAGCCCAGTAAGGGAGCGAAGCTCGGCTGGACGGGTACTTGTATGAAACTCCATCGCGCAGTTCGCAATCTTCTGGCGGCCACCGCAGTCGCGGCTGCTGCGTTCGTGGCTCTGCCGAGTCCCCGCGCGCAGGCTCAGTTCGCCATCACCGCCGGCTACGCTCCGCCCGCCATTCCCGCGTACGAACAGCCTCCCTGCCCCGGTGACGGTTACCTCTGGACCCCCGGCTACTGGGCCTGGGGTGACGACGGCTACTACTGGGTCAACGGTGCCTGGGTCATGCCACCCTACGTCGGCGCCCTCTGGACCCCCGGCTACTGGGGCGGCTTCGGCGGCGGCTACGGCTGGTATCCCGGCTACTGGGGCCTGAGCATCGGCTTCTACGGCGGCATCAACTATGGCTTCGGCTACTTCGGTACCGGCTTCTACGGCGGCTACTGGAACGGCGGACGCTTCTGGTACAACCGCGCCTACGGCAACTTCGGACGCGGCTTTGGCGGCAACTTCTATAACCGTGAATACGGCGGCTTCCGCGACGGTCGTCCCGGCGGCGCCTCCTTCGCCCGCGCTGGCTTCAACGGCGGACGCGGTGGCTTCGGCGGTGGAGGCTTCCGTGGCTCCGGCATCAACGGCGCCAACCGCGGCGGATTCAATGGCGGTGGCAACCGCGGTGGCTTCAACGGTGGCAACCGGGGAGGCTTCAACGGCGGTGGCAATGGCAACCGTGGCGGATTCGCTGGCAACAACGGCGGCGGATTCAACGGCGGCAACCGCGGTGGCAACGGAGGATTCAACGGTGGCAACCGTGGTGGATTCGCGAGCAACAACGGTGGCGGATTCAACGGCGGTGGCAACCGCGGCGGATTCGCTGGCGGCAACGGCGGTGGATTTAGCAACGCCTCTCGCGGAGGATTCAACGGCGGCAGCGCCCGGAGCAGCTTCGGCGGTGGTAGCCGTGGCGGATTCGGTGGTGGCGGCAGCCGTGGCGGATTCGGCGGTGGTGGTGGCGGCGGTCACTTCGGCGGTGGCGGCGGCGGCGGTCACTTCGGCGGTGGCGGCGGCGGTGGCCACTTCGGTGGCGGCGGTGGCGGACATGGTGGCGGCGGACATCGCTAAACGGCGAGTCGGCTGACCATCCAAAATCAAGGGCTGAGGACAACTCCTCAGCCCTTCTTCTTTTGCCCGCATTAGAGCCGTTCGCTTTCAGGTGTAGTCGCAATCATTTTGATGGTTGTCATTCCGAAGCGGAGGAATCTGCTTCTTGAATCGCGACTACACCTGATGGCGATCGGTTCTAAACTTAGCGCCCAACCAGCCGCAGCACCATCTCCGAGATCTGCTGCAACGCTCCCGGCCGCGCCAGAGCCCGAGCTCTCTCCCCCATCGCAGCCCGTCGCGGAGCATCGCTGAACAACGCCACCAGCGCGCCTTGCAGCGTCTCAGCCGTCACATCCCTCTGCAGTAGCATCTCCGCTGCACCGGCCTCCACCAGCACCTCAGCATTCTTGCGCTGATGATCATCCGCCGCCCCCGCAAAGGGCACCAGCAACGACGGCTTCCCCGCCGCACAAAGCTCCGCAACCGTACTCCCCGACCGCGCCAGCACGACATCCGCCGCCGCGTACTGTTCCGGCATATCCGTCAGAAACGCCGCCACCACCCATCGCGACGCATCCGCCCCACTCTTCACATACGCCGCCCGCGTTGCCTCCAGTTGCCGAGCCCCCGTCTGGTGCACAATCGTCAACCCCGGCACGTCCGCCAGCAACTGCACCGCAATCATCGGCATCGTCTCATTGAAAATCTGCGCACCATTGCTCCCGGCCGTCACCAGCAATCGCGGAGCCGCGCCCACCGGCCGCTCCGGCAACTCGAAGATCTGCGGCCGCACTGGAACGCCCGTCACTTTGGCATTACGAAAATATTGGGCCGTCTGCCCAAAGTTCACTGCCGCCGCACTCACATGCTTGCCCACCAGCCGGTTCGTCATTCCGGGTACCGCATTCGGTTCATACGCCAGCGTCGGAATTCGCAGCAGCAAAGCCGCAATCATCGCCGGCCCGCTCGCATACCCGCCCACTCCCACCACCACCTCCGGCTTGAACTCCCGCATCAGCGACACGCACCGCAGCACGCCGAGCGGCAGATCCATCATCGTCCGAACCCGTGTCGACAGGCTCACATTCTTCAACTGTCCCGATCGCACCAACTCCAGCCGAAATCCCGCCTCCGGCACCATCCGCGTCTCAATCCCCCGCGCCGTCCCCACAAACCACACCTCGGCCCCCTGCCGGTCGCGCAACTCACGCCCAATCGCCAGCGCCGGCACCACATGCCCGCCCGTCCCCCCCCCGGCGATCATTACCCGCAACTTCGCGCTTCCGAATCCCTGTTTCCTGAGCCCTGATCCCTGTTCCATTAATCGATCTCGCGCGTCACATTCAACAGCACGCCCATACACGCCAGCGTCACAAACACGCTCGTCCCGCCCGACGAGATCAGCGGCAGCGGAATTCCCTTGGTCGGCAGCAACGCCAGCACCACACTCATATTGAAGAACGCCTGCACCAGAATAATCGTCGTCAGCCCAAACGCCAGAAATCTTGCAAACGGGTCGGTCGACAAAAACGCAGCGCGCATCCCCCGATACCCAAGAATGCAGAACGCTGTCAGCACGCAGATCGCACCAATCAGCCCCAGTTCCTCCGAGATATTCGCAAAGATGAAATCTGTATGCGGTTCCGGCAGATAGAACAGCTTCTGCCGTCCTTCCATCAGCCCCAGCCCGCGAATTCCGCCCGTCCCCACCGCAATCAAGGACTGCATGATGTGAAATCCTGAACCCCTCGGATCCGCCTCCGGATGCAGGAAAACGAACATACGCTTGGCTCTCCATGACACGTGGAAGAGCATGTAATACAGCACCGGCGATGCAGCCGCTGCGACCGCCGCCACCCACTTCATCTGCAGCCCCGCCAGGAACAGCATCAGCATCATCACCGCCGCGCACACCAACGCCGTTCCCAGATCCGGCTCCTTCAAGATCAGGGCAATAAACACCAGCGGTGGAAGCATCGCCGGCAGAATCGTCTCCTTCAGATTGTCGATGGTATGAATTCTCGTCTGCAGAAACCATGCCAGAAAGAGCACAATCATCGGCTTGGCCATCTCCGACGGCTCCAGCGTCATGCCCGGGAACCGCACCCAGCGATGCGCTCCATTCATTCCACCCCACGCGAAAACCGCCAGCAACAGCAGCCCCGTAATCGCCATCAGCGGAAAGATCAGCTTCGGGTTGTTGTACTTCCTATAGTCAACGCGCATCAGCACAAACAGCGCGATCATGCCCGCCAGCGCGAATCCTGCCTGCTTGATCACATACGCATACGGAGAGCCCAGCGTCGCCTTCGCTATCACTGCCGACGCCGAAAACACCGACACCAGCCCGAACAGCACCAGCAACAGCACCGTTCCGAACAGCCATTTATCGACGCCTACCCGCTTCGCCATCCGCCTCTATTCCCGTTCGCTACGGCAATGCCGCTACGAGTTCCTTGAACACGCGGCCACGCTGCTCATAGTTCTCAAACTGATCGAAGCTAGCGCACGCCGGAGCCAACAGCACCGTATCGCCCGCCACGGCAGCACCATGCGCAAACGCTACAGCACGTTCCAACGTCTCCGCTCCCTCTATCTTCACGACCCCCTCGAGTTGGTGCGCAATCTTTTCTGCCGCTGAACCAATGGTGATAACCGTTTTCACCCGTTCGCGCAGCAGCGGCTCCAGCACTCGGTAGTCCGAACCCTTGTCCTTGCCACCCAGAATCAGATGAATCCCACCTGCAAACGCCTCGACCGCCTTCATCGTCGCATCCACATTCGTAGCCTTCGAATCGTTGTAATACTTCACGCCTCCCAACTCGCGCACGAATTCCAGCCGGTGCTCCACGGCCTTGAACGCCGCCACCGCACTCCGAATCGTCTCGCTCGCCACCCCCGCCAACCGCGCCGCACACACCGCCGCCAGCACATTCTCCACATTGTGCGCCCCGGCCAGCGGAATCTCCGCCACCGGCATCACCGGCTCCGGCTTCGCTCCCTCGCGCGGCACAAAGAAGATCGAATCTCCGTACACAAACGCTCCCTGCTTGATCGGCCGGCGCGTGCTAAACCAATAGATCTGTGCCCCTCGCCCTTCGGGAACAGTCTTCGCCGCAACCAACTGCGTATCCTTGTCTTCTCCATTCAAAATCAGAAAGTCCTCAGCCGTCTGGAACGCAGTAATCCGCGCCTTCAGCGCCGCATACGTCGCAAAGCTCCCATGCCGATCCAGATGGTCCGGCGTAATGTTCAGCACCATCGCAATCCGTGGCCTGAACGTCTCCACCGTCTCCAACTGGAAGCTGGAAACCTCAACTACGCTCCAACTCTCGGTCATGCTCTCGTCCACCATCGCCGTCACCGGCCGGCCAATATTTCCGCCCACCAGCGTCGGCCTTCCCGAGGCCTTCAAGATCTCGCCAATGAGTGTCGTAGTCGTCGTCTTTCCATTCGACCCGGTAACCGCAATCACCTCACCCTGCAAAAACTGTGAGCCCAATTCCAGTTCGCCGATAATGTGCGCGCCCATCGCGCGCACCTGCGTCAACACCGGCGTTGAAAGCGGTACGCCCGGACTCACCACGATCAAATCCTGCCTCCGAAACGTCAGCAACCCATGGCTCCCCGCCTCCACCATGAACCCCTCTTCCAGCAACCCCGACAACTCCGCAATCAGCGTCGCCGGCCGAGCATCGCTCACGGTGACCCTCGCGCCGCGCGCCTTCAAAAAATGCGCCGCCGCCAGCCCGCTCTTCCCAAGCCCCACCACCAAAACGCGTTTGCCTCTTAGATCTAAGCTCAACTTCTTTCCCTCTACTTCCCATTTCCTGATTCCTGCTCTACCTCAACTTCAGCGTCGTCAACGCAAACAGCGCAAACACCAGCGCCATAATCCAAAATCTCGTAATCACCTTCGACTCCGACCACCCCATCAACTCAAAATGATGATGCAGCGGTGCCATCTTGAAAATCCGTTTCCCATTCCGCAGCTTATAGCTTCCCACCTGGAGAATCACGCTCATTATCTCAAGAACAAACACCCCTCCGATAAACGGCAGCAGCAGCTCCTGCTTGATGATCACTGCAACCGTGCCAATCACCCCGCCCAGCGCCAGCGACCCCACATCGCCCATGAACACCTCCGCAGGGTGTGCATTGTACCAGAGGAACCCGATGCTCGCCCCCACCATCGCCCCGCAGAAGATGGTCAACTCGCTCACCATGGGCATGCGCTGCAGCTCAAGATAATCTGCGAACACCACGTGCCCGCTCACGTACGTCAACACCGTCAGCGCACCGGCCGCAATAATCGTGCACCCAATCGCCAGCCCATCCAGCCCGTCGGTCAAATTCACCGCATTGCTCGAGCCCGTAATCACCAGCATCACAAACAGCACGAAGGGCAGAAACGCCAATGGCCACAGGTGCGGATAGCTCAACAAGCTTCCAATAATCAAGTCCGGCCGAAAGCGCTTAACAAACGGAACCATCAGTCGCGTCGAGTACGAGTTCTGACTCCGCAGCACCAACAGCGTCACCGCAATGGCTCCACTCGCCAGAAACTGTAACGCCAGCTTCTGCCAGGACGTCAGCCCCAGATTCCGCTTCTTCACCACCTTGATGTAATCGTCCGCAAATCCGATCGCCCCAAATGCCACCGTCGAAAACATCACCAGCCACACATAAGGATTCGTTAGATTGGCCCACAACAGCGTCGGCACTAGGATCGAAATACATATCAGCACTCCGCCCATCGTCGGTGTGCCGCCTTTCTTCTTGTGGCTCTGCGGCCCATCTTGGCGTATGAACTGCCCAATCTGAAACTCCCGCAGACGGTCGATTACGAACGGCCCAATCAACAGCCCGATCAGCATCGCCGTCATGCTCGCAAATGCACAGCGAAACGTAACGTAGCGAAAGATGCGGAACACCGGAAAGTATGGAAACAGCTTTTGATACAGCAGCCAATAGAGCAACGGAACATCCCTCGCGAACATCATCGAACCGCGCGTTAACTCAGCAGTTCTCGGCTAATCTTACCCCTCAGTCCCGTGCAAAGCCTTGGCTTTTTTTTCGCCCTTCACCATGGAATCTGCCTTTGCATGAATTACAGCGTTTCCCCACCCCTCACGGGGCACAGAGCACGTCCAGCGCCCGCTCCAACTGCACCCCGCGCGAGGCCTTCAGCAGCACCACATCGCCCTCCCGCAGATTCGCCCGCAGCCACTCTCCCGCCAACTCCGGCGACTCGACAAACTCCGCCTCCACCACCCCCGCCGCCCTCGCAGCATCCACCAACTCCCTCGCCAACCCGCGTACTCCCAGCACCACATCCAGCCCCGACATTGCCGCCCCGCAGCTCCCATGCAGCGAAGCCCCCGCCGGCCCAAGTTCCAGCATCTCCCCCGCCACCACGATCCGGCGTCGCGCTGGAGTATTCCTCAGCGCCTCCACCATGCTGTCCAGCGCCCGCGGATTCGAGTTGTACGTGTCATTCACAATCTCCGCCCCTCGCCACACCAGCACATTCCCGCGCTTCTCCGTCGGCCTCATCCGCTCCAGCGCACCGCAAGCGTCTTTCAGTTCCACGCCGCTCATCCGTCCTACAGCGATAGCCGCCAGCGCGTTCATCACGTTGTGCCTGCCCGGCAGACGCAACGCCACCGGCCACCGTATCACCTGCTCTTTCGGAAGACCACTCTCCATCACCAGGTCAAAATCTATCCCGCGCAATCCGTGGTCAACGATAGCCTCCGCACGCACCGCACAACCTTCGCCCATGCCATAGAGCACAGCGCGCTCGCCCATCCCGAGTCCAAACTTCCGAACCCGCTCGTCGTCTCCATTCAGCACTGCAATCCCATCCGCCGGCAGCGCTTCAATCAGCTCATATTTCGCTCGCGCAATCCCCTCAATTCCATCCGCGAAAAACTCCAGATGCACCGCCGCGACATTCGACACAACCGCCCAATCCGGCTCCGCAATCTTCGCCAATGCACGAATCTCCCCCGCATGATTCATGCCCATCTCCAACACCGCGACCTGGTGCTCCGGCTCAAGCCGCAGCAACGTCAGCGGCAACCCAACGTGATTATTGAAGTTCCCCTCCGTCTTCAGCACCTTGAACTTCGTCGCCAGCAACTCTGCCACGCACTCCTTCGTCGTCGTCTTACCCGCCGATCCTGTAACCCCAATCACACGCCCTCCCCACGCCCGCCGCACGCAGTTCGCCAACCGCTGCATCGCCCGCAGCACGCACTCTTCTCCATCCGGAACACGCAGCAGCCGCGCCTCCTCCACGCTCACCGGCCGCAGCCACCGCATGCTCACCACGGCCGCCACCGCACCATCGGCCAGCGCAGCCTCTACGTAATTATGTCCATCAACGCGCTCGCCCTTCACTGCAAAAAATAACTCCCCGGCTCCAATGGTCCGCGAGTCAATCGAATATCCCACTGCCTCCGCGCTCGTATCGAACGCGCCCTCTGCATGAATCCAATCCGCAATCTGTCCCAGCGCCAGCTTCAAGCAATCACCTCACACTTCAGCTCCCGCAAGACCCGTTCCGCCTCGGCGACATCATCGAACATCACCGCCCCATCCGCAAACATCTGCGTCTTCTCATGTCCCTTTCCTGCAAGCAGCACAATATCTCCCGTCCTCGCCGCCTTGATTGCCATCTCAATTGCCGCCCGCCGATCAACCTCCACCACGCACTCCACGTGCGTCTCTCGCACTCCCACCATCACCTCGTCAATGATCTGCTCCGGCCTCTCACTGCGCGGATTATCACTGGTCACCACCACCAGATCGCTCCCCGCCCCAGCAACCCTCCCCATCTTCGGCCGCTTCATCTTATCCCGATCCCCGCCACACCCAAACATCGTAATCACCCGCCCAATCCGCTCACGCACCAGGTCTCTACCCAGCGCAATTAAATTCGCCAACGCATCATCCGTGTGTGCATAGTCCACCACCACCGTAAAACCTACCTCGCGCGAACCGCTCACCACCTCAAACCTTCCCGGGACCTGCCGCAACCCCTTCGCCGCCGCCGCAATCTGCTCCAGACTGAGCCCTCGCGCAAACGCAGCGCACGCCGCCGCCAGCAGGTTGTACACATTCACTCGCCCCGTCAGCGGAGACTGCACTGCGACCTCCCCACCTGGAGTCCGTAACCGAAACCTCGTCTCACCTGCCCGCAGCACGATATCCAACGCCCGCCAATCCCCAGCGCCAATCCCGTATCGCATCAACTCAGATTCAGAAGCCGCAGCAACCATCCGCTCCGCCACCGGATCATCCGCATTGATCACCGCAACCCGTGGCGCCTGCGCTCCCACGCCCTCAAACAGCCGAGCCTTCGCGCGCGCATACGCCTCCATCGTCCCGTGATAATCCAGATGGTCCTGCGTCAAATTCGTAAACATCGCGACGTCCACCGGAATCCCCCACACCCTCTCCTGCTCCAGCGCGTGGCTCGACATCTCCATCACGGCCTCTGTGCACCTCACGCGCACGCCCTCGGCAAACACGGCCAGCACGTCCCTGCTCTCCGGAGTCGTGTGTTCGCTCTCCTGCACCACGTCGCCCACATGCGTCTCAATCGTCCCAAGCAGCACGCACTTTCGCTCCACGCTCCTCAACATCTGTTCGAGCAGAAACGCTGTCGTCGTCTTCCCGTTGGTCCCAGTCACCGCACTGACCTTCAGCGCCTTCTCCGGCGCACCAAACACCGCAGAACTCACCTCAGCAAGCGCTCGGCGTCCATGCTCCACCAGCGCCAGCGCCAGTTCCGGCTGCTGCGCCCGCAGATCGACAAACACCTCCAGCGAGTCCGTCACAATCGCCGTCGCGCCCTTGCGACACGCCGCATCGATAAACCGATTCCCATCCGTAGTTCCACCGCGCATAGCCACAAACACATCCCCCGCGCTCACCCGCCGCGAGTCATACTGCACGCCGCGCACCCCCACATCGCGCCGCCCAGCCGTCTCAATCACGCGCACTGCCGCAACCACTTCACTCCATTGCATAAGTTGATTCTAGGCCCCAGAAGAAACTCTTACCGTCGACTCGTTACTGCCTGCCTTACCGAGTGAACCGCACCACAATCTCCGTGCCCACCGGCACCATCGTCCCTGCAACAGGAGCCTGCTCCTGCGCCATCCCACTCCCCAGAGTCCGCACCCTCAACCCCAGGCCGCCTGCGTGCTCCACCACCGCGCGCAGACCCTCTCCATGAAACTCCGGCACCGCCACCCGTTTCCCGGCGTCAATCACCACTGCACTGCTTCCCTTGGCCTGCACCTGCGGCTGAATTACCGGAGCATCCACCGGCTCATTCTCGGTGGCCGCTGCATCCGCGATCACCGATGTCGTATCCCCGTTCTTGTGAAACGCTGCGAGCACCTTATCCGGTAATGCGCTCAGTCCTTTCGGCTGCGGCTTCTGCTTCGCTGCCGCATCAAACGCCTGATCCGCGCTCCGATTCACCGCCATCGCCGCTGCATTCTGCGGCTGCCGCAGCGGATCATCCGCCGGCAAACTATTCACCTCATCGAACATCGCATTCAAATCTCCAACTTGCTCATCTGGAACATCGTCCGGCTCCACCGAGTTCCGCGCCTCCTGCATCTGCTTATCTGTCTTCAGCGGCTGGTCATGCGGAACCCCAAGATACTCCAGCACCTCCTGCGCCACTTCCTGAAACACCGGAGCGCTCACCGCCGCGCCATACAAACTGCCCACCGTCGGCGTATCGATCACCACTGTCACCGAAATAGCCGGATCATTTACCGGCGCAAACCCCGCAAAGCTGGCCACCAGCTTCGTATGCGAGTACGTGTGCGTTACCGGATCTACCTTCTGCGCCGTACCCGTCTTTCCCGCCGAGCTATATCCATTCAACTGCGCGGCCTTACCCGTTCCCTCGGTCACAATGCCGGCCATCATCTCCCGCATCTTCGCCGCCGTCGCTTCGCTGATCACCCGATGCGCGCCGTCCGGCAACTTAGCCGGCAACACATCTTCCGGATGAAAAGGCTGCGCCAACAACCGCTGGTCGCCCTTCACCTCATCCGTAGATTGCAGCAGCATATGCGGCGGCAGGTACACCCCGCCATTCGCAATTGTCGACACCATCGTCACCAACTGCACCGGCGTCACCGCCACCTCCTGCCCAATCGCAATGGACAGGATGCTCGTCGATCCCCACTTCCTCGGCGGCTGCAGCAGCCCTCTCGTCTCGCTCGGCAACTCAATGCCCGACCGATCACCAAATCCATACGCCTTGATGTACTTGTAGAACTTGTCGGGCCCCAGCTTCAACGCCATCTTCGCCGCACCCACATCACTCGAGTGCTCCAGCGCATACTGCACCGTCACCACCCCAAAGCGGTCCGTCTTGTCATCATGCAGCGTGCGGCCATACATCGTCATCGCACCGCCCTGGCAGTCCACCATGTCCGTCGGCTTCACTCCCGCAGCATCAATCGCCGCCGAGTATGTCACCAGCTTGAACGTCGATCCCGGCTCATACACATCGCTCACCGCCAGGTCCGTCAGGTCCTGCGCGTCCACATGCTGCGCATCGTTCGGATTGAACCGCGGACTCACCGCCAGCGCTAAAATCTGCCCCGTATGCGGATCCTGCACCACCACCGTTCCGTGCGCAGCCTTCACCTTCGCCATCTGCGCATCCAGGGCCCGCTCCGCCATGTACTGAATATTCTGGTCGATCGTCAGCACCAGGTTCTCTCCCGGAATCGGATCGCTCTCGTCCGATCCAAGCACATGCCGCTTCGCATCGATCGCCGTCAACTCGTGCCCTGGCTCCCCATGCAACTCATCGTCGAACTTGCGCTCCAGCCCGCCCAGCCCATCATCATCCGTTCCCACATACCCCAGCACATGCGAAGCCAGGTCTCCATTCGGATAGAACCGTTTGAACTCCTTCTGAAAATAAATTCCCTTCAGATTCAGCTGCCGCACACGATCTGCAGTATCCGGCGTTACCTTCCGAGCCACCCACGCAAAATGTTTCGATGCATTGAAGCGCGCATCGATCTCCTTCTCTGTCGTAAAGCTGTCCAGCGAATCAGCGTGTACGATCTTCGCCAGCAGGGCCGCATCATCCGCGCGGTTGTCTCCTAATTCGCTAGGTACCGCATAGATGCTATCCACCAGCACCGTCATCGCAAGTGCTCGCATATTGCGGTCGTACAGCACCCCTCGATGCGGGGCCACTTCAAACGTCCTCTGTTGCTGCTGCCGGGCGCGGTCCACCCACTCGCCGTGTTGCACCACCTGCAGCCACGTCAGTCGGACCGCAATTGCCGCCGCCCAAAGGCAGAAAAACATCGCCACGTAGACAAACCGCACCCGTCGTATAGGTGCGGTCAGCTTCTGCCGTGACGACTGTTTCATCCTGGAATTCCTGTTCCCATGCAATGCTCTCCGCGACTCGTCAGTGGCATTGCAACCATCTAATTTCCAGTCAACACCGGCACTTGCGCCTGCGCCATCACCGCCGTCGTTCCGCCCGCGGCATCCGGTCTCACCACTTGCCCCGGCAGCGGAGCATCCAGTCCCAACTGCTTCGCAATATGGTCAATGCGTCCCGGATCACTCAACTGCGCCTCGCTCAACTCCAACTGCCGGTTCGCCTCGCGCAACTGCTCCACCTGCGTCTTCTGCGCCTCCACGCGGTAGCCCACCTCGATCGCCGAAAAGTGCTGCCACACGTACACCATCGTCAGCAGAAAGAACAGCGTCATCGCAATCGTAAAGCTGCGCATCTCCCGCCGCCGATCTGGATCATCGGCCTTCACGATGCGACTGTTATCGATGTGCTTGGCGTAGAACATCTCAGGCGTCGGTCCGCGACGGCGCGCGCGCTGTTGCTCGAACAACTCGCGGTTCCGCTCGGCCACGCTCACTGTGCGCCGATTGCTTGTCCGTGACTGCATCTCCGTCATCTCTCGTCCTGCCAACGCCATCGTCGCCATCGCGTTCCCTCCGCTTCTACCATTCAAGATCTTTTCCGTTCATCTCATCCGCCCTACTCGCTCTCGCAAGTGCAACCCGGGCCGGGGTTGCTGATGGGGGGAAGGGACTTTTCGTACGTTGGTTGTCTTTCGCCTGAAAGCACGGCAGGACAACCCCGGCCCGATCTCTACACTCTTTCCGCAGCTCGCAACTTCGCGCTTCGCGATCGTGGATTTCTCAGCGCCTCTTGCTCGTTCGCCACGGTTGGCTTCTTCGTCAAAATCTCCAGCACACCCGCCTTCGCGCTCTCGCGAAAGCTGTCCTTCACCAGCCGGTCCTCCAGCGAGTGGAAACTGATCAGCACCACTCTCCCTCCCGGCTTCAGCAGCGATCCCGCGCTCCCCGATACCGCCCGGAGCAGCGATTGAATCTCGCCCAGTTCATCATTCACTCGAATTCGAAGCGCCTGAAAGGTCCTGGTCGCCGGATGAATCTTCTCGCCTTTTATTGGCGGGGCAACGGCCGACACCACTCGAGCAAGTTCCGCTGTCGTAGTCATCGGCCGCGCCCGCACAATAGCTCTGGCGATTCTCCGCGACCTCCTTTCCTCTCCGAATTCGTAAATCAGGTTGGCGAGATCTTCTTCGTCCGCCTGATTTACCACTTGTTCGGCCGTCAACCCTTTGCGCGTATCCATTCGCATGTCTAAAGGGCCATCTGACCGGAAACTAAATCCTCTGTGCGCCTCATCCAACTGCATGCTGCTCACGCCAAAATCAGCAAGCAAACCATCCAGAGTTCCCGGCTTCACCACGTCGGCGATCTCCGAAAACGACCGCGCTACATATTCAACCGTGGGCATCTCCGCTCCCAACTCCTCGGCCAGAGCAGCCAGCCGGGCCTTCGCCATCTCCATCGCCTGTTCATCGCGATCGAAGGCAATCAAGGTTCCCGTAGGCCCCAGCCTGCGGCAAATCGCAGCCGAGTGACCGGCGAAGCCCAGCGTGCAGTCAACCACCACGCCGCCCGCGCGCACATTCAGAAAGTTCAAACTCTCTTCCAAAAGAACCGGTACATGTTGCGGTTCAGCCATCTCATCCGCCTCATGCGCCCCACTCAGGGGGCTTGAAATCCTAAATTCCTGCCGCTCCCAACGCATCCATGTCAGCGTCGGTCAGTGGGTTCTCCGCCAGTTGTGCTCTATGCTTCTCATCGTTTACAACCGCCAGATACGTCTGCAATCCCAGTACCGCTACATCGCCAGCCAGCGTCGCGGCCTCGCGCAGCAACTGCGGAATCAACAACCTTCCCTGTGCATCCATCTCCACAACCTGGCCGTAGTAGTTCGTCACATCCAGAAACTTCTTCTTCGCGGCGCTCGAGGGTGCCTTCGCCAGCGCATCCTCAATCCGTTCCCATTCCTTCATCGGGTAAAGCTCAGCCCGCTTGCCATCCTTGCTCGTAATAAAAAACTGCGGCCCGTAGAGCTCATCCACACGGCGCTTGAAGTCAGCCGGAACCTTCAACCGGCCCTTCTCATCAACGCGTGTTGGGTGATTGCCGCGAAACATTCCAAACCCTCAATTCGTCAAATCCTGCCCTAAACCTCGAAGCGTACCCGTCTGAAGACTCGTGTTCAGCTCTCTGGTGTCTTACTATCGGCACAGTAGTGATCCAACTTTACCCGTTTGGACCACTTTACTCCACTTCGTTCCACTAAGAATGTCGCGTTGAGCACTGGATAGCAAGTGAAATCTCAACATTCCGGCGGATGTTTTCCGCTGGAAATGTGGAAAATCCACCATCTAGCGCTTAGCGACGCTATTACCCCTACATATTGTGTTGTCTCGATTGATTCGCCCCCACCTGGGTACTTGTCAGTCCACAGACCTTGCTATAAGCGAAATAAAAGCGAAAAATCTTCACTCTTCAGATGCTTGTCCTCGCCATCGCCTCTTCCCCTTCACGCTTCTTCTTCAATATCCACAAAAGGTAGAGCAGCACCCCCAGGTTGATCGCCAGCAGAGCGACTTTATAGGTCGAGAACCGCTCCATCAGCTCATAGCTCTCCCACGGCAGCCCCATCGCCGTCAGAATCACCGTAAAGTACTCCGCCCAGCCCTTCTCCAGCACCAGTCCCGTTCCCTCCACCACGCACACCACCGCATAAAGAAACGACAGCACGCCCGCGCGTCGCAGTTCGTGGCTATTGATCAGTCCAGCGTGGTCCATCAGGATCCCGACAAACCGTCTCTCCGGATCAATCCGCAGCGCGTCGATCACACTCATCAGCACAGCGCCAACGTCCTTATTCACCAGTTGCAGTGCTCCGGCCCCTACCGCCGTAAAAAAGACCGCTTTGCTCAGCTTGAACAATCCCACCAGCAGCAGACCTCGCTGATGGCCACTCTTCGACGCCGCGCGCCCCGTCTTTGACCGAGCGCGTCTCATGTTGATTCTCTCTCGCAACGAATTCCTAATCTGCATAGCCTCGCTCCAGTTGACGGTTGCCCCGCGCCTTTGTCAACGCAGGGGAATATTTGCTGCGAATCCTCACCGCTCCCGCGCGCTCCATCCATGGTCTCTATAGCACCGTCGCCCTGTAGTTTGATCTCTTACCGTCCAACCCGGAACGCAGAGCCAATCCACTTGCCATTCCCTCTCGTAACTAAGGTGTGCGTCTCCGAACCACAGCGAGACGATGCAACAGTTTTGTTTCTCATCCTCACCCTGCAGCAACAACCTCACTGAACGGGAGAACCACCATGAAGAAGTCTCTGATCACCCTGATCGCCGGCACAGCGCTGGCTCTTACCTCCATTGCAGCAACCGCCCAGATGACCGACCCCACCGTGGGCGGCGCCACCATGTATCCGACGAAGAATATCGTCGAGAACGCGGTTAACTCGCCCATCCACAAGACCCTCGTCGCTGCCGTCAAGGCCGCTGGCCTGGTCAACACGCTCGAAGGTCCCGGCCCCTTCACCGTCTTCGCTCCCACCGACGCTGCCTTCGCCAAGCTCCCCGCCGGCACCGTCGACAACCTCGTCAAGCCCGAGAACAAGGCAACGCTCGTCAAGATCCTCACCTACCACGTCGTCCCCGGCGCCATCACCACCAAGGACCTGAAGAACTGGATTAAGAAGGGTAACGGCAATTACACCGCCAAGACCGTCGAAGGGGGCACGCTCACCTTCACGGAACACATGGGCAAGATCAGGATCACCGACGAGAAGGGCGATACCGCCGAGATCACGACCGCGAACGTCATCCAGTCCAACGGTGTCATCCAGGTTATCAACACCGTCCTCATGCCCAACTAAGGCTTCACGAAACATTTTCTCTCAGGCAGAACATGGCGTCCCTTGGGGCGCCATGTTTCTTAGCTCTCCTGCAGTTGGACTCCCCGCTACCCCAGTCGCGCGCGCTCAATCGCTCGCACCACAGCCTTCGCCTTATTCCCACACTCCTGGTGCTCCTTCATCGGCACGGAGTCCGCAACAATCCCCGCCCCCGCCTGGATATACCCCTTCTCCCCCTCCATAAACAGCGTCCGGATCGCAATACACGAATCCAGATTCCCGCTGAAGTCCGCATAGAAAATCGCGCCTCCATACACGCCTCGCCGCGTGGGCTCCAGTTCCTCAATAATCTCCATTGCGCGAATCTTCGGCGCGCCGCTCAGTGTCCCCGCCGGGAAGCAAGCCCGAAATGCATCAATCGGCGCCAGCCCCTTGCGCAGCTTTCCTTCCAGCGCGCTCACCAGATGCATAATGTGCGAGTACCTCTCCACAAACATCAGGTCCTTCACCTTCACACTGCCAAACTCGCTCACTCTCCCTACATCATTGCGTCCCAGGTCTACCAGCATCACGTGCTCAGCGACCTCCTTCGCATCTGAACGCAAATCTGCTTCCAACGCCCGATCCAGCACCTCATCCTTCCCCCTCGGCCGCGACCCCGCAATTGGCCGATACTCCACCTTCCCCTCATGCACTCGCACCAGCAACTCCGGCGACGACCCCACGATATGCGCAGGTCTCGCCTTCATCTTCTTCCCGTCCCCCTCCAGCCCAAACTTCAGGAAGTACATGTACGGCGAAGGATTCACAATCCTCAACGACCGATAGATCTCAAACGGGTCGACTCCCGGCTCGCAGTCAAACCGCTGCGAAAGTACGCACTGAAATACATCGCCGGCAGCTATATAGCCCTTCACACGCTCGACCGACTTCAAAAACATCGCTGTCTTCGTTCGTGCCTTCAGCTTCAGCGGCCCCTTCACCGTCTTCCGCCGCCGCGGCAGCGTAATCGCCGCACTCAGCATCTTCTCCAACCGGTTCAACCGTTTTTCAGCACTCTTATAACCCGCCGCATCGGCCTTCGCACTTACTCCCAGCGGACTTCGTGCCCCCACCGTCACCATCAAATGAATCGCCTTCTTCACATGATCGAACGCCAGCACCTCATCAAAGAACATCAGGTACGCATCCGGAACGTGCAGCTCATCGGCAGCAATTACCGGCAGCTTCTCAATCACCCGCACCACGTCATAGCTGAAGAATCCCACTGCACCAGCCGTAAACGGAGGCAGTCCTGCCAGCTTCGCCGGGGTCTCCCCCTCCAGCGCGGCCTTCAACTCCGCAAAGATATCGCCGGCATACGTCCGCCTCCTGCGTCCTTCCTCGACCGTGATCTTTCCATCCCGTGCGGTCATCTTCTTATAAGGACGAATGCCGATAAACGTATACCGCCCCACCTGCTCACCGCCTTCTACCGACTCCAGCAGAAACGCCTCCGGATCCTCCGCCGCAACGCGCAGGAACGCAGAGACCGGCGTCTCCAGGTCGGCAGCTACAGTCCGCGTCACAGGCACCAGCGAGTGGCCGCGAGCAAGCCGTTGAAACTCTCGAAGGGAAGGCGTCGTTTGCGTGTGAGAGTTGGGCATCTCCACATCATACCGAGCCAGCCCCCCAACCGCGCATTCTCTCGATGAACTCGTAGCTAACACCGCCAGCTTCAGCGCTCAAACCTCCCCACTCCCATCCCGGTTCAAGCCATAATTTCACCCAGATTTTGTGCACATTTCAAGCCGGTTGCGCAAGTCGTAATCCCTTGTTCTCAATGTGCCGATAAAGTCACCCGCACAGCTTGCCGGTAGCTTGAAGACAAGCCTATACTCGCCACGTTTGGTCACAGACCGGTCTGACCAAGGTTGTAATTAACTGACTCCACGGCGCCCATATCCAGCGTCTAACGAGTGCTGGGCCTGTGCGAGGAGACACGACGATGGCCGGAGAACGATTAATACCTACGGATGCCGCACTAACAGGCCATCCCACGCTGGGCAGAAACACGCTCACAACAGAAAAGGAAGTAATCATGCAGACTCCCACCCCCACTGCTCCGATGCCCATGGAGCAGGAGACCAATCCCTGGCTTGCCCAGGAAGCGCGTTTTGCAGAAGCAGCCAAACGCCTCAACCTCGATGCAGGAACCTGGAAGGTGCTGCGCTACCCTTCCCGCGAAATCATCGTGCACATCCCAGTCGCCATGGACGACGGCACCATTGAGGTCTTCACCGGCTACCGCGTCCAGCACTCCATCTCCCGCGGCCCCTGCAAGGGCGGCATTCGTTACGGCCCCGACGTCTCCCTCGATGAAGTACGCGCTCTGGCCTCCTGGATGACCTGGAAGTGCGCAGTCGTCAACATCCCTTTCGGTGGCGCCAAGGGCGGCGTTATCTGCGACCCCAAAAAAATGAGCCAGGGCGAACTCGAGCGTATGACCCGCCGCTACACCGCCGCGCTCATCGAATTCATCGGCCCGGAAAAGGATGTTCCCGCGCCCGACATGGGCACCAACGAGCAGACCATGGCCTGGGTTATGGACACCTACTCCATGCACCTCGGCCAGACCATGACCTCGGTTGTCACCGGCAAGCCCGTCTCTCTCGGCGGCTCCCGCGGGCGTCGCGAGGCCACCGGGCGCGGCATCTCCGTCGTCACCGACCAGGCCCTCAAGCACCTCAACATGATCCCTTCTGAGACCTCGGTCATCGTCCAGGGCTTCGGCAACGTCGGCTCCAACGCCGCCAAACTCCTCTGGGACAAGGGCTACAAGATCATTGGCATCGGCGAGTTCGACGGTGCGCTCTATAACCCCGCAGGCATCGACGTCTCTGAACTCCTCGAGCACAAGGCCCACACCGGCACCATCCACGGCTTTGCCGGCGCACAGCCCTTCGACAAGGACGACATCCTCATCCAGAAGTGCGACGTCCTCATCCCTGCCGCAACTGAAAACGTCATCACCAGCCGCAACGCCACGCAGCTTCAATGCCGCATTCTCTGCGAAGGCGCCAACGGCCCCACCACCCCCGTCGCCGACGACATCCTTGCCGAAAAAGGTGTCTTCGTCATCCCCGACATCCTCGCCAACGCCGGTGGCGTCACCACCAGCTACTTCGAGTGGGTTCAGGACCGCATGGGTTACTTCTGGACCGAGGACGAAGTCAACCAACGCCTCGATCGGATCATGATCGACAGCTTCAACGACGTCCTCCACTTCTCCATCGCCCACGGCGTCAACAACCGCATCGCGGCCTACATGCTGGCCATCGACCGCGTAGCTCACACCACACAGCAGCGCGGCATCTACGCCTAAATACAGAAAGTAGCGGTAGGCCCCGGCGATCGCCGGGGCCTACCGCATCGCACAATCCCTCAAGAATCAAGTCGCAAATCAAGTCGCGGTAGCGTTTAGCACGCCGCTCTATTCCCTGCCTCCTATTCCCTGCTTCCCGTTCTATGGGAGAATGGCAGTATTCGCGCCATCGTTTCGACGCGTCGACAAACCGTCCCGTGAATCTTCCCAACTCCATTACGCTGACCCGCATCGCAAGCGTTCCGCTGCTGATCTGGGCGCTGTCGCCGGGTTTCCCGCTGCAAGGCATTCGCGGTGAGCAGGAGATCATCGCCTCCTCCATCTTCATCCTTGCTTCCATCACCGACGGCCTCGACGGCTATCTCGCCCGCCACCGCGGCCAGATCACCACCCTCGGCATGCTCCTCGACCCGCTCGCCGACAAGCTCATGGTTACCACCGCCTTCATCCTTCTGGTCGCCTACAACCCCCGCGTCATGCACCCCTGGATCGCTGTGCTCGTCATTGGCCGCGAGTTCCTCGTTAGCGGTCTCCGCTCCATCGCCTCCAGCGAAGGCTTCACCATTCAGGCCAGCGACCTCGGCAAACTCAAGACTGTCGTCCAGATCGTCTCCGTCGTCGCAGCCATTCTCAACCATCGATGGGATACCTGGCACATTGGCTGGTTCCCCATCAGCGTGCATCTGATAGCGGTCACAGCGATCTACTGGATGACCATCATCTCGATCATCTCCGCCGCCGACTACTTCATCGGGTTCTGGAACAAGATCGACCACGTCTCCACCGGCAAGCGCCGCCGCAGCTCCGTTCTCTCCCGCAAAAAGTCCGCCCCCATACAAGCAGGAATCAGGGATTAGGAATCAGAACAAGCCCACCACCAAGTAAAAAGGCCCCGGTCATTGCCGGAGCCTTTCCTATCTCTGATCGCTGCCTTTACGCATGGCCGCGCTGCTCCCGCTGCACAAAGTGATACGGTGGCCACGGTCCCGAGAGTTGCATTGCGCAGTTCTTTAGCTCCAGCGTCGCCGTGCTGTACTTGTTTTGGTAGCGTTCCACAGTTTTCTTCTCGACCAGGTGAGCGATATCCAGCAGCATCTTCCCGGACTCCATCCGCTTGCAGGTTACCTCCTCCGCCACTGGCAGGAACATCCGGTGCATCTGCAACGAAAGTGCCCGTGCCCTTGACTGCCGCTCCCGCTGCCGCATCGCCGATTCTCTCAAGTGCGACAGATACTCCTGTCCCGCCGCCTGGAACGTATGCCCAACGCCCTTGGTCTCCGGGCAGATGTCGTCCACCACGACCTTCAGGTGCATCTCCGCCATGCCCCGCAACCGCTCGACATTGGCCATAAAGTGTCGCTGATTCGAGCGCACCGACCGCCGCAGCGCCTCATCGTCGTTGAAGGTGGTGCCAAACCGGAACGGCAGCACGGTCGACTTCGCAAAGCAGCCGGAGATTACCCGAGCATGATCCCGGGCCGCCGCCTGGCTCTCGGCCGTATTCAATCTGGCTGCATCTTCAGGAAGGTGTTCTGAAACCACAACCGCCAGATCGGCAGCGGGAAAGAGAAAGGTCTGATTGCCAAAAAGTCCGCTGATTCCCGTAAGCGGCATCGGCCTTCTGTGACGTCCAAGTTCAGAAAATGCATTTCGTTCGGTGATGCAGTATGCGTACCAAGCCATGACGTTTTGACACTCCTGAAGTCCTGATGCACCGCTGGTGGGCTACCATCTGTTCCGTGCCCATCATGCGGTCTTCCTGCCTGCCGTTGATCCGGATTCAGCAGAAAATATCGCCCTGCGACCAAGCCAGCTTGTATGCTGCAAAATCAAGGCAGCTTGACTGATCCGACCAGATACTATGCCCATGCAAATACGATTGGCAATAGCTACACCCAAGAAGAGTCAGCAATAATCGCACCGTCCGAATCGGCCCGCCCAAATCCCCTCCAGCCTGCCCCGCCCTCGCTTCCTGCTAAACTGAAACGATGCGCGGGCGGTGGACCCGGCAATCTTTTGTAGCCCTGAAGGACGGATCGTTCGTGGACAACGCAACCAAGCGTCAATTGAAGAAGCAGGACCAGTTTGTAGCCCTCACCGGTGCCGGCGTGCATTGGGCCGAGGAGCACCGCCAGAAGGCGATCCTCTACGGCATCATCGCCGTGGTCGCCATCGTCGCCATCGTCGGCAGCTATAGCCTCTACCAAAGCCGCTCTGCCGCCGCTGCCACCGAGTTCGGTACCGCCATGCAGACCTATCAGACGCCCCTGGCCAATGCCGCCCAGCCCGTACCCCCGGGCATCAAGACCTTTCCCAACGCCAAGGCCCGCGCCGCCGCCGCCAACGCCCAGTTCCAGCAGGTTGCCGACCACTACAGCCTCACCCAGTCCGGCCGGCTCGCCGAGTACTTCGTCGGCCTCACCTACGAGGACCAGGGCCAGACCGGCCCCGCCCAGCAGGCCCTTGAGAAGGTCGCCTCCAGCTGGGACAACGGCCTGTCATCCCTCGGCAAGGACGCCCTCGCCGACCTCTACCAGCAGATCGGCCAGAATGCCAAGGCCATCGACATCTACAACGAGCTCAGCAAGGGAAAGTCCACCACCGTCCCGCCCAACCTCGCCAAGTTGCAACTGGCTGAACTCTATCAATCTCAGGGCAACACCGACCAGGCCCGCCAGATCCTGGCCCTCCTGAAAGATAAGGACAAGGACGCCAACGGTAAGCCCGGTGCCGCCGCCGAAATCGCCACCCAGAAGCTGAACCCAGCCCCGGCAGCGGGTCCCGCACCCGGCGCTGCGCAGTAGCGATCCTGTCACGATAACCAAGCGGACAGCCAAGCAGTGGATCTCACTTCCGCTGCTTGGCTGTCCGCAAATCTTTGCCCTTCAACGTGAATATCGTCTCCCGGATCCGTTCGAGCAGGCCGGGGCAGGAGCAAGCCTCCACTCGTCGGCCTCTTCCTTCCGATGATTCTGCACGAGCCTGAGCTTGACGCGAGCACATAGCAGCGCTCCAGAGCGCCCGCTGAAACTATCTGAGCCACAACCTATTCTGTGATGGCTATGATGTTAGAACGCATAGGGTGGAGACCAACACCATGTCCAACGTCACTTGCTTTTTCCTGGCCGTCGCAATGTCTGCGCAGGCGGCTCCGGTGCATCTCCGCACCAACGCTCTCGAAAACCCGCTCGGGATCGACACATCACACCCCACCTTCTCGTGGCGGAGCGATGCGAAGACTCCGAACTGGATGCAATCCTCCTACGAAATCCTTGTCGCGACCGACCTCGCGCACCTGCAACCCGGCAACGGCGCCGCGTGGGACTCAGGACGAGTGAAGTCCTCAGAATCTGTGGACATCCCCTACGCCGGAACCTCACTCCAAGCCCAGCAACACTATCTATGGAAGGTCATCGTCTGGGACAATAACGGCCAGCGCTCCGTCTCAACTGCCGCGTCGTTTGAAACGGGCCTGATGAGCCCCAACGATTGGAAGGCCGACTGGATCACGCACAACGATGCGTCAGACGAACAAGAACTGAAGGCTATCCGCTGGATCTGGCTCCCGAACGCAGACCCGATGCACGTAGCCTCTGCAACCCCTGCGCAGTTTCGCTACAGCTTTCATCTCGACGCGAAGCCTCAAGCCGCTAGCCTTCACGTCCTAGTACGCGGAGAATTTACCGCGCGCGTCAACGGCACGATCACGGGTCATCACAACGAATGGGGCGCTTTCGACCGCGAAGAGATCACCTCCCTGCTCCACCCTGGCGACAACGAAATTGACCTGGACGTCACCTCGCATCGCACTGATTCGCAGTCCGTCACCGCGCCGTCGGCAGTTGCCGCATCCATTCACCTGAAACTCCCTGATGGAGACGAAAAGCGCCTCGTCAGCAACAGCGATTGGCAGGCCCGCCCCAAGCCTGGCAGCCCATGGCAGCCCTCCGAGATCGTCGGGCCCCTCTCTGCACACTTCGCCATTGGCGCCGATCGTCAACAACCAGTCGCCGGCCCCGATCGCGTCTCAACCGACGCATCGCTTCTGCGCAAGGACTTCAGTCTTGCCTCCGGCATCCGCTCAGCGCGTCTCAGCATCACAGCCCTCGGAGCCTATGAAGCCTTCATCGACGGCCAGCGCGTTGCGCCCAACTCGCTTCTTTCGCCAGGCTGGACCGACTTCCACAAGCGCGTGCTCTACCAGACCTATGACGTCACCTCGCTCCTGCAGCGAGGATCCAACACCATAGGCGTTCTGCTGGGCGGCGGCTGGTACAGTTCCCCGATGACTTGGGTTGGCATTCGCAATACCCCCGGCCCAAACCTCTTGCTCGCTCGACTCGATGTCACGCTCGCGAATGGCACCCACCAGACCATCATCACCGACCCAACCTGGCTGACCGCATCCGCACCCATCACCTTCTCGGAAATCTACGGTGGCGAGTCCTACGATGCGCGTCTTGCCCAACCCGGCTGGAGCGCTCCCCACTTCGATGCTTCGCACTGGACGCATGCCTCTATCGCGGCTCCGCCAGACAGCAGCATGGCTCTCACCGCCCAACCCGATCTCTCCATCCACACCACCATCACGCTCCATCCCATCCACCTCGACCCGGCCAACGCCACGCATCCCGCTGTCTACGACATGGGCCAGAACATGGTCGGCAATGTCCGCCTCCACGTGCGCGGCCCGCGCGGCATGGTCGTACGCCTCCGCTACGCAGAGCGCCTCAACCCCGACGGCAGCATCTACACCACCAACCTCCGCAACGCCGACGCAACCGACACCTACGCTCTCTCCGGCAACGGCGACGAAACCTGGACCCCCGCCTTCACCTTCCACGGCTTTCGTTACGTCGAACTAACATACCTCGGCGGCCAACCCTCATCGCCGCCAACCCTCTCGACCCTCGAAGGCCTCGTCTACAACAGTCTTCAGGAACCGCCCACCGTTCGCCTCACCAGCTCCAGCGAAACCCTCAACAAGATGAACCAGTTGGGTGCCTGGGGGCAGCGCGGCAACTTCGTCTCCATCCCCACCGACTGCCCGCAGCGCGACGAGCGCCTCGGCTGGATGGGCGACGCCGGGGTCTTCTGGCGCACCGGCTCCTACAACTTCAACATCGACGCCTTCACCCACAAGTTCATGCTCGACATCACCGACGCCCAGACCCCGGCCGGCGCCTTCACCGACGTCTCTCCCAACATCCTCGGCCCCAATCCCGGAGCCCCCGGCTGGGGCGACGCCGGCATCTTCATCCCCTACGCGGCATGGCTCCAGTACGGCGATGTCAGCGTCGTCGAGCACTCCTGGCCGGCCATGCAGCGTTGGATGGATTTCATCGCCGGCAACAATCCCGACTACATCCGCCGCAACGCCCTCGGCAACAACTACGCCGACTGGCTAGCACCCGATCCAGGCACTCCGAAGACCCTCATCGACACCGCCTACTGGGCGCTCGTCGCCCGTGAGATGGCCGAGATGGCCACGGCCCTCCATCGCCCCGCTGACGCAGAAAAATATCAGCAACAGTACGAAGCCATCGCCACGGCCTATCGTGCTGCCTTCGTGAAGGACGACGGCACAGTCGCAGGCGATACGCAGACAGCCTACCTCGCAACGCTCTTCACCGGCATCGCACCACCATCACTTCGAGCCAGCATGGTCGATCACCTTGCGCAAAACATCCACGCTCACGGCGATCACCTCACCACCGGCTTCCTCGGCACTCCGTTTCTGCTCTTCGTACTCGACGAAAATCAGAACACCTCACTCGCTTTTAAACTCCTCCTCTCCGACACCTACCCCTCCTGGGGCTACATGGTCAGCAAGGGAGCCACCACCTGGTGGGAGCGCTGGAACGGCGACACGGGTGACCCCAGCATGAACTCCTACAACCACTACGCCTTCGGCTCGGTCATGGCCTGGGTCTACCGCCGCGCCGCCGGCATCGACACCGATCCCACCGGCCCCGGCTTCCACCACCTCACCATCCACCCGCACTTCGACCCCGCACTCCCAGCGCTGCACGTTGAGTACGACTCAGCCTACGGCACCATCATCTCCGACTGGGAGCAAAGCCAGCACCACTTCACCATCACCATCCCACCCAATACCACCGCTACCGTCATCCTCCCCAATAACAAAACCGAGACCATCGGCAGCGGCACGCATACCTACATTGTCCAGTAACCACTAAGCAGCTCGGCGCAGCGCATCAAGGCTGCGCCGCCATTCTTACGATGCGTCCTCCGCTTTACTCGCCTCAGCTTTAGGCGGTGACACTAGAATCGGCAGCAGGATTGACGCAGCCATAATGCCCGCAATGACATGCAGTCCGCTCATATACGATCCGCTGGCCTGACGCAGGTGAGCGATCAGCAGTGGTCCAAAGGCACTCGCACAGCCCCACGCGGTCAGCATCAGGCCATAGATGGGGCCAACATTCTTCGATCCGAAATAATCTGCCGCAAAAGCCGGCATCGTACCAAACCCACCTCCATAGCACATCAGAATAATGAAAGCGACGACCGTAAGTACGGTAATGGATGAAATTCCTGGAAGCATCCAAAAGAGACCAACCTGAAGCAGGAACATCACAACAAACGTCCACCGCCGCGTGATCCCATCGGACACCCACGCCCAGAAGATTCTGCCTACGCCATTGCCGATGCTCGCAATGCCCACCATGCTTGCCGCGATGATGACGCTCGCCTTGGCGATCTCCTGAAATATCGGCGACTCCTGTGAGATAAGCGAAATGCCCGCCGAAGTATTGAGAAACAGGAGAAGCCACAGCGCCCACCATTGCCACGTTGCGAGCGCACTCCCAAGCGTATAGTCCTTGCCCGCACGCTGTGCAGTCTGGATCGCACTCGGAACCCAACCTGCTGGCTTCCAACCGTCTGGTGGGTTCTGCATAAAATAACCGGCGAACATCGTAACCAATAGATAGGCAACTCCGAGATACGCAAACGTCGGTAATACGCCCACGCTCTGAATTAACCGGGAAGCCACAGGCGCGGTGACTAGCGCACCGGCACCGAAGCCTCCCACGGCAATGCCGGTAATAAGTCCCCGTCGATCAGGAAACCACTTGACCAACACGGCAATCGGAACAATGTAGCCAAATCCCAGCCCAACTCCGCCGATAACTCCGTAACTCAAATAAAGCCACCAGAGTTTATACGCAGAGAAGCTGGCGAGAAATACACCGAGGCCATACAGAAATCCTCCCGTGAGAGCCACAATGCGCGGACCCGCCTTATTCAACCATAGGCCACCGAAAAACGCGGAAACCCCGAGCACGAAAATCGCAATAGTAAAAGTTAGCGTTACATCCGCGATCGACCAGTGAAACTGCTTGGCCAGGGGAATCCGGAATACGCTCCACGCATAGACGGCACCAAGAGCCATCTGCATAAAAAAACCCGCTATAGCTATTCCCCAACGATTTGTTGTCGACATACAATTCCTCCCATGCTGCTTGGTGAATTGCTACTTTGTTTTACTTTTTATCCGCCCGCAATTTAATTTGGTTACCGAGCGTCTCTAGAAATCTGTTAATCAGCGCGACGCTTCTGCGCAACTCCTGATGACGGAACTGGTTGAGGAGCGAGAAAAGTCCCGGGGGCTCAATGACGGGCTTCTCGTAGCATCCAAGGGTTTCACTGGTTGCCGTAGCCACGCACTGAAGCACATCAGGATTGATCTGTCCGAGCACCTTGCCGAGAATAATCGCATTACGAATCGCGCGCACCGAATCCTCTGACTTAGCGGCCGCCGCCGCTGACTCGACCAATTTATCGCCTGCACCCAGCACGCCACGGAGTAGGTCGAAGACCCCGTGGTTATGTAACTGCAGCAGTAACTCGTAGGAATCGAGCAACGCCTCAGCATATTCCATCGGTGCCTCGTCCAAACGTTTGCGCAACTCCTCACGCGGGTCGCGTGGGGCTAACTCAAGAGCAATAGGTCGCGCCATGCTTAATCATCCTTTCCTCCACCTATCACGATGGGAGCTTAATCTGAACGAGTTCACTACCCGGTTCATGGTAATCCGCGCGTCTCCATTTGCGCTCTACCTCGACACCATTCTGTGGTGTAGGATGCCCGAATCGGGAATTCGTCCTTGGCAGCGGATTCTCTCCGGCTGCCCTCAGCACCTCTAAATTCACTGAACTTTCCTTATACGCAGGCGTGTGAGTCGCTTTATCTGTGTGGCTGCTGGTAAGTCGGTTGACCGGTTCGTCAATCGAGTTCATCGGCATGTACAACTCTTTACCCTGAACTCGATCCGTAATCACAGCCTGTACCTGCACCTTTCCGTAGCGCGAAGTAAGTTGAACCAGGCTACCCGTCTGGATTCCTCGGTCCGCCGCAAGCTCAGGCGATACTTCAATAAAGGTGCACGGAGTCTTCTGGCGAATGCCCTCCGTCCGATAGGTCATATTGCCTTCATGAAAGTGCTCAAGTAGACGGCCATTATTCAGGTGCAGATCGTATTCGCTGTCCTGCTGATCTGTTGGCTCCGACCATGCCACAGGAAAGAAGCACGCCTTGCCATCAGGAAAATTGAATACCTTTGTGTAGAGCAAGGGCTGATCACTGCCATCCTCAGCCACCGGCCACTGCAGCGTCTTGTATCCTTCGAGACGTTCATAGGTCACGCCTGCCATCAATGGTGTCAGCGCAGCAATCTCGTCATAAATCTCAGAGGGATGCTCGTACTTCCACTGAGCGCCTAGCCGATTCGCGATATATTGAATAATCCTCCAATCAGGCCGACTCTCTCCGAGCGGCTCAAGCACCCGATAGAGCCGCTGAATACGCCGCTCGGTGCTCGTGAAGGTTCCTTCTTTCTCTAAGCTAGGACTGGCCGGGAGAATCACGTCCGCAAAGCGGCAGGTCTCCGTGAAGAAGATCTCCTGCACCACAAAGAAGTCCAGCTTCGACAGCGCATCCTGAACATAGTTAGCGTTCGAATCAACCAGGCTCATCTCTTCGCCAAAGACATACATAGCCTTCAGGCGACCATCGTGGACCGCATCGATCATCATGTGATTATCGAGTCCTGGCGTCGGCGGCAACGTCACATTCCACGCCTTCTCGAACTTGGCGCGAATCTCCGGGTCATCTACCTCTTGATAGCCGGGGAAAAAATTCGGCATGGCCCCATGGTCACTGGCGCCCTGCACATTATTATGTCCACGCAACGGGTAAGCGCCGGCTCCCGGCCGCATGTAGTTTCCTGTAGCGAGAAGCAAGTTCGAGATCGCGGTCGAGGTATCGGAACCCATGGAGTGCTGCGTGACGCCCATCGCCCACAGGACGCAGACACCGTCCGCCTCCGCAATCATGTGAGCAACCTGGGTGATAGTCTCGACAGGCAGACCGCACCGCTCGCTGGCCATTGCAAGCGTGAACGGTTCGAGGCTCTGCCTGTATTCCGCCACACCGTTGACCCACTGATCCATAAACTTCTGGCTCGCAAGACCGTTGTCGAAAATATAGCGTGTGATCGCGGACAGCCAGATGAGATCAGTCCCAGGATTCGGATGCAGGAACACATCTGC
This sequence comes from Acidobacteriota bacterium, assembly GCA_021778845.1. Lineage (GTDB taxonomy): Bacteria > Acidobacteriota > Terriglobia > Terriglobales > Acidobacteriaceae > Granulicella. Next base: position 62,766 of record JAJYBU010000019.1, read on the forward strand.
GCGCCGCGCCATCTCATGCTCGCGCAGGTCTGCGACGATCAACTTCTGGCCGCGCAACTTGTGCGCACGCTTGACGCGCGTCGCCAGTACCGGATGGCTCTCCGCAGTATTGCTGCCAATAATCAGCACCAATCCCGCTTGCTCGATATCCGCGATCGATCCGGCGTCGCCGCCATAGCCCACAGTACGAAATAGCCCCATGGTTGCAGGGGCCTGGCAGTAACGGGAGCAGTTATCCATGTTATTGGTGCCGATGACTGCACGTGCCAGCTTCTGCATTAAATAGCTCTCTTCGTTGGTGCACTTTGACGAAGAGATAAATCCCAGCGAGTCCGGTCCTGAAGCCGCCTTGATCTTCGAAAATTTGCGTGCTACGAGCGCGAGCGCTTCGTCCCAGGAGGCTTCACGAAATACATCACCTTCGCGGATCAGGGGGTGGGTTAGCCGGTCGGGGCTATTTACGTAGTCCCATCCAAACTTTCCCTTGATGCAGGTGGACACGCCATTAGCCGGACCCTCAGCAGGTTCTACTTTCAGAATATGACGTCCCTTGGTCCATACGTCGAAGCTGCAACCGACCCCGCAGTACGTGCAGACAGTCTTGGTGCGTTTCGTGTGCGCCTCGCGCATGGCCGATTCCATCTCCGACACCTGAAGAATCGCGCCATACCCCATCTCCGGCTCAATCCCCTTCACCACGTCGATCATGTCATTCAGCGCGGACTTAGGCAGCGAGGTGAGATAGCCAGCCTCTCCCAGCATTGATTTCTCCATCAGCGCATTGCACGGGCAAACGGTCACACAATGTCCGCAGGAGACGCAACTCGATTCGCCGATCGGCGACCCGCCATCCCACAACACGCGGGGATGCTCGTCCTCCCAGCGAATGCTCAGCGTCTCATTGACCTGCAAGTTTTGGCAGGCCTCGACACAACGCCCGCATAGGATGCATTGATCCGGATCATAGCGGTAGAAGGGGTTCGACATGTCCACTTCATAAGGCTTGGGCTTATAGGGAATCTCCTGGTGCTCAACGCGCAGCAGGCTCGTCGTGTTGTGTACCGTGCAGTTGCCGTTGTTGTTGTCACACACGGTGCAATAGAGCAGATGATTGCCGAGAATCCGGTCGAAGGCCTCGCGCTGCGCCGCCACCGCGCGTGCCGATTCTGTCACCACCGTCATGCCATCCGAGGCCATCGTGCCACAGGCCCGTACCAGCTTGCCGTCCACCTCCACCATGCAGGTATCGCACGTCTGGATCGGTCCCAGTTGGTGGTGATAGCAAACCTGCGGGATCTCGACACCGCTGCGATGGATGAGGTCGATCAACCGTTCTCCCCGCTTGATCGTCTGCGGCCTACCATTGATTGTTGCTGACATCATCCACCCTCTTTCAGAAGCTAACTTCGGATCCTAGTTGGTTTGATGCGTAACCGTAAAGTTGCGTCACAACGCTTGGCCTGATCGCGATTAAGACTTCTCGTCAAAAGCTGCATCCCCGGTCGCCCACGAACCGCTCCCCTCACGCCCGAGAATGCTACAAAATGCCCCACTTTCGAAGATCCGCTTCCCAAGCGGGAATTCTATCTGCAGCCCCACCTCAAGAGACAGACTTCTCCGGCAGATACGGCGACGTCGGAAACCCGCGCCAGCGCAACTCCAGCGTGTAGATTGCTTCGGACAGATACATCATGCCAATCTGCCTCCACCCGTACTCCGGGGGCCAACGAGACGCGTGCGTCCGCCACTGGAAACCGTAGTGTTCCAGAATCAATCCAGTCCTCGGCAGGTGACTCGGTGAACTCACCACCTCGGCACTCGTCCATCCCCGCTGTTCCATGATCTTGTGGCTGAAAAAGATATTCTCAACGGTATAGTGCGATGCTCCCTCCACCACCACATCCTGGGACGGCACTCCTGATTTCTCCGCAAGTCCCGCCATCACGTCGCCCTCGACGAACCCATTCTGCGTCGGTCCCCCGGTGAAGATCATGTTTGCGGCTCGGCCGGCCTTGAACTCCCTGACTCCCTCCATCACCCGCTCGCGCTCTTCCGGCGACGGTTGCCCACTCAGCAGCGCCGGTGAACCCAACACGATGATCGTGTCGAAGTGCGTCCTTTTGCAGTTGTGCGTCGGAATCGTTTCATACGTCGCCACAACGAGCAGGATCAATGCAATCACCAGTAATCCAAACGCCGCCAGAATCCGCTCTACCCATCGCAACATGCTCACCCCGCCGGTTCCCCTTACAGCCTACAGCCCGGCGCCCACAATCACTCAGCGCCAGCCGTAAGCCCGCGATATTCCATGAGCATGTTCGCGCGCCACCGCAGAATCATTCCAAAGGCCAGCACAAAGAATAGCGCGCCAGACTGTTCCACCGTCAACAGCGTATCGAAGTAGCCGCGCGCAACGATGCGTATCGCCGCCAGCACCAGGATGACGCTGAAAAAAGCATTCGACCGCTGCATCATCACCGCATCCCCTTGCCGCACCAGGCGCGAGGTCCGCAGTAGCGGATACGCCAGAACGATCGCTCCCATCACAAACGCAATCGCTCCCCACAACCATGGAATGCGAAACGCCGGAACAAAAAACATCGAAAACCCGGTGGACATACCCAGCGGTGGGATCACGATCTTCCGGACTGAAACCGCCGAACGTCCTTCACGTACCCGCCAGGTCAGGATGGCGACCAGGCCAACCAGCGAAGCAACAACCGAAACTCCATTGAAATGAACCATCTTCTAAATCATATCCGTTCCCCATCCATCTCGGCCGATGGGGATCTGTCGAACATCGCAGAGCGTGCCGCTATTCCGTTAGACGCATGGAAATACAAGGGTTAGCCAGCACTATTCCCGTCAGCTCGAGATCCGCACTCCCGTTCGCAAGCCGTCCTCGGTCAGCCCCGCCAGGGCATCGTACAGATGCATCTGAAACGTCCCCGGCCCCTGCGATCGCTCCGCCGCCAACTCTCCAGCCAGCCCGTACGCAGCCAGAGCTGTAGCGGCCGCAGCCACAGCATCTCCTTCGACCGCCGCACAGGCTCCGATCACAGCCGTCGCCATGCAACCCGTACCCGTCACCGTGCTCATCATCCGATGCCCATTGGCCACACGTACCAATCGCAGGCCATCGGTCACTATATCCACGGCCCCGGTAATCACTGCAACACAATCCTGCTCCGTCGCGAGCTTCTTCGCAGCCGCCACAACGTCGCCGCCCACACTCACCGACTCGACGCCACTGATCTTCGCCTCCACTCCGGCCAGCGACGCGATCTCCGCCGCATTGCCGCGCACGATCGCAATCGACAGCTCCTGCAGGAGCCGCCGCGCGCTTCGTGTACGTAACTGCGTCGCTCCAACTCCCACCGGATCCAACACAATCGGAATCTTTCGCTCATTCGCACGACGTCCCGCCATCAGCATGGCGTCCACCTGCTCCGGCCAAAGCGTGCCCAGATTCAGCACCAGCACGCTCGCCGCACCCACCATCTCTTCGACTTCGTCTTTGGCATGCGCCATCACCGGGAGCCCACCCATGCACAAAGTAATGTTGGCCACTCCGTTGATGGTTACGAAATTGGTGATGTGGTGAACGAGTGGCCTCGTAGACCGCACCCTCGCAACAATCCCAGCTACATCGATGGACGCATGATTCAATCCCAACTCCCGGCAGCCCTTTACTCAACTCATGGCTGACCTTCATAGCTTAGCTACATATCTGTCAGCTTGCGATACTCACTCGAACGGCGCGCAGCATCATCCGCCCAATCCCCCGTCCAGGCAAAGCCCATCAAGCTTCGGCGCAGCAATCCGCGAAGCCCCAGGATCTATCGCACCTTCCAGCGCGTGGAGAGCATCGCCAGCTTGTCATCCATCGTCTGCGGCGGCGCAGGCTTTGACTTTGCACGCGACATACCCGCCGGGACCTTCGACTGCTGCCTGGAAGTCGCTTCTACCGGACGCCCAGAGGGAGCCATCAGCGCCTTCATTGATAGCGCAATGCGTTTAGTCACAAGATCGGCGGTGAGAACCTTCACCTTAACGATCTGCCCGGCCTTTACTGCTTCATTCGGATCCTTGATGTAGCGATTGGAGAGTTCCGAGATGTGAACCAGGCCGTCCTGATGAACGCCGATGTCAACGAACGCCCCGAACTTCGTGACGTTGGTGACGACTCCCTCAAGGACCATACCGGGCTGAACATCCGCTAGTTCGCGAACGCCCTCATGGAACGCGGGCGCGACAAACTTATCGCGAGGATCGCGACCGGGCTTACGCAACTCTTCGAGAATGTCGCTAAAGGTGAAGACCCCTGCCGCAAACTTCGATCGATCGACGCGATCAAGCAGTTGGGGATTGGCAATGATCTGCTCAATGGGAGCACCAAGTTCGGTGCCGATCTGCTCGACCAGCTCATAGCTCTCCGGATGAACCGCTGTCGCGTCCAGCGGCTGCGAGCCGCCCCGTATGCGCAAAAATCCTGCAGCCTGTTCGAAGGTCTTAGCGCCCACGCCCGCAACCTTCTTCAATTGCGCGCGCGAGGTAAAACGCCCGTTCTCGTCCCGGAACTGAACGATGTTCAGCGCCATCCGCTCCGTGATGCCGGCAACGTAGCGCAGCAGCGTCCAGGACGACGTATTCAAATCCACTCCGACCTTGTTCACGCAACTTTCAATTGTTGCCGCGAGAGACTGCTGCAGTTGGCGCTGATCAACGTCATGCTGATACTGCCCAACGCCGATGGACTTGGGATCGACCTTGACCAACTCCGAGAGCGGGTCCTGCAATCGGCGCGCAATTGAGATAGCTCCACGTACCGTGAGGTCGAGCTCCGGGAACTCTTGCCTTGCAATGTCCGATGCAGAATAAATGCTGGCGCCCGATTCTGACACCATTACCTTGAAGATGTCGGTCAGGTGTTGTTCGGCGAGAAAGTCGCGGACGAAGGCGTCGGTCTCGCGCGAGGCGGTGCCGTTGCCAATGGCGATGGCCCGCACCTGATGCTGGCGCACAAGATGGGCCAGCGTCTGATTGGCCTTCGCCGTCTGCCCCGTGTGGGGATAGATGACGTCGTGCGCCAGAAATTTTCCCGTCTCGTCGACCACCGCAATCTTGCATCCCGTACGCAGCCCCGGATCGATGCCGAGAACCGCGATCGGACCCGCCGGCGCTGCCAGCAACAAATTGTTGAGGTTGTCCCGGAACACCTGGATCGCATCAAGATCGGAGCGCTTCTTCAACTCCAGCCGCAACTCGCTCTGGATGCTCGATGAGAGCAGGCGGCTCCACGAATCCTCGATTGCCAGATCTAGCTGCGCGGTCCAATCGCCCTCAGGCCCGAGAATGTGACTGCGAATTATCCCCGTCGCACGCAGCGGATCAACCTCAATCAAAAAGTAGAGGACAGACTCGGCCTCGCCGCGGCGAATGGCAAGCATGCGGTGCGACGGAATCGTCTTCACCGGCTCTCGGTACTCGTAGTACATCTTGAACTTTTCCTGCGCGTCGGCAGCGTCCGCAACCTTGCGGCTCACAATGACTCCCTCATCGTGCAGCATCTGACGAAGCGCCTTGCGAACCTCCGCCGTCTCGGCAATGCGTTCGGAAACAATATGCCTCGCCCCCTCCAGCGCCTCCCCGATGCTCGCCACCTGCTTGCCTTCGTCAATAAACGTGGCAGCAAACTCCAGCAGCGTCTGCGCGGCGATCTGTTGCGACCAGATGTAGTCCGCAAGAGGTTCAAGTCCGTGGTCGCGCGCGATCGTCGCCTTGGTGCGGCGCTTGGGACGGTAAGGAAGATAGAGGTCTTCCAATTCACCCTTATCCAGCGTCGATTCGATCTTCTGTCGGAGTTCGTCCGTCAGCTTTTCCTGCTCGGCGATGGAGGCGAGAATGGTCTCGCGTCGACTCAGAAGATCGCGAAAGTAGTCGAGCTTCTCCTCGATGTCACGGATCTTCACCTCATCGAGTGCTCCCGTCGCCTCTTTGCGGTACCGCGCGATAAAGGGTACAGTTCCGCCTTCGTCGAGCAGCGTAATCGTAGCCACTAGAGAGCTCAGAGGCACGTTCAGCAATTGGGCGATGTGGAGAAGAATTTCTGGGGAGAGGGGTTTGGACTGATTCATGTTCTAGGACCATGGTAGTCGCAAGACAAGAGGAAAACTGCGCAGCTGATCGCTGCGTTCCCCATGCGTACTAGACCGCTTCATCAATCATGGCCAGCAACTCCCGTTCCACTTCTTCGGCGAGAACTTCGGCTCCCTCCAGCCCCGTAGCCTTGAACAACACCGTTGGCTTCACGGTCGAGATCCTACATCCTCCGGCCTCGCTAAACACAGAGATGCGGCAAGGCAGCACCGTCGAGACTCTCATATCAGCTTTCAATGCCCCCGCTGCAGCTTGTGGATTACAGATGTCGTAAACGCTGCACGCGGCACCCAGTTGAATGCCCTTTGACTCCAGCGTCTGCTGCATGTCCAGAACATGGAGTACTCCGAATTTGTGCCTGGCTGCAGCTTCCCCGAGTCTCTTGCCAACATCCTCAGCAGATCGCGATGAGTGCTTGCTGTAGATCATGTTGTCCTCCAACGTACCCATTCTACTTCCGCGCCTCAACTTTGGAAGTCTGGTTGTGCCGCGTGCCCAATTCAACTCCAACGACAGCACATCCACAGCCGTTACGCAGATCCAGTGGTCGCCTTCCGCGTTCCATGACCGTCGCATGATGGATTTTCCTTCTATCATTGGTTTCAACTGCCTCCCTGCTGCACTTCTCCAGTGAGAAGCTGGATTGCGTGAGCCGACGGACTACGTCGTCGATGGCTTGCTCCGTAGGCATCACAACAAGCGTCAAGCGATTGACGTCGAAAATACACCAGGAATCTAAGTCACGGGTGTAAAGGGAAAGTTCTGGTAGTTGTACTATGTTGCCGCTGATGCGATGGACTGTCTTTTCCTTCCATCTCACATGCTGCACCTAAGTCGTAGTCGGGGCTCATCAAGGGGCATGATTCAGATCGGCCTTGCTCCATCGAGCCGCACGATGTCATTCTCTTTTGGAGCTCGAAACAAAGTGGACACGAGGAGTCAGTTATGAAGCGACGTCAAATGATGATTGGATCCGCCCAGCTTGGCTTCGCATCCGCATTGCGCTGGTCGGTTCCTGCTGCATTTGCAGAGATCACGCGTGATGCGCTGGGCGAACTCGCTGCCTCCACTCCACGTGCTCTCCCTTCGGCAGATCAGATCGCGTGGCAAAATCTCGAAGTGGGAATGTTCGTGCACTTCGCTCCCAATACCTGGCAAGACACGGAGAGTGACAATCTCTCAACGCCGCTCTCCGCGATCGACCCAAAGCATCTGGATACCAACCAGTGGGCGCAAACCGCGGTCAGCCTGGGAGCAAAATACATCGTCTTTGTGGCCAAGCATCAAGGCGGCTTCTGCATGTGGCAGACGGAGACGACCGACTACAGCATCCGCAACACGCCATGGCAAGGAGGCCACGGCGATGTCCTCGCAGACATCTCTGCTTCCTGCCGCAAATACGGGTTGAAGCTAGGCGTTTATGTCTGTCCGCGCGACGATCATTTCGGCGCGAAGACAGGTGGCATCTGCAAAACGCCCGAACTACAGGCCCGCTACAACGTGATGTATCGTCAGCAGCTGACCGAGGTCTTTTCCCGCTACGGAGCGCTGGTAGAAATCTGGTTCGACGGATCGACAGTAACGCCCGTTAGCGATCTTCTCGCGAAGTATCAGCCTCACGCCATGGTGTTTCAGGGCCCCTCAGCGACCATTCGCTGGGTTGGCAACGAGGACGGCTTTGCCCCAAATCCCTGCTGGAATGGCATCGATCGCGCGGAGGCGAAGACAGGCACTGCCACCTCGTTGAACAGCAATCCCAATGGAGACTTCTGGATGCCAAACGAGGCCGACGTCTCCATCCGCCGCCCCGACTGGTTCTGGAGCACAAAGAACGAGAGCAACGTATTGACCCCCGATCAATTGCTCTCCGTGTACTATCGCTCCGTCGGACGAGGCACTCAGTTACTACTCAATATTCCCGCCAACCGCGAAGGTCTGCTTTCACATCCCGACTGCGCCACGGCAAAGGCGTTCGGTCTTGAGATTCAGAATCGCTTCGGAAAACCATTGGCCACGACCGCAGGCCGTGGAGCTCAGTTGACACTGACTCTGGGCGCTCCCACCCAGGTGGACACCGTCGTTCTGCAGGAAGATATTGCCAAGGGTGAGCGTGTACGTCAGTATCGCATCGAAGGCCGCTCCCATAATGCCTGGCACATTCTCGGCGAAGGCACCTCCATCGGTCATGAGCGCATTCAGCCTGTCGGGCCAGCCACGGTGGATGCGCTACGTATCGTCACAATCAGAAGTGTGGGGACACCAGTCTTCCGAAGCGTGGCCATCTTCCGCACCGGCGTACCCCCGCCGAGTGACTGGAATGCAGCTCCGCAAATCTGGGCAGCGAACCTCGTCGGTCGTTGGAGCAACCATCTCTTCTCCATTGACCTGACTTCAAGAATCGACGCGGCAAAGCAGTATCGCCTTCGATTTATCCCCAGCAGCGGCATGGTCACCGGCCTCAAGAATGTAGTGCTCAAGCTGCACGATGTCGTAGAGCCTAACTTCATAAAACCTGTCACTGGTAAGAAGGACGAACTGATACTTGACATTACCGGCGTGGCCGAAACGGTTCGCGTGAGCGGCGAGATTATAGGGGCCGCCAACGGAGAGATACTGCTGCAAAAGCTTTAACGTATGCCTTCACAAGCGGGTCTAATCCATCAGTTTCGACGCACACCCCGGAACCTCTAGCATTTTCCCTCTAGGGCTAGACCGAAGCCTCAAATTCACGTGTCGTTTTTCCCATGAAAAACTGCACGCACCTGCTTCGTCCGGCTCACAGTAATAGAGAAAATACTCCAATCATCCCCACTGAGCTCTCATCTCATGATTTGAAGTCTGCTTCAACCCGGCGATCGGCGGATCACAACTTGAATATTTCGCCTAGAGCAAGAGTAGTGATGGTGTAAGGTAGAAGAGGCGAGACTCTGCGACGAAAACAAGATGGCGAGAGCCTACGAGGATGATCTGCGTCGGAAGATATTCGAGGCGCATGCAAAGGGGCATGGCA
>JAJYBU010000052.1 GCA_021778845.1 Acidobacteriota bacterium
TGGGAGTTCCGCAGGGCACCGTGAAGAGCCGGATCAGCCGCGGGAGAAGTGAACTGGCAAGGCTTTTGAAGCGTATAGAAGGGCAGGTGATGTGAGTGGCAAACATGAGCCAATTCGAGGAGTTTGACCAGCGTCCAGCAGCCTGTGCGGTGTGTGAGACGATGCTGCCCGAGGCGGTCGATGGCCTGTTGAGCGAGACCGAGCAGAGTGCGTTCGACAAGCACGTTGCAGGCTGCGTGGAGTGCGCGCGGGAACTGGCCGAGGCGAAGCGCGGTGCGGCCTGGCTGAGCATGTTGAAGGGCCAGGCCCCGGAGCCGCCAGCCAGTTTGCTGGCGAGGATTCTGGCCGAGACGACCGGCGCCGTTCATCACGAGCCAAGCACCGTTGCCGCTCCCGCGGCCTCGGTGCCCGCATGGCAGCCTGAGGCACACTCGTTCACCCCAACGCCGCAGCGAGGATTCGCCGGCCAATGGGCAGCCTTTCGCAAGCAGTGCAGCAATCTGCTGCTGACCGAGAGTGCGCGGATCGCCTTTCAGCCGCGCTTCGCGATGACCGCTGCGATGGCGTTCTTTTCGATCGCACTGACCATGAATCTAACCGGCGTGCGGTTGCGCGATCTGCGGGCGTCAAACTTTACTCCGTCAGCACTGAAGCGGACGGTGGCCGACGTTGACGCTTCGGCAACGCGGATGTTCCAGAATAATCGCGCGGTGTATCAGTTGGAGTCGCGGTTGAGTGAATTGCGCAGCGATGACGCGTCGGATGATGCGTCATCGGGGCATCGGTAGGGGAAGGACGTGGCAGCAATGAACGACGACGCGACAAGAACGGACGACTGGAGTTCGCCGGAGACGCAGGGAGGAGCACCTGAGAATGCAGCCCCGAATGACGCGCCGCGGGTGGGCTTCTGTCAGGACTGTGGAAGGCCGCTGACGCAGGCGACCGTTCGAACTGTCGGTACGGGCGTCTTCTGCGAACCTTGCCTGACTGCCCGGGTGGGAGCAACAGCACCCACCTCGGGCTACGCAACTACGCCACCGTATTACTCGCCCGTTCCTCCACAGGCTGCCACAACAGGCGAACCAAGCCCAGTGCTGGCCGCAATCCTTGGCTTTATTCCTGGGGTCGGCGCCATGTACAACGGCCAGTTCGCGAAGGGCATTGTGCATCTGCTGATCTTCGCCGTTCTGGTCTCGTTGTCGGATAACGTCAATGGCATCTTCGGCATGTTTGTCGCTGGCTGGATCTTCTACATGGCCTTCGAGGCCTACCATACGGCGGTCGCGCGGCGTGATGGCCTGCCGCTGCCAAATGCCTTTGGCTTCAACGACATTGGCGAGCGGATGGGCTTTGGCAAGAGTTGGGGAGGCGTGGGTTCCGCCAGCAGCAAAGGAACGGCCGCTGCACCGACCCCGGCCAGCACCGCTCCGCCAACCGGGCCCGCTGCCGGATCAGGCTATGTGCCGGTGAACCCAGTTCCCGTTGGTACCGCACCGGATTGGGTGGGATATGTTCCTCCGACGACATTCGTGGGCGCACCTCCGCCGGTTGAGCCCTTTGCAGCGGCAACGCCGCCGGGCTCGCCGTGGGGACATGTGCCGTACGCCGAGACCTACTCGGGGGCCCCACAGCCTTATGGAGCTACGACTCCAGTTGCTACAGCGGACCTCGGTGGGCGACGGTTTCCAACGGGAGCACTCTGGCTGATCGCGCTCGGCGTGCTGATTCTGATTGCAAATCTGCTGCCGGACTGGAAGCTCACGGAACGGTGGTGGCCGCCGGTGCTGGTTGCAGGCCTTGCGGTGTGGACCTTCACCCGGCGAATGCGCTCAGACACGAGACGGGTGTGCATCCTTCGCTGGCCAGTGCTGCTGATGGTGCTGGCCCTGATGCTCGCGCTGCACGCAGCGTACTTGCCGGTAACCGCCGGGTTGATGGGCGCAGTGCTACTGATTGTATTCGGTGCCCTGCTGCTGCTCGAGCGAACGGTAGGTGCCAGCCCCGCGTACATTCCGACGGCACCGGCAGCCTATCCATCAACGTATCCGGCAACCGCCAGCGGGGTTGACGTCCAGGCTGAAGAAACTCGTTCGCGAGCAGCCTGGGTGGCGTCCGACGCGCCCGCTGGCGATGCAACCAAGAGCACCGCCGATGGCACGAAGGGTGGTCAGTAAGATGGGTTCCTATCCTCCGCCGCAACCTCCGGGACAGTACCCTCCGGTATATGACCGCAACACCCTGCGAGCGCAGCGGCAGATGCTCCGCGCTCAGGCCCGAGCGCAGCAGGCCCAGCGGCGTAGTCTGCGGCGCGGGTCAATCGTGGGGCCGCTGATCATTCTCGCTGTGGGCGTGGTGTTTCTGCTGGCCCAGATGGGCAAACTCTCCTGGGGACAGTCACTGGATTGGTACGGCCGCTGGTGGCCTGCGGTTCTTATCGCCGCCGGCGTCGTTCTTCTGCTGGAGTGGGCTGTGGACCAGCGGCGGGCAGATGCAACAGGACAGGTGCGCGTCGTGGGCGGCGGCGTGGTGTTTCTGCTGCTGTTGCTGGTGCTGGCCGGGCTGTCGTCTCGAGCTATGCACTATGGGCTGGCCTGGCGTGACCAGACATTGGGAAATGAATACACCAGGCTGGATTATCTTCTGGGCGACCACCACAACACCGAGAGCGCCATGAGTTGGGCTATACCCAGCGGTGCCACGCTGGTCATTCACAACCCGCGTGGCGACGTGACCGTCTCCGGTTCAAGCAGCGACGGTCAGATCCATGTCAATGTCCACACGCAGACGTATTCGTGGAAGGACTCGGAAGCGGAACAAATGGCGAAGCAATTAGAGCCAACATTCTCAACCGATGGCGGAATATCGACACTGAAGGTGGACCCCGTGCAGGGTGGTGCCGACGATCTCACGCTGGAGGTTCCCCGCTCTGTGGCGATCACCATTCAGGCAGACCGTGGCGACGTAACGGTCAACGAGATGTCGGCCCCGGTCATAATCTCCGCCAACCATGGCGATGTGAACGTGAGCGCCGTCCACAACAGCGTTACGCTGCACATGAATGACGACGATGCGAGTGCCACGCTGCATAGCATCCAGGGGCCCGTGTCGGTCGAAGGACATAGCGGCGACATCGATATCTCCGATGTGACTGGCGACCTCACGCTGCAAGGAGACTTCTTCGGATCAACCGATTTGGAGCATGTCAACGGGGCCATCCACTTCAGCACCAGCCGGACGCAATTCAGCGCAGCGCGTTTGGACGATGAGTTCAGCGTGGACAACGACAACCTGAACGCAAGCGAGTTGCTGGGGCCCGTGGCGTTGAAGACCCAGAACAAGAACATCACGCTGGACAGGGTTCAGGGCAGTGTGGATGTGTCCAATCGCAATGGATCGGTGGAGTTGACCCACACGACACCGGCGGATGCTATCTCCATTGAGAATCAGCATGGATCGGTGGACGTCGGATTGCCGGGCAATGCCGGGTTTGTGCTGGATGCGCAAACCCGCAATGGCGATATGGAGAACGACTTTGGGCTGACGCCAGACGGCGATAAGGATAGCCGCACCCTGCGCGGGCGGATAGCCGGAGGTGGGCCGACGGTGACCATTGCAACAACGGACGGAGACGTTACGGTGAGACGGAGTACGGTTGCGCCATTGGCGCCGGTTCCGCCGCCTTCGCCGCGGATTACGTTGATACCGCCCAAAGCGCCGAAGGCGCCTGCTCCTCCGGCGACCCCACCAGCGTCGAATTGAGGCGCCGGGGCGCGGGATCCAGGCCATTCGTTTCGATTTCAGGTTGATCTCAGCGCAATCTTGGGCTGCAAAACGACACTCTCAGCACGGTCTTAGGTTTTCACCTTGCAGTCAGCCGCGAGGTGAAAACCGGAGCGAGGATCAGGCGGACGGAGCGGAGACCCGGAGGGGACAGGGAGGGTTGAGGGTCGAGTCGGAGGCCAGCCCATTGATGCGCTGGAGCGTAACTTCGTCCCCTCAGTCCCCCATAATCTGATCTCGCAGGCGGCGATTGAGGGTGAGTGATTAGGCTCGGGTGTAGACAGCGGGCGGGCGTGCAGGAGGAACCGCCGGCCGTGGCAGAAGTCACGTCCGATTTCCGAACGCGGCGCTGGCACTTAACCCGGCGCGTTTGAATCGATTGGCCCTTGACTTGCTTGATCCAAAGCTATGCTCAGGGCTAAAAAAACTGAAAAATCCTGTCGCCAAGGGATCGGCTTTAGCGGTAGGATATGCACAAACTCTCTCCATGCCCTGGACACATATCGGGCAGAGTTAGTGGCCGCCATGTCACTTGTGTGCATCCTACCGATCATGCGGATTTAGTTTGTATCGCTTGAATATTTTTTTCTTCCAGTGCCCAGGCCGGGTGTGGTGACCACATCAGGTTTGACGTTTGTATGCGGATGCAGTTCGTCGCATGGCTCGCTGCCACTCAATTTGCTTCATCGTAATCTTGAGGTTTCGCTCATGCGATCTGACGTCCCGTATCAAGATGACAAACCCACTGCCGAGTCTCCCATCTCGGAAGTGAGCATATTGTTCAACGGAAATCCTCTGGCGATCTGGATATATGACACCGAATCACTTCAATTTCTGGACGCCAACGAGAGTGCACTCACGCAGTACGGCTATTCGCGTGAGAAGTTTCTAAGCCTGACGCTTGCGGACATCGTTTTACCAGGGCAGCAGCCCGCGGAGAGCGAGGAGCCTCGAGGGACGGGCCGCCGCACGAATGCGGTTCATCGGCATTTGAGGCGTGATGGGACGCAAATTGAAGTCTCCGTCCGATCCAACGATGTCTCGTACCGGGGCAAAGCGTGCAAGCTGGTGATTGCAGAAGATATCACCGAGCGTCGTCATGTCGATGCAGAGCTACTGCAGATGGCCCACCATGACGCACTGACAGGCCTGCCGAATCGGATCCTGCTGAGCGACCGCATGGCCCAGGCCCTCACCACCGCGCAGAGGTTGAAGCATAAGACGGCGGTCATCTCCATTGACCTGGACCATTTCAAGAAGGTCAACGACTGGTATGGCCACACAATCGGGGACGCTTATCTAAAGCACGTGGCGGGATTGCTGACCAGCCGACTGCGGGGCATGGACACCGTGGCGCGCATGGGTGGCGATGAGTTTGCGATTGTCTTAGGGGAAATCAATACGGTGGAATCGGCTGGCCTGGTTGGGAAGATGCTGCTGCAGGCCTTGAACAAGCCCACGGTGATCGGCGGATATACCATTCAGCCTCGGGGTAGCCTTGGCATCGCCATCTTCCCTGATCACGGCGCCGATATGGATGAGGTGTGGCGTTGCGCAGATGCTGCGATGTACCGTGCGAAACGAGCGGGCGGAAATCGCTATATCGTCGCTGGCCCTGACTTTTCCAGCGCTGCAAACGATAACGCTGCCCTTGACCAACATTTGCGAGAGATTCTGGAGAGGGAGAGACTGCTGCTGCATTATCAGTTGCAGTACACCCCTTCGAATATGCTCCGCGGGATGGAGGCCTTCCTTCGCCTTCCGGATATGGGCCAGGAATATGTCAGCCCCGATCGAATGATCGCGCGCGCGGAAGACAACGGGATGATCTACCCGGTTGGGCGCTGTGTGGTGGAAGAGGTGTGCCGCCAACTGGACCAGTGGAAAAAAGCCACGCCAATGCCCCTGCGCGTCGCAGTCAATGTTTCGCCCTCGCAATTAATGCGCAAGGAGTTTGCCTCTGAGGTTGGCGACTCTCTTTCTAAATGGAATATCGATCCAGCCTCTCTGGAGATGGAAATTACTGAGCGAGCGATTCTGAATTTTGATGAGATCAGTACGGAGATGCAGGAACTCTCCGCAATGGGAATTCGCTTTGCGGTGGATGACTTCGGAACGGGCTACTCGTCACTGCAGCATCTACATCGCCTGCCCATCTCCACAGTAAAGATCGACCGCTCGTTTGTGCAGCGTCTATGCGATGTTTCGAGTAGTTATCCCATTGTCAAAGCAATTATTGCCGTCGGTCATAGTATGAAGATGGAAGTAATTGCGGAAGGCGTGGAGCAGGAAGATCAGAGAGTGATTCTTGACCGGCTAGGATGCGATGGCATGCAAGGTTATTTATTTGCCAAGCCGGTATCTCCGGAAGAGATTGCCAACCTAGTGAGAGCAACTACAACAGGTGCGGATCCGAACCACAGGATTACTCCTCCATCGATTCGGCAATCAGGAACGGCTCGTCATAGCCGATCCCTTAGTGTCTAAATAAAACTAATCTATGGTGCTGGCGGTCCGCACGCCTCAATGCATAAGTGGGCGATGCAATAGGGATGCTGCGTACCGCATTGGAATGCACGCAACAGCCAAGGAAGATGCGAGAGATCGCTATGCGCGGGCTCTCAGCATCCCTTCAGCAGATTGAGTCGCATCGATCTGGCAAGACGTACTGCAGGACGCAAGGTATCGTCCATGCCAAGTAACTTGTGCAGAGAAAATCCTGGCTTGACCAAGAGGATCTAACATGCGCCGTTACTAGAATGAGGCATGAATGTAGGCCGCGGTCGAGGCCAAGAGGCTGGCGGCGATGCTGAGAACGAGGCCGCTGACGAAAAGGAACGGACCATTATCGGAGAAGAAGTTATAAAGGGGCTTCATAAAGTACCTTTCTTAGTAAGTGAGTGGTTGAGGTCGGCTCGCCGGATCCAGCTTTGGCGACAGAGATCATGGAAAGGAAAGACCTTGCCAATTACGCGGGCACCAGCGCGCGGCATGCGGCGAATACCCAAGGCATGGCAAGGCAGGTGAGACAAGGCAAGGCAACTTGCACGGGCGCGATGGCCGACAGGAACGTAGAGAGGCAACTGAATCCAGTGACGCCAGCCACGTGCGCCGACACACGGATTTGTATGCACCCTTCTGGTCGTCGTGTTGTCGATCCGCGCGGTCTCAAATGCCATATTGCCCTCCTCGATCTGCGGCTGTGTCCCGTCCCAAACGGTGGAGGATGTACCAGCAACTAGATCTCGGCTATACGCAAGAGAATGCAACTGCAGCGCCAACTGGATATAGCTTGTAATCAATGAGTTGCAGCCTGCATGGAGGGGGCACTGTGCAGAACTTTGCATACCATGGGAGCGTTTCCCTACCACTTTGGCGGCAGGCGTGAGGGGAGGGGCGAAGCCGATGGCACGCGACGCCTGCAGGGAAAGACACTATTCCGTGGTGCTGGTTCTCATTTAGTAATCGAGCATGTGACGAACATGACCATAAAGTCCGTCGGCAAGATGCAATAATTCTTGACATGACGACTAACGAAAACCTCTCCATCCCCGATATCGCTCGAGAACGCCTAGAGCGCCTGCAGACTCGCAATGCCAGGATTGGCGTGATCGGGCTTGGATATGTAGGACTGCCACTTTCGCTTCTACTTTGCGGTGCCGGCTTCAAGGTGATGGGCTTTGATATCGACGAGAAGAAGGTGGCGGATCTAGAAGCGGGTCGATCGTACATCTTCAAAATTCCGCAAGCGGAGATTCAAGCCGCGCGCAGTCAAGGGTTCCAGGCAACTGCGGATTTTTCGAATATCTCGGATATGGACGTCGTGATCATGTGCGTGCCTACGCCGCTGACAGAGCACCGTGAACCGGATCTTAGCTTCATCGAGAAGACGGCGAAATCAACTGCGCCATGGATTCGCGAGGGCCAATTGATCGTGCTGGAAAGCAGTACGTATCCCGGAACGACGGAAGATCTGCTGATCCCTATTCTGGAGGCGGAGAATCAACGCGGGCTGGCGGCTCAGGGTAAGGGCCCGGCCTCCGATCACGGCGTATTTTATGTGGCGTTCTCTCCGGAGCGCGAGGACCCGGGGAACACGACTGTGGCGCGGCATGATATTCCGAAGGTCGTCGGAGGGCATGATGCGATTGCAGCGGAACTGGCGGCGACCTTGTACGAGGGCATCTTTACGCGCGCCGTTCGCGTTTCCACGACACGTGCGGCGGAGATGACCAAGCTGCTGGAGAATATCTATCGCTGTGTGAATATCGCGCTGGTCAACGAACTGAAGGTGCTCTCGCTGCGCATGGGCGTTGATATCTGGGAGGTCATCGATGCCGCATCGACGAAGCCGTTCGGCTTCCACCCGTTCTATCCCGGGCCGGGTCTCGGCGGACATTGCATCCCGATTGACCCGTTTTATCTGAGCTGGAAGGCGAAGGAATATGACTTCAATACCAGGTTTATTGAACTGGCTGGAGAAGTAAATGGAGCCATGCCAGAGTTTGTCGCGCAGACAGTGGGCCAGGCACTTAATAGACACAAGAAATCCATGAATGGATCGAAGATTTTAATGCTTGGGATGGCCTACAAGAAGGACATCGATGATCTGCGTGAGTCACCTTCGCTGACCATCATCGAACTTCTACGTAAGGAGGGTGCGGAAGTTCTCTACAATGATCCGTATTTCCCGACAGTCGGCCGAGGCAGGCACTACAACCTGAATATGACGTGCACACCACTGGAGAATTTGGAGCAGTATGACTGCGTGCTGATTGTCACGAACCACTCTGACTATGACTACAAGGAAATTGTAAGGACGTCGCAGCTCGTGGTGGATTCGCGCAATGCTACCAAGGGGATTGTTTCGGACAAGATTGTGCGATGCTAAGGCTCGTGGACCGCTGATACATCCGGCTGATGGCTTGATGAGCGCACTGGCGTGATCCTGAAGCGCGATACGGGCCTCTGTGCCGAGCGATCGAGCGGGTTTGATTCAAACTAAAAGAGCCGCCTCCATAATGGAGGCGGCTCTTTTATGATTCAGGCAACAGCTCTTCCAGGCTATTGCCATCGTCGGATTTAATGGCCCAACAGCCGCATGGAATTCAGCCCGCAACCTGCGTCATCGAGTTCTCCCGGGACGAAGACACACGCATACGCAGGGTTCAATTCAGGTCACTCCCGGGAGGCCCCAGTTGGGGCTCCCCGGACATACCCATCAGGACTTTACGAGACGAACTTCGCAGCGAACTTTCTGCGTGCGATTCCGGCTGCGCCAAGCAGACCGGTGCCAAGCAGGAGCAGGCTGCTGGGTTCCGGGGTGATCGATGCGCTTGCTGAAAACGTCGTTGGATTATTTTGATCAGCGCCTGGAGCGTACTGAGTCGTGAAAATATCGCTACCTGGGGTGTCCGAGAATAGGACTGCGCCAGTAGTACCCATACCTGCGGTCTCCATAAAATAGCCCGACCCCAGGAGGGTCAGCCCTGAACTTACGACCGGGTCAAGGGACGTCAAATAATACTCCAAGGTATTGGTTCCGTTGTACACCGAGACAAATAGTTCAGGTGAGTTGACGGTGAACGAGGAAAGATTGGTGAAGCTTGCTACTTCACCGCTAGCGAAGCTGGCCAAGCTGCCCGAGGACGTACCTCCGACATACTGAGTTCCCCAAAACGTAAGCGAGCCACTACCACTAAGGGAATAGGTATCGCTTCCCATAAAGTTGATCGAGCCAACACCAAGCGGGTCGGCATAGGCTAACGAGGTTGAAACTGCGAGTGCTGCACCTAGGACAAGTAGCTTTGTAAATGCTTTCATGATTCCTCCTGAAATTACCGCGGTCGCGGGCCGAACTGTTTGCATTGCGGCATGCTGAAGTGAACTTTCTCATCGAGGCAGCGCGCTGTTGAATATCGCACTGCATCGACTGCCAAGGTTCATTACGCTACTACTAGAAGCACCTGGATGACCAAACATTTTACATTTAGAATCATCAACTTATAGGAGCTCATTGCTATCACTGTGCAAGTGTTTGCATAGTGACCTCCCGCCAATATTCCCTTTGCGACTACGCGGTACACAACAACAGTGCCCGGGAGCGTGATGCTCTGGCACGGTAGCGGCTACCGGACTTCCAGCTGTGAATCAGACGATTGTCAAGCACCAACCACTGTTGCCGATCGTGATGCTGCTTATCTCAGGCGTGGAGACTCAGCAGTCTGTTCCACTGGATACCGTCTTTGGAGATGCGCGGCGAGATGCCAAGGCTATCTGGGCCGTTGCTGGCGAGCATCGAGACAACCTTCCAATTTATTGGCAGGGCCGCACGAATAAAAGGACTGCCAAAGGCAGCCCTTTTATTCGTGATGGATGAGAATATGCGATGGTCTTATTTTCGAGGACTACGTGCTTCGATGAGCGAGCGCCGGCTGGCATCCTTGCTCATCGAGTTCGGATCTCTTCCAAAAGACCAAGCCTGACATAAGTCCGAACGCCGTTATCATCAGGATCACGCTGGGTGGCTCCGGAGTCGGAGAGATGGGCGGTGTAAGTTGGGAATTAGGCCCTCCTCCAAAAATAGTAGGAACACCTGGGTAATATACCGGGGGATAGGCCGGATCGCCTGGCGGTGATTGCAGAGGGGTATCCGGCGGTATCACATTGCTCGCGATAATATTTGGCTGACTCGGAGCAGTAAAGATATCCGTCATCGCGGGGAGCAATGCAGGGAGCTCCACAGGAGGGAGATCCTGCCCCACTGCGGAGTTGTCCATCGGAACCTGGCAGACGAAGTCGATTTTGGCCAACGATTCCTTGGGGGTGGGGTGAGGACGATAGTTGGGGTGAGCTTTGTTCCAGGCAGCCCAGCGTGCCAGCGTCTCGGGACTCCGCTTATGGTGAAGGCTCTTCGCAAGCTGTTGCTGGTATGCGTGAAAAAGCTGTTGGCAGTCCGTGGATGCATGCACACCCACCGTACCGATACCTGCACTGGCTGCAATCAGTGTGATGAAGAGCGGTATTCGATAATTAAGTTTCATCAGATTCCTTTAGCTAATTCCAAGTGCCGATTTTTGATCGATGGACCTGTTACGGCATTCAATATTTCCAGAACTAAATATGGGTCGGCACGCCTAACTTGCGTCTCATAGGATCATCCATCGTCGCTTTTGCCGGGCCGTGCTTTTGTGAAGAAGGCATAAGAAGGACAGGCGTACTTTCTTCGCTAAGCTTATAAAGCAGGGATCTGTAACTTATATGAAGCCATTTTGCTGTCTTTTGCCGATTCCAACTATTTGCCTGAAGGGCCTTCAAAATAATGTGCCGCTCCAGATCAAGCGTTGCCTTTTTCGTAATATGGCGTAACGAGACAGGCTCACTCAGATCGATATCCGCGATAATGCTGTCGCCATGGTTCTGGGGAGGCAGTAGTTCATCTGCGAGGAGATCTTCGTTACCGATCAGGACATAGCTTCGGATAATGTTCTCGAGCTGGCGTATATTCCCGGGCCAGTCATAGCGCTGCATCAATTCGATGGCGTTGCGGGAGAGCGGCTTGGGAGAAAGACTGAAGGTCCGTGCGTGCTGCTCAATGAAATAGTCGACCAGTTGGGGAATATCTTCTTTACGTCCGCGCAACGGCGGCAGATTAATTGTGACCGCGTTGATGCGGTAGAGAAAGTCCAGGCGGAAGGATCCGTCATCGACCTGAGCGCGGAGATCGCGGTTCGCAACCGAGACGAGGCGCGTCTCGATGGCCAGTGTTGTATGCCCACCAACGCGGACGAATGTTCCATCCTGCAACACCTGCAGCAGCTTGGATTGCACCATGAGATCCAGACTGCCGACTTCATCGAGAAACAGTGTCCCCATATGGGCTTGCTCTACCCTGCCCCGCTTGGTGGAGTGGGCTCCGGTGAAGGCACCCTTCTCATATCCGAAGAGTTCGGTCTCAAGGAGTGTTTGGGGAATGGAGGGGCAACTCACCTTGACCAGCGAATCCTTGGAGCGCTTGGAAAACGCATGAAGGAGACGAGCACATATTTCCTTCCCGGTACCGGTCTCTCCCTGGAGAAGAACGGGGACATCGGTGGCGGCAACGCGCTCCAGTTTCTGACGAATAGCCTGCATGGCGGCTGTTCGCCCAAAGACAATGTCTAAAGGAGGGAGATCCAGAAAGGCTGCCGAATTTACGTAATGGTCCAAGGGATGTCCTGCCAGGAGTGCTCGATTTAGCAAATCTAGCTATGAATAAGCACGTGAAAGGCCATATAGGGCTCACCTATCTCGATAGCGCGCATATGCCTTTGTTACGCTGATATCCCTATCGTTGCGCCAACAAATGCTTTTGGATGAGTTGGTTAACTTACTGATTAACTATCTAAATGTGGAACTTTTTTTCTCTTTTTGACTGCAAAGTTCTTCCATTTATGAATAGGTTCGGCTAGACTGAATCCACCTTAGAGGCGTCTGGGGACGAGAAGCTATCTAAACCTCGTTGCAACGGCAGCAGCACCCAGATGCGAACGACTGCTGCCAGCTTAGATGCAGATAACGGCTGTCGAGGGTTGGAGTTCTTTGATGTCTATCGCATTGCCATTTGGTGTTCCGAAAATCGCGCAGCCACCAAAGCCTCGACTCTTCGTCCTGGACTCGAATCTTGCGGTTCTTGAATATCTGCGGGAAGTACTTAGCGGTCAATACAATCTGAATCTGTTCTCCGATGAAAAATCGCTGCTGAACCAGTGCACAGCCGGACCGGAGCCTCACCTGGTTTTGCTTGCGTGGGAGAGCATCGAGCAGTCTCTTCCCATTCTGTCTCACGTACGCGCTTCGCTATCGGACGTCCCCATTATTATCCTGTCGTGTTCTGCTGAGGTTAAAAACCTCGAGATCGTGACGCGAATTGGATCTCGGGGCGTTGTGTTGAAGCCGTTTGTAGATGGAAACCTTGAAACCGCCATTGAAGAGCATCTGGCGTGTATGGATCGGGACACTTCGGCAGAGCCGCAGGAGATTCGACTGGACGACTCCCATTCGTTCGTTTGGTCCAATAAGCGGATGAGGGAGTTGCAGGCTCAGGCTTCGCTGGTGGCAAAGTCCGATATCCCCGTGCTCATTATGGGCGAGAGCGGGACGGGCAAAGAGATTTTGGCGATGTACACCCACAAGATGTCGATGCGCAGCGAGCGCATGTTCCTGAAGGTTAATTGCGCGGCCATGCCGGCAGACCTTCTGGAGAGCGAACTCTTCGGGTATGAGCAAGGGGCTTTCACGGGAGCCAATAAGGCAAAGCCCGGAAAGTTCGAGGTTTGCAGCGGTGGCACAATCTTTCTCGATGAGATTGGCGAGATGCCGGCGATCCTGCAGGCCAAACTGCTCCAAGTTCTTCAGGATGGAACATTTTCGAGGCTCGGGAGTCGCGCGCCGATGAAGGTGGACGTCCGCGTAATTGCAGCGACGAACATCAATATGAAGGCGGCGATCGCGCAGAAGAGTTTTCGTGAAGACCTGTACTACCGGCTGAACGGATTTTCCCTTGTCATTCCACCTCTGCGTGATCGCCGCGACGAGATTCCCATCCTTGCGTCCCACTTCATCCGCAAGGGGGCGGCCAAATATGGGAGCAAGCCGCTGACCCTATCGCACAACCTCCTCGATGCACTGACTCGCTATTCCTGGCCTGGTAACAGCCGAGAGCTAGAGCACGTTATTAATCGCTTCCTCATTTTGGGCGATGAAATGGCAATCTTGGCTGACTTGAGCCCCTTCTCGAACCTGCATGCTGAGTCGAGTGCGTCCCAGGATCAATTCAAGGGCGCAGGACTCAAGCAACTGGTCCGTAGCCTGAAGGGCGATGCAGAAGCGGCAGCAATTGAACGGATTCTGGAGGGGAATGGATGGAACCGCAAAGCGGCAGCAAACGAACTGCAAATCAGCTACAAAGCGTTGCTCTACAAGATCAAGCAGTACGACCTCGCGCCAAGACGGAGAGCTTGAACCACTTCCCGCCCAAAGAGGTGTCGGAAGATCCGTACATGGTGGTGATTCGCGGAGAAGAGCAAACACTCAAGGGCTATGCGGACCGCAGCCAGTGGCCAACGGATGCGGATGGGGTGCACACGCAGGGGTTGAATTCCATTCGCCTGACCCATTTACAGTCAGGCACGGTGGAAGATGTGCCTCTGGATAACGTTAAAGCTGTTTTCTTTGTGAAGGATTTCTCCGGCCAGACGAGCCATGTTGATCTTCTCTTCCACGATCGGTTGCCGGCCATGGAGTGTCTGTGGATCCGCATCCGGTTCGATGATGGCGAGACGATCGAGGGGATGATTGAGAATACCCAGGACCACATCATGGGGCCAGGTTTTTTTATGGCTCCAGCAGACCCCATTGGAAACAACTGGTTGATCTATGTATCCAAAAGCAAGCTCACCGGCTTTGAGATCCTGGGATTGCGGCCGAGGGTCAAGACCCTCCATCGCTCCAAGAGCGTGCGCAACGCTTGATCACCGGCGGGTGCACCGATAGCGTGCGCTCCTGGCAATCGACGCAGTGATTACCGCTAGCAGATTTGCACGCTAAGACCCGCACGGAGTGACACGACACGATTCCCCAAGTCCCGCTGCAGAGCGCCGGTGGCTTCAAACCCTGTGCAATGACAAGGCGCAATACATTCAACATCGAACGCCCGCAGGTTCTCTACGGTTGCGTTGATGCGCTCCGCCGAAGCAGAAAACAGATGCAGCCCTCCCATCACGCAGGCGATGCGGCCATTGCCGATGCGCTCCCGGGTGTAGTTCAAAGTGTTGATCAATCCAGCGTGTCCACAACCTGTGATCACGGTCCAACCGCGTGGCGTCTCGATCAATAGCGCCTGATCATCGATCATCTGATCAGGCTGCGTGCACTCCGGGTCCAGGAAAAAGGACTCGGGAACATCTTCAAATGTATTCATCCGCGGGATGGCTCCGGTCACGATCATTCCGGGAACGATCTCCGTCGGGGCTGGCGATTCGATTAGCTCGGACCGCCTCGACATCATGGCCCGATAAGATGCCAGAGGTATGCCATTCGCCCGGTTCGGTGGCGTCTTTTCGCGTCGATACTTGGCGTTCAATGCCGCCGGATGCATGTACATCCTGCCGTGGAAGCCAGCTTCAATCAACGCGGCGATACCGCCGGTGTGGTCCGCGTGACCATGACTGATCACCAGGGCTTCGGCAGTCGTGAGATCGATTCCAAGCAGACGTGCATTATGCAGTAGCGTATGGCCCTGGCCAGTATCGTAGAGGATGCGATGATGGTCGGCCTCAATCCAAAGGGCAATTCCCCATTCCCCCGCGGCGTCGATGGTGCCCGCCGTATTTTCAACGATTGCAGTGATCTTGAGGCTATGAATCATCTTGCGATCTTCGGCACCATGTTCATCGTGCCCCTCCGTAGAGGACCGCGCGCACCATGCGATCCATCACCGCCCAGTGTACGCCGCTCCGGCAATTCAGGCCCGGCGTCTCGAAGTTCAAGGGTGTCTACTGGCCATCACCGCGGAGCAACGAACTGAAGCTCGGCGGAGTTATTGTGCGCCGCGGCGCCTGAGGATCGTCTTGATCGTCTCAAACATAATGAGCAGATCGAGCCCCAGGGTTTGATGCTTCACATAGTAGAGGTCGTAAGCCAGCTTTTCACGGCTCTCGGCGAGCGTAGCTCCATATCCATAACGCACCTGTGCCCACCCTGTAAGACCAGGGCGGATCAGCGTGCGCACATGATAGAACGGAATCTGCTCCGACAGCCAGGAGACAAACTCCGGGCGCTCCGGCCGGGGTCCCACAAAACTCATATCACCGCTCAATACATTCCAGAGTTGCGGGACTTCATCCAGACGAGTCTTCCGCATGAACCTCCCTATTCGGGTGACTCTTGGATCATTCTTGATGGCCCATTTGGCTCCATCGGCTTCCGCATCCACCACCATCGTACGGAACTTATAGACGGTGAAAATTCGACCATTGAGACCCACGCGCTTCTGACCAAAGAAGATGGGCCCGGGCGAAGACAACCGTACCAGCAGAACGACGATGGGAAAAATCGGAATAAAAAGGAGAAGAACAAGCGCGGCCACAAGGGTCGATGCGATACGAAGCAGGAACTGTTGCGAGGGCTTCATTCTGAAGCCCTCGCAGAAAAGAAGATCGCTGGGATGAAGCCCGTCAAGCTGCAACTTTCCCGTGAGCCGCTCCTGAACACTGCCGACCTCTTCAATGGTGACGCCACGAAAGCGCATCGACAGAAGCCCGTCAACGGGAAGTTCTCCGCGGCGGTCGTCAAGCGCAATCACGATACGATCGATGGAGGTCTCGACGGAAGCCATTTGCTCAACCGCGGCGGCGAACGTTCTCTTGCGCTCCGCTTTGTCCGCTACCGCAGCGTCCGAACCTACCACGACCATGCCCGCCTCGCGATGCTCTTTGATCGTCTCGATGATCGAACTGGCGCGCTGCCCTCCACCCAGCACGTACACCCGTTCCTGAAAAATCGCGTGGCCACTGATCCATTCAAAGGCGCTCCGCCATGCGATGAGTGATGCTATGACCAGGATCAGGCCAAGTAGAAAGACGAAGCGCGCAATCGCTGCTTGAGGGAATATATAGACAATAGCTGACAGCGCAAATGCTAAAAACCCAATGATGAGAAGCAGCCTGAAATATATCTCCCAACGCGCAGAAATATGCTGCGGCTCGTAAAGGTCAAAGTAGTAGGAGCATAGGATAGTACTTACCGTTAAAGCTGCAATCTTGAGCATTCCGTGATTTTGCCCAAGGATAGTAAGCGTATCTGAACCCAGCACCAGCGCTGATGCGAGCACAAAGGAACCACCAACGATAAAGGCTTCGCACAGAATCAGTATGACCGTTCGCGTTGGATAATATACATTCAGTAGTCGAATCATTTATGCACCATGCTGCGAGCTACTCCGTCTTGCCATCGTAGCGGTAGTAGTAGCTTTCAGTAATTACTGACTTGTCAACTGCATTCAGCACAAATCCAATAATGTTGGACGCCTTCAGTTCATATTGCGCACGCTGAGCTACTGGGAATGTTGTTATACCCGCGCGGGCCACCAATAAGACAGCATCACAAGACCGCGCCAGATTGACAGCGTCAGACACCAGCAGCACAGGTGGAGAGTCAACCACGATCCAGTCGAAATATGGTGCGGCCGTAGCAAGCAATTCATCAATACGCTTGCTCCCTGAAAGATCAGCGGCTCGATCACCGCCATCCCCTCCGGGAATGAATGCCAGATTATTAAGTACAGCCGATACCACGGGGTCTCGATCCTTTACCTCTTCCGCATATTGCATAACTTCTTGGATGCCGGCCTTTCCGGAAAGATAATCAGCGAGTCCCGGATTGCAATCACATCCCAAATACTGATGCAGGCTAGAGCATCGCATGTCTCCATCGATCAATAGCACTTTGCTGTTTTTGTGACGCGCCAGATTGAGTGCCAGGTTGGCAGCGATAAAGCTCTTGCCCTCCCGGGGCATCCCGCTGCTGACCAATAGGGACTTCAGGCTCTTGAGGTCGCGGAACTCCTGTAGACGGGACCTGAGGCTGCGAAACTGCTCCACCCCTGCTCCACTCTTTTGCAGACCAGGGAGCCGGTCGAAGGAAGGATTCCATGGTCTTCTGGGAACATCTATCAAAAAGGATGCATCAGTCGCAGGGAGGGGAGCCTTCTCGGCTATGGCAATGGCACCTTCGGACGGCTCGGCAAAAGCTTCGAGCGTATCCTTCGAATTGCGTGGATCGAAAGTGATGACATCTTCATGAGTTGCTGACTTGCGCTCAGCTTCCGCTCGTTGGAGTGCTTCATATATATGGCTCATCGACCGCTTCCCCCTGGCTCGCTATTGAAAGCATTCATAAGTTTTCCTGTCTTCATGTCTATAGGATGATGTGGAGCGTGCACTCCTACGGATTCCTGTTCAGAAGGAGCAATCAGGAATGATTGCATGTCCAATTCAAGGTCGGCTGCAACCCGGGAGACCAGTGCGCCCGGTATCAGGTGAATTTGTTCGACGTAGCCGAGAATAAGTGAATGCTCGCAGATTAGATTAATAATGCGCGGAATACCACGGCTATACCTATGAACAAGCTGTGTAGCTTCTGGAGAGAAAATTGGATTCGCCGTGCCAGCGATGCGCAACCGCTCAACGATATATTCGCCGGTCTGCTCAGCGGTCAAGGGTTGCGTGCGGCACCATAGAAAAATTCGCTGGCGTAGTTGGCGAACGCTGGGGTGGCGTAACTTCTCTTCTAACTCTGGTTGACCGGAGAGCACAATTTGCAACAGCTTTTCGGACGACGATTCCAGATTCGTCAGGAGCCGGATCTCTTCCAGAAGTTCCCAGGAGAGATTTTGTGCCTCATCTACAACCACGACACATGTCTCCTGCATACGAAAGCGTTCGATCAGCCAGCGATTGAGTTGAAGCAGCATACCCGACTTCGTTCGCGATGCAGGAGTGAGGCCGAAATCTGAAAGAACAAATTCGAGAAAATCAAGTGGATCAAGCAGGGGATTAAAGACGAAGGAAGTGCACACACGGCGTTGACCAAGCGACCCAAGGGCACACCTCAGGAGCGTGGTCTTGCCCGTGCCGACCTCGCCTGTGAGCACGGTGAATCCCTTGCGTTCGGAAATGCCATATTCCAGTCCCGCAAGGGCTTCTCTGGTGTGCGGCATCATATAAAGGAAACGAGGATCAGGGCTCGCGCCGAATGGGCTGGTCTGCAGATTGAAGAACTTTCTATACATGAGTTAGCCACCTGCATTCGTGAGCGCTTTGCTCGTTGAGGGAACCGCTTCCGCGCGCTGACGTTTGCCAAAAAACTTTCTACCCTTGGACCTCTTGGCATCAGGAACGAGAGCGATGGTGGCAAGCGTTGGCAGTTTCGTAAAGGCCCAGACATCGCGTTCCGACCGCAGGGACTTATCCTTATATTCGAGGAGGGCTACGAACAGAAGGCCGAGCCCTAGGCCAAGGACCAGACCTCCGATGGCGAACATTGGCCGATTGGGGAAGGTCGGCGCATCGGGAAGATTCGCATCGTCCATCACGCGAAACTGTTCTCCTTCTTGGCGTCGCTCGAGGTCCGTTGCCATCTGCGATTGATTCATTTTGGTTTGCAGGCTGTCATAGAAGTCCTGAGCTGTCTGATGACCACGGGTAAGATCCTTCATCTTTGCCTCGACCATGGGCGTCGATTGAATACGGCCCTGGTACAGCCGGATCTGGGCCTGAATAGCCGCCTGGTCATGCTTCTTCTGCAGAATGGCCGTATTGAGTGCCGCGATCTGTGCACGCAATTGCATTACGCCAGGAGAGTCGTACGGTGTTGCAGCGTTGGCAGCAGGGCTTGCGGCCGGAGCATTTGCCGATTGCGCGATCTGCTTGCGCAGATCGCTGATTTGCCTCTGGATGGTAACGACCGTGG